>CAYLPJ010000009.1:0-130707 GCA_964385465.1 uncultured Planctomycetaceae bacterium | reverse complement strand
GCCGTATCTTGCCGTGTGGGTGGGAGACGCTGGGCCCCTTCTGACAGCCCGTACACGGGCGCTCGGCGCCCCGCCGCAGTGGCCTCTGCGGGGGCTGGCTGCCCGCCAGCGGCTCTCACGACACGGCCCTTGACCCCGGCCGGGCGGTCTGCGCCAATCCCCCGGAACCGAATCCCCCGTGACAGCCCTCCAGGACAGGGCGGAAAGGGACCTATGGCAGTGCGCATTCTCACGGCGGCGGCGATGGCGGTCTCGGTCCTGGTTTCCGCGCCGGCCTCGGCGGCGGTGCGGGGGCGGTACGTGCGGATCGACACGATGTCCTACGCGATGGAGCTGTCCGAGGTGGAGGTCTTCCGTGAGGGCAGGAACCTGCTGCGCGGGCGCCCGGAGCTGCTGACCGGCGGGGGGGGCTGGCTGCTCTACGGGCCGGCCCCCGAGGGCCGGCAGGGCCGGACGCTGACCGACGGCAAGGTCGATCCGTCCCAGCGCGGCAGCATCCGGTCGCCGGACGTCGAGACCAGCTTCGCGCACGTGGAGTTCGATCTCGGCAAGGCCCAGCCGCTGGACCGCGTGGTCTTCCACGTCTCCCGGTGGGACAACCCTGGGATCAAGAAGTGGTTCGACGATCCGGAAGGCTGGCGGATCGTGACCGTTCTGGACGAGAACCGGCACGTCGTGTTCTGCAGGCTCGTCACGCTCTACACCCCGCAATACCGGGCCGCCAAGGGCGTGATGGCGGTGGACCTCGACAAGCCGGGCGGGCCGTTCGCCGGGCGGGTCATCCCCGAGGGCTCGCGGGGCTGGTTCTCGATGGGCGAGTTCCTCGTCGCCGTCCTCGGCGTCGAGCCGCGACCCGTCCGGCGCGACGCCGGGGCCGAGGCCCGCATGGCCGCCTTCGCCCGCCGCAATGCCCCGGCCCAGCTCGCCGGGCTGGCAGAGAGGCTCGTCTTCGAACTGGACGACGCCTCCCCCGCGGCGGCGAAGGTCAAGGCGCTGGCGGCGGCCGGCAAGCCCGCCGAAGCGCTGGACGCGTTCAAGCGCGTCTTTCTCGGCCGGTTGAGCTACCTCGACACGCTGGCCCCGCACGGGCAAATCTACCGTTTCCCGGCCGATCCGCGGTCGAGGGCGATGATGAAGGCCCGCGACCTGCTGGCCTGCCGGACCGTGGATCGTGAGGGCAAGGCGGTCTGGCAGGTGCGCCCCGGGGAGGTGCTGGACTTCAGCCCCAGCCGCGCCCCCTGGCACCAGCCGCACCCGCGAAGCCTGCTGATGGCCTACACGGCGACGGGGGAGGCGAAGTACCTGCGGCGATGGGCGGAGATCGTCGATGAGCGCTCGCTCTTCTTCCAGCGGTGGGCCGACGGGGGCGACCGTCGGGACTACTTCCCCCTGCGGCAGATGGACGACATCAACCTGACCCTGCGCGATCTGCGGTCGGCGATGAGGGCGCGTCCCGAGTTCGTCGACGACCTGCCCGCCGAGGCCCTCGTGCGGCTCCTGGAGCTCTGGCTGATCGAGGCCGCCCCGGCCTACTGGCGCCTGGCGAGGAAGACCGTCTTCAACCACCAGTTCAACATCTGGGGCGGGGCGTACGTCGCCTCGCGGATGCTCCGGGATTTCGTCGTCGGCCGGCGGATGCACCGGGAGATGGTCGACCACTTCCAGCGCCTCTGGACGCTCGCCCAGACGCGCGACGGCTCGATGATCGAGGTCGCCGACATCGGCCACGTCCCCTGTCCGCTCGGGACCCCCGCCTATCGCTACTACCAGATGAAGCGCGACGAGCCCGAGTGGTTCACGCCCCAAATGGAGGCATGGTTCCTCCACCAGTACCACACGACCGCCCGCTACGTGGTGCGGTTCATCGCCCCCCACGGCGTCGAGCACCGCAGCGGCAAGGACCTGGAGACGTACTGTTTCGACAAGCTTCGCATGCTGCTGCTCCGCAGGCGCGGGGAGGCCTGGCCCCGGCCGTTCCTTTCGGAGTACATCGACGCCCGCGGCGCCGAGGAGCTGGCCGGGCTGATCGTCCGCGAGCCGGAGGTTCGGGCGATCATCGACACCGTCTACGGCCGGGGCCGGTCGCCGGCGGGCATGAGCAGCGACCGCCGCCGGGCGTACGAACAGAGCCTCCGCCGACTGCCCGGCGGCTACCAGGGCCCGCCGGAGACCGTCTCGGATTGCATGCCCTACGCGGGCATTCACTTCCTGCGGCGCGATTGGTCGCCCGGCGCGTCGTTCATCGAGATGGTCTGCCAGCCGCCCGGGGGCAGCGCCAACGACCGGTTCATGGACTCCCTCGGCGAGAACTGGTACGGCAGCGTCTTCTGGGACACGCAGTTCCACTACTGGGACTTCGGCCAGCCGCTGTTGCTCAGCCGCCCGCTTCGCGTCGACGGGCAGATGCAGTGCCAGTCGTTCGAGACGCGCGGCTGGAAGCCCGGCTCGAAGACCGAGCGCCTCGTCGAGGCCCCCGAGAAGCCCCTGCCCAACCGCTTCCACTGCTCGCCGCGGTTCGACTACCAGGAATGCTTCTTCCACGGCGCGTACCAGACGTGGGAACTGGAGTACAAGGGCGAACCTCGTCGGGCTCACCTGAAGACCGGCGATGCGCTCGTCAAGGACTGCCACACCACCCGGCAGATCATCCAGTTGCGCCGACGGCGGCTGTTCATCGTCGTCGATCGCGTGCGATTCTCCGACGACGATCCCCACGCCGTCGAGGCCCGCTACCTGATGCTGCCGACGGACAAGGACGCGAAGGTCGACACCGAGGACGCCTCGCCCGCGATTCGGCTGACCCGCCCGAGCGGAGCGCAGTTGACCGTCCGCCACTTCGGCCCGGCCGGAATGACATACGGGAAGCTCAAGCCCGCCAAGGGCCGAACCCGCCTGCGGGCGGCGTGGCGTGCCCGCGGGGAGACGGTCCTCGTCAGCCTTCTCGAGCCCCGGCGCAGCGCCGCGGCCAAGGCGACGGTCACGGCGGTCAGGCCGACCTCGGCCCCCGGCGAGGTCGGCTTTGACGCGACGACGGCCGACGGCGCCCGGGTCCTCTTCCGTGTCCCGGCCCGGCTCGGCGGCCCCGGCGGGGCCCCCGCATCCGAGCGGGCGACCCTCGCGGTCCGGGACGCCGAGACGTCCTGGGCAGGCCTGGCGGTCGGGACGAAATCCGTCCGGCTGGGCTCGCGAGAGGTCGCGCTCGGCGCCGCGGACGTGGAGTTCGGCGTCTCTGCCGGCGGCGAGGTCGTCGAGACGCCCATTCGCCGGCCCATCGACCCGCCGAGCTTCACGCCCCCCACGGAGGTCTTCACCGGCGCCGTGGAGGTGGCCATCGCCTCGGAGACGCCCGGCGTCGAGATCCGCTACACGCTGGACGGCACCGAGCCGACGGCCCGGTCGCCGCGGTACAGCCGCCCCCTTCGCGTCACCGAGGACGTCGCGATCCAGGCCCGCGCGTTCCGCCCCGGCGCCGAGACGGTGCCCTTCTCGACGGCCGGGACCGAGGTCAGCGAGATCAGCTACGCGCGGTTCCGCAAGGAGTCCCCCCGCCGGGCCGTTGAGACCGGCGCGACGGAGGCGGGGCTGGAGTGGGAGTACATGGAGGGGCGGTGGTTCCGGCTGTTCGGCTCGGCCGACCGCCTGCCGGCCGCGAAGTCCGGCACGACGGCGAAGCTGCTGGACGTGTCCATGCGGGCGACCGACGGCCCCTTCGCGGTGAGGTACAGCGGCTATCTTGTCGTGCCCGAGAGCGGCCTGTACACGTTCCACGGGCCGCGGGAGTACGTCGTCAACGGCTGCGAGCCGGGCTACGACCTGCGGGTCTTCGTGGACGGCCAGGAGTGGCGGCTCGGGCAGCGGTGGCACGGTCGGGGGGTGTGGACGATCCCCCTGGCCAAGGGCCCGCACCGCTTCGCCGTGGTCTTCGCCGACGCTCGGGCACGGGACATCGAGAGCCAGCGCATCGACTACTGGCGGGGGTATCCGCGCCCGTGGGTCGTCTGGCGCGGGGAGGCGCCCACGCTGGACGTCACCGGCCCCGCCGGCCGGAGGCAGCCCATCCCCGACGCCTGGCTGCGCCGGTAGGCTCGCAGGCCGAATCGACTTCTTCAACGGGCTGCTAGCTCATCCCCAGCTCGAACATGCTCTCGAGGTCGTAGCGGCTGTACTGGCGGAAGGCGATCATCGTCTTGGTGTCCAGCAGGCCCTCGATGGCGATCATGTCTTCCGTGACGAGCCTGGCCATCTGCTCGTTCTCCCGCACGCGGGCGACGGCCACGAGGTCGTAGTCCCCCGCGACGCTGTAGACCTCCGCGACGCCGTCGAGGTCGAGGATCTCCTGCGCGGCGTCCTGGATGCGGTCCCGCCGGGCCTTGATCATCACGAACGCGGTCACCATGGCTGGCTCTCCTTCCAGAGGGTCGTTCGGGCGACTCATTCTATCGCCGCCGGGCCGAGGCGGACAGTGACCTCCGCGCCGCCCCGGACCAGGGACGCCGGCACCTGCCTGGGCGCATGCCCCGGTGCCCGGACGGTGACCGTGTAGTCCCCGAGGAAGCCCCGCACGACGGCGCGTCCGGCGGCGTCGGCGTCGGCCGTCGCGTCGGTGGCCCAGCGCTTGGAGACCAGGTCCACCCACGCCCGCCCCGCGGGCTTGATCGTCCAGTCCTTCCGCCACAGGGCCGAGTCCGCCAGCCAGATCTTCCCCTGCCAGAACCCCCAGACCGTGACGGCCTCGACGGCGGGATGGGCGAACAGTACGGTCAGCAGGTCGCGGAGGTAGTCGGCCTGGAGGCGCTCGTCGCGGGTGTCGACGGTCAGCTCGGTGACGTGGATCGCCAGGCCGAGCTTCGCGAAGCGGTCCAGCACGGCCCGGACGCGGTCCAGCTCGGTGACCTCCCGGGAGATGTGGGCCTGCATCCCGATGACCTCGATCGGCGCCCCGCGGCGGCGCAGCTCCCGGATCAGCGACTCGTAATGCTCGTGGTTGCCCCGCATGACCCCGCCGGCGCTGAGCAGCCCGTACTCGTTGATGCCGATCCGCACCGACGGGGCGACCCGCTTGGCCGTCTTGAACCAGGCCGCCATCGCGTCGCGGCCGAGGGCCTTCTCGTGGTCGGTGTTGCCCCGGGCCTCGTTGACCAGGTCCACCTCGTCGACGCCCAGCCGCTCCATGTGCCCCATGACCTCCTCGACGTGGGCGAGGATCCGCCGCTGGAGGGCGTCGCCGGAGAGCTTCGCCCATGCCCCGGGGCTGCGCCCCCGGCCGGGCCAGAGCACCGTGTGCGCGCGGACCTGGAAGCCGTGGCTTTTCGCCCAGCGGATGGTCTGCAGGTTCTTTCGTCGGACGGCGGGGTTCGGCCAGCCCCAGCCGTCGGCGGGGTAGACCGCGCAGGTGGTGCGGTTGAAGTGGGCGGTGAGCACGTCGCGGAACCGCTTGGCGTCGGGGCCATCCTCGACGATCGGCGTGTGGATCTCCACGAATGTCCCGAACCCGAAGGCGTGGCGGGTGAGCCTCGCCCGGACCGTCGCGCCGGGGACGCCCCGGCCGTCCGGGCCGATCACGCCGACGGTGAGGTCGGCCTTGCGGTGCTTGTCGATGCTCGCGGCCGCCGCTGCACGCCAGGCGGCGTCCGGCTGGCGACCGCGGTAGGTCACGCGGGTGATGGGCAGCGTCTCGGGGCGGGCGCGGGGGCCGAGGTTCCAGACGGCCAGCCCGCCGACCTCGACGGTCTGCGCGACGCCGCCGAGATGGAACACCAGGTTCACCGAGCCCTTGGGGAAGTCGCGCTCGGCGACCGTGTGGAAGTACCGCTGGCGCCAGGTCGGCCCCGGGCGGACGCTCGCGCCGACAAGGCCGACCCAGCCGTCGCGGGGCTTCTGGAGGTACGCCTGCACGTGCCCGACGCCGGCCTCGTTGCCCGCCTCGCCCCGCAGCCGGTACGTGCCGAACAGCACGTCGCCCTTGCGGATCGCCCCGGCGGACCAGGGCGAGGTCAGGCAGATCTTCCACGCCGGCTTGGTGGCCTCGGCGACCTCGACGCGGACGGCCCGCGCGAACGGCCGGGCGTCGACGGGCACGATGCGGCGGCGCGCGTCGCCGGAGCAGTGCATGGCCCCGAGGTCCTCCCCGCGGATCAGCAGCGCCGCGTCGTCGCCGAGGTGCTCGGCCTCGGCAGCCAGCACGGCCGCGTAGTTGGGGTCCACGCCCTGTCCTCGCCCGGCGGCCGATGCGGCAAGGGCCACCGCGCCCGCGACGGATATCCACGTTGTCATCGCTTGCTCCCTGGAACCGCACTGGCGAACGCGCCCGGCAGCATACGGCGCACATCCCGTCGCTGGGAAGTCGCTGTCGCCCCTCACTTCGCGCCCGGTTTGTGGACGATATAATCGACATGTCGCGACAAGCCCGCTCCGCGAGGGGGGCGGGCGAGGACGGTGAGCATGATCGAGCGCATCGAGAAGGTCCGCGAGGTGATCGACGACCTCAACGGCGCCGGCATACGGCGGACGGTGTTCTTTTCCATCGTGGCCGAGTCGCTCAGGCGGACCGAAGGCGAGCCGCTGCCCATCCGCCGGGCGAAGGCCTTCGCCGATCTTCTGGCCCGGGTGGACACGCCGGTCTACCCGCACGAGCTGCTGCTGGGGTCGATCCAGGGCTCCTGGCCGCTGGCCGAGGGGCTGCCCGACTTCCCGCAGCGCCGCCGCGAGGCGATCGAGGTGATCGACCGCTTCCTGGCCGACCGGCGCGAAGGCCGCTCCCGCGTGCCGTACTGCCGCAACATGTTCTTCCGCGACTACTACGACGCGAACATCCCCAACGACCAGCTCGAGCGGCTCAAGGCCGAGATGCTCGACCGCCACGCCGGCTCCGGCGAGCTGTCCGCCCGCGAGGTGCACGCCGTCCTGCTGGAGCACTTCCAGTTCGACTACGGCGAGGACCGCCGCATCGTCGAGGACCTGCCCTGGAAGGCCCTCAATCACCTCGACCTGAACTTCGCCAAGGCGATCCGCGTGGGCCTGCCCGCCCTTCGCGACCGCGCCGCCGAGGGGCTCGCCGATCCGCCCGACGAGGAGGCGCGGCTGTTCTACGAGTCCGTCGTGATCGCGATGGACGCCGTGCTGGCGTTTACCGAGCGCTACGCCGGCGCCGCCCTGGCCCACCGCGAGCACGCCAGCGTGACGGCCGAGCGGGCGGCCGAGCTGACCGAGATGGCCCGCCTCTGCCGCGGCCTGGCCGCCGGGCCGCCGGGGTCCTTCCGCCAGGGCGTCCAGCTCGTCTGGATGCTCAACGTCATCGCCAACCTCCAGGGCGGCTCGGCGGTGTCGTTCGCGAGGCTGGACCAGGCCCTCGGCGAACTGTACGAGCGGGACCTGGCCGCGGGCACGCTGAGCCGGGACCGGGCGGGCGAGCTGCTGGGCTGTCTGTGGCTCAAGGCCAACGAGCCGCACTCGCGGGTGGTCCAGAGCGTCTGCCTCGGCGGGCTGACGCCCGAGGGCGTCGAGGGCTCCAGCGACCTGACCCGCCTGTGCCTGGAGGTCACCCGCGCCGCCCGCCAGCCGTACCCCAACGTCGCCCTCCGCGTCGGGAAGGACACGCCCGACTGGCTCTGGGACGAGGCCGTGCGGACCATCCAGTGCGGACAGGGCCACCCCATGCTGCTCAACGACGACACCTGGGTGCCCAACCGCATCCGCCTGGGCTACACCCCCGAGGCCGCGCGGGACTACTACAACATGGGCTGCGTGGAGATCATGACCCAGGGCTGCATGGCCCGGTGGGTCGGCGTGGGGGCCGTCGAGATGGGCCGGCTGGTCGAGGAGCTCTTCGACGAGGAGGACCTCCAGCGGTTCGAGACGTTCGAGCAGCTCTTCGACGCCTACTGCGCCCGCGTCCGCGCCCGCGTCCGCGAGCTCCAGGACCGCATGGAGGGCATCGAGGAACGCCGCCGCGGGCTGGACTACGACCCCTACGGGTCGGCACTGATCGACGACTGCCTGGACACCGGCCGGGATATGTACCAGGGCGGCGCGCGCTGGCCCGCGCTGCGGGCGCTGTCCGGGCGCGGCCTGGCCACCGGGGCCGACAGCCTCGTCGCCGTCAAGAAACTCGTCTACGACTGGCAGCTCTGCTCGCTGGCCGAGCTGCGGGACGTGCTGGCCGACGACTACCGCGGGCACGAGGCCCTCCGCCAGATGGCCGCCAACCGCGTGACGTACTACGGCAACGACGACCCGGAGGCCGACGGGATCGCCCGGCGGATCATGGACGTCTACCGCGAGGCCGCCGAGGCCCGCAACGCCGAGCCGCCGGGCTTCTTCGGCACGATCATGTTCAGCTACACCCAGCACATCGACATGGGCGCGACGCTGGGGGCGACCCCCAACGCGCGCCGCCGCGGCGAGCCGATCAGCAACGGCGTCGGCCCGACCGGCGGCTGCGACCGCCACGGGCCGACGGCGCTGATCCACTCCGTCGCGGCGATCGACCACGCGAACATCACGGCCGCGTGCGCGTTCAACCTGACCGTCAGCGCTTCGCACGTCGGGGGCGCCGAGGGCGCCGGCGTGCTGGAGGGCCTGCTGCGGACGTACATCGCCCGGGGGGGCTGCCAGGTCCAGGTGAACTTCGTGGATCGGGCGACGCTGGCCGACGCCCTGGCCCATCCCGAGCGCCACCGCAACCTGATCGTCCGGGTGGGGGGCTACTCGGAGTACTTCGGCAACCTCGACGCCCGCCTCCAGCGGGAGGTCGTCGAGCGAACCGCCCACGGGACGCAGGGGTGACCCCCTCCGGGCCCGGCGCAAACACCGGGGCCCTCCGGGGCCGGCCCGGTGGTGGGGCGGCTCCCGAAGGGCCCTCGGTCAAGCCCGTTGCTGGCGCACGAACGGGCTCTACAGGCGAGAGTACACGTGATCCAGCGCCCTGCGCAGCGTCCAGGCGTTCGCCCGGGCGTCGTGCGAGGACGAGACCTTCTTCAATGCCGACGTGAGCATCTCGCGGTGCGGGTCGGCCAGCGGCGAAGGCTGCATCGTCAGCAGGCCCCGGGCGGCGACTTCGTACACCGCCGCGCACGCCTCCGGCTTGCCGTTGTTGAACAGCGGCACGCCGCGGGCGATGGCCAGCTCGATCAGGCCCTCGGCCGCCCGGGCGGTCGAGGCGCGGGCCGCCTTCGGCTCGGGGGGCAGCAGCACACTGTCGATCACGTGGATCACGCCGTTGGAGGCCGTCACGTTCGCGGCGACTACCTTCGCGCCGTTGACCGTCTGACCGGCCGCGGGGGCGACGTTGACCGCCCGGCCCTCGACGGTCTTCAGTGCCCGCGCGCCCAGCATGATCCGCCCGGGCACGACGTGATACGTCAGGATCGACGTGAGCTTCTTGCGATTCTCCGGCTTCAGCAGCGTCGCGACCGTGCCCTCGGGCAGCTTCGCGAAGGCCGCGTCCGTCGGGGCGAAAACCGTGAACGGGCCCTCGCCCTTGAGCGTCTCGACCAGGCCGGCCGCCTTCAGGGCGGCGGCGAGGGTGTTGAACTTCCCGGCCGCGACGGCGGTGTCCACGATGTCCGAGGCGGCGGTGGGACCGGCCTTGCCCTCGGGCCCGGCGGTGGCGTGGTGGTCGCCCTTGGCGGAGCTACAGGCCCCATCAGGCCCGCATCCGGCCAGGGCGGGTGCGGCGGCGTAGGTCACCGCGGCGAGAAGCGCCACGGCGGCAGCGATCGTAAGTGTTTTGGATGTCTTGTGTTGCATGGTTCGATTCCTCTCGCCTTGAAGGTTCTCGGAAGATCGGTTCGTGCTCCTGGCCTTCACGCCGCGGCCGTGTGGGGCTCGTGGCGGCGTGATGCGGCGATCAGGTGGGCGGCCTCGAAGACGGCCGAGAGGCCCACGAGGGCGTAGACGATTCGGCTGAGGATGTTGGTCTCGCCGAAGCCCAGACCCACGATGGCGGCCACCAGGTCGAACTCCGCGAGGGCGACGAGCCCCCAGTTGAGTCCGCCGACGATCACCAGAACGGCTGCGATGGTGTGAATGCCCTTCATGACTTGTCTCCTTCTCTGTGCATCTGCTGTGGTTGGTCTTGCCGAATGAATCGTTCAAATCGTTCACACAAACATAGGCACCCGCAAGCGGGAGAATCAAGCGGCGGGCAGGGGGAGATTTCGCGTGAAGCCGGGGCATTCCACGGAAAGAGCGCCCGTGACAGGGGATAGGTCGCTTGAAAAAACGTTCAAATCGGCTATAATGTTCTGGAATCGGGAGCTGAGAACCGGCGGAGGAAGCGCCATGAAGAACATCTTCTCACCCAGGCAGCTCGCGGAGGTCATCGGCGTCAGCGAGTCCTCGCTCAAACGCTGGGCCGACGACGGGCTGCTCCACGTGACCAGGACCGTCGGCGGACACCGTCGAATCCCCCGCAGCGAGGCCGTCCGCTTCATCCGAGAGCGGAAGCTGCCCGTCCTCGATCCGGCCGCCCTGGGCTTCTACGCGCCCGTGCGAACCGACCAGATCGACCAGGAGCCCGCCGACGCGCTCTTCCAGGCGCTCCACGACGGCCGGCGGGAGCAGTCGCTGGGACTGGTGGAGGGTTGGTTCCTCGAGGGCCGATCCGTGGCGTGGATCGCCGACGGGCCCGTCGTCGAGGCCATGCGGCGGCTCGGGGAGCTCTGGAAGCGGGGGCCCGAGGGCATCCTCTGCGAGCACCGGGCGACCGATCTGTGCGTCCAGGCGGTCATCCAACTGCGACTGGCCCTGCCCAAGCCGCCCGAGGACGCCCCCGTCGCCGTCGGGGCCGCCCCGAGCGGGGACCCCTACCTCCTGCCGACCCTCCTGGCCGCCGGGGTCTGCCAGGAGGCCGGCCTGCGGGCGGTCAACTTCGGCCCCGAGACGCCGCTGCCCGTCCTGGCCGCCGCGGCCGACGAACACGACGCCTCCCTGGTCTGGCTGTCGATCTCCACCGACGAGGGCGCCGGCGCCGCCGGCGCCGGCGTGGCGGACCTGGCCGCCGCCGTCGCCGCCCGGGGCGGGCACCTCATCGTCGGCGGGCGCCGCGCCTCCGGACTGGACGCCGCCGCCGGGACCCACGTGACCATGGGCTCGCGCCTGACCGAGCTCGCCGCACTCGCCCGCGGCGTGGCCGTCGGACGCGACGGGACCCGCGGCGGGTCGGACCTCGATACCGCCTGACCGCCGCACGAACCGGCACACACGTACTCGAAACCTCCAGCCCCCCGCATTCGGCCCGTGCTCTTGCTGCCATTAGTCCGCACGATACAGCCGTTTATCTGGGGCACCCGGAGCGTTGCCCTTTACTTCATAGTGCGGCAGCGCTGGATTCGACAGCGGGCTCGATGGGCGCGGCGTGATTGCTGGACTTACGAGTGATTCCGGCTTGGGATTATCCGTGAAGAGGAGGCGGTATGGCATTACAGTCGGGATACTTCGAGAACGCCAGCGGTGACGAATGATCGCGGGAAGCGAAGCCATGAAAACGTCTTCTGTGCGAATGAATCGATGCATCCTGCTTGCTCTGTTCGCGGCTGTCGGGTTGCCGAGCATCCTTCGGGCCGACGAGCCGGCCGTGCCCGATCAGGAAACCAGCGAAGGCTTGAAGTACTCGACGACGTGGTACGGCGCGTCCTGGCCGGGCGGGCCCGAGTGGGTGCAGAGCCACATCAGCTATCTGAGCGTCTTGTCCGACGGGCGCATCCTGACGGCCAGTCCCTGGGACGAGGCCCACCGCGAGCAATCGCTGTATTCTCCCGACGGGGAACTGCTCGGCGGATACAACACCACGCAATGCCGCGTGGTGGGCGGCGATTCGCGGTACGTGTACGCCCCGTTCCGCGCCAAGGCCGATGGCCGGCAGAGCCTGGGCGTCGAACGGTTCCACGTCGACCGATTCGTCGGTCGCCGGCGGGCGCACGGGGGCATCCCCTATAAGGAGCGGTGGGCCGCGCCGGCCCCATTCGAGGGCGGCTCGGGCCCCAACGGCAATCGGCTTGTACTGGTCCAAGACGTCGCGGCGTGTGTCGCCCACGGCAAGGACGACGGGCGGCGACCCGCCCAGCAGTTGCGCGGCATCGCCAGCAACGCAGAGACCCTCGTTGTCGCCGAGGACGTTCTGCACCGCATTCACGTGATCGACGCCGAAACGATGCGTCCGCGGCATACGTTCCCTCTGAAGTATCCCGGTCCTGTCGCACTGGACGCGAAGAAGCGGCTGTGGGCCATCGTGCGGCCTGAGCGCTCGGAAGGCTTCACGGAGAACGCCCAGGAGTTGGGCACGTACCATATCGTGCAGTTTGGGCTCGATGGCAAGCCGACCGGGCGCGAGGTGCGCGACGTGCTCGTGCCCAGCGACCTGGCCGTCGGCGGCCCGAACGCTTACCTGTACGTCACCGACGCGGACCCCAGCCGGCTGAACGTGCATATCTTCGACGTCTCGGGCGACGCGCCGCGGCGAGTCGGGAGGTTGGGCGAACCGGGCGGCGTGTACGCCGGGCCTGTGCCGGGACGCATGGGCACGCACCGGTTCGATGTGCTCTCGGGCGTAGGCGTCGATGACGAGGGCCACGTCACCGTCTCGACGCGCAGCCGCGCCGGCAGCTTCCTCCGCCGGTTCTCGCCCGACGGCAAGACGATGTTGTGGCAGCGCTACACGGCCCAGTTCATGAATCGAACGGCGTTCGACCCCGCCTATGACGGCACGGTTGTCTTCGGTGGTCACGGCGGGTTCAACCGCTTTGTGCTCGATTACAGCCGGGACAAGAGACTCGACCATTGGGTGGCCATCACCAGCGACCCGTTCCGCTTTCCGCACGACTATCGCTGGCACCGGACCGATGCCGTCCGCTTCCCCAACCGTAAGTTGTATCTGGTCAGTGACGCGAAACGCTGGGGGACGTTGATCCTTCGCCGGGAAGCGAACAGCGAGGTATTCGTCCCCTCGGTCTTCCTCAGCGCGATGGGCAGAGCGGAGGACTACCCGCCCCATCGCCCGATGGACCCCCAGCGCCCCGGTCATCCCAACTCGCGCCGGGTGATGTGGCGCGACCTCAACGGCGACGGCTATTTTCAGGCTGACGAATTCGTCGTAGAAGAGCATTCGCAAAACGAAACCTCCTGGTTCGTCGACAGTGCCGGCAGCTTGTGGGAGTTCCGCGGCGGTTACAAGAGGCAACGGGACGACTCCCCCGGCTTCCTGCGATATCCTCTGCAAGGCTTCGATAAGCACGACAACCCGCTCTACGATTTTCCCATTCGCAATGCGGAGCACTTCCCTCTTCCGGCGCCGTTTGCGGGAAGGACCCGCCACCAGGGCGCGCCGGTCGTGCAGCGATTCCACTACGACGCCAAGCGGGACCGCATGTTCATCGCCGGCTACCCGCTGGACTACGACGGCCCGCGCGGTGCCGTCGGGGCGGCCTTGGTGCGCTACGACCACTTCACCGATCCGAATCGCCGCGAGTTGGTCAGCGCGATCGATCTGCCCATCAATCCGGACCGGAAGTACCACCATATTCAGTCGGTGGCCATGGTGGGGGACCTGGCGTTCGCCGGTCTGGGGCGGGCTGTCACCCAGAAGGCGTCGATCCTCGTGTACAACACGCGAACGGGCGACTATCTCGGCGCGATGTTCCCAGGCCCGAAACTGTGGGGTGAAACGAGCTGGCTCGACATCGCCTGGGCGATCAACGCGTTTGCGCGCGACAACGGCGAGGTCGTCGTCACGGTCGAGAACAACTGGAAGAACCTTCAAACAGTCTACCGCATCCCGCCGCAAGAACTGGTGCCCCAAACGCCGTCGAGCGGCTGGAAGGACAAGAAGAAGACGCCCCTGGACGCAATCGATCCGGGGTTGAAGTAGACAGCCTCGATGGCGGCGACGGGGTGTCCGCAGGGGCGCGCACAGCGAGTGTTGGGGACGGCGGCGGGACGGTGAGCGGGCCTGGACCGCAACCCGACTTCTCTGAGACCGCTTAGTCTGGGAGGGCGTCGGCGCCGAGGAAGGTCCGGTCGGCTCGAAGGGCGTTGGCGAACGGCGGGTCGGTCGGGTCCGTGCCGCGGTCGAGTTCCCGTCCCCAGCGGGGCAGGCCCGCCTCGACGCGGAGTCGGTCCCACGCCGCCGTCCCCGCCGGGCGGACGGCGTGCTTGCCCGCCCTGGCGGTGATGAAGTCCCACGCCTGCCCGGCGAGGATGGTGGGCAGAACGACCTCCAGCGACCAGAGCTTTGTCGCGCCGGTCCGCATGGCGATGTACCTGGCCAGGAACATGCTGCCCGTGCGGGCGGCGCGTCTGGGCATGGCCGAGGGCGGCTCGGGCAGGACGGCGTCGAGGATTGCCGGCGCCTCGGGTCCGACCACCGCCAGCATGGCCGTCCGGGCGGTCTGGTCGGAGACCTTCGCGCCCAGCGACGCGCCCCGGTCGGTCAGGTGGGACAGCACCTCGCTCCGCCGAGAGGGGCTGCACGTCAGCAGCCACTGCCCGTCGAGGCGGGCCAGCAGCCCGTGGTCTACGGGGCGGGCGTCGGCGTCCAGCAGCAGTGTGTAGGCGGCGGTGTCGTCCTCCTGGCGGACGACGTCGGCGGTGCAGGCGCGTTCGAGCAGCTCCAGCGCCCCGTCTCCGCGGATGCGGATGCGCCCGACGTGGGAGAGGTCGAAGGCGACGGCGCGGTCGTGGGCGGCCCGCGTTTCGGCGTCGGGGTCGCCGTAATGCCGGGGCACGGTCCAGCCGTCCTCGACGACGAGCTCTGCTCCGGCGGCGGCGTGGCGGTCTCGAAGTGGGGAGGCGTGCGTGTCGGGCTCGGCGTCGGGCATGGATGGCTCCTGCGTGGCTGGAGGGACCATAGGCCCGCGCGGGGTGGCGCGTCAACCGCGTCGACCGCGCGGCGTCACCCGAGCCAGTCCACGTGCCGGGTATTTCGCGCCTGGATGCGCATGCGAAGCTGCCGTGTGGCCGAGTGCTGGAGCCCCCGAGGGGAGCACGCCCTCTTGCTGATTGACCGCATCCACATCAGCATATACTTCAGCACATCCCCGTCGGTAACACGTATACCGCCGCTCATTCCCCGATCCCTTCCCCGGGTGCCGTCCTGCGAGCCCGGTCCCACGCCGGGGCTCGCGTACCTCCGGGGCCCGATCCCACATCAGGCCCGCATACCGTCATCGTCCTGCCGGGGGGTCGGGTTGAGCAACGTTTGATACATGGCCCGCAAATCCATCTTTTCGCGGCGGGCCGGTCAGGCCCCCGCGGCGGCGGCGAGCTCGTTGCCGAGCTGGCGGCAGGCGGCGAGGACGGTCTCGTCCGGCGTGCCCTTGGACTCGACGGTCCGGGAGACCTGCGTGCCGATGCCCGAGCCGAACAGCCTCTCCAGCGGGTCGCGGACCTTCCCGCCCCCGCCGTGGGAGTAGAAGAGCCCGTAGGGCTTGCCCGTCAGGCCGGCGGGGTCGTCCTGGCGGGCGAGGTACCAGTCGTCCAGGAAGACCTTCAGCCCCCCGGCGATGTAGCTGAAGTAATCCGGCGAGCCGAACGCCGCGGCGTCTACCTTGCGGAACGCGTCGACGTCCATCCGCTCGCGGTGCGTGTTGACCAGCACGGCCTCGGCGCCGGCGTCGCGGACGCCCGCGGCGACGGCCTCGGCCATCTGCTGCGTGTTGCCGTATTGCTGCGAATGGTACAGGACCAGCACGGTGGACATAGGCGATCTCCCATAGCTTTCTACGACAGTCTAGGCGGGCCCTTGGCGTCTGCGGCGTCGAGTGCTGCCAGGATGCCGCGTCGCGTCGTCGCCCGCAGGAACCGCGGCATGGCGGCCAAGAGGCGCAGCGTGATGCGGTGGCGCGTGACGTCGTCCTCGCCGGGGTCTACGAGCCGGTCGGCGAGGGCCAGCAGCCGCCGGCCTTCGGCGAGGCGGGCGAGCACGGCGTCGAGGTATCTCGGGGCGTCTTCCGGCTCGAGGGTCTCCAGGCTCACCCGGCTGGAGAGCTGGGCGACCTCCCATGGCAGGTCCGACAGGGCGCTGACGTAGACCGTTTCCCAAAGCCCGTCGTAGGCCTCCACGTAACGGTCGCAGACGAACGAGCGGCAGATGGCCGGCCGACCCGCGCGGATCGTGCACCCCGTCTCGCCCATCGCGATGCAGGCGTCGCGGGTCTCCCAGTCGTCCGGCCACCAGTGCCCGTGGGCGTGCTCGGAGACGGTTCTCAGCCACCAGCTTTCGAGGATCTGCCTGCACACGTCAGGCCGGCAGCAGGGCTTGGGGCAGGACGCGCAGACCCCGTCGAGGCGCCCGTCGATCCGCTCGCCGACGGCGGCGTCCAGTTCGGCGTATTCGGCGACGGCCCGGGCGAGCCCGGGGTTGTCCGCCAACGGGGCCGTCACTTGCGTCCCTTCCCCGACTTGCGCTTGCGGGTGCCCTTGCTGCTGCTCTTGGCTTTGCTTCTGCCTTTGCTGCTGGCCTTGCCCTTCTTCGCCTTGGACTGCCGTCCGCCCTTGGCGGGCTTGCCCTTGCCCTTGCCCTTGCGCTTCTGGCGGGTGCCGCCTTCGGCGGCGGCGTCTTCGATGTCGCGTTCGGGCACGAGGTTCATCTGGCGGCGGGCGACGTCCACGAAGGCGATGCGGACGGGCAGGACATCGCCGATGCGGAAGCGGCGCCCGCTGTTCTCCCCGCGGACCTCGCCGCGCTTCGTGTCGGCGTTCCACCAGTCGTCGCCGAGGTCCTCCATTCGCACCAGCCCGTCGACGAGGTACTTCGGCGACTGCACGAAGATGCCGAACCCCGTCACGCCCGTGATCACGCCGTCGAAGCTCTCGCCGAGTTTCGTCTCCAGCAGGTTCAGGACCAGCACGTCGCGGACCTCGTTCTCGGCGTCTTCGGCCCGACGCGCCGCCGCCGAGCAGTCCGAGGCCAACTGCAACAGCGCCTCCATGTCCTCGGCCGGGCGGTCCTCCAGCGTGCCGCGGCAGTGCTCGGCCAGCAGGCGGTGGACGGTCAGGTCCGGATAGCGGCGGATGGGGCTGGTGAAGTGGCAGTAGGCCTCGCTGGCCAGGGCGTAGTGTCCGACTCGCCGTGGGGAATACTCGGCGGTCTGGAAGGTTCGCAGGACGGCGAGGTTGACGGCGTATTCCTCGGGGCGCCCGCGGACGGCATCGAGCAGGGCCTGGATATCGTGGCGGGACATGTCGCGGGGGATCTTGTGCCCGCAGGCGCGGATGAAGCCCTGGACCTGCTTGCCGGCGTCGGCGTCCGGCGGGGGGTGGATGCGTCGGAGGAAGGCGCGGTCGCGGTCCTGGAGCAGCCGGGCGACGGCCTCGTTGGCCTCGACCATGAACATCTCGATGATGGTATGCGTGTAGGACTGGTCCTCGGGGACGGCGTCGACGACGCGGTCCTCGTCGTCGAAGACCAGTTCGACGGCGGGCAGGTCGAGGTGGAGCATGCCCGCGCCGCGGCGCCGTTTCTCGATCCGCCGGGCGAGGGCCTCGAGGTCGCGGACGAGGCGGACGACTTTCTTGGGGCAGCCCTCGTCGGAGCCGTCGCAGATGGCCTGGGCCTCGAGGTAGGTCAGGCGCTTCGCCGACCGGACGACGCCCTCGGCGAACTTCGTGCGGACGACGCGGGCGTCGGCGTCGTAGGTGATGAAGGCGGACTTGCAGAACCGCGGCACGCCTTCCTGGAGGCTGCACACGCCGTTGGAGAGGATCTCCGGCAGCATGGGCACGACGCGGCGGGGGAAGTACACGCTGGTGGCCCGGCGGCGGGCGTCGGCGTCCAACGGGCCGCCCTCGGGGACGAAATGCGACACGTCGGCGATGTGCACCCCCAGCGTCAGCGTGCCATCGCCGTTGCGCGACAGGCTGATCGCGTCGTCGTAGTCGCGGGCGTCGGGAGGGTCGATCGTGACCACGACCTCGTTGGTGAAGTCCTTGCGGTGCTTCTCCGGCTTGCCGTCGAATCGCCGGACGGCCTCGCGCGCCTCGGCGAGGGCCTCGTCGGAGAACTCGTCGTGCAGACCGTGGGCTCGGATGACCGAGAGCGTCTCGATTGCCGTGGTCCCGCCGGCGCCGAGGCGCTCGACGATCACGCCGGTGGGCAGCTCGCCGGGGGAGGGGTACGTCACGATCTCGACGACGACCTTCTCGTCGGCCTTGGGGCCGGCCTTGCCGACGTCGCGGACGACGATCGGCGTCGTCATCGCCGTGCCGTCGGGCACCACGAACCAGGTGCCCTTGTTCTTCTCGAGCGTGCCGACGAAGCGGCTTTCCCCGCGGCGGAGGATCTTGACGATCTTCCCGCGGTAGAGCGTCTCGCCCCCGCGCTTGCCCTGTCGGGCGACATCGGCGAGGACCTCGTCGCCGGTCATGGCCCCCCCGTCGGATCCGGGCGGGATGAACAGGTCGCCGTGGCGGTTGGGCGTGTCGGGCACGACGAAGCCGAACCCCTTGGGGTTCGCCCGGTACCTGCCGGTCACCTGCGCGCCCATCTCCGGCAGCATCAGCGCGTTCTGCGAGCCGAGCACGACCCGCCCGGCGTCCCGCAGACGCTTGACCGCCTCGCGGAACGAGCCGTACTGCGCGTCGCTGACCCCCATCTGCCGGGCGAGCTGCCGGGGCTTGAGCGGCTGGTACTCCCGCGAGGAGAGGTAGTCGAGGATGGCGTCCACGTAGCGTTCGGGCATGGGGGCTCCAGTCTGCCGGATCAAGGGAATCTTCGCTCCCCTATCGTCGCCTATCCGCCCCACCGGCGGGAAGCGGGAAATCGGAGAACGGCAAGGACGGAATCCAAGGCACCGGAGCTCAAACAGGAACCGCGCCCCGGACAGCAAGCTCCAAACGCGTCGGCCCGCGGCCGACGGATGTCGGAAACGCGCGGCCAGTCAGTGCCGGGCCGGCGGGCGCGTCCTAGGTCCAGTGCTTGACGTCTGGTCCTTGGCTTCTTGCTTGCTTTCTTATGCCTGGTACCGGGTTCCTGATGCCTGGCGGAGCCTGAAGTGGAGGGCTACTCCCCGATCTGCCGCAGGCGGTCGCGCAGGCGGGCGGCGCGCTCGTACTGCTCGGACTCGACCGCGCGGGCGAGCTGCTCGCGGAGGCGCTGGGCGGGGTCGACGGGCAGCTTGGCTTCGATGTCCTTGGCCAGGGCCCGCAGGACGGCCAGTTCGGCCGACGCCTCGGCGAGGGCGCCGTCGTCGTACTCGCGGAAGAACGCCTCGATCTCGGCGATGCCCTTGCGGACGATGGTCAGCGCCCGTTTCGGGCGGTCGTCGGCCAGCGCCAACTGCGCCCGCGCCCGCGTGCACATCATCAGCACGTAGGGGCGGTACTGCTCCATGAGGTGGCGGTCGGCCTCCTCCCGGGCGTAGGCGCGGCAGAAGTCCATCACCCGCAGGTTCCGCGCCGTGTCCCGCTCGACATCCGCGTAGTCTTCGAGCACGAACTCGGCCACGTAGCGGTGGTAATACATGGCCGCCTCTGTCCGCAGCCGCTCGCAGTCGGCCTCGTCGATCTCGAACCCCTCGTCGGAGCCGTGCTCCCGGCGGTGACAGCGGAGCCGGTGCTCGTGGTAGTCCAGCAGGCTCTCGTGCCCGTGGGGGCGTTGCCCGTCGGGCCTCCCGTCGGCCTCCATCTGGAGCAGCCCGAGGTCGAGGCGGAACTGGATCTTCTCGCGCCCGTCATCCCCGCGGAGGCGCCGGGCGGTCACCTGCCCGGGCCGGTAGGGCCAGTCGGCCAGGATGTCGCTGATGTCCAGGCTCATGCGTCCCTCCCCCGTGAAACGCCTGGCGGCGGCGTTGGGGCCGAGGTCAGTCCTCGGCGTCGAAGACGACGTCGGAGACCTCGACCTCGAAGACGGGCTTCTCGCCGATCAGGACGTGCTCCCCGAGCCGGACGAGGCGAAGCTCTCGCGGGAACAGCACGCCGTTGGGGAACGAGTCGTAGGCGTACACCGTCACCGTGCCGTCCCCTCCCGCCCGGTCGGCGCCGGCGGTGACGTATTTCAGCAGCCCCAGCGCCGGGTCGAAGTAGTACGCGATCGCCTTGCGGTTGTCGCCCCCGACGCCGACCCTCGCGGCGGCAAGCCCGCCGACGCGGACCGTCCGGACGCTGCGGGCGCGTTCGTCGCCGCCGAGGAGGTTGTACGGCCCGCGGAGGCGGTGGAGCAGCAGCTCCATGGGGCGGCGCATGCGGTCGGCGATCCAGTCGGCGCTGACGCCGTCCTCGGCGTCGAGATCGAAGTCCCCCTCGCCGTCGACGGTCGCCGTCCAGCCGCCCTGCGGCGTGCTGCCGGCGGCGGTCAGCTCGTTGTCCTCGAAATCCACGACCATGTGCTGGCGGTCGGTGAAGCTCTTGCCCCCGGCTTCCCAGGTCGTCACGATCGCCGTGAAGGCCACCCGCTCCAGCGGCTCGCCGTCGCGGTCCCAGCCGAGGTTGTCGATCGACGCCGAGGCGATGTCCGCCGCCGGGCCGAGCTGGGCCAGCATCTTCTCGCGGTCGGAGGCGCACCCGCACAGCAACGCCGCGGCGGAGAGAATCACGCATCCCATCTGGGCCGTTCGCATGGAGGGCTCCTTTCGCCGGACCCGGTATCGTCGCGGCGTATTCTTGCAGGGCCGTCGACGCTTTGCAAGCTAGAGGTTCGCCCTCACTCGGCCGCCTTCGCGGCGTACTCCCGGAACAGGCGGAGGTAGAGCTGGTAGTCCTCGTAGGACACTCCCGGCGGGGTCTGGTGGTCACAGGAGACGATGAGCCCGCCCGTCCGCGCCGTCGGCAGCAGGCGCTCGAACTCCGCCCGCATGGCCTCCTCGCCGCGGGACATCGTCATCTTGTCGAAGCAGCCGATGAACCGCATCCGCTCGTGGCGCCGGCGGAGGAGCCCGACGTCCACGCCGGCCTGACGCTCCAACGGGAGGATGCCCTCCAGCCCGGCCTCCTCGAACCACGGCGCGGCCTCGGTGATGTCGCCGTCGGAGTCGACGATGGTGAGGATGCCGCGGTCGCGGAGGCGGGGGATCACGCGGCGGTAGTAGGGGAGCATGAACTCGTCGAACAGCTCCTTGGAGAGCATGGGCCCGTGGTTGTAGCTCATGTCCTCGGCGAAGGTCATGAAATCCGGCGTGCAGATCGAGCAGACCTCGTCGGTCATCCGGCAGATCCAGTCGGCGAGATCGTCGTTCATGCGGTGCATCAGGTCCGGCTGGTCGTAGAAGGCGTAGAAGTGGCGCTCGATGCCGAACAGCGTCCGCGGGAACCAGAAGAACCCCTCGACGGTGAACCACAGCGCGACGTCCCCGCGGGCCTGCATCTCGGCCCGGCGGCGCCAGAGGTCGTGGTCGATCGGCCAGCGGTAGAGGCAGGGGCGGATCGCCTCGTAGCCGGCCTCGTCGGTCAGGATGCCCGCGCCGTGACTCTCGGGCTTGGGGCACTCCCAGTGCCGGGGGCGGAACCAGTCCTGAAGGTAGACGTCCAGGCCGAAGTGGCGGCAGATGTCGTACCGGTCGGTCAGCTCGGCCGGCAGGCCCTCCGTGTGCCACCGGTCGATCGTCTGGTTCCACCACCCGGCCCATTCCACAAGCGGCAGCCGATCGAACGGCTGGAAGTTCATCACCGCGTGGAAACGCTCGCGTACGGTCATGTCGTTCATGGCGGCATTGTAGCGGAAGACCGGAGGACCGGAAGGCCGTGGGACCGGATTCCCGGAGGACCGGACTCCCGGGAGAGTGGAGGAGCGGGGGGGGGCGGGAGGCCGGGGGCAGAAAGAACCGTGTTTGCGTGCGAAAAAGGCTTCAGGTTCGGCGTGGGGACTCGATAAGGCGCATAAAGAAAGGTCGGCCGTTGATGCCGGCCGACCTTCGTTAAGGACAGGAACGCGATCGGTTCTACCGCAGAACCGACCCATCGCACTGAGGCAGGAGTCGGGGATCACGCTAACCTGACGATGGGCCGCCTTCCTGTCGCTTTCTCGATAGTGGCTTCGGTGGCGCGCGGCGGCTTCTCAGAGGCCGTCGCGTCGCTTTTTGCGCCTCGCCGACGAAGGCGAGGCGACATCGTGTATCGCTGGGGGCCGGGAGTGGGCGTGGGGGACCGGGGGTTCGCATCGCGGCCCCGGCGTGCCCGCCGCGCTCCGGCGCCGGTCTGCCGTTGGCTCTCTGCCGCCGGGGCGGTACTCCCGTCGGCCTCCTGCCCGATGCGTGATCCTGTATGCCTATCGGCCCGGGCCGGGTGAACCCTTGATAGTTTTGCTGAAAACGCCAAAAACACCCCCGCGGTTGCCCGGCGGTCGGGCCTTGCGGATCGACCGGCTGTGCGGTATGAACGCCCCCGGCGCCGCGTCGTGCGGCAGGGGTACCGCCAGAGAAGGAAGGACCGATCGCCATGGCCGACAAACTGCGTTGGGGCATCCTCTCGACGGCACGCATCGCGAGGAAGTTCATCCTCGGCCTGCGGGCGTCGCAGTTCGGCCAGGTCGTGGCCGTCGGGTCGCGGCAGCAGGAGACCGCCGACGCCTTCGCCGACGAGCACGACATCCCCCGCCGCCACGGCAGCTACGAGGCCCTCGCCGCCGATGACGAGGTCGACGCCGTCTACGTCGCCACGCCCCATCCCTACCACAGGGATCCGGCCATCGCCTGCCTCCGGGCGGGCAAGGCGGTGCTGTGCGAGAAGCCCTTCGCACCCAACGCCTCCCAGGCCGAAGAGATGGTCGCCGTCGCTCGCGAGGCCGGCGTGTTCTGCATGGAGGCCATGTGGAGCCGTTTCCTGCCCAACGTCCAGACGGCCCGGCAGATTCACGACTCCGGGCGGCTGGGCGAGCTGCGGATGATCATGGCCGACTTCGGCTTCCGCAAGGACTGGGACCCGACCAACCGCCTGCTGAACCCCGACCTCGCCGGCGGAGGGCTGCTGGACGTGGGCATCTACCCGCTGAGCCTGATGAGCTACTTCCTCGGCCAGCCGGAGGAGGTTCACGGCGTCGCCCACATCGGGGACAGCGGCGTGGACGAGCAGGCGGCCGTGGCGCTGAAGTATCCCGGCGGGCGGATCGGGTCGATGACCTGCGGCGTGCGGACGCACACGCCGATGGAAGTCTGGCTGCTGGGCACCGAGGCGAAGGTGCACCTCCACCACGCCTGGTGGCGCGGCGGGGCATTGACGGTGCTCCAGGAGCAGCATCCGCAGGAGACGATCGAGCCGGAGATGGTGGGCAACGGCTACAACTACGAGGCCGACGAGGTCGCCCGGTGCGTGTTCGCCGGCAAGACCGAGTCGGAGATCATGCCCCTGGACGAGACGCTCTCGCTGGCCCGCACGATGGACGCCCTTCGCGCGTCGTGGGGGCTGCGGTACCCGTTCGAGTAGCGCCGCCTCCCCCCGCCGATACGCCATGGACCCGCAGACCGCCATCGAGGCCGTGACCGACCTTGCCGCCATCGCCGGCGCCCTGCCGGCGCGGACGGTGGTCATCCCCGGGGGCGACCGCCACGACGACCTGCGGCTGGTCGAGTCGGCGAGGGATCACGGCATCGTCGAGCGGTGCGTCCTGGTGGGGCAGGAGGCGTCGATCCGCGCCGCGGCCGAGGCGGTCGGCGTCGAGGTCCCCGCCGACTGCATCCTCGACGCCTCCGGGCAGGAGGCCATTGCGCGGCGGACGGTGGATCTCGCCGACGCCGGGGGGGCCGAGATCATCCTCAAGGGCAACATCTCCACGCCGGTGCTCAACCGCGAGGTGCTGCGGATTCGCACGCGGGATACGGTCAGCCTGGTGACGGCGTTCGACGCCGCCCCGCTGGCCGGCGGCCGGCCCATGCTGCTGACCGACCCGGGCGTGACCACCACCTGCGACGAGCGCCGCCTGACCGGGCTGATCCGCAACGCCGTGGACGTCGCCCGGCACATCCTGGGGCGCCCGCGCCCGCGGGTGGCGCTGCTGTCGGCCAACGAGAAGATCATCGAGTCGCTGCCGTCGACGACGATGGCCCGGCGGTTGTCCGCGATGGACTGGCCGGACGGCACCGTCTACGGCCCGCTGTCGCTGGACCTGGCCGTCAGCGACGATTCGGTGAGGCTGAAGGTCGGCTCGCTCGGTCCGGCGGCCGAGGAGGTCGCAGGGCGGGCGGACGTGCTCGTCTGCCCCAGCCTCGACGCCGCCAACATCCTCTACAAGATCATCATGGAGATGGTGAAGTACGGCATCGCCACGTTCGCGGGCCTGACGGTGGGCGTCAAGGTGCCCTACGTGATCCTCTCCCGCGCCGACAGCGTCGAGACCAAGCTGCTGTCGATCGCGCTGGGCAGCCTCGCCTGCGAGCGGATGCCCGCCGCCGAGGCCGAAGGGAGCCGATCGTGACCGAAGCGACCGAACCGACCGACGACGCCGGACGGACCGGCAGGCACTGGGTCTTCCGCGTCGGCGTCGACGACCGCGCCGGGGCGCTGACGAGCATTGCCTCGGCCTTCTCCAACCGCGGGATCTCCATCGAGACCATCGTCGGGCACGGCACGCCGTACCCGGGCGCGCCCGGCGGGGCCGTCGTCGTCACCTTCTGGTGCACGCCCGAGGAGAAGGACCAGATCGTCCGCGTCGTCGGCAGGCTGAGCAAGGTCACCTCGCTGACCGAGCAGCCGTACGAGTCCGGGCAACTGCGGAAGAGCGCCGTCGTCCACGTCACCCGCCGGCTGACGCCGCGGGACGTCGCCGGGCGAGAGGCCTTCCTCACCTGCGAGCCCATCGAACGCCGCGAAGGGGATCATATGTACTTCCTCGCCGGCTCGCCCAGCGAGCTCGACGACATCCTCGAACGCTTCGTTGCCGAGGGCATCCTCGAAAGCATCGTTTCTTCGGTCATCTGACCGGCCCGGCCGCAACGGCAGCCGCCGCGGCCCCGCGGAGTACGCGCCATGCCCGTCACCGTGCACATGATCGGCAATGCCCACCTCGACCCCGTCTGGCTGTGGGGGCGGGCCGAAGGCAGCGATGCCGCACTGGCCACCGCGCGGTCCGCCTGCGACCGCCTCGACGAGTACCCCGCGTTCGTCTTCACCTGCTCGGCCTCGTGGTTCCACCGGCAGGCCGAGCGGCTGGACCCGCGGCTGTTCGAGCGGATCGCCGCACACGTCGCCGCCGGACGCTGGCGGCTGGTCGGCGGGATGGTCATCCAGCCGGACTGCAACCTCCCCTCGGCCGCCTCGGTCCGCAAGCAGCTCGCGACCGGGCAGGCGTATTACAGCCGGCGGTTCGGGCTGGTCACGCGGGTCGGCTACAACGTCGACAGCTTCGGGCACGACGCCTACCTGCCGGACCTTCTCGCCGAGGCCGGGCTGGAAAGCTACTGCTTCATGCGTCCCGGCCCCGGCGAGCGGGAGCTGCCGGCCAGGCTCTTTCGCTGGCACGGCGCCGGCGGGGCGGAGGTGCTCGCCTTCCGCATCGCGGGGGCCTACTGCACGCCGGCGGATGAGCTGGGCGATCACGTGGCGGCCTCGCTGGCGGACATCCCGGCCGGGGTGGAGCACACGATGTGCTTCTTCGGGGTCGGCGACCATGGCGGGGGGCCGACGAAGCGGCAGATCGAGTGGATCCGCGATCATGCCGACGCGATCGACGGCGCGACCCTGCGCTTCAGCCATCCGCAGGCATTCTTCGACGCCGTGGCCGGCGAGCGCGACCGTCTGCCGGTCGTCGAGGGCGAGATCCAGCACCACGCCATCGGCTGCTACAGCGTCGAGCGGCGGATCAAGGTCGGCATGCGCTGCGCCGAGGCCCAGCTTGCCACGGCCGAGCGCTGCCTGGAGCTCTTCGGCGACGCCGCCGACGAGACGCATCGGGCCCGTCTCGACGCGGCGTGGGAGAGCCTGCTTTTCCACGAGTTCCACGACATCCTCGGCGGGACCAGCCGGTTCGACGCCAGCGGCCGCGCCGCCGGCGAGCTGGCCGCCGCGGCCGGGCAGGCCCGCGACGTGAGCGTCGAGCTGACCCGCCGGGCCACCCGCGCCGACGCCCGCCCCGGCGAGCACCGCATCGTCGTGGTCAACGCCTCTGCCGAGCCGTTCGACGGCCCGATCGAGCACGAGCCGTGGCAGTTGCCGTGGCCCGACCTCGACGGGCGGAGGCTGATCGACGAAGCCGGCCAGGCCCTGCCGTTCCAGGAAGTCGCCCCGTCCTGCATGATCCACGTCCGGCGGATGCTGCTGCGGCTTGCGGTCTCGCCCGGCGAGCGGCGGATGCTGCGCCTCGTCGAGGGCGAGAACCCCGCCCCCCAGCCGCCCGGGCCGTCGGCGGGGCGGGGGGGCAGTGTCCGCGGCGGCGGGATCGACGCCCGCTTTGTCGGCGAGGCCGTCGACGTCAACGGCTGGACCCTCCGGCTGGACGTCCACGACGACCCCACCGACACCTGGACGCACTGCTACGACAAGCCCAACCGCTTCGACGGCGAGCGACTGGGGGCGATGGCATGGACCGGTTGCGAGGTCGTCGAGCCGGGTCCCCTCCGCGCGGCCGTGCGGGGGGCGGCGCGGTTTGGCGACAGCAGGGCGTGGTGTCGCCTGGCCGTCTGCGGCGGGGACGCCGCGCTGCACCTTCGCCTGCGGGTCGTCTGGGCCGAGGCGAGGCGGCGGCTGGCGCTGCGGATCACCCCGCCCGGCGGGGAGCTGATCTGCCGCGAGGACATGGTCGCCGGCGGGCCGCTTGCCCGGCCGCTCGACGGCCTGGAGTACCCCCTCGCAGGCGCCCTGGCCGCGCGGACCGCCGACGCCGCCCTCGCCGTGGCCGCACCGCTGGTCTTCTCGGCCTCGGCCGGCCCCGCCGGGGTGGCGTTGACGCTCCTTCGCAGCCCCTACGCCGCTCACCACGAGCCGAGCCCTGCCTCCGACCGCCCGGACCATCCCGTTACCGACCAGGGGTGGCACGAGTTCAACCTGTGGTTCCTGCCGGGCGCAGAGCTCGCCGAGGCCGCCCGCCGGCGCGATGCGTTTCTCGCCGGCCCGGTCGTCTGGGACCTGACCGGATAGACGCCGACCCTCGAAAGATCACCAGGGAGCTGTCATGCACCGTATCGCTCTTGCGTTCGCTTTCGCTGCGGCGCTGCTCGCCGTCGCCGCGCCCGCCTCCGTGGCCGACGATGCCAGATTCCCCCCGTGCCGCGCCATCACCCGGCCGCCCGGACATCACTGGTTCGGCTACTACGACAAGTGGCAGTTCGACCCGACCGACCGCTACGTTCTCGGCATGGAGGTGGGCTTCGAGCACCGCTCGCCGAAGCCCGACGACGTCATCAAGATCGGCATGGTAGACCTGGGTGACGGCGACAAGTGGATCGAGCTCGGCCGCACGCGGGCGTGGAACTGGCAGCAGGGGTGCATGCTCCAGTGGCTGGGCGGGACGAAGGCCACCGTCATCTGGAACGACCGCGACGACGCCGACCGCTTCGTCTGCCACGTGATGGACGTGCACACCCGCAAGCGGCGGACGCTGGGCCGGCCGGTGTACACCGTCTCGCCGGACGGTTCGACGGGGGTGACGCCGGACTTCCGCCGCATCCAGGACATGCGCCCCGGGTACGGCTACGCCGGCCCGGCGGACCCGCACGCCGAGGACATGGCCCCGGCGGAGAGCGGCATCTGGCGGGTGGACCTGTCCACGGGCGAAGCGGAGTTGATCGTCACGTTGGCGGACATCGCCGCCCTGAAGCCGACCGTGGGCATGAAGGGCGCCAAGCATTACTTCAACCACCTGCTGTTCGGTCCGGAGGGCAAGCGGTTCATCTTCCTGCACCGCTGGCGGGGCAACGGCGGGAAGGGGCGGTTCCGCACGCGGATGCTGACGGCCGACACCGACGGTGAGAACGTCCGCGTGGTGGACCCGTCGGGCTGCACATCGCACTTCATCTGGAAGGACGCGAGCACCATCACCGCCTGGAGCAAGCCGAGGGGCAAGCACTGGGGTTTCTGGGAGTTCGACGAGCGGACGGGCGAGGCCAGGCAGGTCGGCGAAGGCGTGATGACCCGCAACGGGCACAACACGTACCTGCCGGTCGGCACGGGGGAGGAGTGGATCCTCAACGACACGTACCCGCAGGGCAAGTCCCGCGAGCAGAAGCCGTACCTCTTCCACGTCCCGACCGGGCGGCGGTTCCCGCTGGGCGCGTTCCCGCTGCCGAGGGCCTACCGCGGGGAGTGGCGGTGCGACACCCACCCGCGGACCAGCCGCGACGGCACGAAGGTATGCATCGACAGCCCGCACGGCGGGCAGGGCCGGCAGATGTGGCTGATCGACGTCTCGGGGATCGTCGGCTCCGAGGGCGAGACGCGGTAAGATCGAATTCGGGGGTTCACGTTTGCGCGGGCATTCACTACAGTGAGGGATTCGTTGTGCCTTTTCCGGGGCCGACGTGCTTTCCGGCCCCGGAGCAACCAAACGAGGTGGCCCGGATGAATGGACGACGGAGGGGGCTCTCGGCCCTGGTCCCCGCGATGATGCTGCTCTGCGCCGCCGGCGCCGCCGGCGCCTCGACCCACGGCGGAGACGCCACGCCGACCGGCCTGGTCATGACCCACCGGATGATGCTGCTGGTCATCCAGGTCGGCGTGATCCTCTTCGCGGCCAAGCTGGGCAACATCCTCTTCGCGCGGATCGGCCTGCCGGGCGCTCTGGGCGAACTGGTCAGCGGCATGATCATCGGCCCGTACCTGCTGGGCGGACTGGCGTTTCCCGGGTTCGCCGACGGGCTGTTCCCCATGCACGGGGGCTTCCCCGTCTCGCCGGAGCTCTACGGGCTGGGGGCGATCGCGGCGATTGCGCTGCTGTTCATGGCCGGGCTGGAAACGGACCTCGGGCTGCTGCTGCAATACTCGGTGGCCGGCGGGTTGGTCGGTCTCGGGGGCGTGCTGGCGGCGTTCCTCTTCGGTGCCGGAGGAATGGCCCTGCTCAGCGGGCTGCTCCTGGACCGGCCGGTGGGCTTCCTCGACCCGCCCGCGCTGTTCATGGGCATCATCCTCAGCGCGACCTCCGTCGGCATCAGCGCGCGGATCCTCTCCGAGCGGCGCAAGCTCGATTCCCCCGAGGGGGTGACGATCCTCTCGGCCGCGGTGATCGACGACGTGATCGGCATCATCCTGCTGGCGGTCGTGCTCGGGGTGACCACCTCCTCGACCGCGACCGGCAGCGTGGATTGGGGGCACATCGCGCTGATCGGCGCCAAGGCGGTTGGTGTCTGGCTGGTCGCGACCGTCATCGGTCTGGTTGCCGCGCGGCGGATCAGCTTCGTGCTGAAGCTCTTCGGGCGGCGGACCTCCGTGGCCGTGCTGGCGCTGGCGTTGGCGCTGGTGCTGGCCGGGCTGTTTGAGGAGGCCGGGCTGGCGATGATCATCGGCGCGTACGTCATGGGCCTGTCGCTGTCCCGCTCGGATATCAGCCACATGGTCCGCGAGAAGCTCCACCCCATCCACGAGCTGCTCGTGCCGATCTTCTTCAGCGTGATGGGCATGCGGATCGACCTCGGCGCGCTCGGCTCGCCGGCGGTGATGCTCTTCGGCCTGGCCTACGCGGTGGCGGCGCTGCTGTCGAAGCTGCTCGGCTGCGGGGGCATGGCGCTGCTGGCGAAGTTCAACGTCCGCGGGGCCCTCCGCGTGGGCTTCGGGATGGCGCCACGGTGCGAAGTGGCGCTGATCATCGCCTCCCTGGGCCTCTCCGCCCACGTGCTCGACGGCGACCTGTTCTCCGCCGTCGTCTTCATGGTCCTGATCAACAGCGTCGTTGCCCCGGCCATGCTCGGCCAACTCTTCCGCGGCGAGGCCCCGGGCACGCGGAAGGAGCTGCCCGCCCGGCAGGAGGACCGCCGCGAGGTCTCGTTCACGTTCCCCTCCCGGGCCATGACCGAGTTCCTGCTCAGCCGACTGATCGGCGTGTTCGACCAGGAGGGCTTCTTCGTCCACCTGCTCCGCTCCGAGCCGCGGCTGTACCAGCTCCGCAAGGACGCCACCGTCATGGACCTCCGCTGCGAGGGCACGGAGCTGTCCTTCCACGCCGGGCAGGCCGACGTGCCGCTTATCAACACCGCCATGTACGAGGCCGTCGCCGAGCTGGAACGGGCCATCCGCGGGCTCAAGCACCCGATGGACGCCAACAGCATCGCCAGCCGCGTCCAGGAGCACCGCCCCGAGGCCCGCGGCCTGCTCGACCTGCGCCAGTACCTCGCCCCCGGACTGATCGAGCCGGACCTCGTCGGCCGGACCAAGGCCGAGGTCATCGACGAGCTGCTGGGCCTGCTGGTGCGCCAGGGCAAGCTCGACGACGTCGAGGCCGCCCGCCGGGCCGTCTGGCGCCGCGAGGAGAGCATGTCCACCGGGCTCCAGCACGGCGTGGCCATTCCGCACGCGCGGTGCGACGCGGTCGACCGGCTCGTCTGCTCGGTGGGCATCCACCGCGACGGCGTGGACTTCGACAGCATGGACGGCGAGCCGGGGCGGATCGTGATCCTCACGCTCTCGCCCGAGGCCAAGCCGGCCCCGCACGTGCAGTTCATGTCCACCGTCAGCCAGATCCTCAACCCGGCGGGGCGGCAGCACATCCTCGAATGCGCCACGGCCGCGGAAATCTACCAGGCGTTCGTCAGCGGCCCGCGGCCCGTTCGCCCGAGGTCGGCGACGGGCACCTCCTTCCGCCTGGGGGAGTACCTTCGCCCCGAGACGATCGCGACCGAGTTGGCGGGGACCACGCCGGAGGCGGTCATCACCGAGCTGGTGGATCTCGCCGCCGCCGGGGGCGTGGAGTTCGACGTGGCTTCGGCCCGCCGGGCGGTCCTGGCCCGCGAGGCCCAGATGCCCACGGGCATGCAGGATGGCATTGCGATCCCGCACGGGCGGACCGACGCGGTCGATCGGCTGGTCTGCGCGTTCGGCGTGCAGCGGGAGGGGGTGGACTTCGGAGGCGTGGACGGCGAGCCGGCCCGGTTCTTCGTGCTGGCCCTGACGCCCTCCAACGGGGGAGACCCGTACCTCCAATTCACCGCCGCGGTGATGGGGGCCCTGGACGCCGAAGGCCGTCGGAGCGTCCTGGCGGCCACGACGCCGCAGCAGATCCACGCCGTTCTCACGCGCGCCGACTGGTCCTGACCGTTCCGCCCACGACCGCAAGTGCAATGTGCGCATTAACTTGCTATATGTGTCATGAGGTGGTTAAATAACTATCAAATAATTTGCATTTCTTTCTTGCAAGAGAGCGAACCTGCTGTATAATTCATCGCGAATCGGATAGCAGCGAAACGGTAAGCGGCATCACGGGTCGCCGCGACGCCGGCAACTCGGGGACATCGGCGGTGGGTTTTCCGAAGACCGACAGGAACAGAGTCGCTGGGAGACCCCCATGCTCCGGCTCCGCGTGGATCCACAACGGGCAATGCGGTGCCGCGAGTGCGGGCGAGAGGCCACCGCGGCGGAGCTCGGTGCCGGGGCGTTCCTGACCTGCTCGCTGAGGGGCATCCGGCACGGCCCGGCAGGTGACCGCGAGCCGGACGAGTTCGTCCGTGTCTGCGACGACTGCGGGGCCCGGGAGTCCTACGACCCCGCGCCCGTCTGTGCCGAGTGCCTCGAACGACCGTGCATCTGCGAATAGCCCGCCGGAACGGCCCGGCGGCAGGGAGGCGCGAAACCCTTTCCACGACATGCGGGACCGGTTCGCGCACACCGAACGGCGTGAGGAAGCGAAAGGAGTTCGGGGCATGATCGCGACGGCAACGACGACGGCGTTCCGGTGCCCGCGGTGCGGGCAGGAATTCGGCGACCCGATGTACCACGGCCCGGCCGGGCACGCGCCGCAGACGCTCTGCTTCGACTGCTGGGCCAGCGAGTGGGGCCAGATGCAGATGGTGATGGCACGCGGCGGGCGGTGGGAGACCTTCGACGCCGCCCTGTTCCTGCTCTGCCAGGGCTTCACCCACCAGGAAGCCGCCGATGCCCTCGGCGTCTGCCGGGACACCGTGTGCAACTGGATTCGAATGCTGCGACGCCGCCCAGACCTGACTCCTGACTGGCTCCTGGAGCGGGCCGGCCACGCGGCCGCGGGATGATCGGCCCGTTGGCCCCCGACCAGGGAGGGGCGTCTCTCGCCGCCTGAACCGATCCGCCCGGAGGTGCTCCACCGCCTTGCGACCTCGCACCAGACCAAACGTCTCCGATCCAGCCCTGCGCCCCCGACCCGGCGACCAGATTCAGCGGTTGCCGGGCGGGCATCGAGCCCGGCGAGCCCTCCCTGCTTGCCGGGGCTCCTCCGCCGACCTTCCGGCCCCGCGGGCGCGCCGTTCGAACGGGCGGCCCGCGGGCCGGGGGGCGGTTCCCCGCCGGGGCGGGTCCGCCGACCGCCTGCGCTGCGGACACGCACGACGGGAGCCGGCCGACCATGGATGACCCGGTCGCAAAGCCGACATTCGAGCTGGAGCTGTGGCGATACATCGAGGAGGCCTTCGGCGTGCGTCTGCCGCGACGCGTGCTGACGCCCGGGCACTCCTCGCCGTTCGGCTTCGTGGCCGACGCGTTCTTCCGCCCATGGCGGGACCAGGTCGTCTGGGCCTGCCGCAGCGGGATGAAGACGTTGTCGGCGTCGATCCTGGCCACGCTGGACTTTCGCTTCGCCGCCGGCTCGCTGCACGGGCGCGTGCTCTCCGGCAGCGAGGCCCAGGCGATGAACCTCTACGGCTACTGGGCGCGATGGTGCGAGCAGGTCCTGGGCGATCGGCTCTGCGGAGCCCCGGGGCGACTGGTTACCAGGCTGTCCAACGGCGATTTCGAGATCCTCGCCGCCACGCAGCGACGCGTTCGCGGGGCGAAGGTCCAGCGGCTGTACCGCGACGAGATCGACGAGATCGACGGCGACGTCCTGGCCGCGTCGATCGGGATGCTCGCAGGCACGCCCGGCAGGCCGGCCCGCGTGGTGGACACGTCCACCTGGCACCGTGCCGACGGGGCCATGGGCCGCACCGTCGCCGAGAGCGCCGGGCCCAGCGGCCCGCGGCTGCACAAGTGGAACATCTGGGAGGCGCTGGAGCAGTGTCCGCCGGAGCGTCACGCCAGGGGCGAGGGCTGCGAGAGCTGTCCCCTCGCGGCCGTTTGCGTCGCCAAGGCGCGGGAGGTCTACGGCGACGAGGCGCGGCGGCTGGGTATCGCGGCCGAGTGCGAGGGACTGTTGCCGATCGCCGACGCGGTCCGGCAGTTCAGCCGCTGGTCGCCCGAGCAGTGGCAGGCCGAGGCCGAGTGCCGCCGGCCCGCGCTGGACGGCATGGTCTACCCAGGCTTCGATCGTCGCGAGCATGTTCGGGAGTACCTGGATTTCGACCCGTCGCTGCCGACGTGGCGGGCGATCGACTGGGGCTGGAACGCCTTTGTTTGCCTGTGGATCCAGGAGACCAAGGGCGGCGGGGTCCGCGTGGTGGACGAATACTGTGCCGGCAGCGCCACGACGGCCTGCCATGCCGACGAGATCGCCCGGCGCGACGACGCCCGGCGCATCGAGGCGACCTTCTGCGACCCCGCCGGTGCCAGCCGCAACGACCAGACCGGCTACAGCGATATCGAGGTCTTCGCCGCTCACGGCATCCCGTGCAGGTACAGCACCTCACCGTGGGCGAGGGACGTCCACAACGGAATCAACCTGATCCGTTCGTCCCTCCGCACAGCGGCGGGAACGTCGCGGCTGACCGTCGCCGGACGATGCCGGCGGCTGATCGAGGCCTTCGAGTCCTACCGCCTCCGCAAGGTCAACGGGCAGGTCATCGACGAGCCGATCAAGCCGCAGCCCTGCGATCATCCGATGGACGCGCTTCGTTACTACTTCGTCAACCGCTGGGCACCGCACCGGACCGAGACCCGCCTGCTGCGGTACGCCTGAGGCCAGCCCGAACGCGAGAGAGACCCCCATGCCCGAACCGTTCGACCCGTTCCAGGAATGCACGCTGTTTCGCCGTCACCGGGCGCGGTGGCGGCTGGAGACCGACGCCGCCGAGGTCACGCTGGATGTCCTTCGGGCAGGCACGTACCTGCCCCGGTTCAGCCGCCAGGAGCACGACGACGACTACCGCTACCGCCTGGACATGTCCGTCCCGCTTGACATGTGCCGCGACGGCGTGCGGATCCGCGTGGACAACCTCTGGCGGACGCCGCCAAAACGCAGCCTCGCCGCCGGCGGCCGCTACCGCGACCTGATCGCCCCGCTGATCCACGACGCCGACGGCTGCGGGACGACGCTCGATGCCTTCATGCGGCGGGCCGTGTGGAACCACTACATCACCGGCGTTGACATCGTCACCCAGGTCGCCGACGTGCCCGAGGGCGCGATCGTCCAGACCCGGCGCGACCAGGCCGAGCTGCGACTCGGGCCCTACTTCATGCAGTTCACCCCGCTCCAGCGTCCGGCGTGGGCCGTCGGCGGGTCCCGCGAACTGCTCTGGGCCCGCTACTGCCTCGGTCGCCAGGCACCCGCCGACGAGCTGGCCGCCGCGGACGAGGAGCGGGCGCCGACGGACTTCCTGACCGTCTCGGCCGATGGCTATCGGCTCTGGCGGGCCGAGCCCGCCCACGTCGCCGCCGACAGCGCCGACGAAACAGGCCTCGACGTACGGCTGCTGAAAGAGGGGGGCCACGCCCTCGGCCGACCGCCGGTGGTCAAGCTGTACTTCAGCGAGTCGCAGAAGCCCGGGCAGGGCGGCGTGCCGCTGTCGCTGCTGACCCGCCCGGCCGTGGTCGCCAAGGTGGCGATGAACCTCAAGAGCCAGGCCGACGCCGAACTGCTCGCAGCCGTCCCCCGCTGGTTTGCCACCGGCTTCCAGAGCACCGAACTGCCGGACACCTACGGCGGGGGGACGCTGATTTCCGCCCAGGACCCGGCCGCGACGCTGAACGTCGTGCAGGGCAACGTGGCCCACATCGCTGAGAAGCGGCGGTGGCTGCTGCTGTACCTCGGGGAGATCCTGCGGCTTTTGAAGTTCCGCGGCGGGATGGCGGAGGTGCAGGCCAACGCCGGCAGCGGGCTGAAGCTCGCCATCGAGCGAACGGACCTGGACAACGAACTCCGCGCGACCGCCGCCCAGTGCGAGCGGACGGAGCTGGAGATGATGCGCCAGGCCGTCGTGCTCGCCACCGGCGAGCGCATCGCACCCCACGAGGCGAGCGAGGCGCTCGGCTACGAGGTGACCTACAACCGCGACTTCGTCCTCGAGCCCGTCGGGGAGATGCTCGACAACATCCGCACGTGGGTGACCGACTGCTCGCCGGTCGCCGGGGACCTGACCGAGGTGACCCGCGAGATGAGCCGTCAGTTGGCCAACATGCTCGTCCGCGAGGGCTCCCCGCCGCACCGCCAGATCGCCGAGCAGATCGAGCGCTCGGCGTTCCGCCGCCCGGGCGATGGCAAGCGGGGGCGGCGATGATCGCCGTCCACCTCAGCCCGACGCCGGACGCCGACGAGGTCCGCGGCGCCTGCGAGGCCTTCCGACAGGCCGGATGGCGAAGCTACGCCCGCCGCGCCGACGGGGCCTCGCCCGCGCGGCTTGCCTGCGCCGACGTGGTCCTCTGCCACGACGCCTGGCCTGCCTGCGCCGACGCGCTGCCCGTCGGCCGCACCCTCGGCTGGTCTCACACCGGGCGGGCCATGGGGCCGGCCGACGCCGGCGACGGCTTGCCGTGGGGCGTCAGTGCCGGCCGACGCGAGACCGAGCGTCTCGGCTGCCCGGTCCTGCCGGAACTCGTCCCTCACTGCCGGCCCCTGTATCGCCCGGTTGACAAGCCGGCGGACCGCGTGGCGGTGCTCTGCTGCCTGCCGGCCGGCGCGGGCGCCGGTGACGAGGCGTACGAAGTCGCCCTGGCGGCCCTTGCGGGGCTGAACGCGGACGTGGACGTGCTGTGCGGTCCCCCCGGCGCGTGTGGGCTGCGGCGGCTGGCCAGGGCGCACATGGTGGTGGACCTGAGCGTCCCGGAGGGCGCGGGGCGCGTGAGCTTCGAGGCCCTGGCCCTGGCGTGCACGGTCTTCAACCCCTGTTCGCCCACCGCCGGGTGGCAGGTCCAGCGGCTCGCCCGTGGGCGGGGGCACCCGTTCGTCGCCACGCCGCCCGAGGAACTCGGCGAAGCGCTGCGGGACTGGATCGACCTTGGCCCGGCCGCGGTCGCCCACGCCGGGCGACGCAACCGCGCCTGGCTGGCGAGGAACTGGGAGCCGGGCTTCCTGATCGAGACATGGATTCTGCCCTTGCCGGCCGGCCCCGCGCGGGCGGCGGTCGGGGGGAACACACACGCGACCCGAACCTGAACCAGGACCATCGACCATGGAGCAAATGGATCACGACAAGAGACCGGACGGTTGGCTTTCCCTCGGAGACGGCGGCGCGAGTGGCGCGGCGGCTCCGGCGGGCGACGCTTCGCAGCAGGCGTCGTCCGGCGACGCGGACGCGCCGCAGACGCCCGGCGGAGAGACGGTCTCTCGCGCCGAGCTGAACAAGGTGGTGGCCCAGCGTCAGGCGGCCAAGGAGAAGGCCCGCCGCCTGGCCGAGGAAGTCGAGGCCCTGCGGGCACAGCTCGACGGCGGCGACGCCGGCGGCGGGACGGACGCGCCCGACGCCGAAGACATCGCGGCCATCGAGCGGCGGGTGCGCCAGCCGCTGGAGCAGCATCTCCAACACCTGCGCGGGCACAAGGACGCCCTGCAACAGCGCCTCGCCGACCTGCTGAGAGATCAGCAGCTCCGTTCCGCCGCCGTGCGCGCCCGAGCGATCAACCCCGAACAGGTTGTCGCCCTGCTGCGGGACCGCGTGCGTCTCGGTGAGACCGACGACGGAGAGCCCGCACTGGAGTTCCTCGACGAGGCCGGGCAGCCGCTGCTGGATGGCGAGCGGCCGGTCACCGACGCCAACCGCGTCGTGAGCGATTTCCTCGCCCGGCCGGAGAACGCCAACCTTGTCAGGCCGAACGTCATTCCCGGCAGCGGCGCCCGCCAGGCCGGGGGTGGGGGATCGGCCGGTGAGGACCTCCCCCGCACGCGGCGGGAGTTCCTGGCCCTGCCGTCGGATGAGCGGCAGGCGGCGGCCGCCCGCATGACGCGGGCCCAGCGCGACGCCATTCTGGGCCGGGGCGGCCGCGACGACGGGGGCTACCTGTAGAACCTGTAGGAGATATCTATCATGGCACAGACCACGACAACCACGCTCGACGCGTGGGTTCCCAGCGAGATGATCACGGCGGACATTCTCGACGAGGCCCGCCCGAACCTGGTGGTGGCCAACCTGGTGCAGCGCGAGTACCTCGGCGCGGGCCAGGGGAAGGTCTGGGAGCAGACGCGGCTTCCCACGACCACCGCCGCCGCCGTCGGCGAGGGCGACGACCTCGCCTCGACCGCCCGCACCCCGACGACGTCCGCGTCGATCACCGTCGGCGAGGTCGGGCTCAGCACCGAGGTGACCGACCTGGCGCTGGAGACGTCCGTCATCGGCGATCTCGGCATCTGGGCGCGGAGCAGCGGACGGGCGATCGCCCAGAAGATCGACGGCGACCTGTGCGGCCTGTTCGCCTCGCTGAACAGCGACGGCACGGGCGAGGTCGGCACCAGCGGGCAGGACCTGGCCGTCAGCGACTTCATCGAGGGGATGTACACGCTGGAGATGAGCAACGCTCCCGGGCAGATCGTCTGCGTGCTGCACCCGACCCAGAAGTACGACCTGTTCAGCGCGCTGACCGGCACGTCGAACAGCGCGGCGGTCTTCGGCAACCTCACCGAGCTGCTCCGCGAGGGGCGGCTGCCGGAGGGCACGCCGGCCGCCGGCTTCTGGGGCCTGTTCTGCGGCGTGCCCATCTACGTGACCACCGAGGTCGAGACCGCCAACGCCGGCGCCGACCGCGTCGGGGCGATGTTCGTCCGCGAGGCGCTCACCCTCGTCCAACTCCGGCCCCTGAGGGTCGAGTACGAGCGCGACGCCTCCGCTCGAAGCACCGAGGTGGTCGCCACCATCGCCTACGGCGTCGGCGAGAACATCGACACCTACGGCGTGCCGATCATCACCGACGCGTAAGCGGCCCGGACCGCCTCACCTTTCCTCCAACGACGGCCGGTGGGGGGCGCGCCCGCGGCGCCCCCCGCACGGCCAACGAAAGGACGCCCATGTACGAAGACCGTTACGACCTGACCGATGCTGAGCTCCGCGAGGCCCGCGACGCCCTCTCCGACCTCAAGCTCCGCGGCGGACTCATCGACGCCGCCGGCCAGACCGCCGACTACCGCATCCTCCAGGGCAAACGGTTCCTGGTGTGCAGACGCGGGATGGTCTGGCGCTACCTCCCGGCCGGGGCCCCCGACGGCGCCGGCCCCACTGCCCCACGACGACGCCACAGCGCCGTGGAGATGTGGACCGGCCGATGGCACGACACGATCGGGCCCGACGGCCGGGTCGCCTACCGAAAGACCCTCGTCTGGGTGCCCCTCGATGACCATATCAACGGGCATCCGGGCACGCCGCAGATGTCCTGGTACGCCTCGACGAAGGGCTACTGCCACCCGCATTCGGCTCCCTCGGAGCCCACGGCGGAGGACATCGAGGCCATCGAGAGCCGCCGCGCCCGCGCCGTCGGCATCGTCCGCCAGCGCATGCGGGACGTGGGGCTCGCCGCCCCCGCCGAGACGCGCGAACTCGCCCAGCCGGAGCCCGACGATGCCTCTTGACCGCAAGACCGTTGACCGCCGCGCCGCCATGCACCTCAACGCCATGCTCCAGCGCGGGCCGGTCGATCAGCGAACCAAACGCGAGATCCGCCGCATGCACGAACGCGCCGCCGCACGTGTCGCCGCCGGCAAACGCCGGTAGTACAGGCACCGCCGGCCTCTACCTGAACCCCACCGCGACCCACGGAGAACCCACCCATGCCCGACCTTGTGAACGTCAAGCTCCACGAATCGGCCGCGACGGTCAACGTCGTCCCGGCCAGCGGGTTGCCCGTCCAGGGCACCGATGCCGCCGGCGAGGATACCTACGCCAGTGTGGTCACCGCTCCGGCCCGCACGTGCCACTACCTCCACGTCTCCGTCGCGACGCACGCCGCGACGATCTCGCTGGACGGTGGGACCACGGACCACTTCACCATCCCCGCCGGCAGCGCCTGGCTCTTGGAGGGGCTGAGCATTCCGGCCTCGGCAGACATCCAGGCACGGAACGCCGCGGCCGGCAGCAACTACGCCGACCTCGCCGTCAGCGTGTGGTGAACCATGTCCCGCGCGTGGGAATCCATCATCAGCTACGAGAACCGCGGCGAAGGCTTCCATACCTCGCGCTGGCGGCTGGGCGGCGTGGCCACCAAGGAAGGCGCCGAGAACACCGACGGCGGCGTCCTCTGGCTGGCCATGACGCGCGACGGCGGGACCGTGACGGCCGAACTGTTCAAGGACGCCGCCCGCGCCGCCGACGCCAAGGTCGCCACGGGCACCGCCGACACCTCGGGCCTGGACGGCACGGCCGAGGCCGCCGTCGAGGTGGCCCTCACCGAAGCCAACGCCAGCGGCCTGAGCGGGGCGTTCTTCGTCCACCGTTTCGTGGCCGACGGCGCCTGCCCGGTGCAGGTCGCCCTCTGCGTGGACGAGGACCTCGACACGCTGTGGGACGGGATCGAGGCTCTGCCCGGCTACGACGACACCGCCGGCTGCGCGGAGTTCATCCGCCTGGCCTGCCAGGACGTCCTGGCCCGCACGGCCGCGATGTTCCGCGACACCCTCGGCGGACATGCCTCCGCGGCTGCGTGGTTCATTGCCGACGCCGGGCGATCGCTCCCGGACCTGCGGCGGATCGCCAATCCCGCCCAGCTTCGGGTGGCCGCGGCGCACCGGGCGCTGGAGATCGCCCTCGGCCGTTGCCACCGCAGCGGCGCCGAGACGATGTACAGCCGCCTGCGGGACTACCACCACGGCGAGTGGGAGCGGGCGATGGCTTCGCTGGTGCTGGCGGTGCGCGGCGGCGAGGGGGACGTCGCTGCCTCGCCCTCGGGCTCTGCCGTCCGCCAGGTCCGCGTCTGAGCCGAAAGGAGCCTGCCATGGCCGCCATCACCATCACCAACACGGACTGGTCCGTTGTCGAGGACGTTCGCAACGCCCTTGCGGCGGCCACCACCGACGGCGCCCCCGTTTTCGCGTCCGTCGCCGTCGCCACGGCGGGCGGGGAGGTCGCCGACAAGCAGTTGGTCCGCTCTCCGCTGGCCGTCGTGCGGTACCTGACCACCCGCGAGGACGCCTCCCCCGAGGATGTCCGCGGCTGCAACGTCGAGCTGGAACTGACCGTCGCGGCCCTGGTGGACGACGGCTCGGCCGACGAGGCCTCGCGGCTGGCCGAGGTGCTTCGGTTGAAGAACGCCGCGGTCAACGCCGTCGAGGCCGACCCTCCGGCCGACGCGAAGGCATGGGGGGACGGCAACCACTACCACCGCCGTCTGACGTGGGGCCCGCCGGAGGTGGACGCCTCGATCGGCCCGCCATGGGCCGCCTGCCGGCTGAACGCCTCGGTCGGCATCGTCCTGGACAGCCCGACCTCACACTGACTTCCCGGGAGCAACCGATGGCCTTCAACGTTTACCACAATCCCAAGAGCGTCGCCCTCGGCGAGACGTCGATTACCGGCGTCCAGAGCGTGGTCGTGTCCGTCCGATACGGCGAGATCCGAGCCGCCGGCGACGACGACACCCACGAGTCCGTCGCACGCTACACCACCGCCCGGACCAGCGGCACGATCACACTGCTGGACCCGACCAGCGCCGACGCCGTCAAGGGGTCCACCGGCACGCTGTCTTTCGTCTGGCAGGACGTCAAGGGCGGCACCGACAAGACCGTCACCATCGCCGGCTGCTCGATCGGCGGCTACGACGCGGCCGTGCGGCGCGACGCCGCCTCCGCCGTGGCCCTGCCCTTCATCGCCGAGAGCGCCCCGAGCATCGCATGACGCCGCCGACCGCCATCCAGGCGATGGACCGTGACGCCGCACGCGCGCTGGAGGTCGACTCCCGCAGGCCGCTGTCGCAGGCATCCCATCCGGACCTCTGCGACCGGCTGACGCTGCACGGCGTGGCCTGGGCCATCCCCGCGCCCCGGCAGGCGATCGTGCCGCGCTTCGAGCCCGACGGCGTCTCCCTCGCCGTCCGAGGCGGGCCTCCTCCGCCGGAGGCGAGGTATCTGCTGACGGCCGCCCGGCTTCGCGAGAACGAGACCTGCCCCCGGTGCGGGCGCCCGACCTCGGTTTCTCTGCTGCTCGATGCTCAACGCGACGCCGAGATGATCCGCGCCGCCTTTCAACTGGCCGCCACGCTCCTCGACGCCCAGTACGCCCTGACCGACGACCAGAAGGCCGCCCTGCTGGCCTTCGAGGCGTCGCGGCCGCCGAGCTGGCTGGCTCAACTTCTGGAGTGGTCTGCCCAATGCACCACGAACGCACAAGCGAACTGCCCCCCCGCTCCGCCGACGCCGTCCTCACTGCACGAGCCGTCCTGAACGCCCCCTCGACGCCCGGCCAGTACGACCGGGCCGTGCTGTTGGCGGCCACGGGGGCCGCCGGACGCCTGCACGATCCTCCGTCCACGCCGGGCGACGAGCCGGACGCTCCGGAGGACCCGCCGCCGGCCGACGCGCTCCCGGATGACCTGCCCGCCGAGTCGGCAAACAGCGGCGCCCCGGCGCCGCCGGCGGGCCGGCGCTCGGCATCGAGCCCCGCATCCCTGCCGTGTGAGCCGCCTACGCCGCGAGGCAAGCCGACAGCGCCGCAGCCCCTCCAGGCCACCGATCCGATGGGCCCAGGCGACGACGGCGTCCGGAGCATCACGATCATCCACGGAGACAGGATCGAGGCCGCGAACTACTACGGCCGCGACCTGGACACCACGCACACCACAGCCATTCGCGGCGGGCGGGCGGGGGACCTTGTCTGACCGGTCCCGGCCGCGTCGTCCCGCCGGAACAAAGGTGAATCCATGGCGAACCCGACATTCCAAGCCACGCCGCTGACGACGGACGCCGCCGCCGAGCGGATCGGCCCGCCGCGCGCACGCCTGCGGACCGAGACCATGCCCGGCGTGCACGGGCAGTTCGCACAGCTCCACGGCCGAAGCGGGCGGGACATCGTTGTAACCGGCGTGTTTCGCGGCACGCCCGCCGCGCTGGCGGCCGATGCCCACGCCGCCCTGAAGACCGCCGTCCGCTCGGCGCAGTTGCTGGTGGGCACGACCGAAGGGACCTACTTCGGTGTCGACGGTCACACCTACGGCCACTGCGTGCTGCTGGCCTTCGAGCCGGTCCGCGGCGTGGAGTACATTGCCTCCGGCGGGAACCTCCAAGCGGTCACACGCGTGCGCGCGGTCATCCGGGACCTGTCGCCATGAACTGGACCACCAAGGGCATCGACATCCTGGGCGTGTATTGCGCAGAACCGGGCCTGGTCGTGACGGCCGGCACGACCCACGACGACCGCGTGATCCAGGCGTATGTCGGCGGCGAACTGGCGGACTGGCAGTGGCCGCGACGGCGGCAGGTGCGGTTCCACCTGCCGAAGCCGGACCCCGCCGACGGCGTGCTCCTGCTTGCCGTCACGCCCGTGGACGCGACGAGGAACTACTGGCAGGAGGCACGTGGGGGCGGCGACGTCTCCTCCCGCCTGAGCGTGGCCCTGAAACGGAGCATCCTCGACGCCCGCGAGATCGACGAGGCCTGGCGGGTATTCCTCGGCCCCGTCGGCGCCGGCGCGGCCGCGGACCTTGTCCACCAGGCTCCCGTCTTCCCCCAGGGCAAGGGCGCCTGCGGGTGGGGGCTGGACTTCGGCCGGGGCGGATGGGGCTACGGCGGCTCGGGCGCGCCCGGATGGGGGGTCGAGTGGGCGCACGTCTGGGCCTACGGCCGCGACTTCCTGACCTTCACGACCGACACCCTGACGCGTGGCGTCTGGCCCATGCGAGTGGAGACCGAGGACGCCCATGGCAACGCGTCCACGGCATTCGAGACGTTCGCCTACATCGACACCTACCCCCGGGGCGCCGACGATCTGGCGGTCGCGGCCTTCGCCCGGGGCACGGACACGCTGACACTGACCTTCACGCCCTCGGAGGACCTCTGACATGGCTGAGACCGACCTGACCACGACGGAGACCGCGGCCCTTCGCGGTACGACCGACAGCGACTGCGACTACCCCTACGCCGAGGTCGGCGAGTACTACGGCGATACCGGCATCCGCCGCGAGCAGCGCCTGCTGACCATGGCCAAGGCCCTGGGCAACGCCTTCCGCGTCTACAAGGACGGGACAGCTACCTACGGCATTCGCGGCGGAAAGCTCCAGTGGGGGGGCACCCAGCTCTCCTACGCCGGGTCTGCCGGCAATGCCCTGACGGCCAATCAGACCACATACGCCTTTCTCTACATCGACGGTGGCGCGCTGACCGTAGGGACGAGCACGTCGGGCTTCCCGGATCCCGGCACGACGCCGCACCTGCCGCTGGCGACGATCGCCACGGGTGCGAGCGGCTACGACCACGACGACATCACCGACTACCGCATGGTCGGGGCCTTTCGCATCGCCTCCGGGGCGACCGCAGCCGAGCTCAACACGCTCACCGACGGCGGCAATGCCGACGGCCTGCACGTCCATGCCACGGCCGGGCTGAGCGACAGCGCGGTGTCCACGGCGAAGATCGCCGACGATGCGGTCACGCAGGCGAAGATCGCCGCCGACGCCGTGGGGGCCGAACAGCTTGCCGACAACGCCGTCGGCAATGCCGCGCTGGCCGACAACGCCATCGGCAATGCCGAGTTGCAGGACGACGCCGTCAACGTGGCCGAGCTGCACGCCGACGTCGTGGGCTATCTGTTCGACGTGACGCTCAACGGCGCCGACGACGCGGACGGCACGGGCACGATGACGCTCCAGGTGAAGGATGCCGAAGGGACCGACTACGGCGGGTATTTCCTCCTGACGGTCTGGATCAGCGACAGCAGCATGGGCGCCCCGGCCGCCCAGACGGACTTCAGCGTCGCGACCGGCACCGAGATCAGGGAGCTCACAACCGACGCCTGCTATCTGGTGCAGACCAACGCAAGTGGCCAGGCCGTGATGAACATCGACACGGCGACCAACGACACGTTCTACGTGATGGCCGAGGCGAGCGGCTACGTCCACTCAGGCAGCGTCACGATCACGGGGAATTGACATGACCTGGAACCGCCGACACCGCAACCTCCTGCCGGTCACCGGGCAGACCACCAGCTACGCCGCCGGCGACGACGGCCACGTGCAGGCTGGCTTCAAGCCGCCGTCGCGGATGCGCGACGACGGCACCGTGGTAACCGACCTGGCCTCCGCCCTGGCCGTCCACGCCGACGCCCCGCCGCTGCGGTGGATCGAGAACCCCGTCGCGACGCTGGGCTCGCCGTTCACCTCCCTGCTTTCCTGGTACGACGCCCTCGTCCACGTCACGGGGATGAGCAACATCGACGGCGTGACGCAGGCCAACCCCGGCGTGGTGACCACCGCGCAGGACCACCACCTGTCCAACGGCGACTCGGTGACCATCTGGGGCGTCGAGGGCATGACCGAGCTGAACGGCAACACCTACACGGTCGCCAACAAGACCGCCGACACGTTCGCGCTCAGCGGCACCGACACAAGCGGATTCACCGCGTACTCCAGCGGCGGGATCGTCGGCGGGCCCAACGGCGTCACGCACGACGGCGTCGGCCCCTGGCGGCCGAGCGACTCGCCGAGCCCCAACCCCGGCGGCTGGCGCCTGCCGAACATCCTGGAGTTGATCTCGGAGATGGATTTCGAGGCCGGCAGCCATCACGGCGTGGACGCGGCGTTCGACGCCCAGTATGCCTGGACAGCGACCACGAACCAAAGCGACACGACCGAGGCGTTCATCCTGCGGCCGAGCATTGGCTTCTTCCGACCGTACCCCAAGACGAACGCCTATTACACGCTGATGGTCCGAGGAGGGCGGGTCAATGTTTGATCGCGGATCACGCGCTGCGGGCGGCCGAACGGTTCGGCGGCAGGGCCTGCGGATCGCCACCGACCGCGACGGCACGCGCCGGGTCCGCCACCCGTCCGGGGTTGTGACCATACACACCGTCGCCGACCAGCGACGCCGGCGGGCGGAACTGTTGGCTGACCTCGACGCCGCCCGCGACGCACTCGCCGCATTCGACACTGACCACACGCACCTGCACGCCAGGGAGGACTGACGCATGGCGAACGAACTTCAATACCGCTGCGGACCCGGCGGGAGCGGGCAGACGCTGTATGCCGTGCTCCAGAACGCCGACGGCGCCTCGGCCGACCACGGCAAGCTGTGGAAGGGCGCGAGCGGCTGGGAGGCGATGACGGTCGCCAACTGGGGTGATTACGACATCCCGCTGGTCGAGAGCCCCGCGTCGAGTCATCTGTTCACCAACGCCGGCGACATCCCCGGCAGCCTCGGCGCCTGCACCGTTCGCGTGCTGATCTTCCTGCAGGCCGAGGCCTCGCCGGCCGTGTCGGATGACCTCCTCGCCGACCAGGTGTTCGTCTGGACGGGCACCGAGATGCTCACGGCCGAGAAGGTCATGGAACTCGTCGATGCTGTCCAAGCCGGCGACATGGCTTTCGTGGAAGCCACGGGTGCGGCGACGTTCAAGCGTCGCGACGGCAGCACCGAGGCCGCGACCTACACGGTGAGTTCCACCAGTGTCGGGCGAAGCGGCGCGGAGGTGTGCTGATGGGCGGCGCGGCCGTCCCGTTCGGCGCCTGGCCGCCGCGTTGTCTGCCCGGCTGTCACTGGCCGGGACTGTCGCACGGCCACCGCATCTATCGCGGTGTCGGCGGACTCGAGAACGTGGACTTCGACGCGCCCGTGGGCCTGGCGCAGTGCGGGGCGACAGGTGTTTGCCTTTCGGGCCTCGGCCACGTCGCGAGCACGCGATACACCTACGCGGTTCGCCCTGTCGCGGGCACGGCGTGGCTGGAGACCCCGGACGTGTCGTGCGTCGTCGAGATGGAGACCGATGCCGCCGGCGACTGGATCGGCAACCGCCCGGCGAAAGTCGAGTGGGTGGACGCCGAGGTGCTCAGCGGCGGGCGGGTCAAGTTGAAGTGGTCCTATCGCACGCCCTGCGGCGGCGATGCCCCGGCGGACTTCGGCCTGTACTGGGCCACGGCCCCGGGCATCGTCGTCGGCAGCCCGCAGGCGACCACGACGTACGCCGCAGACGGCGCCTACAGCCACACCTTCGCCCTGTCCGACGGCGAGGCCTACTGGTTCGCCGTGACCGCTCGTACGGCCGGGGGGTTGGAATCGCCGCTGTCGGCCGAGACGGGGCCGTGCGTGGCCGACGCGACACCGCCGACGGCGCCGGAAGTGACCGTCACACGACTTGCCTGAAGCCCGACCTTCCTTGCAGGGACGAGAGACCATGTACGGATTCCAGTGGCAAAACCAGCCGGGCGGGCTCGCCTACCGCCCGCCGACGCTGCGCGTTCTGGTCGCCCCTGTTGTGGCGTCGCCGGACCCCGACGTCCGGCTCGGTGCCTGGGGCGAAGAGGTCCACACCGAAGACCTCGTGCCTGTCCGGACCGAGTGGGGCCTCAACGGCCGCGCCAGCACGCTCCATCTGCGTCGTGTGCTCGGGGTGGGAGCATCCCGGCCGGCGCGAACCCGGCCCGAGGACGTGCCGCCGGCGGCGGGGTTCCGGGTCCGGCTGATCGAGGCCCGCGGGGAGGGCCCCGTCCGCGAATGGTTCCGCGGGACCATTGCCCAGGAGCGGCTGGTGATCCAGGCGGACCCCGATGACGAACGGGCCGACCAAGTCGCATATGGTCCGGAGCTGTTGCTTCGCGGGAAGGCGGTCAGCGGGCGGTGGCACGCCGTTCCGGCCGTGGACGCTGCATTGGTCTCCGGAGACGCCGACGCCGAGCAACTGGTTCGGGACAATGCCTTCGCCAGCCCATTGCCCACGGTGTTCAACGAAGGGGGGCGTCCGAACGCGGCCGGCAGGGGGCTCACCTGGCACCTGGACAGGCACGCGGCGGCCCGGACGCCCGGGGGTCGTGTGTTCGACAGCCCCGACCGCCGTGCAGCGACCGACGCGGGCACGTATCGAGCGGAATACTGGACGGCCTCGACCGCCGTGCAGTCGCTCATCGAATGGGTAGACGGCTACGCGGTTATCTCCCCGGAATCCGTGGCGGACCTGCCCGGTGACCTGGCGCACACCGTCTTGCCGGAGACACCGGTCGAGGCGACGGACCTGCTGGCGGCCCTGGAGGCCGTGCTGGTCCCCATCGGCTTCGGCTTCTGTATCGAGCCCTGGGCGGGCGAGGACGGGCGGCACAGGCTGCGAGTCTTCGAGCTGCGCGGCTGTGTCGACGGCGGGCGGGTTCGGCGCCCCTGGATGGCGCCGGTCTGCGACGGCGGCGTCCCGGCGGAAACGGCCCCGGCCCGGCGGGCCGAGATCCAGCGCATCGAGTTCCTGCGGGACAACCATCAGGTCACCAACGACGTCACCGTAGTCGGTGACCAGAAACGACGGCAGGCCGTCCTCCGATTCCCAGGCGATGGCGACGGTGGCGATCTCATTCCCGCCTGGGACACCGACCAGCACGACCTGGCCGACTGGGCCTTCGACGGCACGGTCGACGCGGCGCGCTGGGCGAGCGAGAACGTCGGCGAGATCGAGCAGTTCGCCGGGACATATGCCTACGGCCGCCTGGACGCCTACGGTGCGCCGCACGCATTTCGCAGCTTCACCTGGAACGAGGACGCCGCCTACGGTGCCGACGCCGACAGCTTGCCCGACCTCGACGCATGGGGGACGGGAGAGACCGGGCGGTGGCTGCGCCGGCCGCGACCGTTGGGGCAGTCCTGCCTGCTGGAGCCGGGCGAGGCCGGCGTCCGCAATGTGCCGGCCATGGTGCAGATGGGCATCGCCGGGGACGACGCCTCCTGGATCCAGGTGCCCGCGGTGGTTTGGCACGACCGCGCGGGCTTCACCATTCCCGTCGACCCGTTGTGGTCGTGGTACCCTTACGCGTCGGACGTGGCTCGACACGTCACCGACGGCTCGGGGCAGACACTGTTCGAGAAGTACGGGGGCTGCAGCTACCTGACACTGCTGTACAACGCGCTTCGAGGCAGCGGCACGGGGCTGCGGCTTCGGCTGGTCGGCTCGGCCGAGTGCGACCAGGCACTCATTGCCCGTGCCGGTCGCCAGGCGGGCAGCTCCTGGCCCCTGACGGCCGAAAGGGTCCTCCGCGACGAGCACACCTTCCGATGGCGCGAGGTAGCCGAAGGGGACGACCCGTTCGGCGGTCTGGTCGCGGACGTTCGTGACGACGCCGCGGCCGCCATGGATCTCGCCGAGCGCACGCGCGACCGCCTGGCCGACGAGGTGGGGCACGGCTCGCTGATCCTTCGCGGGCTTACGCGAGCGTACGCCCCCGGCGACGCCATCCCGTCCACGCGGGGTCGGCAGGTGGACCTGACGGTTCGCTCCGGCGGCGACCGGCGGGCGCCGATCGTCTCGGGGGTCATCTGGAGCCTGGAGGAGGGCAACTGCCACACAGAACTGCTCTTGGACACCCGCCTGCTGAAGGTGACGCCATGATCGAGCCGGTACGACAACTGCTCCTGGCCGAACGCCGTTGCCGAGAGGTCGCGAACGTCCGCCGCGGGGCCGGGCGGGACGAGCCCGTCGGCCCCGGCGGGAGGCTCCGCGGGGGCTTGGCGCGAATCGACGCGAATCTCGGGTTGGGAACCTATACCGTCACGGAGGTGTGGTGGGACCCGGACGCCGAGCAATGGATTCGCGGCGAGGGCCCGTTGGCCCTGGACGCGGCCTGTGCGGTCGACATCGCCGGCAACGCCTCCGGGAGCGTGGACCAGGTCGTTTCGTTCCAAGAGCTGCGGGCACTCGGCGGGGAGGTCCGCGTGTTCGTCAACGTGAACCCCGCGGGCACGGACGCCACCGAGCGGATCGGCGCCCTGACGCTGCACTACAGCGGGACCAACACCACCGGCGCCTACAGCGTGCTCAGCGGGGTCCTCAACGCGACGCTCACCTGCGAGCTGGAATACCGCCAGTGCTCGGGCCACGACCCGGGCGCCAGCCACCCGGGCTACGCGGTCTGTCAGCCGTTCGACGGTCCCCCCGGCCTGACCACCGCCCTGCAGCCGAACCGTTTCATGACGTGGTCCGGAGGCGGGGGGTGGCACGACCTGTGGTTCATGGCCTACGAGAGCGACGGCACGGCCCACGGCCCAGCACGCGAGTACCCCGCCGGCTTCAAGCTCCAGGGCCGCGTCAGCACCGGCGGGACGTTCGAGGTCCGCGCCGTCAACGGCAACGCCGCGGCCGTCTCGTGCGTGGTGGTCTGTACGGCCAGGGCGGTGCTCTGGCCGGCGCCGCCGGGATCGCTGGAGGTCGGCAACTGCTGCTGCCACGACGACGACTGGGGCAGCTAGAGGCGTGTGGGCCGACATCCAGTTCGCCGTCCTGGCCGGACGGGGCATCAACCCGCTGCTGGGGCGTTGGCTCGCCGGCGTGCGGGCGTGGCGGGCCTTCCCCGGGGCGTCCGCCCGGCGCCGAATCCCCGGCGCCCGCAACCGCATCTGCCGGTGGTTCATCGAGGAGTGCGACCTGCCATGGCTGGCCATGCTCGACGACGACATGGTCGTTCTCGGCCGGACCGACCCGCTGTGGCGCAGCCCGGCCATGGTCGCCTCGGCGCGAGCGGTCGCACGCACGGGCCGACGGGCTCACCCTCATACCGGCCTGTCCGCCGCGTGCCTGAAGGTCCACCGGCGGGCGCTGGAGGCGATCGCACCGCCCTGGTTCGCCTGGCCGCCCGGGGGCGGGTGCGAGTGCGCGTACTTCTTCGCCCGGGCCGTCGCGGCCGGGTTGCGGCCGGAAGTGGCCGGCGAGGTCGGGCATCGGTTTCCCGTCGTTGTCCTGCCCGGGAACGACGGGCCGAGATTCCACTTTGAGCACGAGGTGCACAGTGTCCCGACACGATCCGAATGAAGCCCGCCCGATCGCCTGCGTCCGCGCGTTCGACGAGGTCATCGAGCGGCTGGCCCGGCTGGACGCCAAGATGGACGGCATCGGCGAGACGGCTTCCGACGCCGGCCGAAAGGTCGACCGGCTCGCCCGCCGCCTCGCACGCCAGGAAACACGGATCCGCCTTGCCCGGGCCGACATCGGCGCCGTCCGCGGCGCCCGGGAGACCTGGGGGCGGCGGATATGGCACCTGCTCGTCGCCGGTGGGCTCCTGCTGGCCGGCTATCTCCTCAACGCCTGAACGAAAGGACACCCATGACCGTGACAAGAGGACCCTCCGCGCGCCCGCGACGCCTCCCCGCCGCCGGCCTGTGCCTGTTGCTGTGCCTCGCTCTCTGCGGATGCGGCACGACCGCATCCGAGCGAGCGGAGCTGGCTTCCGCCTACGATGCGGCGGCCGTGGCCGCCGAGACTGTGGCCGATCTCTATCGCGCCGACCGGATCTCCCGCGATGACCTCGCCATGCTCCTGGCCGTGTTCCACACCCTCGGTGCGGCCCTGAACGAGTGCGAGGCGGCCCTGGACGACCTCGCCGCCGCCGAGGGCGACCACCAGGCCGCCTGCCGTGCCCGATACGAGGCCGCCAGACGGGTCGCGGACGCCGCCTTGCGAGAGATCCGCATTCACCTTGCCGAAGCCGCCGGCAAGGACCGTCGCAACGGGAAGGAGGCCCACCGATGAGCCCCGCCGAACTGCTCCTGTGGTTCGACCTCGTCGAGCGGATCGCCCGGCTGCTGATCCGCATCGGTGAGCGCATCCAGGCCGGCGACGTGACCGGCGAGGACCTGGCCGCAGCCCGCGGCCGCTTCCACCGCGCCGTCACCGACCTCGAAGGCCTGCTCGATACGCCCACGCCCCCCGCAACCCCGGACACGGAGAACGCATGATGGACGCTCGCACGTTTCAATGGCTCGCCTCGGCTCTGGCCCGCGGCATCGCGTGGGTGCTCGTAGGCAAGCTGGGGATCGAGGCCGCCGTGGCCGACGGCCTCGCCGCCCGTGCCGCCCCCGCCCTGATCGCCCTGGCCCTCGTCGGCGTATCGCTGATCTCCAGTGTCCGCTCGCGACGCAAGCTCCTGGACGCCGACCCGCCGGCCGACGCGAAGGACCGGCCGTGACCGGCGCTCACGATGGCCAGGATCTGCTGGTCCCCCTGGCCGAGGCCGAACGCCGGCTCTGCGCAGAAGGGGGAATGTCTCGCCGCCGGGTCCGGCACCTGCTTGCCGAGCACGCTCGCGGCCGGGGAGGCATCCCCTGGGTAGCGACGCCGACGGCGGTGGGGGTGATGCGACCGGTCCTGGAAGACATGCTGGCCCGGGCGACCTCCGGGACCGGCGAGGAGATACCCGATGAGTGATGAGATGGAGACCCTCCGAGCGCGTGCCCGCGAACTGGAGAAAGCGAATGCCCGCCTGCGGTCGGCCCAGGGCCCCGGCGGCGACCACATCGAGGCCCAGACAACCAACGCGCTGCTCCGGCGCGAGCTGGCCCTGCTGGGGGGGTACGCGGACGCCCCGGCGTCCGGCGATGCGCCGCCGGAGAGTGTCGAGCAGTTTGCCGCCCTGCCGCCCGCCCGCCGCAGCCACATGGCGCGCCGGATGACGCGTGCCCAGCGGGATGCCCTCTTGGGGCGTAACACCGCTGAAACCCCCGACGGAGGATACCTCTGATGGACCGCGAGCCCACACCCGCAGACCCCCACCAGGACGACCTGGACGACCTGCGCCGCCACGTAGACGAACTGGAGGCCGAGAACCGTCGGCTCCGCGGCCTGCCCGTGCCCTCCGAGGCCGCCGTGGGCCTCCAACGAGAGAACCTCGCCCTTCGCCGGCGCCTGGCCGAGCGCGCCCCCCATTCGGCAGGCCGACCCGACGGGGAGTATCTCACGGTCCCCCGAGTTGCCCAGGAACTGAGCATCTCCACCCACGCGGTCTTGCGAGACCTGCGGGACAGCCTGCCGACGGCGGTGGACGCCGAAGGCAACACCGTGATCGCCCGTAAGGACCTGGACGCCTTCCTCATCGCCCGCGCCGGCGGTCGGTCCACACGCCGGTTCCTCTGAGTCCCACCACACTCGTTCCGCTTCACGCCCCGGCCGCCTCCCCGGCCGGGGCGTTCGCGCGCCCGGAATCCGCCAACCTCGCTGGCCCCGGCGTGTCCACCTTGCCGACTAGCATGGTACACAGGCGGAAGCACACGCCGATCGAAAGGAGCAAGCCATGGATGCGGCAGGCTGGAAGCGGAAGGCATTTGCATGGGCGGGGGCGATGGCACTCGCGGCCGCCCCGGCCCTGGCCGACGGCGGCGTGTTGGATGCGCTGATCGACGGGCTCCGCGAGGACCGCCATCCGACGGCGGCGGGCGTCCTGCGAAACGGACAGAGCGTCACAGGGCTGACCGGGCGGGGGGGCACGCGGACACTGCACCGGATCTATCTGCCCGCGGGGCAGGCCGAGTTGGCGGTGAGCACCTCCGGCGGCAGGGGGGATGTGGACCTCTACGTCCAGCACGGCCAGCCGCCCACCAAGGACGGCTACGTTGCTCGCAGCGCGGGGTCCGACACCGACGAGAGGATCCTCGTCCGTTCCCCGCAGGCGGGATGGTGGTTCGTGATGACCCATGCCTTCGGTGACTATCGGGGCGTGACGCTGTCCGTGCGGTACGCTCCCGGGGGCGCCGGCGGCAGGCCCGGGCACGACGGCCCCGGCGGCATCAGGCATCTGGCACCGGGAGAATCCGTTCGGGACCTCGCCGGGCGCAGCGGGTCGCGGCACTGGTTTCGCATCGACGTTCCCGCCGGGCTCCGCCACCTGGTCCTCACCACTTCCGGCGGCGCCGGCGACGCGGACCTGTACCTCTCCCGCGCCTCGGTCCCCGAGCCCAAGGAGTACCAGTACGCCTCGCAGAGCTCCGATTCCCGCGAGCGCATCGCCGTGGTCTCACCGAGGGCGGGAACGTGGTATGCGCTCGTTTACGGCTATCGCCCGTATCGCGGCCTGACGCTCCAGGTCGCCGCCGGCGGAGCGCAGCGCCCGCCGCACGGCCCCCGCGGCCGATGGATCCGCATCCAGACGCCGACGGCCGGCTCGACACTGGTGGCAGGCAGGTCGTATGCCGTCCGGTGGACGGCCTCGCCGTTTGTGCGGGCTGTCCGGGTCCTTTACTCCATCGACGGTGGCGATACATGGAAGGCCCTGGCCGATCGCGTCGCCACGGCCGGGGGCTCCGGCTCGCTGACCTGGACCGTGCCGCAGATGCGGCGACGGACCCGGTCCGTCGTCCAGCTTCGCGCCGTGGACGCACACAATCCCCAGGTCGCCGACGAGACGGGGCGAATCCTCGTCGTCCGTCAAGGCACGCCCGCACCGCGTCCCCGGCCCCGCCCCCGCCCCGGCCGGCGGACCTTCGAGCCGAACAACACCGAAAGGCAAGCGACACGTCTGGAGGTCGACACCACCCAGACACACCGCATGGAGGAGGACGACGTCGACTGGTTGATCTTCTACACGCCGACCCCGGGCACGTACCGCCTGGAGTTCAAGGACGTCGAGGTGGACCTGGAGGTCCGTGTCTACGCCGGAGTGCACGGGCGTGACCGCGAGAACGTCATCCGCACCTTCGACGTCGACGGCAGCTACCGAATGGACGTGGATACCGTGCCCGCGAATCATTACTTCAAGGTCCGCGTCGAGGCCGAAGACAACGACGATGACGGCACGTATGACGTGAGCTTGCGACGTGTCGCCGGCCGGCGCCCGCCCGTCCCGCGGCCCGGCCACCGCCATCGCAAGGACGACTGACCTACGGATCCCGAAGGCTTCCATGCCTTCCTTTGCCGGCCCGGCCCGGGTGTTTCGACGCCCGGGCCGGGCTTTTCATGGTGCGCCCCCCCGCCAGGGAACGGATCGCAGAACGCCTTTCAGGCCCTTGCCGCCGTGCGCCGCCGTGTATAGGATTCCCACCGACTGTCCCGTTCGCGGGGCCGATACGTCGCGCCTGCGGGAGCAGTGTGTGCCCCGGCAGGCGTCCGTGTCGCCGACATCAGGAAACTGCGATGAGTTCCCCATTCGTCCCGACCAGGGTCTTCTTCACCAAGGGCGTCGGCAAGCATCGCAAACGCCTCCAGAGCTTCGAGTTGGCGCTCCGCAGGGCCGGCATCGAGAAGTGCAACCTCGTGCGCGTCTCCAGCATCCTGCCGCCCAACTGCAAGGTCATCCCCCGCAAGCGCGGGCTCGACCAGCTCCAGCCCGGGCAGATCACCTTCGTGGTTCTCGCCGACGCGAGCACCGACGAGCCGTCCCGGCTGGTCGGCGCGGGCATCGGCCTGGCCCAGCCCGCCGAAGGGCACCAGTACGGCTACATCAGCGAGCATCACGGCTACGGCATGACCGAAAGCAAGTTGGGGGACCTCGTGGAGGACATGGCCGCGACCATGCTGGCGACCACGCTGGGGATCGACTTTGATCCCGAGGAGGCCTACGACGAGCGGAAGGAAATCTACCGCATGTCCGGCAAGATCGTCCGCACCCGCGCCAGCGTGCAGACGGCCGAGGGCGACAAGGGCGGCCTGTGGACCACCGTCGTCTCCGCCGCCGTGTTCATCCCGTAGACCGCGCCCGAGGAGTACACCATGGCCAAGCGCAAGACACCGTCCGCCGCCGGCCTCGACGCCGTGCACGCCGGCCTGCCCGCCGCGGACCGGCGCGAGAAGAAGCGCCTCCTCGCCGAGCCCGTCGAGCAGGTCCGCGTCCGCCCGAAGATGAAGGCCGCCGACCTCGTCGAGGCCATGGCCGGCATGTCCATCCAGGCACGCAACCTCGGCACGTGTGCCCGGGTGCTGGAGGGCATGCTCAGCGATCCCGGGCGGCCGACCGTCATGCTCGGCCTGGCCGGGCCGCTGATCGCCGCGGGGCTGCGCCGCGTCATCCGCGACCTGATCGTCGGCGGGTATGTCGACGTCGTCGTCTCCACCGGCGCCATCCTCTACCAGGACATCTACCAGGCCCGCGGCTTCGGGCACTACCGGGGCACGCCTGTTGCCGACGACGTCCGGCTCAACGAGCTGCGCATCGACCGCATCTACGATACCTACGTCGACGAGGAACGCTTCTGGGAGACCGACGCCTGGTGCGGACGGGTGGCCGACGAGATGCCCCCCGGCATCCACTCCAGCCGTTCGTACCTGGACCACCTCGGCTCGAGGCTCGACGACCCGCAGTCCGTCGTCCGCCAGTGCCACCTCCTCGGCGTGCCCGTCTTCAGCCCTGCGCTGAACGATTCGTCGATCGGTATCGGCCTGACCGACCACCGCCACCGCTGCCGCCAGGACGGGCGAGAGGGCATCGCCATCGACTCCATCCGCGACAACTACGAGTTGACCCAGATCACCGTCGCCAGCGAGAAGACCGCCGCCATCTACATCGCCGGCGGCGTGCCCAAGAACTACATCAACGACTCCATCGTCATGGCCTACATCTTCGGGCAGGAGCGAGGGCACGACTACGCCCTCCAGGTGACCACCGCCGTCACCCAGGACGGCGGGCTCTCCGGCTCGACGCTCGGCGAGGCCCAGTCCTGGGGGAAGATCGCCCATGAGGCACGCTTCGCCATGGCGTGGGTCGAGCCCAGCGTCTCCCTGCCGCTGCTGGCGGCGTATGCGTTCGACCGTCACCCGGCCGGGTCGCGCCCCCGGCTCGCGTTCGAGTGGGACGGTGAGACGCTCGTCTCGCTGAAAGAGCGGCCGGCAAAGGGCAAGCGGCGCGGCGGCGGGCGGCGGGCGAAGCGGTGACCGGGAACTTCCTGGACCTCAAGCCCTCGTTGAGCGACCCGGGCACCGCCGGCGTGGTCCTCCTGCCCGTGCCCTACGAGGCGACCGTCAGCTACGCGAGCGGCACCGCCAGGGGGCCCGAGGCCATTCTCTCCGCGTCGGCCCAGGTCGAGCTGTTCGACGACGAACTCGGCCGGGAGTGCGTGGAATGCGGCATTGCCACACTCCCCGCCGTCTTGCCGGCCAGGACGCCCGTCGAACAGATGCAGCGCATCGCCGACGCCGCCGGGCCGTACGTCGAGGACGGCCGGTTCGTCCTCGCCCTCGGCGGGGAGCACAGCATCACCGCGCCGCTGGCGGAACTCCAACTCGCCCGCCATCGGGACCTGACGGTTCTCCAGATCGACGCCCACGCCGACCTCCGCGCCAGCTACGGCGGCACGCCGCATTCGCACGCGGCCGTCATGCGGCGGGTGCTGGAAGCCGGGGCACGGCTTTGCCAGGTCGGCATCCGCAGCTACTCTCGCGCCGAGGCCGAGGAGTGTCCCGAGCAGGTGGCCGCGTTCATCACCCCCCGGACCATCCGCGAGGACCCGGCCTGGATCGACCTCGTGCTGGCGCGGCTGGGGGAGGCGGTATACGTGACGATCGACATCGATGGTCTCGACCCGTCGATCGCCCCCGGAACGGGCACGCCGGAGCCGGACGGCCTGACCTGGGCGCAGGTGACCGCGCTGCTCCGCCGGGTGGCCGCCGCCCGACGCATCGTCTCGGCCGACGTCGTGGAGGTCCGCCCCATTCCTCCGAACCACATCACCGAATACCTCGCCGCCCGCCTGGCCTACAAGTTGATCGCCTACACGCAGACCTGACTTCCCGCCGCCGCGCCCTGCGTCCGCCCCTTGCCTTTTCGCCGGCCCGTGCGGAGAATCAGGACGAGCATCCCCCCGGTGGGGTGTCCGAGTGGCTCAAGGAGGCGGTCTTGAAAACCGCTGTGCGCGAAAGCGTACCGTGGGTTCGAATCCCACCCCCACCGTTGCTTCCTGACGTGATACCGCGTTGATCGATGCCGGCGTCGGGCGGCAGACGAGTCGCCCTCGTCGGGGTGGGAGTCGAACCCACCGCGGACCGGAGCGCAGCGACGGGACGCCCCGTGGGCTCGACGCCTCGTGCCAACGAGGCGCCGCGAAGCGAATCCCACCCCCACCGTTGCTTCCTGACGTGATACCGCGTCGATCGATGCCGGCGTCGGGCGGCAGACGAGTCGCCCTCGTCGGGGTGGGAGTCGAAGCCACCGCGGACCGGAGCGCAGCGACGGGACGCCCCCCCCGGAAGCGTTTGAGGAACGCGCGGTCGACCCGCTCCCGGGCCTCGGGCGGGCGTCGGCAAGGCGGCTGCGGGGGCGATGCCGCCCCGGCGGGATCGCCGAGACGCATCTGTGTGGCGCGCATTGAGATAGATGGACGCGGAGTGTCCGGCTTGGGAGTGGGTTATGCGGTATGGCAAGATCATTGCAGGCGCGGCGGCGGGGTGGCTGTTGGCTTGGACGCCGGCGGCGCCGGCTGCTTCGCGCGATGATGTGAGGGAGTATGTCGGCTTGGCGCGGCGGACGTTGGCCCTGGTCGAGCGCGCGGGCGTGCGGCGCCCGGGCGTGGCGGAGCGGCTGGCGACCATCGAGGACAAGCTGGTTGGCTGGGAACTGCTGGGCCGGCACGGGCAGGAGGAATTGCTCAGCGAGGTCCGCACGCTGCGCCGCGAGACGATCCTCGCCCATCCGGCGCTGGCATTTGACCGGCTGCTGATCAACCGTCGGCCCCGCGACCTGCCCGGGCACATGTGCGATCAGTACTATGGCCGGCACGTCCGGCCGGGAGAGGGCCTGGGGGTTTTGACGAACTGGAAGTCCTCGCCGCGCCTTCGCAACCTGACGTTGGACAAACTGCCCCGCGGCGCGACGATGCACCCGGACTTGTCCTTCGACGGGCGTCGGGCTGTGTTCGCCTTTTGCGACGCCGAGGCCAGCCGCGACCGCAGACAACTGGCGTTCTATCTCTACGAGGTCGAGGTCGACTCCGGCGCGATCCGTCAGATCACCGGCACGGCGTCGGACCCCCACGAGGGCTGGGCCGGCCGGCACACCACGCGCATCGAGGACTGGGACCCCGCCTACCTGCCCGACGGCGGGCTGGCGTTCGTCTCGACGCGGAGCATGCAGTTCGGGCGATGCCACGGCAGCCGCTACGTACCCAGCTACTGCCTGTACCGATGCGATGCCGACGGCTCGAACATCCGGCGGCTGTCGCTGAACGAGGCAAACGAGTGGGACCCGGCCGTGTTGCACGACGGGCGGATCATCTACACGCGGTGGGACTACATCAACCGCCATGACACGAACTACCAGAGCCTCTGGGTGACGCGCCCCGACGGCACGCAGACGGGGCACTTCTACGGGAACTACTCGGTCGGCCCGTGCATGATCTGCGAGCCCCAGGCGATCCCCGGATCGCACAAGGTGGTGGCGACCGCGACGGACCATCACGGCTACACGGCCGGGTCGATCATCGTGATCGATCCCTACGCCGGCGACGATGGCGGAGAGCCTTTGCTGGCGGTGACGCCGGAGATCGCCTTCCCCGAGCGCGGCGCGCCGCGGGGAACGCGGTTCGCGCCCGACCCGCCGCGTGCCGCCCTGCCCCGGCGCGGCCAGGGACGAGGCCGCGCCGCCACGCCCTGGCCGATCAGCGAGGACCTGTTCCTCGTGGCCTATCCGGACGGAGGCCAGTACGCCATCTACCTGATTGACACTCTCGGCGGACGCGAACTGATCTACCGCGACGACAACACGAGCTGTTTCTCGCCGATCCCGCTGCGCCCCCGGCGGAAGCCGGCAGCCCTGCCCGACACCATTCGGGGCAAGGAGTCGCTGAAGACCGGGCGGTTCTTCGTCCGCAACGTGTACGACAGCACCGAACAGCTCCAGCCGGGCTCGGTCAAGCGGCTTCGCATCTCGCGAATCCATCCCCAGCCGACCCGGGCGAAGCCGCGGCTGTCGGCCGTGGCCAACGAGATCCTCAAGGAGGTTCTCGGCACGGTGCCGGTCGAGCCGGACGGTTCGTGCGCGTTCGTGGTGCCGGCCAGCACGCCGATTCAGTTCCAGGCCCTCGATGCCAACGGCATGGCCGTGATGACCATGCGGTCGCTGGTCTACGTCATGCCGGGCGAGACGGCCGGCTGCGTCGGTTGTCACGAGCCACGGCATCAGTCGTCGCTGCGTGCCGTGCCTCCGGCCCGTGCCCTGACATTTCGGGAGCTCGAGCCCTCGGCCGGGCCGCAGTACGACGGGGGGCTGAGCTACATGCGGACCGTCCAGCCGGTGCTGGACCGCTACTGCATCCGCTGTCACGGGTTGGGGGGCAAGCCCGCCGGGGGGGTGGACCTCAGCGGCAAGCGGGCGCATGGGTTCTCGCAATCGTATGCGACACTCATCGGGCGGGGCGGGATGGTCGCCCAGGCTCACCGCAACCGGGAGACCGAGGCGAGCAGGCCGAAGGACTATTTCGCCCACGCCGGCAAGCTGGCGAAGATGCTGCTCGCCGGGCACCCCGACCGGGCGGGCCGGCCGCGCGTGCGCCTCGACCGCGACAGCCTACAGCGGATTGTCGACTGGCTGGACCTCAACGGGCAGTTCTACGGCGACTACTCCTACAACCGCGTGGAGGACCGCCGCATCGACGGTGCCGGCGAGAGGGCCCTCCGCGAGGGCGTGCGCCGGCTGCTGGGTGAGGCGTGGGCCGCCCGGCCGATCCATCACCTCGTCAACGTCGCCCAGCCCGACGAGAGCCGCGTGCTGCTTGCCCCGCTCGCAGCATCCGCCGGCGGATGGGGACAGGTCGAGCCCGCCTGGGCCGACAGGCACGACCCGCGATGGCGGGAGATGGCGAAGCTGGTGGGCGCGGCCATTGCCGAGCGGCCCCATCGCGACGTAGCCGGCACGTGCGGGCGACCGGGACGCTGCGAGTGCGGCTGCTGCTGGGCCCGTGCGCACCTGCCCGGCCCGCCGGCGGCGGAGGCGCCGTCTATCTTCTCCCGGCGGAAGCCTTCCCCCGCTCGGCGCCCGAGGTCCGCTGCGGCGGATGTGCCCGGACCCCGTACCGCCCCCGAGCCGAAGCCGGCGGCCGACCCCCCAAGCCGTCAGCCCAAGTACGCTGCCGCCGAGCAGGTCGGCTCGGCGAAGCTGCTTCTGAGGATCGGCAAACGGGACGAGGCCGTCGAACGCCTCAACCGGGTCGTCTCCCTTTACCCGGGCACCAAGGCAGCCCGCGCTGCCGCCGCCATGCTGGCCAGGATCGAGGCCGAGAACGAGCTGCGCGGCCCGTAGACCCGTCCGGCGCGACCTGCCGGGATCCCCCGTCGGGCCGCGAGGAACGTCCAGGCGCGACTGCGGCATGTTGCGGGACATCTCGATGGCCGGCCATTCTGGCGACGCGTTCGCCTTTGGTCGCGGCTGGCCGCGCCCACGGCCGGCCTGCTTACTGCCGCTGGCGGATGCGGAGCTTGAGCAACCTCTGGTTGCCCGCGTCGTGGACGACGGCGCGGGTGGCATGGGCGGCGATCGTGGTCGGTGAGGAGAGGTGCGTCAGGTCCGTGCCCGCTGCGCCGGCGCGGCCGAAGGCGGCGAGAAGCCGCCCGGTGGCCAGGTCGATGCAGAGGACGCGGTGGGCGCCTTCATCGGCGAGCCAGAGCCGGCCGGCGTGGGCGGCGATGCGGACGGGGCCTCGCAGCTTGCCCGCGCCGTCGAACGCATCGCGGCGACGCGTCTCCTTCCAGCCGTCTCCGTCGGGGGCGAACTCGAGGATGCGGCTGCCGGCGGCGGCGAGAAGTGTCTGCTCGTCCTTCATGGCCAGCGAGGTCCACGGCCCGGGGGCCTTCTCGGCGGTTTGGAGCGTCACGTCGCCGGCGTTCTCGCGGAACTGGCCGTTCGTGCCGATGCCAAACGCCTGCGCACGGCCTTCATTGTCCACGACGAGCAGCCGGAGCTTGCCGTCCCTGCGATACACGGCCGAGCCGGTGAAGCCGCGGCGGAGGTTGCACTTCTCGCCGAGCCGGTACGCCCGGACCTCCGCGTCGAGGGTGCCGAAGTAGAACGTCGGTTGGCCCCAGCAGTAGGCCGGGGCGACCATTGCCCCGGAGTCCAGCACAACGGCCTGGCCGATGCCGGGGGCCTCGGGGGCGTTGACGCCGAATCGCATCGGCGAGGTCGGCCCGTCCGCCCATTGCCACGACCCCGCCAGCGCCCAGAGGCGCCCGCGCCCGTCGAGGGCCATTCCTCCGACGGCCGGCAAGGCGCCGATCCGGCGAACGACCTCCAGCTTCCCCTTGCCGCGGTCCCAGGCTACGAGGTGCATCACGCCCTCGATGCCGCTGACGGCGTAGAGGCCGTCGGCGAGCCTGGCCATCCCGCGCCCGTTGAGCAGTTCGGAGTTCTGGGGCAGGTGGCCGATGAAGTGCCCGCTGGCCCCGCCGAGAACGACGCCGGGGTCCGGCTGGAGGTCGAGCCCGAACCGCCGGATCGTGCCATGCCACCCGTGGCCGAACCAGTAGCCGTCGAGAAGCTGCATGCGTTCGCCGGGTGAGCCGGCCTGCCATTCGGCGTCGAGCCGGCCGTCGCGGATGCGGCGGACGGTCCGCCCGCTGCGGACGTACACCGTGCCTTCGGGGCCGAGCTCGACGGCGTCGACGCGATCGAGGGCGGCCAGCGAGCATACGTCCCGGCGGCTGCCCTTGCCCGGTTCGAGCAGGAACAGCGCCGCGTCCTTGCCGATGCACGCGACAAGGCCGTCGCGGGCCGAGAGGCTCATGCGTTCGGCCTCGATCTTCAGCGGCCGGGCCTCGGCGCGCGGGTCCGCGACGTTCACGCTGTAGAGCCTGCCGGAGACCAGCAGCACCAGCGTATCGCCGGCGAGGGCGAGGGCATCATTTCGGCCGGCGCGGGCGGGCAGGGCGACGTGGCCGAGCATCCGTCCGTCGGCGGCGTAGCGGTTGAGCCTGCCTGTCCCGGCCCGGTCCCAGAGCGTGTCGAAGCGGTCGAAGGCCACACCCATGCCGCGGGCGGCCCTGGGCGCGAAGCGGACGAGCGCCTCGCCCGACTCGCCGGAATTGCCGATCACGCCCTCGCAGACGATCTCGCCGGCAGGGGGGGCGGCCGGGCACAGCGAGGTCGCGGCGGTCAGGACAAGCGTGGGGATCAGCCGATGAAGCCTTGTCATCATTCGCCTCCTCGGGCGGAGAAACGCAGGACGCCCCAGCGGTCGGGGTGGAGCATGATCTCGCCGGGGACGTCGCTGACGAGCATGGTGGCCTTGTTGGCCCAGTAGCTTCGCAACGTGTTGATCGTGCCGTCGCGGTCGCCGTAGATCACGCCGAAGTCACCGGGCAGCACCGCGGCGGCGGGGTCGGCCAGGCCGAGGGCCTTCAGAGGCACGGCCGCCTCGACGCAGTACCGCCCGCCGCTGACCTCGACGGCAACGCGGGCGGCGGGGAGCTTGCGGACGACGTTGACCTTCTCGCTGCGCCACGGGCTGGCGAAGGTAACCGCATTCGCGTCGTCGGGCGCCCGGTGGTGGTAAAGCACGGCCAGGGGCTTGCCCTCGAACGGTGCGATCAGCAGGCGGATGTCTCCGCGTGCGTGGCGTTTGCGGCCGGGGCGGGCGGCGGGATCGGTGCCGAGCTGGAGGTCCACGGAGTCGCCGGTCTTGAACAGCGTGGTCCAGTCCTTCCCGCCGTTGACCCAGGGCGAGGCGTCGGCGACCACGTAGCAGAGGTACAGGTTCTCGCCGTCGTGGCTCGCCCGGACCGTCACGGGCCGGCGCCCGCCGGCGGGGTCCCAGGAGGCCGTCGCCGCCCTGGGCCAGTCGTTGTCCCGGCCGTCGATTCGGGGCGGCTCGTCGCGGAAGGCGATGGTTGCCTCGGCGGGCGCGGGGCTTTCGGCGGTGCGTCGGCGTGCGATACGGCGGTCGGCGGCGAGGATCTGCTCGGGCGTGACGGTCAGTTCGCCCTCGGCCCGGCGGACCTCATCGAGCCCTTCGACGCGGTACACGCGGTAGCCGTCCCCGCCGGTCTGGAGGTAGTACGTCCCGTCGGCCTCGGCGCGGCCAAAGCTGCCGCCGAACGGCTCGCCGCCGATGTAGTATTCATCCCGCGCCCCGCCGACTCGGACGTCCTTGAACATCTCGTCGAGGTACATTCCGTCGCTGGTCATCACGAAGAACCGCCCGTGATTGCCGTTGAGCACGAACACGTCGGCCTTGTCATCCAAGCGGGCCATGCCCAAAAAGAACAGCGCCCCCTGGAGCACGCCGGTCCGCGGCAGCGGCGCCTTGTGCGAGCCGTGTACGCCGACCCACCGATTGGGGTACGTCCACAGCAGTTCGCCGGCGGGGGAGAAGCACTTCATGGCCGGTTCGGCATTGCAGACCATGTTGCCGAAGCGGTCCACCGCGGAGTCCACCTCGTTGCGGGCCAGGGCGATCGCCACGCCGGCCTTGCATGCGGCGTTGAGGCCCGGGTACTTCGGCGCGCCGCCGGGCAGGAAGCCGTCGGGCGCGAGGACCGCGATCCGCCGTTGGCCGTCCATGGTGATCGGCACGCGGAGGGTCAGGTCGTACTGGTCGTGCCCCCAGGAGCCACCGGCGAAGTGCTCGCAGTCGGTGGAGAAATCCATCTCGCCGGGCTGGAGCTCGCCGTCGCCGTTGGCATCGACCCAGAGCACGCCGGGGCCTTTGTCGGACGGCTCGAGGGCCCGGCCCTTCTCCGGAGGCGGGTAGGCCCCGCGGAAGGCCTCGACGAACGCCGCCGGCGGGTCCCAGTGGTGGTGGTAGCAGTAGCGGTGCGTCGAGGCGAGGAACGCGTGGTCCTTGAGCGTGCCGTCGGGCAGGATTTCCGAGACGTAGATCACCTTGCCGAAGCCCAGCAGAAACGTCCGCCCGTCGGCGCGGACGAACCGGTACCGCGGGCGGAGCTGCCACCGCTCGTTGAGCACGTGCGTGCACGAGGCCGAGCCGGCGCCCAGGTCCAGCCTCCACTGACAGCCCAACCCCAGCCAGCGCGAGGCGTCTTCCGGGTCGAAGCTCGCGCCCGGGCCACCGTAGGGCGGACAGCCGTACTTCTGATAGACCACCTTCCCGCTCTCGAGGTCCCACGCGGCGATGCGCTTGGGATTCCGGCGGCTCTCGGTGGTCCAGAGGCGCCCCCCGGCGAAGACCAGGCCCAGCGGGTGGACCAGCCGCTCGGGGACGTACGCGCCGGCGTGGGCGCCGCCGGGGATGCCCAGCGTCCGGACCGCCTTCCCGGCGGCGTCGAAGACCTTCACGGTGTGCGTTGCGGCGTCGGAGACGTAGATGCGGCCGTCGGGGCCGGTCGCGATGCCCGCCGGGTCGAGTCCGGGGACGTCCACGACGGGCTTGCGTCCCCCGCCGGGCAGCTTGACGCGGACGATCTTCCCCCCCGAGGACGCCAGGAGGAACCCGTCGCCGGCCGTCACCGGTCCCGGCTTTGGCAGCGAGAGCCGCCCGGTGATCTTCCCGGTGGCCGGGTCGATCACCAGCAGCGCCTGCGAGGCCCGGCTGGCGAGGTAGAGCCTTCCGCCGACCAGCGCCATGCCCGTAAGGCTGAGCTGCTCGCGCGTGCCGGGGTTATCCGATCCGGGGCCCCAGGCGTACGGTTCGAGGACGGCGAACCGCTTGCCGCCGGGGAAGTCGACGGTCTTGCCCGAGTCGATCTCGAACCGTGTCAGCGTGATGCGGACGTCGGCCCGCCAGCCGGGCTTCTTGCGGTCCACCCGCTGGCCCCAGGCGGGGCCGTCGTGGGCGGCGTAGAAGAACTCCTCGTCCGCCGCGGCCGCGACCGCGTGGATCCCCGTGCCGTGAATCTGCCGGTAGCCGGCCAGCAGGTTGCCATCGAAGTCGAGCGCAACCAGGGCGTGTCCGCCTTCGGTCAACGGGGCGGCGAAGAACACCTTCCGGCCGTTGGTGGTCGCATCGGTGAAGACGCCGTGGTTGGTTCCCCACGGGCGCAGCGTGGTCTCGCCGCCGTTGGCATAGCTCATCCGGTATACCGGTCGGATGCCGGGATGGTGCACGCTCCGCCAGCGGTAGCGGCCCGGTGCGACGAGCCGGCCGGCGTCGTCGAGTGCATTCCACTCGACGCGGTGCTTTCCGGCGGGGAGGGATTCGCCGGCAAGAAGGTTTCGCACCCGTCGGCCTTCGAGGTCTTCGATGGCGACCGTCGCCTTGCCTTCGATCGGCTGGCGGAGGGTCAGCCGGATGCGGCTCTTGCGGTCGGCGACGAGGGTGGCGACGTCCCGGATGTCCAGCGGCGCCCAGTCCCGAGGGTCGGTCGAGAGACCGGCGTGGGGCGCACGCCCGTCGAGGTGGCGGAACCGTTCCCGGCGCCGGTCGGTGCCCGCCGGCCCACCGGGCCAGCGAACGGCCAGGGCCATCCGGAGGCGGTTCCAGTCGTCCGCGCGGTCGGCGAGGTCGTCGGCCTCGACGGCGAAGGCGAAGGTCACTTGTCCATCGGCGCTGGAGACGTCGGCGTCCTTGGCGTCGAGGACGAGCTTGTGTCCGGCCGCCAGCCCCAGCCGCACGGCCGGGCGGGCGTCGGGTGCGAGCGTTTCGGCGCGGACCCACAGCCGCAGGCGGCGGGGCTCTTTCTTGAGGGCGAACGCCACAGCCGGGGAGGCCGGGCCTCCCAGCGCGAGGAAATCGTCCTCGCTCGGCGCGGCGTGAGCGTGGGCGCAAGGCAGAACGGTCGCGGCCAGAACTGCCGTCAGCAGGCGGGTCGCGTGAGGTCGGTGATCCATATCGTTCTCCGCGGAGTCCGGGTGCATATCGTGTATGGAACGCGCCCAGCGGCCGTTCCGGCCTCCCAAGGCGCGATTCTGCGGCCATCTGCTGCCGCTTGGCAAGATCGCCGCCGGGCGGAGGTGTGTGCCCCGGTAATGTGGTACAATCCGCCCGGGATTGGCAAGGAAAAGATCCCAGGAGAGACCAGGTGGACGAAGCGAAACGGGCAGCGTTCGGAAACGCACTGCGGGGCGAGGTACGGGGGGAGGTGTTGCTCGATGCCACCCGCCGCGGCGTTTACGCCACCGACGCCAGCATCTACGAGATCATCCCTGCTGCCGTCGTGCTGCCGCGGGACGAGCGCGACGTCCTGAGGGCCATTCGCATCGCCGCCGATCACGGCGTGAGCGTCCTGCCCCGCGGTGGGGGGACGAGCCTCGGCGGCCAGGCCGTCGGGCCCGGGATGGTGCTGGACTTCACCAAGCACATGAACGCCGTGCTGGCGACCGACATCGACGCCCGCCGCGTCCGCTGCCAGCCCGGGGTGGTGCTGGATGAACTGAACGCCCGCCTGGCGCCGCACGGGCTGCACTTCGCGCCCGACCCCGCCACCAGCAGCCGGGCCACCATCGGGGGGATGCTGGGCAACAACTCCTCGGGGGCCAAGAGCCTCGTCTACGGCATTATGAAGGACCACGTGACCGCCTCGCGTTTCGCCCTGGCCGACGGAACCGTGCTCGCCCTCGCCGAGTGGGACCAGGACGAATGGGCCCGTCGCGCCGCCGCCGAAGGCCGGGAGGCCCAACTCCTCGCCGGCGTCTCCCGCATCGTCGACGCCCACCGCGACGCCATCCGCGACGCCTTCCCCAAGCTCATGCGCCGCGTGCAGGGGTACAACCTCGACGCCTTCATCGACCCCGGCCCGCGGAACCTGACCAAGCTGCTGATCGGCAGCGAGGGCACGCTCGGGGTGTTTCTCGACGCCACGCTCCGCCTCGAGCCGCTGCCCAAGTACAAGGCCATGTGCGTGGTGCACTTCGACGACGTCCTCGACGCCATCCGTGCCGTACGCCCCATCCTCGCCCACGGCCCGTCCGCCGTGGAGATCATGGACGACGACGTCCTCGGCCAGGCGCGGAGCAACCTCGCGTTGGCGCCGCTGTGCGGGTTCGTCGAGGGCGACCCCGCCGCCGTGCTGGCCGTCGAATTCTTCGGCGAGACGCCCGACGACGCCGGCGAGAAGTGCCAGAAGCTTGCCGCCGCCCTGCGCCGCGACGGCACGGGATATGCCTGTCCGATCTTCACCGATCCGGCCGAGCAGGCGAATGTCTGGGCGGTCCGCAAGCACGGGCTGGGGCTGCTGCTGGCGCGCACCGACGGGCGCAAGCCGATACCGGTCATCGAGGACTGCACCGTCCCCGTCGAGCACCTGCCCGAGTACATCGCCCGGGTCAAGCAGTTCTGCGCCGCCCGTGACATTCCCGTGGCCGTCTACGCCCACGCCAGCGTGGGCACGATCCACGTTCGCCCGATGCTGGACCTCAAGCGCCAGCGCGACGTGGACCTGATGCGGGAACTGGCCGAGACCGCCTTCGTGCTGGTCCGCGAGGCCGACGGGTCCTGGAGCGGCGAACACGGAGACGGGCGGGTCCGCAGCCCGTTCCTCCAGCGGTACTTCGGCGAGGAGGTGTACGGCGCGCTACGGGAGGTCAAGCGGCTGTTCGACCCGGCGGGGCTGATGAACCCGGGCCCGATCATCGACCCCGAGCCGATGGACGCCCATCTCCGCCTCGGGGCCGACTACCGCACGCCGGAGGTGCCCACGTTCTACCACTACCGCCACGAGGGCTCTTTCGCCGCGGCGGCGGAGATGTGCAACGGTGTCGGGGCCTGTCGGGCCACGCTGGCGGGGACCATGTGCCCCAGCTTCCGCGCCACCCGCGACGAGGAGCACTCCACCCGCGGGCGGGCCAACGCGCTGCGGCTGGCGATGACCGGCAAGATCGATCACCACGGCCTCGCCGGCGAGGGCGTTCGCGAGGTTCTGGACCTCTGCCTCGCCTGCAAGGCCTGCAAAGCCGAGTGCCCCTCCAACGTGGACATGGCCCGGCTGAAGGGCGAGGTGCTGCAGAAGCGCTACGATCTGCACGGCACGGCCCTGCGGGACCGGCTGATCGCCAACTCCCCCCGCGCCGCCCGGATGACCGCAGGGATCATGGCCCCGCTGGTCAACGCCATCCAGCGAACGCGCCCGTTCCGGTGGATGATGGAGAGGGTCGCCGGCTTTGACCGCCGCCGCCCGCTGCCGGCCTACGCCCGCAGGCCTTTCGGCAAGTGGTTCGCCCGCAACCGGAGGCCCTCGGGCGGCAACGGCGAAAGGCCCCGGGTCGTGCTCTTCGACGACACTTACATGAACTTCCACCAGCCCCGCATCGGCATCGGAGCCGTCGAGCTGCTGGAGTCCTGCGGGTACGAGGTCATCCTCGCACGCGCCGGCTGCTGTCAGCGGCCGCGAATCTCCCACGGCTTCCTCCGCGACGCCAAGCGGGACGGCGAGGTGACGCTGCGGAACCTCGACGCGTACGTCGCGGATGGATTGGAGATCGTCGTCTGCGAGCCGGGCTGCGCGTCGGCGCTGACCGATGACCTGCCGGACCTGATCGACGACGAAGCCCTCGGGCGGCGGGTTCGCCGGCACGTGCACATGATCGACGAGTGGCTGCTTGGGGAGGTCCGCGCCGGACGGGTCACCGGGCCCTTCACCTCGCCGTTCGAGCGCGTGCTCATCCACGGGCACTGCCATCAGAAGGCCCTGTTCGGCACGACGGCGATGACCGCGCTGCTCGCCGGCGTCGAGGGCCTGAACGTCTCGGAGGTCCCCTCCGGCTGCTGCGGCATGGCCGGGTCGTTCGGCTACGAGGCCGAGCACTACGACCTGTCCATGGCGGTCGGGGAGGACGTGCTGTTCCCGGCGATCCGCGGTCGCAGCCACGGCACGGCCGTGGTGGCCTGCGGCTTCAGTTGCCGCCACCAGATCGCCGACGGCACGGGCGTCGAGGCGGTTCACTTCGTCGAGGCCATCCGGGGGTGTGGCAGCGGCGCACACGGTTGATCGCGGATGTGTCCGCAGGAGAGATTGGTGGTGGTGTTGGGGAGTGGGGAAGCGGGTTCATATATCAGAGAATACATATCAAATCGCGGATGTCAGACAGGGGACACATTCCCGGCTTGTCGGCGGGATCTCCATCTGGCCTCTGACCTCCGGCCGCTGACCTTTCGACCTCTGAACTCGGGCATTGGAACTCCCAGCTCTGCAGTCTGAAGCACGCTCTCTTCTTCAGGGCCCGCGGCATTCTCCGCGCTCTTCCTGTCTGGCCTTGAGGGAACAGGAGCTCTGACGATCCGTCCGGGGGAACAGGCGGCCAGAATGCATAGAATTGGAGTGGAATGCAAGGAGATCGCCATGGCTTTCACTGATCTATCGGCCGTTACCGGGCGAATCGATTCGCTTTGCCGCGACGAGTTGCAGCAGCCGGAGGAGGTGCCCTCACGGCCCGAGACACACCCCCTGTGGGAGCGTCTGCGCGGCCTGGGCACGGAGCTCTGGCTGGACACCGGCAGCATCGACGACGCGTCCGAGCACTGGACGCGGGAGTTTTCCGCCCTGACGACGAACAACTCGCTGCTGAACAAGGAAGCGCAGAAGGGCACGTACGACGGGCTGGTTTCCAAGGCTGCGAACGTCCTGGAGGGCACGGGGATGAGCGATCGCCAGCGGATGCTGGAGATCGGCTTTCTGCTGAACGCCCATCACGGCCTGAGGCTGGTGGACCGCTTCGGCGCCTATGTGTCGGTCGAGGAACACACGCTGCTGGCCCACGACGTCGATGCTGCCGTCGCCTTCGGGCGGCGGTACCACGCGATGTGCCCCGAGCGGTTCATCGTCAAGGTGCCGCTGACACCCGCCGGCATCCTCGCCACCCGCCGGCTGTCGAGAGAGGGCATCCCCGTCAACCACACGCTGGGCTTCTCGGCCAGGCAGAACTACGTGGTGACGCGTATCGGCAGGCCGCAGTACGTGAACGTCTTCCTCGGCCGGCTGAACGCCTTCGTGGCCGACAACAAACTCGGCGATGGGACGTACGTCGGCGAACGGGCAACGCTGGCGTCTCAGTGCGCGGTGGCCGGGCTGCGGAGCAGCCACGGCGTGGAGACCAGGCAGATCGGTGCGAGCCTGCGCGGCGGCGGGCAGGTCCGCGACCTTGCCGGCCTGGATGTGCTGACGATGCCGCCGAAGGTGGCCGGGGAATTCCTCGGGCTCGACGTCGCCAACGAGGATCTCGCCGACCGCACCGGCGAGGACTACCAGCCGCCGATGGCCTCGGGCGTCTCGCCGCGGGCCGTCGGGCTGCACACGCTATGGGAGGTGGACGACGAACTCGTCGCCGCCGTCGACGACCTTGAGAACGAGGACCTTGACGGCTGCAAGCCGGCCGACCTGGTGGCCTTCTTCGCCGACCGCGACCTGGGCGACTTCCTGGTCGATTGGACCGACGAGCAGGCAGCGGTCAGCTTCGCCGAGGGGAAGATACCCAAGCTGGACAACTGGCGGGACGATCTGGCGGCCGGGCGGATCGGCCTCGACGCCCTCATGAACCTTGCCGGCCTGAACGCCTTCATGGCCGATCAGCAGGCCATGGACGACCGCATCCGCGGTCTGACGAGAACATCGTAGCAGGGAGGAACCGGAGCACGCGGATACGGCGAGAAGAGGCAATCGCATGAGTGCGGAGCATGCGGGAGAGAGGCCGGGTCGTATGCGGGACTGAAGAGTTCAGAGTTCAGGGCCCCGGCCGGCAGGATCGCCGCCGACACGGATGCAGACAAAGCTGCAGACGTGGGTGCCGATGACAGATCACCTCTGCATTCGTGCCCTGAGCTGTTCTATCGGAAATCCACCCTCTCCCTCTGCGAATCGACGCATCCCGTTCAGCCCTTCCAGTATCCCTTCCTGCGGTATCCGCGTGCTCCGCGTTCCTTCCTGCTGACGCTCTAGCCCTTCAGCGCCGCGACGATCTGCGTGACCATCTCCTTGGCGTCGCCGAAGAGCATCGCGGTGTTGGGGGCGTAGAAGAGTTCGTTGTCGATGCCGGCGAAGCCGGGGTTGAGGCTTCGCTTGCAGACCATCACCGTGGCGGCCTTGTCGACGTCCAGGATCGGCATGCCGTAGATGGGGCTGGTCTCGTCGTGGCGGGCGGCGGGATTGACCACATCGTTGGCGCCGAGGATCAGCACCGCGTCGGCCCGCTCGAATTCCGGGTTGATCTCGTCGAGGTCGCAGAGCTGCTCGTAGGGCACGTCCGCCTCGGCCAGCAGGACGTTCATGTGGCCCGGCATCCGCCCGGCCACCGGGTGAATGCCGTACTTCACGCTCACGCCTCGCTCGCCGAGGATGTCCGCCAGCTCGCGGACCACGTGCTGGGCCTGGGCCACCGCCAGGCCGTAGCCCGGCACGATCACCACCAGCGAGGCGTTGCCCATCGCCATGGCGGCGTCCTCCGCCGTCCAGCTCGTGACGGTCTTCTCCTCGCCTCCGCCGGCCGCGGCGACGGGGCTTCCCACGGCCGCGAAGAGCACATTCGCCAGCGACCTGTTCATCGCCTTGCACATGATGCGCGTGAGGATGATCCCGGAGGCCCCCACCAGCGAGCCGGCGATAATCAGCCCGGGGTTCTGGAGCACGAACCCGGTGGCGCAGGCAGCCAGGCCGGAGTAGCTGTTCAGCAGGCTGATGACCACGGGCATGTCGGCCCCGCCGATGGGGATGGTGAACAGCACGCCGAGCCCGCAGGCCAGCATCGCCAGGGGTATCACCAGCCAGCGTTGGGCGGGGAAGCCCCCCCAGATCACTACCAGCGCCACCGCTGCGGCCAGCAGGGCGAAGTTGGCGACCTTCTGCAACGGGAACGTCACGGGCCGGCCGGTGAGGACGAACTCCTGGAGCTTGGCGAACGCCACCAGCGAGCCGGTGAAGGTCACCCACCCGATCAGCGTGCTGACGGCGACGGCGATGGCGAGGTAGCGGCCGGCGGGCGTGGCGAGCACGGCCGGGTCGCCCGCGCGCCAGATCTCCGCGAAGACCACCAGCCCGCTGGCGAGCCCGCCGAAGCCGTTGAACATCGCGACCATCTGGGGCATGGCGGTCATTTTGACGGTAAACGCCAGCACGCCACCGAGGGCGGCCCCGGCGAGCCCGGCGACGATCACGAACCCCCAGCCGGCGCCCTCGACCAGCGGCCGGCCGGCGGGGTCGCGGGCGGCCAGCGTCGCCAGGATCGCGATGGCCATGCCCGCAGCGCCGATCAGGTTTCCGCTCCGCGCCGTCGTCGGCGAGGCCATGCGCTTCAGCGCGAAGACGAACAGCACCGCGGCCAGCAGATACGCGACGGTGGTCAGTTCGGGTGACATCGCTCACCTCTTCCGGCGGAACATCCGCAGCATTCGATCGGTTACGAGGTAGCCGCCGACGACGTTGACCATCGCGGCCGCGACGGCCAGGGCGCCGAAGGTTCCGCCCAGCCAGCCGCCGGCGCCGGCGGCGAGAATCGCGCCGATGATCGTGATTCCGCTGATGGCGTTCGAGCCGCTCATCAACGGCGTGTGAAGCTGTGTCGGGACCTTGGTGATGACCTCCAGGCCGAGCAGCATGCTCAGCACGAAGATCGTCACCGCCAGCACCAGGGGCAGGGCCATGGCTCACCTCGTCTCGTTCTCGGTCAGGGCCGTCCGGACCGCCTCGTGGACGATCCGTCCGTCGCGGGTGATCAGCGTCCCGGCCACGACCGGGTTGTCCGTGTCCACCTTCAGCTCGCCGTCGGCGATCAGCTCCTCGATGAACGTCGCGGCGTTGCGGGCGAACATCAGGCTCGCGTGCTCCGGCAGCTCCGCCGGAAGGTTCAGCGGGGCCATCACGCGGACCCCGCCGTGCTCGATCGTCTCGCCCGGGCGCGTCAGCACGCAGTTGCCGCCCGCCACCGCCGCGAGGTCCACGATCACCGAGCCGGGGGCCATCGATTCGACCATCTCGGGCGTGAGCAGCCTCGGTGCCGCCCGGCCGGGAATCAGGGCGGTCGTGACCACGACGTTCGCCTTCCGCACCTGGGGAGCGAGGATCTCCTGCTCCTGCCGGTAGAAATCCTCCCCCAGATCGGTGGCGTAGCCGCCGGCGTCCTCGGCCTGGTGATCGACCTCCATGGGCACGAACTTCGCCCCGAGGCTCTCGACCTGCTCCCGGGCGGCGGGGCGGACGTCCACGCCGGTGACCGCCGCCCCGAGCCGCTTCGCCGTCGCGATGGCCTGGAGGCCCGCCACGCCCGCGCCGACGACCAGCACCGAGGCCGGGCGGAGCGTGCCCGCGGCGGTCATCATCATGGGCATCATGCGGGGAAGGGCGTCGGCGGCAAGGAGCACGGCCTTGTACCCGGCGAGGGTGCTCATGCTGCTGAGCACGTCCATGGCCTGGGCGCGGGTGATGCGGGGCATCTCATCGAGGGCGAAGGCGGTGACCTTGGCCTCGGCGAGGCGGCGGACGAGCTCGCCGGACGTCCGCGGGGCCAGCAGGGAGATCAGCGCCCTTCCCTCGGCGAGCAGGGCGATCTCCTCGTCGCTCGGCGGGCGGACCTTCAGCAGGAGATCGGCGTCGTCGAAGACGGACGCGGGGTCGTCGGCGACGCTCGCGCCTGCTTCGACGTAGGCGTCGTCGGCGATCCCCGATGCGGTCCCCAGCCCGGCCTCGACGGTAGCGGACGCCCCTGCCTTGACCAGCCGGGCAACGGTCTCGGGCACGGCGGCGACCCGGGTCTCCCCGGCGGCGGATTCCTTCGGTATCCCGATTCGCATGGGCGACACATCCTCATTGTCGGGCGTCGGTAACGCCGGCCAAATCACACGATGGCCTGCGGCTTTTACAAGTGTAGGCCGACCCGGCAGGAGCCCGCTGCCGGTTTCACGACGAAAGCGGGTGCCGAGTCGAGTCGTTTGCCCTGCGGTCCCCGTCGGGGCACCACCGGGCGTCGCCTGAGCCCGACCGCACCCGGCGGCAGGCGCAGCCCCATCAGGCCCGACTTGCTGTCCCACGTTCCGAGGCGGTAGGGAACGGTCCGAGCGTGGCCTGACCACGGGGCCCCACTTTACTGGCCTCCGCCTCCCTGGCTGACCAGGTACAGCACGGCCATGCGGATGGCCAGGCCGTTGGTGACCTGCTGGAGGATGCAGGAGTTGGGCCCGTCGGCGACGTCGGAGGTGATCTCGACGCCGCGGTTGATCGGACCGGGGTGCATGATGAGCACGTCCTTGCGGCAGCGGGCCAGGCGGGCGGCGTTCATGCCGTAGAGCTTGCTGTATTCCCGCAACGAGGGGAACAGGTTGCTGCCGAACCGCTCGAACTGGATGCGGAGCATGTTCACCACGTCCACCTCGCCGAGGACCTCGTCGAGGCTGTGGGAGATGTCGCACCCCATGGCCGTGATCGCCGAGGGCACCAGCGTCGGCGGGCCGACGACCACGACCTCGGCCCCCAGCTTGCGCAGGCCCAGGATGTTGCTGCGGGCGACGCGGGAGTGGGCGATGTCGCCGACGATCGCCACGCGGAGCCCCGCCACCTTCCCCAGGCGCTGGCGAATGGTGAAGATGTCCAGCAGCGCCTGCGTCGGGTGCTCGTGCGAGCCGTCCCCGGCGTTGACGATGCTCGAGGAGACCTTCCGCGCCACCAGGTGCGGGGCGCCCGGCTGGCCGTGACGCATCACGAAGACGTCCACGCCCATCGCCTCGACGTTGCGGACGGTGTCCAGCGTCGTCTCGCCCTTGGCCACCGACGAGCCCTTGGCGGTGAAGAGGATCGTGTCGGCGCTCAGCCGGCTGGCCGCCAGCTCGAAGCTCATCCGCGTCCGCGTCGAGTCCTCGAAGAACAGCAGCGCGACCACCTTGCCCCGCAGCGCCGGGACCTTTTTGATCGAGCGGGTGGAGACCTCTCGGAAGCTCTCGGCCGTGTCGAGCAGGTGGGTGATCTCGTCGGCGGACAGCTCGTCGAGTCCGAGCAGGTCCTTCCGCGTCCAGACGAACGGCGGCTCGTCGGCGGTCGCCGTGGCGTGGGATTCAGCTTCGCTGGATGATGAAGACGCCTTCTTCGTCATCGTTTTCCCTCAGGCGTACCTGGACGCGTTTGGTGTCGGGTGCGGAGACCTTCCGCCCGACGAAATCGGCGGCGATGGGCAGCTCGCGTCCGCCGCGGTCGACGAGCACGGCCAGGCGGACGACGCGCGGGCGGCCGAAGTCGTGCAGGGCGTCCAGCGCGGCCCGGACGCTGCGCCCGGTGTGGACGACGTCGTCGACGAGCACGACGAACGTGTCGTCGAGGTCGAAGTCGATCTCGGTGGCCCGCACCAGCGGGGCGTTCCGGCGGCGGGAGAGGTCGTCGCGATAGAAGGTGATGTCCAGCACGCCGTGCTCGACGGGGCGCTGCGGGGCCTCCTCGCGAAGCCGCTCGACGATCCGCGCCGCCAGCGTCTCGCCGCGCGTCCGTACCCCGATCAGCGCGACCGGGCCCTCGGCGGGCAGGGCGTCGGCGATCAGGCCGTACAGTCGGCCAAGCGCGCGATGGACCTGCTGGGCTGTGAGCATTCGTTTCATGGCTGTGACGGAATCCTATCCGCCGGCGGCGACCGATGCAACGCGTTACCGGTTCCGGTAGCCGCGGACCTCGTCGATCGCCTCGGCCCCGCCGCGGGCACCGAAGTCGAACTTCGGCAGATGAACGAGGTCCTTGCCCAGCGGCCGGCCGATGCCGAAGCCGGCGAAGCCGATCTTGCCCGCCTGCTTGCCGTCGATGGCGACGGTCAGCTCCTCGCCCCGCCACGCCAACTCGAAGCCGTGCCACCCCACCCCCGGCGCGGGCAGTTCCACGTTGCGGACCTTGGCCTTGTCCTTGCCGAGCACCGGCGCGCCGCGGCGGTCCCGCCCGGTGACGGGGTTCAGGTCGCTGGTCAGCAGCAACCTCGGCTCCTTGCCGCGCCGCCACATCAGCCGCACCCGCCCGGCGTCGAGGACCGAGCCGGAGGGCTTTGCCGGGAGCTTGGCGTCGAATGTCAGCCTCCCGGCCTCGTCGCGGAGGGTCAGGTGCGGGTAGATCCACACCCCGCCGACCAGCCCCGCGCCCTTCGCCCCCGCCACCCGGAAAACGCCCTCCGGCGCGCCCTTGGCCCGACGGGCCGCCTGGAAGACGTCCGAGCCGACGGCCTCATCCGCCGTCGCCGACGGGCCGTCGAAGGTCGCCCGCAAGCTCTCGCCCGCGGCGGTGTCCAGGCCGGCGGGCCGCACCAGCAGCACGGCCGCGAAGTCGCGCTTCAGCACGTCGACGGCAAAGCGCCCGCCGTCGAGCGCCACGTCCTCGCCGGTCTCGGCATTGATTGCGAGCACCTTCGCGCCGCCGAGGCCGAACCCGGCCAAGTCCGCGCGGACTTCGACCGTGCGGTCCTCTCGCGACGTGTTGACGATCCACAACAGCGCCCGGCCTTCGGTGGTGTGGGCGGAGACGAGGCAGTCGGGCGTGTGGGTCTTCGCCGGCGTGTCGGGCTTCCAGTAGGGGTGGAAGCGGCAGTCGGCGCGGTGGAACCGCCCGTGCTGGGCGAGCAGCTCGAAGAACCGTACCTGCTCGGGCATGACGTCGTGGGCGAGCACCCAGCCGACGAACTGGTGGGTGTGCTTGGGCTCGTGGACGGTGGCGTGGCGCTGGGATTGGCACATCATCGCCATGGTGCCTCCGGCGCACTTCGACGAGCCGATCGCCCGCATCCTGGCCGCCGGGAGGACCTCCATGTAGTCGTAGTGGAGGTTCGTCGGCTCGACGTTCTCGCCCTCGAAGAAGATGTCCCCCAGCCACGCGTGGTAGGCCGCGCCGGAGGAAATGTGCATCCACAGGTTCGGCGCGGGGACGTTCTGGCGATGGAACATGGCCTTCATACGCTTGTAGTAGTCCCGCAGGCCGATGTAGGAATAGCCGCGCTGCGTCCGCCCGTCCGGGCGAACGTAGGCCCCGCCGGTCAGCGGGTTGCTGTCGAGAGCGAGGTAGTTCTCGTCGATGTACAGCCCGCGGAAGCCGGCCTCGCGGACCCACCGCCGGTAGTGCCACACCCGGAAGTCCACCGCCCCCTCGCCCTGCGTGCAGTTGGCGTTGGTGCGGTCGCCCGGCGTGGCGCCCCAGTCCACCACGTAGCCGGGGAACTCGTTGCCGCGGTAGTCGCGGTATCGGCCGACCGAATGGGCGATCGAGCCGACCATCGGCCGATGCGTCGTGTTGCGGGGCCATCGGGAGTACGTCTCGCGGCTCTTGTCCATGCTCCAGGGATACGGAGAGCAGTAGTAGGGCCACAGCACCGCCCAGTTGCCGTCGTGCCAGAAATACGTGTTGCGGGACCGCGGCAGCAACTCGGGCGTTCGGCCGGAGCAGACGATCGTCCGCCACCCGGCCGGCAGGGGCTTGGCCGGGAACGCCTGGTAGCCGTAGCGGACGGTGGTGGGCTCGCGAAGGTTGGTGGGCAGTTCGATAAAGTGCACACGCAGCGTTACCGTACCGTCCTTGCGGACGACCTCCTGGGTGGGCAGCGACTTGTCGTCGTCGGTGATCCAGCCCTTGTCGTTGTCGGCGAACCACAGGAAGGCGCGGTCGCTGTTGGTCAGCCAGATGTAGGGCACGAAGTCGCCGATCAGCAGGCCCGAGGCCGTCTGGCGGCTGGACCAGTAGGCGGGGGTCTTGTCGTGCACGGCCGCCCATCCGCCGGCGGTGGTGCAGAAGTGCGTCGCCTCGGTCTCGGGCAGGACGATTTCGAGGAACAGCTTGTCGACCTCGGCCCCGGCGTGGGGGTCGGCGGGGGCGATGGTCAGGTCGCTGAGCGTGAAGCCGTCGAACTCGACGGTCGTCCGGGCCGAGAGCCTCAACCCGGCCCCGCCGCCGTCGCCGGCGAAGGTGATCGCGTTCTCCACGCGGCGAACGACCGCCGGTTTGCCCGACACGCCGAGGGGCACCCGCTTGCCGTCCACCACGGCCACGAGGCGCATCCGCCGAAGCTGCTCGGTGCCGCCGTTATCCAGCCCGTCCAGCAGGCCGAGTGCGTTGATCGCCATCTCGCGGTTCCACACGCCGACCTTCCCGCCGCGCCACGTCACCGGGGTCCACGGCGGGATGACCTTGTCGGTCTCTCCGGCGTCGTTGTCCGTCCAGTAGAAACGGTACCGCAGCAGGCCGACCTCCTTCGAGGCCGTGTGCAGCACCTGCCCGCCGGCGTCCTTCGCCGAGACCTCCACGCGGACGGTCATCGGTTCCTTCTCGGGCAGGTCGCGCGGCTCCATCGGGGGCAGGCCCTTCTTCTTGCGGGCCTTGTTCTCGGCCGGGAGGTTCTTGTTGAACCGCACGCAGTAGTCGTAGTGGGCCTCGTTCCACTGCGGCGGGCGGACCTTGCCCATGGGCACCAGCGCCCGTGTGTACCAGTTCCGCAGGGGCGGCAGGGGGGCGGTCAGGAGCGTGCGGCCCTTGTCGGGGGAGATCACCTTCATTTCGAGCGAGGCGACCTTCTCGCGGGCGGGCAGGTTGATCGCGTCGGCGCGGATGAGCATGACGTGGTTCTCCGGCCCGTACTGGGCCTGGATGCCCAGCGGCTCGGGGACGGGCGCGTTTTCCGGCCGGCGGGGCGGCTTGTGGACGAACCCGTTGACCTCGAAGGGCAGGGACTGGCGGAAGAACTCGTCGCCCCCGTCGGCGGTTGCGGTGATGGTGATCACGCCGGCTTTCCGCGGCGCGAGGTCGCCGGTGATTCGGAGTTCCTTTCGCCCGCCGGCGGGTACCTCGACGGTGCGGCGGAGGACGCGGTCGTCGTCGGCGGGGACGGGCCCGGACTGGATGCGCACGGCCACGACGGCTTTCAGCGGCTTGGCCCGGGGCGCTACGACGGCGAGGGGGAAGTCCACCTTGCCGGTGAACAGGCTGATGGTGTTCCGGACCTGGAGGACGGCGCCGTCGTCGACGAGGCGGACCTCGGGGTGCTGGACGATCTCGCCGAAGCCCTGGGTTATCGACCAGGAGCCCTGGGCCCGTGGCTTGCTGCCCGGGCTGGTGCGGCAGAGCAGGAAGCGCCAGACGTCGCCGTCGGCGATCTTGTCGATGCCGAAGTCCGCGATCGGCACGGACGCCTCGATGACGTACGCCGTCTCGCTCTCGATGACGCCCAGCGTCCACCGGCCGGTCCAGCCCATCGCCGAGTAGCCACGGCTGGGGATGTTGCGGACGTCCATCACGGCCGGGAAGGTGTTGATGATGTTCTGGTACGTCTCCGGCACGGGGGTGGGGGGGCTGACCCAGACCTCGATGGAGGCGTCGCCGAAGTTGTAGTCATCGTTCTCCCGGGCGGACTTCTTCAGCCGCCACTCGCGCAGCCCGCGGGTGCACTCGGCGAGGAAGTAGAACCGCTCGTCGTCGAACGCCATGCCGAACTGCGTTCGCGCCTCCATGAGCTTGTGGCTGAAGACGGTGACACAACCGCTGGTCATCAGGGCCTCGTCCCATTCGCCCTCGGCAACGTTGCCGTCGACGGTCGGCGGCTCGGTCAGTCGGCGGGCCTGGAACTGCCCGATGGGAATCCGCGGCGCCTTCTCGGCGGCTCCGGCGGCAGGGGGGAGAACGTATGCGACAACCGCGACCGCGGCCGCCGACGCTGCGAGACGAAGGCGAGTGGACATGGGCGTCTCCTGCGAGAGGTCTCGTGCACGAACGCCCGGAGATTATGCCCGGCATGCCCGGCCGGACGCAAGGCGCCCGCGCGCTCTCACGGCTCGACGTAGGTCGAGGTCCGGCAGTCGGGGTGGAGGGCGAGTTTGCGCCCGGGGACGGCCGCGGGGCCGCAGCCGCAGACGTAGGTTTCCGGCCTCTGGCCGAGGGTCCCGGCGAGGTCATCCCACATTTCGCGGCTCTCGGTGGAGATGTAGACGGGGATTTCCGCGTCGTGGCGGCGGATCTCGCCGAGCAGATGGAGGTAGATCTCCTTGCGGACGTCGTGCGGGAAGGGGCCCATGCGGCTGTCGGCGAGCTCGTCTCGGGCGGCCTCGGCGGCGGCGACGAAGTCCGGGTCCAGCTCGTCCGGCGGGATGCGCCCGGCGAGCTCGTCGAGGCTCATCCACATGACAACGCAGAGGCCGATGGACTCCGGACGCGGCTCGCGAAGGGCCTGCTCGATGGCGGCGGCGTAGTCCTCCCGCCAGCCGCGGAGGGGGATGATGGGCTTGAACTTGTACCGCGCGGGCACGCCCATGCGGATGCACTTGCGGCCGGCCTCGAAACGCGCTGTCGCCGGGGCCGCGCCGGGCTCGATCCGCTCGCCGGCGCGGTCGGCCGAGACGGTCCACACGCCGATCAGCCGCGGTGGGGCAGTTCGGCGATCCAGTCGACGTTGTCGCTGCCGGTGTGGAAGTAGCCGTAGCGGTCCTCGTACTCGGCGAGCTTGTCGGTGAACAGTCGGAAGAGCCCGTTCTCCGGCTCGAAGGTCAGCAGGTCGGCCCCCCAGCCGATCATGCGGAAGCACCGCTGCCAGGGGTTCTCGAGGATCGTGCGGGTGACGACCTGCTCGACGTACTCTTCGAGGTTCAGCGCCACCGCGATCCGCCGACCCCACTTGCCCTCCGGGCAGTACAGGCAGCCGTGCGGACAGCCGCGCATCACGCCGAAGTCCATCGTCGGCCAGCACACGCAGCCGGTGTCCCAGTCCTTTCGCCTCGGGTGCGTCGGGCGGACGAGGGTGATCTGCCCGCAGACGTCCCGCACCAGCGATGCCGGCGCGGACTCCGGACAGCGCTCGATCAGCCCCGAGAGATCCCGCCGCGGCTCGGTCAGCTCGATCGCGGTGAAGATCAGCGGGCGCGTCCAGGGGTCGGGCGGGTGGCCGGCGTCATCGGGCGGCCGCTCGGGAGCCATCCCGCCGAGGACGTCGGGCAACTCGTCCTCGTCGAACTCGACGACCCGCTCCCGCGGGAAGCCGATGGCTGCCAGGATGCGGTCCATGCGCGCGACCCAGTGCGGCCGGTCGAGCGCCCGCTTCAGCGCGTACACGCCGGTGGGCTTGAGAGGATACATGCGTCCAGCATACCGCGGTGGAGGTGCCTGGCAAGCCCGATCGGTCGGCTCATTCGGCCTTCAGCGGGCGGTTCATCAGCTTGCGGATGGCGGCCTCGGGGGCGACGTCATTGAACAGCACCTCGTGGACGGCCGCGGTGATGGGCATCTCGACGGCGTGGCGCTGGGCCAGGGCGACGACGCTGCGCGTGGTGGCGACGCCCTCGACAACCATACGGCTGGCGGCCAGGAGCCGGCGGACATCACCGCCTCGGCCGACGGCCTCGCCGAAGGACCGGTTCCTCCCGACCGGGGAGATGCAGGTCGTCACGAGGTCCCCGACGCCCGCGAGCCCGGCGAAGGTCTCGGGGCGGGCGCCCATGGCGGCGCCGAGGCGGGTGATCTCGCTGAGCCCGCGGCTGACGAGGGCGGCCTTGGCGTTGTCTCCGGCCTGGAGCCCGTCGAGGATGCCGGCCGCGATGGCGACGACGTTCTTGGTCGCCCCGGCGAGTTCGACGCCGAGCAGGTCGTCGTTGGTGTAGGCCCGGAAGTACGGGCGGCTGACCAGGACCTGCACGCGGCGGGCGAAGTCGGCGTCCTCGGCGGCGACCACGACCGTCGCCGGCAGCTTGCGGGCGACCTCCGGGGCGATCGACGGACCCGACAGCGCCGCCAGCGGCCGGGCGGACTGCCCGCCGTCCAGCACGTCGGCCAGCACCTGCGTGGGGCGAAGCAGCGTCTCGTTCTCGATGCCCTTGGCCACCGAGCAGATCGGCAGCCCCGCCGGGCAGTGCTCGGCGAGCCGCTGCCAGACACCGCGGATGAACTGCGTGGGCACGGCCGCGACGGCCAGGTCGGAGGCGGCGAAGGCCCGGGCGTCTTCTCCGGTGACCTCGATGGTGTCCGGCAGCCGTCGGCCGGGAAGGAACGGCTCGTTGACCCGCTCGCGGCCCAGCCGCTCAGCGCTGTCGGGGAAGGCGGACCAGAGGCGCACGTCATGGCCGTTCTCGGCGATCATGATCGCGCAAGTGGTCCCCATCCCCCCGTCGCCGATGACGGTGACGCGTTCGGGCATTGCGGCAGGGTAGCGGCCCGGGGGACGGTTGTCCAGTGGCCCCCGGGACGGAGTGTGGATCGGTCCCGCGGGGCCTATCGCGAGGAGGACGAGGACCGCGCGGGGGCCGCTTCCGCTGTTCTCTTTCGCGGGCGGAGAAGCACCAGGAGGCTGCCCGAGCCGACGATGGCCCAGAGCACCCAGGGGGTGTGCGGCTGTTGGGTGTCGCCTGTGGCGACGGGGCCGGCGACCGAGGCCGCAGAGGCGGTCGTCGCGGCAGAGCCGGTCGTGGCCGGCGCCGGGGTGTGCGTGCCGCTGGCGATGGTCTGCGCGATCAGGGCGGAACAGATCAGCACAGCGCTGAGCATCACGAAACTACGGATCGAAGGGAAACGGATCATCCCTCACTCGCCTTCATTGCAAGCCCGCGGAGCGGTGCGGGCCGGCTGTCCTCGCTTACCTGAATTTCCCTCACTGCTAGGTACGGTGATTCTAGCACAAATCCCGCATGTGTCAAGGGGGTGTCCCGGCGGAGGGGCGAAACGGCAAGATATCACCGGGAGATGCGTTACGTGTCGGCCTGGCCGGCCCGGCCCTCGTCGACGGGCTCCAGCTCGACGGTCTCCGGCGGCGCGGGGGCTTTGGGGTGACTGCCGTACTTGGGGACCTCCGGCTCGGGGATGGTCTCCAGCAGGCGGCGAACGATCTCGACGCTGTCGACGCCCTCGCTGCTGGCGGCGAAGTTGCAGCCGATGCGGTGGCGCAGGACCGGGACGGCGACCCGGCGGATGTCCTCGGTGCTGACCGTGTATCGCCCGTCCATGGCCGCGTAGGCTTTGCCCCCGAGGATCAGGTACTGCCCGGCCCGCGGGCCGGCGCCCCAGTCGACCATCTGCTTGACGAACTCCGGCGCCGTGCCGTCGCCGGGGCGGGTGGCGCGGACCAGGGCGGCGACGTACTTGATCACGTACTCGCTGACCGGGACGTTCCGGACGAGCTTCTGCATGTTGAGGATCTGCCGGGCCGTGAAGGTCGGCGCCAGCTCGACGCTCTTGCTGCCCGTCGTGGCCGAGAGGATCCCCTCCTCCTCGGCCAGCGTGGGGTAGTCGACGAAGATGTTGAACATGAACCGGTCGAGCTGGGCCTCGGGCAGCGGGTAGGTGCCTTCCTGCTCGATGGGGTTCTGCGTCGCGATGACGAAGAAGGGCTCGGGCAGCTTGTAGGTCTCCTGGCCGACGGTGACCTCGCGCTCCTGCATGGCCTGGAGCAGGGCGGCCTGGGTCTTCGGCGGCGTGCGGTTGATCTCGTCGGCCAGGATGATGTGGGCGAAGACCGGTCCCTGGACGAAGCGGAATTCCCGCCGCCCGCTCTCGGGCTCGTCGATGACGTTCGTCCCGGTGATGTCCGAGGGCATCAGGTCCGGCGTGAACTGGATCCGCTTGAAGGTCAGGTCCATGATGCGAGCCAGGGACGAGACCATCAGCGTCTTGGCCAGGCCCGGGACGCCGACCAGCAGGCAGTGACCCCGCGAGATGATCGCGGCGTACATCTGGTTGAGGACTTCCTCCTGGCCGATGATCGCCTTGGCCATCTCGCGGAGCATGATCTGCCGCGACTGGGCGAAGGACTCCATCAGCTTCTCGAACGTCTCGCGGGCCATCGGGCCTCCCGTCGGGGTGGCGGGCAAAGCTATGGCTATCGGCCGGGGGGCCGGGCCGATACAATGTACGGATGTCCGCCCGGGCTGCGGGCCCGGCCGGTGGAAGGATATGGTACGTATGCCCCGAGCCCCGCACAAGCGCTACCTGCTGGCCGCGTCGGCGGTTGGGCTGTGCGCCGCGCTGGCGGCGCCGCGACCGGCGACGGCGGTCACCAACGAGCAGGTCAAGGCCGCCATCCAGGCTGCCCTCGCCCACATCCGCCAGGCCCAGCGTCACGACGGGAGCTGGCAGAACAGCGGGCACAATGGCGGCACGACCGCCCTGGCGGTGCTGGGCATGCTCCACGCGGGCGTGCCCGCGAACGACGCGGCCGTCGTCCGCGGCCTGTCGGTGCTGGACCGGGTGCCGAACGAGGCGACGTACGTCGTCTCGCTGAAGGCGCAGGTCTACGCCATCCTCGACGATCCGGACTATCGGGACCGGCTGAACGTGGCGACGGCCTGGTTGGTCCGCACGCAGTTGCCGACGGGCATGTGGGGCTACGGCACGCGGGGCGGGCGGATCCGCGGGCGAGGGGACAACTCCAACACGCAGTTCGCCCTCCTGGGCCTCCACGAGGCCGCCAAGGCCGGCGCCCAGGTCCCCGAGCGGGTCTGGCAGCGCAGCCGCCAGCACTTCGTCAACACCCAGGGCCACGACGGCGGGTGGGGCTACACCGGCAGCCGCCAGCGGTCTTACGGCTCCATGACGGCCGCGGGAACCGCCAGCTTGTACATCGTCGGCCAGCGGCTGCACATGGCCCGGGAACGGGCGTTCGTCGACGGCGTATACCCCGATTGCGGCAAGTACCGACAGAACGTCGTGCTGGCCGGCGGGCTGAAGTGGATGACCGACAACTTCTCCGTCCGCCAGAACCCCCGGCGGGGGGGGACCTGGCTGCACTACTACCTCTACGGCGTCGAGCGGGTGGGGATGGTCTCGGGTCTCCGCAACTTCGGCAGGCACGACTGGTACCGGGAGGGCGCGGGCTTCCTGGCCGAGACGCAGGCGGCGGGCGGCTCGTGGAACCACCGGTTGTACGATACCGTGTTCGGGCTGCTGTTCCTGTCGAAGGGCAACCGCCCGGTGCTGATCCAGAAGCTCAAGTGGCAGGGGACGAAGGAACCGAGCTGGAACCGCAACATCCACGACCTGGAGAACTTCACCGCCTGGCTGGGCGACAAGTTCGGCAAGCGGGTGACGTGGCAGAACACGACGCTGGAGCTGCCGTTGGCGGATCTTCGCGTCGCGCCGATCCTGTTCATCACCGGGCACGAGTTCCCCGCGTTCACGGCGGCGGAGAAGCGGAAGCTGCGGGCGTTCGTGGAATCCGGCGGGACGCTGCTGTGCGACGCCTGCTGCGGCTCGCTGGGCTTTGCCGAGGGGTTCCGCCGGTTCGCCACCGAGGCGTTTCCCGAGTACCGCCTGCGGAAGCTGGACGCCTCGCATCCGGTGTTCCGCAGCTCCTACAAGCTTACCGGCGAGGACCGCTACGGTCTCGAGGGCATCGACGTCGGCTGCCGGACCGGGGTGTTCTTCGCCCCCAAGGCCCTGAGCTGCCTCTGGGAGCTCAAGACGATCCCCACGTGGTCCGAGCTGGCGTTCCGGGTGGGCACGAACGTCGCCGCATACGCCACCGGCAAGGAGATGCTCCAGGACAAGCTCGACGTCGTCGAACTGCCTCCCGCACGCCGGGAGGCCCGCCGCCTGGCCGAGGTGCCCCGCGGGGCCGTCCGCATCGCCCGGCTGGTCCACGACGGCGACTACAAGGCCGACGTCCACTGCGAGGCCCACCTTGCCGCCATGCTGCGGGACCGCGCAAAGGTCGACGTCGTCGCCCGCGGGCGCTACCTCCGGCCCACCGACGAGAAGCTCTTCGAGTACCCGGTGGTTTTCATGACCGGGCACTTCACTTTCGAGTACACCGACGAGGAGATCGCCGCCCTGCGGACCTATCTCGAACGCGGCGGCTGCCTCATTGCCGACGCCTGCTGCGGCCGCAAGGCGTTCGACAAGAGCTTCCGCGAGATGGTCGCGAAGCTCTTGCCGGACCGGCGGCTGGAGCCGTTGCCGGCGGAGCATCCGATCTACACCGGCCGGGTGGGCACGCGCCTGGGCGAGGTCCGCTACCGCCGCATCCTGGCCGAAGAGCTGAACGCGCGCGGCACGGCGCGCCCGCCCCTCGAGGCCGTCACCATCAAGGGGCGAACCGTGCTCATCTACAGCAAGTATGATTTCTCGTGCGCCCTGGAGGGCGACAACCCGTACTCCTGCCGGGGCTATGCCGACGCCGGCGGGAAGAACCTGGCCCTGAACATCTTCCTGTATGCCATCAGCTACTAGATTCTCATTCCGTTCTTTCCATACCGCCGTCGGGGCCCGGCGCGTGTGCGCTCTGGCGCTGGGGCTGGCCCTGACCGCCGCGTGCGCCCGCGGGCAGGCGCCCTCCGCGCCGGCCCGGACGCGCCCGGCGGCACCGCGTTGGGCGCCGGGCCTGGAGGGCCGGACCGACCAAGCCATCCGCCGGGGGCTGGAGTACCTGTACCGCAGCCAGCGTGCGGACGGTTCCTGGCCGTCGAAGTATGGCAACCAGCACGCGGGGGGGGTGGCTTCGCTGGCGCTGGTGACGGCGCTGTCCTGCGGGCGCCCGACGGCGGACATGCCGCTGGTGCGCGCCCTGGAGTACGTCAACGGTCTCGAGCCAAGGACGGTGTACGTCCGCGCCGCCCGCGCGATGGCCTATGCACTGCTGAAGGGCACGGACGCCGCCGACCGGCTCCAGACCGACGCGACCTGGCTGGCCGAGCACCAGCATCGCAGCGGCGGCTGGGGCTACGGGCCCGGGCACCGCTCGAGCCGGACGAACCCGCAGATGACCGACGTGTCCAACACCTTCCTGGCCATGCGGGCCTTGCGCGACGCCTCGGCGGCCGGGGCCCGCGTGCCCCCGGAGGTCTGGAGCCGCTGCCACGCCTACTGGTCGCGCATCGCCAACCCCGACGGCGGGATCGGGTACCAGCCGCGCGGGCGGATGGCGTTCCGGCTTCGCGGCAGCAGCTACGGATCGATGACCGCCGCGGGCCTGACGGCCCTGCACATGCTCGCCGGCCGCCGCGCCGCGCTGACCGAGGCGCCGTTCTTCAACGCGGGCATGCGACGGACGAACCCTCTGCCGTATCAGCCGATCGTCGAGGGGGCGCTGAAGTGGCTGGGCGACAACATCGCGCTTCAGACGAACCCCAAGTGGGTCTGGGGGGAGGACGAGGCCTACGAGTACTACTACCTGTTCTGCCTCCAGCAGCTCGCCGACGCCGCCGGGCTCCGCGAGATCGGCGGGCGGGAGTTCGTGCGGGGGTCCGTCCGCTTGCTGCTGAAGCGCCAGCGCCCCGCCGGGTCGTGGTCCCGCCCGGGGGGCAACGCCGACGGCGACGACCTGATCGTCATCCGAACCTGCTTCGCGCTGCTGGCGCTACAACGGGCCCGCGGGCCGCTGGCGCTCCACAAGCTCCGCCTGCCCGACGACCCGGACAACGATCCCCTCGACGCGGTGCATCTGGTCCGCTACCTCGGGCGACTGAAGCCCATGCGAAACGCCACCTGGCGCCGGGCCACGCTGGCCACGCCCGACCATCGCCTGGACATGGCCCCGCTGCTGTACGTGTGCAGCCCGCGCAGCGAGTTCCCCGACGGCCTCGCCGAGCGGCTGCGGAGCTTCGTCCGCGGCGGCGGGACGGTCCTCTACCAGCCCTTCGCCGCCGAGCCGGACGCCGTCGAGGCCGCCAAGGCGTTCCTGGCCACGGCCTTGCCGGATCTGACGCCGGCCCCCGTGCCGGACAGCCACCCGGTCTTCTCCCTGCACTTCGACATCCCGCTGGCCGGGCGGCCCAAGCTGTTCGGCTTCGGCGACGGCTGCCGCACGCGCGTCTTCGTGCTGCTCAACGACCTCAGCGGCGCCTGGCACCAGAACCGGCTGGTCTCGCACGCGCAGTTCTTTCAACTGGCGGCCAACATCGCCCTGTACACGACCGACTTCGTTCCGCTGCCGAGCAAGCTTCGCGTGCAGCGGCGCCTGCCGGAACTGCCCGAGCCTCTTCGGCGCATCCGCGTGGCCAGGGCGCGCCACGGGGGGGATTGGAACGTCTGCCCCGGCGCCCTGGAGGGCCTCGACCGCGTGCTGAACCAGGCCCTCAGCCTGGGCGTCGAGCAGGGCCCCGCCGTCGATCCCGCCGAAGGGATCGACCCGAACGTTACGCTGCTGTGGATGACCGGCACGAGCGGCCCGACGCTTTCCCCCCGCGCGATGGCCGAAACCAAGCGCTACCTGCTGGCCGGGGGGACGCTGATGATCGATTCGGCCATGGGCGGGGAGGCCTTCCACGACCGGGCCCGCAGGCTCGTCGCGGGAATGTTCGGCGACGACGCCCTCCGTCCCGCCGGGCCGGGCCACCCCCTGCGTACCGGGAGCTTCGCCGGCGGAGTCGGCAGCGACCTCAGCGAGGTCGCCTACACCCGCGCCGCCGTCCGCGATGGCGTGCCCGAGCTGATGCCCCTGGAGATCGTGCCCCTCGACGGCCGCGCCGCCGTCGTCATCAGTCCCTACGCCGTCACCTGCCCCCTGCTCGCCCGACCCACCTACGGCTGCAAGGGTCTGGCCACCCTCGACGCCGCCCGCCTGGCCGCCAACGTCACGCTCTACGCCGCCACGCGGCGATAGCCTCTACCGGTCGGCAACGGCCTCGGCGCCGGCGGCGACATGGTCCCGGACGGCCTCGCGAAGGCGGGCGATCTCCTCCCCGAGTTCCCGGGCCCGTTCCGCCAGGCCGTCGGCGATCCCTTGTCGGGCGGCGTGCTCGATGCGCAGCGCCAACTCGAAGGCCGGACGCGCACCGAAGTTGCCCACCGAGCCCTTCAGCGAATGCGCGACCTTGGCGGCCGCGTCGAGGTCGCCGGCGTCGACCGCCGACCGCAATGCATCCAGCCGGTCCGGAGCGTCCTCGGCGAAGGCCTCCATGAGCTCGCCGAGGAACTCCATGTCGCCGTCGACAGTTTCGGCGGCCCCGACGGGATCGAACGCCGGCGGGTCGTCAGTTGCTCTCGCCCCTTCGGCGGGCCGTTCCGTGGCGTCGTGGGATGGGGGGGCGGAGACGGCCCGCCCGACGGCGTCGGCGAGTTCGGCGAAATCCACCGGCTTGGTGACGTAGTCGTCCATGCCGACATCGAGGCACCGTTCGCGGTCGCCCGGCATGGCGTGAGCGGTCATGGCGACGATCGGCACGTCGTGGCGGAGGACGCCCGAACCGTCCGAGCGGATGGCCCGCGTGGCCTCGTAGCCGTCCATTACGGGCATCTGGCAGTCCATGAGCACGACGTCGTAGTCGACGGTGCCCAGCGCCTCGACGGCCTCGCGCCCGTTCGCGACGGCGTCGGCCCGGCAGCCGATCCGTTTGTCGAGCATGCGGAGAACGACCTTCTGGTTGACGACGTTGTCTTCGGCGATCAGGACGCGGAGGTCCCGCAACTCCGCGGCCGAGGGCGTGTGCCGCTGCGCGCCGGCGTCCGCCTCGTCGGTCCGGTGGGTCGGCCGGCCGATGGCGGCGCGAAGGGCATCGACGAGGTCCGCACGCTTGACGGGCTTGCAGAGCGTGCGGGCATCCGCGGCGGCATCGAGACGGTCTGTGTCCCCGGCGGAACCGGCCGAGGTCAGGACGATCACCGCCGGCCCGTCGGGGCCGCGGGCCTCGCCGATCCGCCGGGCGAGTTCCACGCCGTCCATCCCGGGCATGCGCCCGTCGAGCAGCGCGACGGCGAACGGCGTCTCGGTCTTCGCCAGGGCGTCCAGCGCGTCGCGCCCGTCGTCGGCCTCGACGACGGTGCAGCCCTCGGCCTCGACGTACTTGCGGAGGGTGACGCGGCTGGTGGCGTTGTCGTCGACGATCAGGACGTGAAGGCCCTCGAGGCAGCGGTCGGGGGTGAGATTGTCGACGCGGTCCGCGGTGTCCAGCCTGACGGCGAACCAGAACGTCGAGCCGACGCCCTCGGCGCTTTCGACGCTGATCTGGCCGCGCATCTTCTCCACGAGGCGCTTCGAGATCGCCAGGCCCAGCCCCGTGCCGCCGTAGCGGCGGGTGGTGGAGGCGTCCACCTGGGAGAAGGACTCGAACAGCCGGTCCAGCCGGTCGGCCGGGATGCCGATGCCGGTGTCTCGCACGGCGAAGCGGAGCGTCGTCGGGGCGGCCGGCCTCACGGTGACGGAGACGGCCACCTCCCCCTTCTCGGTGAATTTGATCGCGTTGCCGACGAGGTTCAGCAGGATCTGCCGGAGGCGCCCGGGATCCCCCCGCAGGCGTTCGGGCACGTCGGGGGCGACGTAGCAGGACAGCTCGAGGTCCTTTTCGGCTGCCTGGGCGGCGAGCATGTCGGCAATGCCCTCGACGGCCTCGCGGACGCTGAAGTCCACGACCTCCAGTTCCAGCCGTCCAGCCTCCATCTTCGAGAAGTCCAGGATGTCATTGACCAGGCTCAGCAGCGTGTCGCCGCAGGTCCTGGCCGTGCGGGCGTAGCCTCGCTGTTCGGCGTCGAGCTGGGTGTCCAGCAGCAGGCCGGTCATCCCGATGATGCCGTTGAGCGGCGTGCGGATCTCGTGGCTCATGTTGGCGAGGAACTGGCTCTTGGCCTTGCTGGCGTCGCGGGCCTCGCGGGCCATGCGGCTGGCCCGCCGGACGGCGTGGGCCATCCTGCGGTTGGCGCGCTCGGCGTCGTCCTTGGCGTTGCGGAGCGAGACGTTGGCGTCCCGCAGGTCGGCGGTGGCCTCGGCGACGCGGGCCTCCAGCGTGATGTTCAGGTCGGCGAGCTCGGACTCTGCGCGGCGGCGGTCGGCCACCTCGTGATGCAGCGTGGCGATCTTCTCGCGGATCGCGTCGCGCATGCGGGCGAACGCCGCTGCCAGCACGGAGACCTCGTCGCCGCCGGGGGCGGGGATCGGGACCGACAGGTCCCCACCGGCCATGCGGGACGCGGCCCCCGTAAGCTGGCGGATCGGGCGGGTGAGCAGGCTGATCGCCGCACCGGCGGCCAGGCAGACCGCCGCCCCCAGCCCCGCCAGCACCCCCAGCATCGCCCAGCGGAAGTCGCCCCGGTGGGCGTACATCCTGTCCAGGGGCACGGTGTAGTACAGCCGCCAGCCCCACGGCTCGAACGTGCGGTATACGCACCATTTGTCCCGGCCTTGGAAGCGGTAGCGGATACGACCAGCCCCGGCGTCGCCGACCTGGCTCAGGAAGTCCGAGATGTAGTCCGAATCGTCCCCCGCCTCGAATCGCGGGTGCATGACCACCGACCCTTCCCCGTCGGTGATGAAGAGGTACTCCCAGAGGTCCTCGCGGTCGGCGTATCGCTCCCGCAGTTGCTCGGCCGCGACGGCCTGGAAACGCTGCCGATCGGCCCCGGCTTCCGGGATGCGCTCCAGCAGGGCCGCTTCCCGGTGGAGCAGGCCCAGCGCCGCGTCCAGCCGCTCGGCGTAGAGGGCGCTGCGGTGGCTCTCGATGACCGCGGTGAGCTGGCGGTCGGCAACATGGACCGCCACCGCCGACATCAGGGCGAACCCCGCCACCACCACGCCCAGCAGCTTCGTGCGGATGGACAGGGCGATCATGGCCCGCCGCCTCCTGGCGAGGCGTCGCCGGATCGGGTCGGGAACCCGCGCGCGCAGGTTGTCTCGGCGTGAAGGGCAGCCATGCGTGCCATCCGCGCAATCCCAGACACCGACCCGTCGCGTTTATCGGCGCGCGGGCCCCACGGGTTGAGCAAGCGCCCCCGACCGCGAGAGCGCGCCGTACGCCCGCGTCTACCAGCCCCGGCGGTACGCGCGGCGGAGGAGAGCGTCGGCGGCGGGGTTCTCGGCGAAGGCGAGCTTCCCGGCGTTCCAGCCGAGCAGCTCGCCCGGTCGGCGGATGGCGACCGTGCCCAGCAGGACCGCCTCGGCCATCGGGCCGGTGACGCCGAAATGGCTCTCGGTCATGGCCCCGCCGAGGCAGGCGTCGAGGAAGTGGTGGTAGTGGTTGCGCCCGGGCAGCTTGGGGTATCTGAAGCCCTTGAACTTCTTGCTGGGCAGCAGGCGCGGCCCGCCGCCGTGGCGAAGCAGCATCGCCCCCTCGGTCCCCAGCACCATGGCCGCCTCGCCGGGGTAGTTCTTCGACTCGGCAAGGGCCTGGACATCCTCGGGTGGGAAGAAGTGCCCGTCGAACCACTCCACGGGCAGCTCGTCGCCTTCGGTCAGGTCGTTGCCGGGGAAGGTCCAGGTGATGTGGTCGCTCTGCGGCCAGGTGTCCGCCCGCCGCTCGGGCGAATCCTGCCAGGACTTCTGCACGCGCGCGGTGACGGTCTTCGGCGCGGTCAGCCCCAGGCCCTTCCACACCGCGTCGAGGATATGGCAGCCGATGTCGCCCGACCAGCCCGTCCCGAAATCCTGCCACGCACGCCAGAGCGTCGGGTGGTAGATCCGCGGCGCGTACGGGCGCACCGGGGCCGTGCCCAGCCACAGGTCCCACGACAGGTGCTTCGGCGGGGCCTGCCCCTCGGCCGGTCTCGGGCCGACCAGGCGGTAGGCCTTCACCGCACCGGGCCGGTTGGCCGAGAGCACCACGCGGCGGACCTTCCCGACCGCTCCCTCCCGCAGCAGGTGCACGCCCATCCGGTCGCCGATGCCGCTGGCCATCTGCGTGCCCAATTGGGTGACCACGCCGGCCCGTTTCGCGGCGGCGGCGACGGCGCGGCATTCGGCGACGTCGTGGCACAGCGGCTTCTGGCAGTAGACGTGCTTCCCGCCCGCCAGGGCCGCCAGCGTGATCGCCGCGTGCATGTGGTCGGGCACCGCGACGTTGACCGAGTCGATCCGGTCGCCCTCTCCGGCCAGCAGCTCCCGCCAGTCGGTGTAGGTGCGGGCGTCGGGAACGGCCTTGGCGGCGCGGGCGAGGCGGTGAGCGTCCACGTCGCAGATCGCCACGACCCGGGTCCGCCCGTGCCGCTTGACCTGGTTGAGGTCCACCCAGCCCATGCCCCCCACGCCGATGCAGGCGTGCTGGAGCTTCTCGTTGGCGCCGAGCGCCCCCCGAGTCGCCGCCGTCGCGGCCGCGGCAACGGCTGTACGCTTCAGGAAGCTTCGACGTGTCAGACGGTCTGTCATGGCTGTCTCCACTGCTGTCTAGGCCCCGGGCCTGGCGGCCTTCCAGCCGTCGGCCAGCATCTTCGCCAGGCGTTCGACCAGTTCCGCCCGGTCCGCGTCGCCGGCGAGGTTCCGCCCGGCCAGGTCCGTCTCGGCGTGATCGTACAGCTCCCGCGCGACGCACGCGCCCGTCTTGCGCTGCTGCCACTCCGTGTAACGCCAACGTCGGGTCCGAAGGCTGTAGCCCATCAGGTCGCGCCGAGGGTACTGGCTGAACGCGGCCGACTTCCACGCCCGATCCGGGTCGGCCAGCAGGGGCACCATGCTCGTGCCCTCGCAGTGGGCGGGCACGCCGAGGCCGCACAGTTCGGCCAGCGTGGGGTAGATGTCCACGAACTCGGTCAGGGCGCCGCATCGCTTGCCGCGTCCTCGCCCGGGCGTGCGGAGGATCATGGGCACGTGGGTGTCCAACTCGAAGTTGGTGTGCTTGGACCAGTCGCGATACTCCCCGAGCTTCCAGCCGTGGTCGCCCCAGAGGATCACGACGGTGCGGTCGGCGAGCCCCTGGCGGTCGAGTTCGTCGAGGATGCGGCCGATCTGCGTATCCACGTAGGTCACGCACGCGCGGTAGGCGTGGATGAGGTGGCGCGTTTGTTCGGCGTCGAGGTCGCCCTTGGCGGGGATGTCGCTGTAGGAGCGGAGCTCGCCCCAGTTGGTGAAGGCCATCGGCGGCGCGCCCTTCGGTTCCCGCCCCGCGGGCAGGTCGATCTTCGCCGGGTCGTACATGTCCCAGTAGCGTTTGGGGGCGACGAAGGGCAGGTGCGGCTTCTTGAAGCCCGCGGCGAGGAAGAAGGGGCGGTCCTTGTGGCGGCGGATGGCGGCGACGGCCTCGTCGGCGATCCGCCCGTCCTCGGCGGCGTTGTCGGGGCAGTCGGGCATCTCCGTGCTCGGGCCGGCGGCGTAGTTGTACAGCCGCCAGCTCGTCAGGCCCTTCTTGCGGCCCTCGGCGGTCAGGCGCTTGCGCCGGGCATTCAGTTCCTCGCTGACGTAGAGGCCCGTCCACGTCTGCGGGCGCTCGGTCCAGCCCTGCTTGTCGTCGTTGTGGTGGTGGTAGATCTTGCCCAGCGATACCGTGACATACCCGCTGTTCTTGAAGTGCTGCGGCAGCGAGAGCACGTCCGGCATGGCCCGTCGAAGCGGGGTGTTCAGGCCGTAGATGCCCGTCGTGTCAGGCCGGCAGCCGCTCAGGAGGCTCGCCCGCGAGGGGGCGCAGATGGCCTGCTGGCAGTAGGCGTGCGTGAAGAGCATCCCCTCGGCCGCGAGCCGGTCGATCCGCGGGCTGAGGACCCCCTCGCACCCGTAGCAGCCCAACTCGGTCCGCAAGTCGTCGACGGCGAGGAACAGCACGTTGAGCCTGTCTCCGCGCTTCGCCGCCGCGTTCGCCGTCGCCGGCCCGGCCGCCAGCGCCGCCGCCGACACACCCGCCAGCCGTAGAAAGTCACGTCGCCCGAGCGTCTTCATGTCCTGTTCCCTTCCCGTCCCGGTTCGCACAAGAACGCCCCCATCCTATCGCCGGACCCCCGGAGGTGCGAACCGTTTCGCCCGGCCCGGGCGCGGGGCTTGCGTCGCGGTTGCGGCGGGCGCACAATGAGCGTCTGGTCCGACGGGCCTCTGGGAATCGGCCGCAGACGGCCGGGAGCGTCCGATGTTCTCCTACCTGACGGGGTTGCTGGTTCGCTTTCAGTCGCGTCCCGTGCGCACACTCGCGGTCGCCGCGCTGGTGGTGCTCGTCCTGGCGGTGCTGCTGGGCAGCCTGGTTCGTTGGCTTCGGCGCCGCGGGCAGGACCGTCCCGAGAGCTGGGCGGCGCTGCTGACCGACTCGATCGGCGGGGTGCTGAAGGTGCTGATCGGCCTGGCCGTGCTGGCGGGGCTCTGCCTGCACCTGTCGTTCCAGTCGGCCGAGTTCGCCCGTCTGCGCGGGGGCAGAAGCCAGCGGAACTACAACGCGGTGACCACCATCTGGGGCCGCCCGCACCGCCAGCGGGACCTCGCCGTCCGCCTGGCCTACGAGACCACCCACTTCTATGATCGCCACGGCATGGAGCTGGACCCCGAGAAGCTCCAGGCCGCCACCCAGCCGGTCGGCTACCGCAGGCAGGTCGTCGAGCACACCGTCGGCGGCAACCCGGTGACCTCCGCCGAGCACGAGTTCCTCATCGACACCAACTACCGGCGGAAAGGCGGGGCGTGGTACCCGGGCTTCGAGACCGTCGCGACCTTCGCCTACACGGTCGAGAACTTCGCCGGGCGCGTGGTCACCGCCCACTTCTCGTTCCCCCTTCCCGCCGAGCAGGGCCTGGTCGACGACATCTCGGTGGCGCTGGACGGCAAGCCGCTGAAGCCCAAGCTGCGGGTGACGCGTTCGAGCCTCCAGTGGGAGATGCCCATGGAGATCGGCGCCCGTCACGCGGTGACGGTCCGCTACCACAGCCGCGGCCTGGACCATCTCCGCTTCGAACCCGGCGGCGGCGAACGCATGGGGACATACCGCATCCGCATGGTCTGCCGCGGCATTCCCCGCGAGCGGATCAACTACCCCGTCGGCTGCATGACGCCCACGGAGAAGATCGTCGAGACGGCCGGCAAGGACCCCGCGGGGCGCCCGGTGCCGGCCACCACCCTCGCCTGGGACCTGGACCGCGCGGTCACCCGCCTGGGGATGGGCGTGATCATTCCCGACCGCCGCCAGGCCGGCTACGACGTCGCCCGCCTGCTCGCCAAGGCGCCCCGGGGGCTGGTGCTGCTGCTGGCGATGGTGGTGGTGACCTACCTCGCCGCCGGCGACGTGCCCCGCTGGCTGCCGCTGGCCATCGTCGCGGCGGGTTATCACCTGCACTACCTCCTGATGGCCCACCTCGGCGACTACGCGCCCGGGCTCGTCGGCGGGATGATCCTCGCCGCCGTGACGCTGACGGCCCTGGTGGCCGTCTTCCAACTCGCCTCCTGCCCCCGCTTCCACGCCCTGGCCACGCTGGGGCTGTTCGCGGTATTCTGTGTCGTCTACCCGCTGCTGCGGCTCAGCGACGACCCCGGCTTGCTGCTGACCATTCTCCACGTGGTCTTGCTGGCCTACACGATCGCCCTGCTGATTGTCTTCCGCCGCCGGCGGGCCCGGACGCAGGAGAGCACGACATGACCTCGAAGGAACGGTATCTCGCAGCCGTTCGCGGCGAGCCCCGCGACCGCACGCCCGTGACGCCCATCTTCATGGCCTGGGCCGCCCACTACGTCGGGCATACCTACAAAGAGTACTACCTCGACGGCGACGTGCTCGTCGCCGCCCAGCTCGCCATGGCCCGGGACTTCGGCGTCGATCAGGTCAGCGCCATCAGCGACCCCTGGCGCGAGTCGGCCGCCTACGGCATGGAATTCACCTATCCCGACGAGGGCGTGGGCGTCCCGGCCGGACCGCTGCTGACGTGCGGCGAGGACGTCGCCGCCCTCGGCCCGCTGGACCTCGATGCGTGCGAGCGGACGCGGCAGCGGATCGAGAGCGTCGGCAAGCTGGCCGAGGCGGCGGGGGACACGCACAGCGTCCTCGGCTGGGTCGAGGGGCCGATCGCCCAGTACGGCGACCTCCGCGGCGTCGAGCAGACCATGATGGACCTGATCGACGAGCCGCAGCGCTTCCACCGCGCCGCCGAGGTCATCACCGCCAACGCCCTGGAGTTCGCCCGCCGGCAGGTCGACGCCGGGGCCGAGACCGTCGGCGTCGGGGACGCCGCCGCCAGCCTTCTCGGCCCCGCGCTGTACCGCCAGCACGTCCTGCCCTGGGAGACGCGGCTGTTCGAGGGTATCCACGACGCCGGCGGGCTGGTCAAGCTGCACATCTGCGGGAACATCAACGGCATCCTCGCCGACGTCGTCACCGCCGGCGCCGACGTCATCGATCTTGACTGGATGGTCCCCGTCGATGCCAGCCGCCGGATCGCCGGCCCCGACGTCTGCCTGGCGGGCAACTTCGACCCCTCGGGCGTGCTGCTCCAGGCAGCGCCCGACGACGTCGCCGACGCCGCCCGCGCCTGCCTGGCCGCCGGCGGGGACCGCTTCATCCTCCAGCCCGGCTGCGAGGTGCCCCCCGGCACGTCCGAGAGCAACATCCAGGCCTTCTGCCCCGGCGAGCAATCCCCCATCGCCGACGAGCTGCGGCGGTAGGGCACCGGATTCCTCCGGCCTTCGCCGCGGCGGGGCGGGTTCATAGTGCATCCGGCCGGTGGCCGGGAAGAGGAGAGTCCGCATGAGCGCGAAGCGCAGGGTGTCCCGTCGAGTGTTCCTGAAGTCCGCGGCCGCCGGGGCGGTGGCGGCGCCGTACTTCGTGCCGTCGCGTCTGCTGGGCGCCGACGCCCCGAGCGAGAAGATCGTGATGGGCGCGATCGGCGTAGGCTCGATGGGCAACGGCGACCTCGGCGGCTTCCTGGGTGACCGGCGGATACACGTGGTGGGCGTCTGCGACGTGGACGCAGGCCGGCGAGAGCGGGCCAAGAATCGCGTGGACGGTCGCTACAAGACCAAGGACTGCAAGACGTACCTGGACTACCGCGAGCTGATCGGGCGGGGCGACCTGGACGCGGTGATGACGGCGCTGCCGGATCACTGGCATGCGGCTCCGGCGATCGCCGCGGCCAAGGCCGGCTGCGACATTCACGGCCAGAAGCCGTTCGCCCGCAGCATCCGCGAGGGCCGGGCCATGTGCGACGCGATGCACCGCTACGGCGGCGTCTGGCAGACGGGCAGCCAGCAGCGGTCGGACAGGCGGTTCCGCTTTGCCTGCGAGCTGGTCCGCAACGGGCGGATCGGCAAGGTCCACCGGGTGGAGGTCGGCCTGCCGACCGGGCGGGGCGGCGGCTCGACCGAGCCGAAACCGGTCCCCAAGGGGCTGGACTGGGACTTCTGGCTGGGCCCGGCGCCGAAGCGCCCGTACCAGGGCTTCGGCCCGCACTGGAACTGGCGGTGGATCCTGGACTACTCCGGCGGGCAGCTCACCGACTGGTGCGGGCACCACGTGGACATCGCCCACTGGGGCCTGGGCCTGGACCGCACCGGCCCCCGGACGATCGAGCCGATCAAGGCCACCTACCCCGAGACGGGGCTCTACGACGTGCCCACCGAGTACCACTTCGTGTGCACCTACGCCACCGGCGTGCAGATCAGCGTCGCGAACAACCGCATCCATGCCCAGGGCTGCAAGTGGATCGGCTCCGACGGCTGGGTGTACGTCCGCCGCGGGACCATCGACGCCGAGCCCAAGAGCCTGCTCCGCGAGAAGATCGGCCCCGGCGAGGTTCGACTCTACAACAGCGGTGGGCACAAGCAGAACTTCGTCGACTGCATCCTCAGCCGCGAGGAGACCATCTGCCCCGCGGAGGTCGGCCACCGGTCCATCAGCGTCGGACTGCTCGGCGAGATCGCCATGCTCACCGGCCGGACGATCCGCTGGAACCCGGACACCGAGGAGATCCTCGACGACCCCGGCGCCTCCAGCCTGCTGGGGCGCAGCTACCGCGAGCCCTGGCAGCTCTGACCGGCGGTTTCCTTTCAGTTTCGCCGCCGGCGTTTCCGAACAGAAGCATGGACGGCCCGCGCCGTCATGGTGCACGAGGACCGCGCACACGGAGACGCCCATGCGGATTGCACTGCTCTACGCGCCGCCCTGGAAGATCGCCCGGCCGGGGGAGAAGCCGGACCCGACCGACGGCCCGCCGCCGAAGTTCGCCGGGATCGACCTCGACGGCGATTTCGCCACCATCCCCTACGGCCTGCTGTCGCTGGCGGCCGAGGTCGAGGCGGCCGGGCACGAGGTCAAGGTGCTCAACCTCGTCTCGTTCCCATGGGCGGCAGTCGAGGATGTCCTCGCCCGCCTGGATGCCGATGTGTTCGGCCTGACGTGCTTCACCTCCAACCGCCGTGGCGTGGGCCTCTCGGCCGCGTGCATCCGCGAGCATCACCCCGGCGCCCACATCGTCGTCGGCGGCCCGCACGTGACGGCTTTGCCCGCCGAGGCCCTGCGTCACTGGCCGGCGGTCGATACCGTCGTGATCGGCGAGGGCGAGCGGACGTTCCTGGAGCTGCTGGACCGCCTGGCCGCCGGCGAGGCGACCGAGGGGCTGGCGGGGACGGCCTGGCGCGAGGGCGGGCGGGTGAAGATCGGCGGCCCGCGCGAGCGGATCGCGGAGCTGGACGGCCTCTCGCCGCTGCACGAGCGGTTCGCCCACTACGTGCTGCTGACAAGCCGCGGCTGCCCGGGGCAGTGCAGCTTCTGCGCCAGCAACACGCTGTGGGGGCGCAGCGTGAAGTTCCACTCTCCCGCCCGCGTGCTGGACACGTTGGAGGCCATGCTGCGCCGCCTGCCGTCGCGGATGATCGCCGTCAAGGACGATACCTTCACCGCCAACCGCAAGCGGGCGATGGCGATCTGCCGGGGCATCCGCGACCGCGGGCTCAACGTCCTCTGGAGCTGCGACACGCGGGCCGACGTGCTCGACGACGAGCTGCTCGCCGCCATGCGACTTGCCGGCTGCGAACGCATCAGCCTGGGCGTCGAGTCCGCCTCGCCGGCGATCCTCAAGAACATCCGCAAACGCATCACGCCCGAGCAGGTCCGCAAGGTCACCGCCGCCGCGCGGCGCGTCGGGATGCACGTCCGCTTCTACATGATGGCCGGAAACCGCGGCGAGACCGTCCGCACGTTCCAACAGAGCCTCGACCTGATCGGCGAGGCGGCGCCCGACGACTTCACCTTCTCCGTCCTCTCGGTGTATCCCGGCACGACCGAGTTCGACGTGCTCCGCCGGACCAACCGCTTCCTGGCCGTCCACCCCAGCCCCGGCGGGCCCCAACTGCTGCGGCAGGGCAAGCGCGTCACGCCCGAAACGTTCTTCGCCGAGCCGTTCTTCCAGCTCTGGGCCCTGCCGGACATGTCCCCCGGGCACGCCACCGAGATGATCCAGTGGCTGCGGAAGAACCTCGGCATCGTGCGGTTCCGGCGGCAGGGCGTCGAGGACGCCGCCGCCGCGCTGGACCGCCTCGGCGACCATCACGCCGCCCACCTGGACCTCGGGGCCGCCTATGCCTTCGCCGACCGCCCCGACGACGCCGAGAAGCACCTCCGCCGCGCCCTCGAGCTGGACTACCCCGTGCCGTCCTTCCCCCGCAACTATCTCGCCTGCGTGGCCGCCCAACGGGGCGACCTGGAGGCCGCGCGGGCCGAGTTGGCCCGGGCGCTGGAGGCGCCGTGGGCCCATCCGATCGTCTCGGCCAACCTGCGGGCCCTGGAGGACTGGCTCGCCGCGGGCGGACCCAAGGGCCGTAAATCCCTGAACATGACGATGCGCCATGATTTCGAGATCGTCCCCGATGCCGTCCAGCCCGCCCGCCCGGGGCCGCTGGGCGAGGACGCCTTCCAGTGGGCGGCCCCGCCGCGCTGCCGCCCCGTCGAATCGAGGGCCGTCTAGCGGTCGGGCTCGCCCGGCGCTTCATCGCCCGGCGACGGCTTCCCCGCCGACCAGCCGCCCCGGCGAGGGGACCGGGGTCGCCGGGCCCTGTCCTCGCGCCGCCGAACCTGCTACAGTCTCCCACTGACGAGACCGAGTTTCCGCGCGCCGTCCGCTGTCACGGGAGATCACGATGAACCGTTTGCCGATCGCCGCCCGCGCCGCTGTCCTCCTGCTTGCCGCTGCCCCCGCCGGGGCCGACGAGTACGCCGACCTGGTCACCTACGACTACTCGAAGCCGCGCGAGCCCCTGGCCGCCATCGAGCAGGACCTCCGCGACGCCAACACCCCCGCCCGGCGCCGAGCCGTCGAGGACAAGCTCCTTGCCGCCCTCGGCGACGCCAGGGCGACCGGCGAGTGCAAGCAGTTCGTCTGCCGCATGCTCCGGCGGACGGGCTCGGCTCGCTGCGTGCCCGCCCTCGCCAAGCTCCTCGACGCCCCCGAGCTGTCTCACATGGCCCGCTTCGCCCTCCAGGGCATCCGGGCACCCGAGGCCACCGCGGCCCTGATCGCCGCGGTGAAGCGACTGGACGGGGAGCTTCGAATCGGCGTGGTCACCACGCTGGGCCAACGCCGCGACGCCGAGGCCGTCGGGCCGCTGACGCCGCTGCTGTCGGCCAGCGACGAGGCCACCGTCATCGCCGCCGTGCGGGCGCTGGGCAGCATCGCCACCCCCGGGGCCGCCGAGGCCCTGCGAGCCGCCGACCTGCCCGATGCCGCCAACGACGCCCGCGCCGACGCGCTGCTGCGCTGCGCCGACGCCGCCCTCGCCGCCGGCCGGACCGACCAGGCGGCCGAGACCTACCGCCGCATGTTCGAGGCCGACCGCCCGACGCCCGTCCGCATCGCCGCGCTGCGAGGGCTCGTCCACGCCCGCAAGGCCGATGCCGCCGACACGCTGCTGAAGCTCATGGACGACCGGAACACCGACCTCCGCCTCGCGGGCGTGCAGTTCATCGTCGAGATGCCCGGCCGCCAGGCCACGCGGGCCTTCGCCGCGGCGCTGTCGAAGCTCACCGGCGACCGCCGGGTGCGGCTGCTGGAGGCCCTGACCGCCCGCGGCGACACCGCCGCCGCGCCCGCCGTGGCGAAGCTCGCCGAGGCCGACGACCCCGCCCTCCGTCTCGCGGCCGTGCGGGCGCTGGGCACACTGGGCGACGCCTCCACCGTTCCGGTGCTGGCCAAGGCGGTCGCGGCCGGCGGGGAGCTGGGCGAGGCGGCCACCGAGAGCCTCAACCGCCTCGGCGGCGAGGGCGTCGGGGAGGCGATGGGTCGGCTGCTGGACTCTCCCGAGCCGGGTTTCCGCGCCGCGATCCTGCGGGTGCTCGCCGCCCGCGCCGACAAGGCGATGATTCCCGCCATGCTCAAGGCCGCCCTCGACGAGAACGCCGCCGTCCGCGCCGCCGCCGTCGCCGGGCTGACCGCCGCCGCCGGAAGCGACGAGCTCGACGACCTCGTCAAGCTGCTCAAGGCCACCACCGACGCCGGCGAGCGGGACCGGCTCGTCCGGGCATTGTCCGCCGCGGCGATGCGGGTGGACGACGCCGAGCGCCGGGCCGCGCCGGTCGTCGCCGGCCTCGCCGGTGCCGACGCCGACCTCCAGGCCCGGCTGCTGGACGTGCTGGGCCGGCTGGGGGGCGCCGCCGCCCTCGATGCGGTGCGAGCGAAGCTGACCGACCCGAAGCTCGCCACCGATGCCGTCCGCGCCCTCGCCGCCTGGCCCGACGCCGCGGCGGCAGACGACCTGCTCGCCGTGCTCACCGATACCGAAGACCGCGTCCGCAAGACGCTCGCCTTCCGCGGCTACCTCCGCCTGGCCAACCTCGCCGGGGCCGCCGCCGATGCCATGTACACCCGCGCCGCCTCGATGGCCCGCACCACCGCCGAGAAGAAGGCCGTCCTCGCCGGGTTGTCCAACGCCCGGTCGGCCGAGGCGATCAAGCTCATCCAGGGCATGCTCGGCGAGCCCGCCGTTGCCGCCGAGGCCGAGGCCGCCCTGCTCGCCGCCGCCTCCAACGCCCGGGACACCGCTCCCGATGCCGCCCGCGACGCCCTCCGCAAGCTCGCCGCCTCCGCCGGCAGCGACGCCGGCCGAAAACGCGCCCGCGAGGCCCTCGCCGAGATGGACAAGTACCGCGGCTACGTCAGCAGTTGGCTCTACGCCGGGCCCTACACCGGCGGCGGGCTCTTCGACGAGAAGCTCCCCCCCGAGACCGGCGGCGAGGACGTGACCTGGAAGGCCCTGGCCAAGGGCGTCGGCCCGCAGATGATCGATCTCCAGCAGGGCGTCGGGCGGGGGAACAACCGGGCGGCGTACCTGCGGACGCACGTCTTCCACCCCGCCGGCGGGAAGGTGCGCATGGGCATCGGCAGCGACGACGGGGTCAAGCTGTGGGTCGACGGCAAGCTCGTCCACGCCAACAACGCCCACCGCCCCTGCAAGCCCGGGGAGGACAAGGCCGAGGCGACGCTGAAGAAGGGCTGGAACGTCGTGCTCGCCAAGGTCACCCAGTCCGGCGGCGACTGGGCCTTCAGCCTCCGCATCGCCGCAGAGGACGGCTCGGCGGTCTCGGGTCTGCGCGTCGACCCGAGCCGCGAATAGACGCCGCTGCGCTGGCGGATCGGCTCGGCGCCTCCTTGACGAAATCGGCCGCTCGGGATAGAATCTTGTATGTGGACGGCGAGCCCCGTCCGCGGCACAAGACGGTTGTTTCCACCGGCCCGGAGGCCGGACGGAGGGAGACGATGAATACGGCCCGGAACCTTACCATGCTCGCAGTTGCGGCGGCGGTCGCGGTGGCGTTGTCCGCCGGCCCCGCCGGAGCGGCGATGATGGACCTCACCGCCCCGACCGACGCGGTCCTGCTCGTCGACGGCAGCAACGACGGCGACACCAACAGCGGGTCGCCCCCGGCCAACGAGGGCGTGGGCAACGCCATCGACAACACACTCGCGAAGTACCTCAACTTCAAGGACCTCGGCTCGGGGCTGATCGTCACGCTGTCGGTCGGTGCCCGGGAGGTCACGGGCCTGCGCGTCTACACCGCCAACGACGCCGAGGAGCGCGACCCGAACTCGTACGTGCTGGAGGGTACCAACGACGACGTATCCGGCACGCCGACGTGGACGCTGATCTCCGACGGCGACCTGGACCTTCCCGCCGGCCGCAACAACACCCAGAGCGACGCCGTCACGCTGAGCCACTACCACGACGAGGTGCTGTTCGCCAACACGACGGCCTACGCCTCCTACCGCCTGACCTTCCCGACGCTCAAGGACGCCGGGGCCGCCAACAGCATGCAGATCGGCGAGATCGAACTGCTCCCCGAGCCGGCGACTCTCGCCGTCCTGGGCCTCGGCGCCGTCCCCCTGCTCCTCCGCCGTCGTCGGCGGACCTGACCCCCGCCTCAACCGATCCCGAACCCCAACGGGCCCCCGGCATCCCGCCGTGGGTCCGTTTGTCATTCACCGCCCCCTCCCGGCTTCGGGGCTTCCCCGAGCCCCGTGTGCCAGTTCTGTCCACCCTTCCGGACATCTGGACACAGCGAGGAGTCAACGCATAAACCTTTTAATAACAAGTAGTTATGGTCTACATTACTCTGTCCACCCCCTCCCGGCGGGGGACAGCGTGTCCGGGGGTGGACAGGGGTGGACACTTCCGGCGACCGCTGATCGGCCCCGGCGGGGTTCGATCGCCGGGTTCGGTTTGCGAGCTTTGTAACGAATACGCAAGCTATCCGATTATGCTGTCCCAGGGAAACTGCGCGGCGGGAGCGGAGAATCGCCAGGGCCTTGCACCGGGTCCTGACGCCCCCCGCAGGCGGGGCGCCGGCGCTGTCGTCCGGGGCTATCCGAGCTTCTCGCGGAGGTAGGGCAGGACGTTGTCGGCGGGGATGCGGGCCTGGTCGAGGGTGTCGCGGTTGCGGATGGTGACGGTCTGGTCTTCGAGGGTCTGGCCGTCGACGGTCACGCAGAAGGGCGTGCCGGCCTCGTCCTGGCGGCGGTAGCGTCGCCCGACGGCGCCCTTCTCGTCGTAGAAGCTGGCCAGCCCGGCTGCGCGGACGTCCTCGTGGATCTTCCGGGCGATCTCGGGCATCCCCTCGCGCTTGACCAGCGGGAACACCGCCACCTTGGTGGGGGCCAGGCGGGGGTGCAGCCGCATGACCGTTCGGGTCTGCATCTGGCCCTTCTCGTCGGGGGCCTCGTCCTCGGCGTAGGCCTCGCAGAGGAACGCGAGGCAGGCCCGGTCCACGCCGCCGGAGGGCTCGATCACGTAGGGGACGAACCGGAAGGGCGCCTTCTGCTTGGCCTCGGCCGCGGCGGCCTTGGCGGCCTTCTTGTCGCCGCCGAACTTGTCGGGCCTGTACTTGTCGGCCTCGGCCTCCCATGCCTCGTCGTCGAAGTAGGTCATGTCCCGCCCGGAGAACTTCATGTGCTGGCTGAGGTCGAAGTCCGTCCGGTTGGCGATGCCCTCCAACTCGGCGATCCCGAAGGGGAAGGCGTACTCGACGTCCGCGCACGCACGGGCGTAGTGGGCCAGCTCGTCGGGGTCGTGGTCCCGCAGCCGGAGCTTCGAGCTGGTCAGCCCGTGGTCCACGTACCACTGGTACCGCGCATCCCGCCAGTAGGTGTACCACTGGTCGGCGGTGTCGGGATGGCAGAAGAACTCGATCTCCATCTGCTCGAACTCGCGGCTGCGGAAGGTGTAGTTGCGCGGGTTGATCTCGTTGCGGAAGCTCTTGCCGACCTGTGCGATGCCGAAGGGCAGCTTCAGCCGGGTGGTGTCCGTCACGTTGGCGTAGTTGGCGAAGATGCCCTGGGCGGTCTCGGGGCGCAGGTACGCCTGGGCGGAGGAATCCTCCATGGCCCCGATGAACGTGCGGAACATCATGTTGAACTTCCGCGCCTCGGTGAGCTGCCCGCCGCAGCGGGGGCACAGGGCGGCCTCGCCGTCGGGGGCGCGGTCGGCCCGGAAGGCGGCCCAGGCGAGGTCGTCGGCCTTCTCGATCCGCCGGCGGGTCTTGCTGTTGGCGGCCGCGACGGCGGCCTCGCGGGCGCCCTGCTCCTCCCCGGCCTCGACGCCGACGCGGAGCAGCTCCTCCTCCCCGCGGCGGGCGACGACGGTGAACATCTGGTCGGCGCGGAAGCGCCCCTTGCACTCCATGCAGTCGGCCATGGGGTCGTTGAAGTTCGTGACGTGCCCGCTGGCCTCCCAGACCTTGGGGTTCATGATGATCGAGCAGTCGAGCCCGACCATGTCGTCGCGGCGGCGGACGACGTCCTCCCACCACGCGGCCTTGAGGTTTCGCTTCAGCTCGACGCCGAGGGGGCCGTAGTCCCAGAACCCGCCGATGCCGCCGTAGATCTCCGAAGACTGGAAGATGAACCCGCGCCGCTTGCAGAGGGCGACGATCTTCTCCATCAGGTCGCTGGTCTGTGCCATGGACGTCTGCGCCTTTCTCGATGTGGCCGGTCGGTCGAATGCGAATTCGGACATGATAGGGGTGGGGGGGCGATCTGACAAGGTGCCGAGTGCCCCCGCCCGCACCCCCGCCGCCGGGCTCGGGGGGCGTGGGGCTTCCGCTCCCGGACGCGCAGCGGTAGAATCCGCGCTCGGGATGGACACCCTTTCTCACGACGCGATCGACTGGTCCCGCCCGCGCAGGCCCCTCGTGCCCGTGCCGATGGCGTCCGTCGCCGCGGCGCTGGCGGCGGGAATCCTCGCCGGGCGCCTCGGGCCGCTGACGGCCGGTACGTGGGCGATCTGGGCCGGCGCGGCGCTGGCGGTCGCGGCCCTGCTGACCGCCCGCAGACGCCGGGGGGCGGTTGTCTTCCTGCTGGCGGGCGTCTTCGCCCTCGGCGCCTACCACCTCCGCCTGGCGTGGTTCCGCCTGCCTGACGACCACATCGTGCACTGGACGCTGCCCGCCCGGACGATGGCGACCGTGCGTGGGCGCGTCTCGGGCTGGCCCAGCGTGTACGCCTCGGCGGGGTTCGGCGGGCGGGCGGCGCAGATGACCGGCTTCGACCTGGACGCCGAGGCGGTGCTCACCGGCGACGGCTGGCGTCGGGTGCGGGGCGAGGTCGGGGTGATGGTGCTTGAGGGCGCCGAGCACGTCGCGCGGGGGCAGGAGGTGGAGCTGATCGGCTGGCTTGGGCGCTACGCCGGCCCGGACAACCCGGGCCAGTGGGACGTTCGCGCGGCGGCCCGTCGAGCGGGCAAGCTGGTGACGTTCCGCGTGCCGGGCGCCGACGGGGTGATCGTCCGCCGGGAGGCCCCGCGGTCGGCGGCGGGGGCCTGGCTGGCGCGGCTGCGGCGGTCGGCGCGGGCGCTGCTGGGCGGCGGCGGGGGGCGCGGCGGGGCGGTGCTGGAGGCGCTGGTTCTCGGCCGGCGGGACCCCTCGCTGGAGCCGCTTCGCGAGGCGATGGCCCGCGCGGGGGTCGCCCACCTGCTGAGCATCAGCGGCATGCACCTGGGGATCTTCCTGGGGTTCGTGTACCTCGTCTGCCGGCTGGCCGGGCTGGCGCCCCGCCCGACCGCCGCGGTGGCGCTGCTCTGCCTGGCCGGCTACCTGCTGCTGGCCGAGCTGCGGTCGCCGCTGATGCGAAGCGCGGTCATGGCCCTGATCGTCTGCCTGGGCGTGCTGGCGGGCCGGCGTCGGGCGGCGCCCAACGCCCTGGCCGTCGCGGCCGTGGTGCTGCTCGCCGCCGACCCGCGGGAGCTCTTCGCCCCGGGTTTCCAGTTGAGCTTCACGGTCGTTGCCGCGCTGCTGACGCTCACCGGGCCCCTCCGGCGGCTGCTGTTCGGGCGGTGGCTGCGGCGGCGGGGGCTGATGGTCTTCCGAGGCGGGCACCGGCTGCGGCGGTGGCTGTATTACGTCGCGGCCGAGTGGGGCATCAACGCCGTGACCATGGCGCTGCTGGCCTGGGCGGCGTCGGCGCCGCTGATCGCGATGCACTTCGGCCTCGTCAGCCCCCTGGGCCCGCTGCTGACGCTGCCGCTGACCGTCCTGGTCATCCTGGCCCTGCTGCCCGGCTACGCCGCCCTGGCCGCGGCGCTCGCGGCGCCCGGCCTGGGCGCCGCGCTGGCCGCCCTGGCGGCCCGGCCGGCGGAGTGGATGGCCCGCGGTGTCGAGGCGATCGACGGGCTGGGGCCTCTGGCGTGGCACCCCCGGCCGGTGCACTGGCCCTGGGTGGCCGGGTGCTACGCCGCCGGCGCGGTCGTCGTGCTTCACCGGCGGCTGCGATGGGGCCGCGCCTGGGCGGCCGGGGCGGTCCTGCTCGCCGCGGGCCTGACCGTCCAGACGCAATGGACCGCCGGCGCGCCGGAGGTGGCGGAGCTGAGCGTCCTGGCCGTCGGGGCCGGGCAGTGCGCGGTGCTCCGCACGCCGTCCAACCGCACGGTGATGCTGGACGCCGGCAGCCTCGGGCGAGGCACGGTCGGGGAGCGGATCCTCCTGCCGTTCCTCCGCCACCGCCGGCTGCCGCATCCGTCCGCCGCGGCGGTCTCCCACGCCGACAGCGATCACTACAACGCCCTGCCCGCCCTGCTCGACCGCGGCGGGATCGAGACGCTGTACCTCAACCCCTACTTCGGCCTGGCCGGGAAGGACCCGGCGGTGGGCGTTACGGACCTGCTCTGGCGGCTTCGGCAGGGGGGCGGGCGGGTGGTCCGCCTGGCGGCGGGGGACCGGGTCCGGCTGGGCCCGCGGACGGAGATGCAGGTGCTCTGGCCGCCGGCGGGGCGGGACATCCCCTCGGGCAACGACCGCTCGCTGGTGCTGCGGATCGTCTGCGACGGGCGCAGCGTGCTGGTCCCCGGGGACATCGGCGAGGCCCCCCAGGCCGCCCTGGCGCGGGCGCCGCAGCGCATCGCCAGCGACGTGCTGATCCTGCCGCATCACGGCGCGTGGACCGCCGCCCTGCCGGCGTTCGTCGAGGCGGTCTCGCCGGAGGCGGTCGTCGTCAGCACGTCGCGGCGGCTGTCGCCCCCGCGGCGGGCCGGCGAGGCCGGGCGGGCGTTCTACGCCGGGCTGCTGGCCCGCGACACCTTCAGCACCGACAGCCGGGGGTGCGTGGAGGTCCGCTTCGGCCGCCGGAAGGTGGACGTTCGTACCACCCGCCGCTAACGTGAGGGCGGAAAGGACGCGCCATGACCGTCGACTATCGCGTGATCAGCATCGGCACGCTGGCGAAGAACAGGCTGTGGAACGAGGGGGCGCCCGTGCGGACCTCCCACGCGACGACCACGCTTGTCGTCGAGGAAGGCCGGACGATCCTCGTGGACCCCTCGCTGCCGGCGCGGGCGCTGGCCGCGGTGTTCCACGAGCGGACGGGCAAGCGGCTGGAGGACGTCACCGACGTCTTCTGCACCACGCTGCGCCCGGTGCACCGCCGGAGCATCTCGGCGCTGCCGGACGCGGCCTGGTGGGTCCACGCCGACGAGCTGGAGTGGTATCGCACGCGGCTGGAGGAGGCCGGCGACGTCGCCGACAGGCTCGGCGGCGACGAGGCGGGCGACCTGGAGGCCGAGCGCCGGCTGCTGAACGCCTTCCGGGCGGCGCCCGAGCAGTTCGGGTCCCAGACGACGGTCTATCCGCTGGCCGGGGCGTCCCCGGGCTCGGCGGGGCTGCTGCTGACCCCGCCGACGATGTCGATCGTCGTCGCCGGCGACGCCGCCGTCACCGCCGACCACGTCCGCGAGGGACAGATATGGGAAGGCTGCGCCGACGTCGACGCCGCCCGCCGGACCATGGCAGACTTCCTGGAACTCGCCGACGTGATCGTCCCCGGCCACGACAACGTCCTGTTCGCCCCGGGCCGGTACATGTAGCCCCGCACGTGCGGTCGGGGGGCGGGAAGCGGAGCGGCCGGCGGCGGACCGGTGACGCCCGCCCGGGCGGAAGCGGCGTGGCGGTCGGCAGCGGCCGGACAGAGGGCAGAGGCTGAAGTGCGGCGAAGCACGGACAACACGATGGATCGCGAACCCGCCGCCGGCGGTATGCCGGTCGCGGGGCTTGGTTCGCGGGCTCCTGGCGGGTTCGTCTCCGAAGCTCCCGGGGCGGCCCCGGGACCGCACACCGATCAACCCCCGGTCCCCGGCCACGGGCCGCTGGCGACCGGCCACGGGTCACCGGCCCCCGCCGGGAGGTCCCGGCATGTGGGCTGAGTTCCTCGCCGGGCATGTCTGGTCGCTGGTGCTGCTGGTGGTCCTGCTGTGCCTGTCGGCCTTCCTCAGCGGGTCGGAGACCGCGCTGTTCAGCCTCTCGCCGGGGCAGTTGCTTCGCCTTCGCCGCGGGCGCGGCCGGGCCGGGCGGATGGTCACCGCCCTGATGGAGCGCCCGCGGGAGGTGCTGCACTGTCTGCTGCTGGGCAACCTGATCGTCAACGTGGCCTATTCCAGCGGCGCGGCGATGATCATCATCGACCTGTCCCGCGCGGGGCCGAGCATGCCCGCCTGGACCGCGCCGGTGGCCTCCCTCGTGCCGGTGCTGGGGCTGATCCTCGCCGGCGAGGTCGTCCCGAAGATGCTCGCGCTGCTGGCGCCCCAGCGATGGGCCCTGGCTGCCGCGGCGCCGCTCAGCGCGATCAAGCGCGTCTCCTACCCCTTCGTGGCGGTGCTGAACCGGGCGTTGGTCGGCCCGCTGACGCAGATCCTCGCCCCGCGGCACGAGGGGGGCTCGGACATCAGCGCCGAGGAGCTGGCGGCGCTGCTGGACCTCTCGGCCAAGCGGGGCATCCTGGACCTTCGCACGAGCGTGCTGCTCCAGGAGATCGTCGAGCTGACGGACCTTCGCGTCTCGGACGTGATGGTGCCCCGCGTGGACATGATCTGCTACGACGTGGACGCCCCCCGGGCCGGGCTGGTCAAGCTGTTCCGCCGGACGCACCTGCGGCGGGTGCCCGTCTACGCCGGCGACGTGGATCACACGCTCGGCGTCATCCACGCCAAGCGGGTGCTGTTCAACCCCCACGTCCGGCTGCGGGACATCGTCGTGAAGGTGCCCATCCTGCCCGAGGCGGCGAACCTGGAGCGGGCGCTGGTGCAGTTGCGGTCCCGCGGGGCGCAGATGGGCATCGTGGTGGACGAGTACGGCGGGACGGCGGGGCTGGTCACCGTCGAGGACATCCTCGAGGAGATCGTCGGCGACCTGGCCGAGCCGCACGAGGCCGGCGAGGGCCCGCCGGTCCGCCAGATGGGCCCGGGGCACTACATCCTGGCCGGGGACCTGGCGATCCACGAGTGGGCCGACGCGATCGGCATGGACCTCGGCGGGGGGCGGATCAGCACGGTGGGGGGGTTCGTCACCAGCCTGCTGGGGCGGCTGCCCGTCGTCGGCGACGAGGCCCGGTACCGCAACCTCACCTTCCGCGTGCTGGAGGTCCGCCGCCGGCGGATCACCCGCCTCGAGGTCCGCCTCAGGGAGGTGCAGGCATGACCTTCCCCCTCGCGCAGGGCTGGGCGGCCTGGGCCGGCTGGTGGGCGCTGCTGGTCGTCGGGACGGCGATGTCGGCGTTCTTCAGCGGCATGGAGACCGGCATCTACCGCATGAACAAGATCCGCCTGGACCTCCGCGCCGACTCCGGCGTGCCCGCGGCGCGGCGCCTGTCGCGGATGCTGGGCAACACCAACAACGTCCTGGCCGTGCTGCTGATCGGCACGAACGTCGCCAACTACAGCGTGACCTTCGCCGTGACGACGATGTTCGTCCTGGCCGGCACGGGGCGGGCGGCGGAGTGGTACGCCCTCGCCGCCGCCAGCCCGCTGCTGTTCGTCTTCGGCGAGACCGTGCCCAAGAGCGTCTTCCACCGCCGCGCCGAGACGCTCACCTACCGCCTCAGCGGGCTGCTGCGCCTCAGCGACCTCGCCTGCCGCGTGACCGGCTTCTCGCCGCTGGTGCTGGCGCTGAGCTGGCTGCTGACCCGCCCCCTTCGCGGGCGCCGCGAGGCCGTCGAGGAGCGGCTGGGCGCGGTCTTCGCCGAGGGCCAGGCCTCCGGCGTGCTGACCCAGGACCAGTCGGTGATGGTCGACCGCGTGATGAACATCCACGACGTCCGCGTCGAGGACGCCATGACGCCCATGCGCCGCGTCACCGGCGTCCGCTCGGACATCTCCCAGCGCGAGCTGCTCGAGACCATCCGCCGCAGCAGCTACTCCCGCCTGCCCGTCCGCGACGCCCGCGGGGCCGTCACCGGCGTCCTCGACGTCTACGACGTGCTCACCGAGGACGACGTGGCCAACCCCACCGAACGCATGAGCGAGCCCCTCCGCCTGCCCGTCGACCTCACCGTCACCGAGGCACTCTACCGCATGCAGCGACTCCACAAGCGCCTCGCCGTCGTCCGGTCCGCCGGGCGCGACGTCGGCATCGTCACCATCAAGGACCTCGTCGAGGAGATCGTCGGCGAGTTGAAGGCGTGGTGACGCCGGAGGGGAAGTTGCCTCCGGGAACACATGCGGATACAATACACATCAGCAAGGACACGTCTTCACCGTTCGGTCGGCAGCGTTAGCGTACACATCGCCCATCGCCATGCCGGGAGTGCGTCCCGGCGGAAGGGAGCCTGCCATGGACCTCGGTCAGTACCTCAAGGAGCAGAACGTCCCGTTCGAGATGTACGAGCACCCGCCGGCCTACACGGCGCAGGAAGTCGCCGCCGAGGAGCACGTCAGCGGGCGGCTGCTGGCCAAGGCGGTGGTCGTCGAGGCCGACGGGCAGTACGCCATCTGCGCCCTGCCGGCCAGCCGCAAGCTGGACCTGAAGAAGGTCGCCAAGGCCCTTCGTTGCCGGACCGTCCGCCTGGCCGACGAGAACGAGATGGCCCGGATGCTGCCGGGCGTGGAGGTCGGCGCCGAGCCGCCGATGGGGCACCTGTGGGACCTGCCCACGCTGGTGGACGCGGGCCTCGCCGAGGACGAGGAGATCGTCTTCCAGGCCGGCACGCACTGCCACGCCGTCCGCATGAGGTACGCCGACTACCAGTCCATCACGCACCCGCGCGTCGCCGACCTGGCCGTGCAGATGTAGCGCGCCGGGGCGACCGCGGCGTCAGCGCCGGCGCCTTCTGGCCAGGGCGCGGGCGGCGCGGCGGGTGAGGTTCGCCCGCGGCGAGCCGCCCGCCAGGGCCTTCAGCAGCGCGTCGCCGTCGGCCGAGCCGACGCGTTCCAGCACGTGCACCGCCCGAAGCTGCCGCAGGGCCGCCCCGCTCCGCTCGGTCGGGTCGTCCAGCGCATCCAGCAGTCCCTCGATCCGCGCACGGGCCTCCGGGCTGCGCGCCTCCCCCAGCGCATGCCGCAGTTGCGTCTCCACGACCGGCCCCAGCCGCGCCAGCCACGCCGTCGCGCGCTGACGCTCGACGAAGCGGTCCCCGTCCAGCCGGTCGATCCGCTCCTGCACCGCCTCGTCGGAAGGGCCTTCGACGCTGCGCAGGCGGCGGCGGAGGTAGGCCACGGCCGCCGGGCCGGCGTCCACCATCGCCTCGACCGCCTCGTGGGCCCGCCGGGGGTCGCCGCCGAGGTGCTTCCACAGCTCGTCCAGCCTCTGGGGGGACGGCGCGGCCGCGGCGGTCGTGGGGAACTGCGGGGACGGCAGGCTCCACAGCACGGCCGTGCCGTCGCTGCTGCCGGAGACGCCGCCCCGCCCGTCGGGCAGGAACGTCAGGCAGGTCACGTTGCCGCGGTGGGCCTGGAACTCGCGGATCTTCTCCCCCCGGCGTACGGACCAGAAGCTGACCACGCCGTCGGCGCGCCCGAGGACGAACACCGAGCCGTCCGGGGAGAACCCCGCCGACCGCCCGACGGTCCGCCGCCCGGAGATGGCCGCCTCGGCGACGAGCTCGCCGGAATCCAGCTCCAGGAAGACGAGCTTCTGCCCCACGTCGGCGCCGAGGAGGCTGCCGTGCGGCCCGATGGCCGCGGCCAGGATGTTCCGCGTGCCGTCGACGGCGAACAGGCCGCGGTCCCGCCCGGTGTCCATCTCCCAGACGTGGGCGAGGTTGCGCTCCAGGGCGGCCGCCAGGCGCGACCGGATCGACGCGGTGACCTGGAGCGTCTGTGCCACGTCTTCGGGGCCCTCGACGACGCGGACGGCGGCGGTGTCGACGTCCACGAACGCCGTCGCCAGCGTCGGCCCCACGGCGATCAGCTCCTCGTCGCCGGGCAGCATGGCCACCCCCAGGCTCGCGCCGGAGGGCACGGGCAGGGCGCGGGTCATGCCCCCCGAGGCGGGGTCCCAGAAGCGAACCGTGTCGTCCGGGCCGCCGGTGGCCAGCACCGAGCCGTCGGCCGAGATCGTCGCCGAGGTCAGCTCCACGTCCGGCAGCTCGATGCGGTGGAGTTGGCGGCCCTCCCGCCCGTCCCATACCCGCGCCGTGCCGTCCTCCCCCGCGGTCACGACCCGGCGCCCGCCGGCCGCGGCGCTGACGGTCCGCACCCCGCCGACGTGCCCGCTCTCGCCGCCGACGGGCTCGAGGTCGGGCAGGGACCAGAGGTGGATCCGCCCGGTGTGGGTCCCGCCGGCCAGCAGGCGGCTGTCCGGGGCGAACGCCAGCGACATGACGCGTTGCCCGGCGTCGATCCGCCCGGCTTCCTTGCCGGTCGCGGCGTCCCACAGCCGCCCGTCTCCGGTGCTGCCGGCCGCGGCGAGGTAGCGCCCGTCGGGGCTGAAGGCGACGTCGCGCACATGCGTCCCGGCGTCGGTGAGCTTGTGGCGGATGCTGCCCATCGCCGCCTGCCAGACCAGCACGGTCCCCCGCATCGTCCCGTACACGCACGCCGCGGCGATGCTCTGACCGTCCGGCGAGACCACCGGCGCGCCGTATCGCTGGTCGGCCGGCTGGAACTGCCGCACCGTCTTGCCCGTCTCGGCGTTGACCACCCGCAGGCCGTACTTGCGGTCCCGCCGGCTGGAGACCGCAAGGTACGCCCCGTCGGGGAAGAAGGCCGCGTAGGTCGCCTTGTTCTCCGTGAAGGCCGCCTTGCCCGTCCGCGCCTCCAGCACGCGCAGCTTCGTGCCGTCCGACAGCGCCACGCGCCGCCCCTTGGGGCCGAACAGGCACCAGTTGGCCCGCTGCCCGGCGATCTTGTACCCCTCGGCCGGCTTGCCGGTGGCCACCTCCAGCACGCGGAGCTTTCTGTCCAGCCCCGCCGCCAGGAGGATCTTGCCGTCCGGCGAGAACGACACCGAGGCCGTGCCCCGTTCGCCGCCGGGCAGGGACCGGACGAGGTCGCCGGTCTCGACGCTCCAGAGGGCGATGTCCCCGGGCTGGTTGTACTGCCCGCCCGCCGAGGCCAGCAGCCGCCCGCCCGGCGAGAACGCCACCGACCGCACGTACGTGCCGTGAAACAGCCTCGGCGAGCCGAACCGCGTCCGGACCGGATCGGCGGGGCCTTCATCGGCTCCGGCTCCCGCGGCGGCCAGCAGCAGCCAGGCCGCGGCGGCCAGTGCGGGGTGCGGGGAGGCGTTGCGAACGGGTCGAGATCTCATGGTCGGTCCTGCGGCGGCGTTCGGGGAGCAGTTTGCCCATTGTACCGTCGGACACGCCGGAGGAGAAGGCGTCAGCGGGGCGGCGGGCGCCGGCGGGGCCGGCGGGCGCCGGGCGGGGGACTGCGCGGTCCGGCGGGCGGGCCTCACCGTGCCTTCGCGCGGGCTTCCTCGATGGCCCGGGCGACGGACTCGGGGTCGGCGAGGTGGGTCCAGTGTGCCTCGCCGAGCGGTGCGGCGTCGGAGCACTCGAACAGCAGGCTGCCGACGCCGAGGAGGCGCTCCGGCTGCGTCGCCGCGCGGTGGACGGCCTGGATGTCGCGGAGGTGCCGGTCGCCCAGGTCGGCCCGCAGCAGCCCGCGAAGGCGGATGACGCGGCGGTCGGTGAGCACGTAGAGCCTGCCGGCCCACTGGAAGGCGGCGACGGCCAGGCGGGCGCCCGCGACGGCCAGGCAGGCCAGGGCGATGGTCTCGACGTCCATGGTGGCGCCGAAGGCGGTGTTGGCCAGGTGCGCCACGGCGACGGCGACGGCGGCCAGCAGCAGCACGGGCCAGGAGACCAGCGCCACGAACCACCGGCTGGGCTTGACGGCCAGGAGGATGACCTCGCCGTCGGCGAGCAGTTCGGCGGGCAGGGCGGCCTCTGCCTCGGCGGTGAGGTCCGCGGGTTCGGCGGCGGGGCTCATGGGCGCCCCCGTCGCGGCTCGTCGGCGAGCAGGCAGATGTCCGGGAGGTTGCGGTACATGTCGTCGAAGTCCAGCCCGTAGCCTACGACGAAGCGGTCGGCGACGTCGAAGCCCACGAAGTCCGCGTCGCGGCGGGCGGGCAGGTCATCCCGCCGCTTGCGGAGCAGCACGCACGTCCGCACGCTGCGGCAGTGGGCGTCGGCCAGCAGGTCCCCGAGGCGCGCCAGCGTTCGCCCGGAGTCGAGGATGTCGTCGACGACGAGCACGTCCCGCCCGACGAGGGCCCCGCGGTCGAGCTGCCCGACAACCTCCACGGGCCCGCCGGCGGCATCGGCGCCGCGGTAGGACCGCAGGCGCACCAGCTCGATCCGCACACGCAGGGGCAGCCGGCGGAGCAGGTCCGCCAGGAAGACCAGCGAGCCGGTCAGCACCGCCAGCACCGTCAGGTCCTCCCCGCCGTAGCGCCCGGCGATCTCGCCGGCGAGGGCGTCCACCCGCGCGGCGATGCGGTCGCGCGGGATCAGCACCTCGGCGATATCCCGGTCGAACGTCCGTTGCGAGATGAGCGGCGGACCGTCCATGCGTGCCTCTGGAGTCCCTGAGCGTCCGCAGCGCATCGTACCGGCGGCGGATTTCGGTTTCAACGTCTGGTGACCTTCCGCCGGAACAGGGGAATATTCCGGCGCGGCCAACGTCTACGATGGTAGCGTGTCCTGTTTCTGTTTGAACTGCGATCGGTGGTGGGCGTACCATCTACCACGAGCTCACCTTCCAAGGTCTGTGCTTCTATCGAAAAGGAGACGATGATGCGAAGCTCGCGACTGTTGTTGGCCCTGGCCCTGACGGTTTCCCTTGCCGGCGGGGCGGCGGCCCAGGAAACCAAGGCCCCCGAACCCGTTCTGGATCACCTCCCGGCCGGGGCGCTGGGCTTCGTGGTCGTCCACGACGTCGAGGGGATGATGGGCAAGGTGGACAAGCTCATCGACGAGCTGGGCTTCGGGCAGATGCTCAGCCAGCCGGACCCCCAGAACCCCAACCAGATGAAGCGCATCGCCCTGCTTGAGATGCTCAAGATGATGGCCCAGTTGGGGCCGGGCTTCGACGCCCGCGGCGGTTTCGCGGCCGTGATGCTCGACCCGCAGGCCTTCGACGTGGACCTGATGAAGCTCCTCCCCATGGGCGGGGGCATGGGCGCGGCGCCCGGGGCCGCCGGCGAGGAGGCCGAGGAGCCCAAGCTGCCCTTCGTGCTGCTGGTTCCCGGCAGGAGCGTCGAGGACGTCTTCGGCGCCTACCCGATGGAGGCGGCGGGCAAGTTCACGAAGGTGAACCTGCGGATGGGCCCGATGCTGGCCGGGAAGGTCGGCGGCTATGTGGGGCTCAGCCCCAACGACAAGGCCCTGGAGGCCCTGGCGGGCGCGAAGAAGAAGGCCGTCGCCGAGCTGCCGGACGAGCACGTGGTCATGCTGGCCAAGAGCGACCTGGGCTACTACATCAACATGAAGGTCGCCCAGCCGATGGTGCTGCAGTTCATGGACATCGCCGAGGGGCAGATGCAGGCGCCGGGCCCGATGGCGCCGCTGATGAGCACGTACTTCGGCATCTACCGCGAGGCGATCAAGGAGCTCGCCGACGTCAGCGTCGGCCTGCGGCTGGCCCCCACGGGCATCGTCCTGGACGAGATGGTCTCCTTCAAGGCCGGTGGGACGTACGACAGGGCGATGGCCCTGGCCAAGTACGCCGGCCGCCCGCCGCTGGCCGGCCTGCCGGACCTGCCGTACATCCTCGCCCTCGCCGCCCAGGGCCAGACCGACCCCCAGTCGCTGAAGATCACGATGGACGTCATCGACGAGCTGCTCGCCGGCGAGGCCTTCAAGGAGCTTCCCCCGGCCGAGAAGGCCCGCTTCCGCAAGGTCGTCATGGACATGAACGAGCAGGTCACGGGCATGCAGCTCGTGATCGGCGGCGCGCCGGAGGGCTCGGGCCTGTTCGGGCTCAGCGCGGTGGTCGACTGCAAAAGCTCGGCGAAGGTCAAGGAGCTGATCGGCGAGAAGTGCAAGCTCGGCGAGGCGCTGGTCCGCCACTTCACCGAGGAGGGCGACGACGCCCGACTGCTGAAGATCCGCTATCTCAAGGGCGTCGAGACCGTCGGCGGGCAGTCCGTGGACGCCGTCACCCTCGAGCACCCCGAGATGGCCGACATGTCCGACCGCGAACGCCAGGAGATGACCAAGGTCCTCGGCGAGAACAAGGTCCGCTTCTACGTCGCCGCCCCCGCCGAGAAGCGCGTGGTGGTCACGTTCGGCGGCTCGCGTGCGTTCCTGGCCGAGGCGCTGAAGGTCGCGTCGAGCAAGTCGGGCAAGATCGGTCAGGGCCCGGCCGTGGCCGAGGCGATGAAGTACATGCCCGCCGACAGCGGCTTCCTGGCGCTGCTCAGCGGCTCGGGGATGTACGACGTGATCGTCAACGGCATGAAGGTGATGGAGCCGGAGAGCGAGTTGCCCCCGTTCAAGATCACCAGCAAGGTCCCGATCGCCTTCGGCGGCGGCAAGAAGGGCCGCAGCGCCCATCTCGTCGCCTACGTGCCGACCGACCTGATCAAGGAGGTCTCCAACATCTTCATGATGATGGGCATGGGCGGCGGGGCCGCCCCGCCGCCGCGCGGCGCCGAAGACTTCTGATCCCCGGCGCCCGACGCATCACCGACACGGGCGGCGCTGCCTTGCGGGCGCCGCCCGTGTTCGCGCGCCGCCGGCCTCAGGAGACCTTGTCGAGCAGCCCGCGGAGGAACTGCTCCAGGACCGGCGGGGGGACGTCCTTCAGCGCCGGCTCGTCGGCCTCGCCTTCGAGGAACTCGTTGACCGCCGCCATGCCCGTGTGCCCGTACTTGCGGAGCTCGATCGCCTGCTGCTCGGCCTGCTCCAGCTTGCCGTTGGCCATGGCCAGGCAGTAGTTGATGACGTAGTGGTGCAGGTCCTCGGGGGTGAGGTCCTCGCGGTGTTCGAGGGGCACGGGCTCGGCGTCGGGCCCGCCCATCTCGCCGAGCAGGGCCTTCTCGCGCTCGAAGAGGTCGTGGATCTCGTCCTGGCGGCGCTTCTCCTCTTCCTCGTCGATCGGGGCCAGAGGGATCAGCTCGTCGCCGTCGTCCTCGCCCGGCTGGGCGGGGATGTCCACCCGCTGCCCGCAGTGGGGGCACTTGCCCTTCTTGCCGGCGGCGGCGTCGGGGGCCTTGATGTCTTTCTCGCAGTCAGGGCACGGAAACGTGATGGGCATCGCTTCGGGCCTCCGGTTGGGCGGCGGGCCCGGCCCGCGGGCCGGGCGCTCACTCGCCGATGACCTTGACCAGGACGCGCTTGGGCCTGCGTCCGTCGAACTCGCCGTAGAAGATCTGCTCCCACGGCCCGAAGTCCAGCTTGCCGCCGGTGACGGCGACGACGACCTCCCGTCCCATGACCTGGCGCTTGTGGTGGGCGTCGCCGTTGTCCTCGCCGGTGCGGTTGTGGCGGTAGCGCTGCGGCGAGGGATCGAACGGCGCCAGCTCCTCCAGCCAGTGCTTGTAGTCCTCGTGCAGGCCGGGCTCGTCGTCGTTGATGAACACGCTGGCGGTGATGTGCATCGCGTTGACCAGGCAGAGCCCCTCGCCGATGCCGCTGGCGCGGACGATCTCCTCCACCTGCCCGGTGATGTTCAGGAAGGCCATCCGCTCGGGCACGCGAAATGTCAGGTATTCGGTCGTCGATTTCATCGTCTCTCCCCGGGCCCAGGGCTTTGTCCGCCGGTGCCCGCCCCCTATCATATCGCTGTGCAGGCACAGCGAAAGGATCAAACGAACCCGAACCGGGCTCCACGGAAACGGCAGGCACCCATGATCGAAGCACACCACGCCGACAGCGCGACCGCCGAGCACGCCCGGCGCCGCCCTCCCAGGCCCGGCGCGTCGGGCGGGCGCGGTCCGGCGCCCGGGCCTTGCGTGAGATCCTGTAGTCGGGATCGCGCGCCTGCCGCCTCCCTCGGGGGCGGCCGGTGAGGGACCTCGCCGAGATCATCCGCCGTGAGCTGCTGCCTCGCGTCCGCCAGCCGGGCCAGTACGTCGGGCTGGAGACCCACGCCGCCTTCGCCGACGTCGAGGCCGCCGAGGTCACCTTCGCCCTGGCGTTTCCCGACGCCTACACCGTGGGCATCAGCCATTTCGGCACGCAGGTGCTCTACCGGCTGCTCAACGACCTGCCCGGCGTCGCGTGCGACCGGACGTACTGCCCCCTGCCCGACGCCGAGGCCGTCTGCCGCCAACGCCGCCTGCCCTGGTTCGCCTGGGAGTCCCGCCGGGCGCTGCGGGACTTCGACGTGCTGGGCTTCTCCGTCGGCTACGAGCTGTGCGCCACCAACGTGCTGACCATCCTGGACCTGGCGGGCATCCCGCTTCGGGCCGCCGACCGCACCGGCGCCGACCCGCTGGTCATCGCCGGCGACGCCATCGCCGACGCACCCGAGCCGCTGGCGGACTTCATCGACGCCTTCCTCGTCGGCGAGGGCGAGGCGACCCTGCCTGCGCTGGCACGGCTGGTCGCCGACGCACGCCGCCGCGGCGCCGCCCGCGAGCAGACGCTGCTCGCCGTCGCCGGCGAGGTCCCCGGCGCCTACGTGCCTCGCTTTTACCGCCCCGTCCCGCCGGGGCCCGGCGCGCCGCTGGGCGCCGTCGAGCCCGCCCGCGACGACGTCCCCGCCGTCATCGAGCACGTCCACGTGCCCGACCTGGGCGCCTCCCCGCCGCTGACCCGCCCCCTCGTGCCCCTCGTCGAGGGCGTCCACGACCGCGTGGTGGTCGAGGTCATGCGCGGCTGCCCCAACGCCTGCCGGTTCTGCCAGGCCGGCGCCGTCCGGCTGCCCGTCCGCTCCCGCGGCGTCGAGGAGATCGTCTCCGCCGCCGTCGCCGGCGTCGAGAGCACCGGCTGCCGCGAGGTCGCCCTGCTGAGCCTCTCGACCAGCGACCTGCCCGGCCTCCGGGAGGTCATCGCGCGCCTCGACGCCGAGCTGGCGCCCCGCAACGTGTCGATCTCCCTGCCCAGCCTCCGCGTGGACAGCCAACTGGAGCACCTGCCGCGGCTGACCAGCACCGTCCGCAAGGGCGGGCTGACCATCGCCGCCGAGGCCGGCAGCGACCGCCTCCGCCGCGCCCTGCGGAAGCGGATTACCGAAGAGGCCATGCTCACCGGCGTGCGGGCGGCCTTCGAGGCGGGGTTCAAGAGCGTGAAGGTCTACTTCATCGCCGGGCTGCCCGGCGAGACGGACGCCGACATCGAGGCCATCGTCGGCCTCTGCCGCCGGCTCAGCGACACCCGCCGCGAGGTGGACGGGCACCGCGGCGCGATCCAGGCCAGCGTGTCCTGGTTCGTCCCCAAGCCGCACACGCCCATGCAGTGGGCGCCCATGCGCGACGCCGACTACTTCCTCGGCGTCCGCCGCCGGCTGCTGGACCTCAGCAAACGCACCCCCGTGAGCTTCCGCTTCCACCGCGTCGAGCGGAGCGTCCTCGAGGGCGTCCTGGCACGCGGCGACCGCTCGCTCGGCCGGGTCATCGAGGCCGCCTGGCGCCGCGGCGCACGACTCGACGCCTGGAACGAGCACTGGGACTGGGAGATATGGCAGGCCGCGTTCGAGGACGCCGGCATCGACCCGCGGTCCGTCGCCGGCCGCGAGCTCCAGCCCGGCCCCCGCCTGCCCTGGAGCCACATCGCCTGCCCCCGCCGCGACGCGTTCCTCCGCAAACAGCGCGACGAAATGCTCGAGGCCCTGCGGGAGGGCTGAGTCGGCGACCTCGGCACCCTGCGCGGCGGGACGCGGGCGCCGTGTGGCGTCCGCGCGCCGCCGGCGGTACAATGCGCGCGGATTTCAGGATTTCAGAGGAGGTCTTGCCATGCCCCTGTCCGACGAAGAACGCCGCGAAGTGCTCGCCCTGGCCCGATCGGCCGTGGAGGCCACGGTGCGCGGCACGCCCGTGCCGATGCCGGAGCAGCAGGCTTCGGGCATCCTCGCCGAGCCTCGCGGCTGCTTCGTGACGCTGACCAACGCCGGGCGGCTGCGCGGGTGCATCGGGACGTTCCAGCCGCGGGGGCCGCTGGCGGAGATGATCCCGGAGATGGGCTCGGCGGCGGCGCGGGATCCGCGGTTCGTCGGCCAGCCGATCACGCCGGAGGAGTTGGAGGCCTTGACGGTGGAGGTCTCGATCCTCTCGCCGCTGACCGAGACGCACGAGCCGGAGAAGCTCGATGTGGGCAGGCACGGGATCTACGTCACCAACGGCGTCCGCAGCGGCTGCTTCCTGCCGGAGGTCGCCACCGACCAGGGCTGGAACGCCGAGCAGTTCCTCAGCCACTGCTGCGCGCACAAGGCCGGCATGGCCCCCGACGCCTGGCGCATGCTCGACACCAAGGTCTACCTGTTCACCAGCGAGAAGTTCAGCGAATAGGGGTGGCGGCGCACGAAACGGGCCGCCGCTGTCGCAGCGACGGCCCGTGGGGAAACGTGTGGGCGCTTAGCGCCGGCGTCGCCGCCGTCTCAGCAGCACGCCGATTCCGCCGAGGGCGACCATGGCCAGGGCCCCCGGCTCGGGGGTGGGTGCCTGGGTGATCGTGAAGTCGAACCCGCCGGCGCTGGGGATGTTGATGTCGAAGGAGACCCGGACGGTCTGGCCCGGTGCGACCGAGCCCGGAGAGGTGAACACGATCGTGTCGGTGCTCTCGCTGTCTACCGAGAAGATGTCGCTGTCGGCCGAGCCGCTGACGAGGGACGCGCCGCTGGAGGTCTCCAGCGTGATGACGTAGCCGGTCCAGGTGAAGTTGGAGTCGTTGAGGACGTCCTTGTCGATCTCGATGATCGGGTCCTCGTCGGCCTCGATGTAGAAGTCCAGCGGGTACAGCCCGCCGCCGCCGATGCCCTCGGTGATGTGGACTTCGGCAAACTCGTTGCGGTCGCCGCGGAGTTGGGACTGCCAGTTCGGGTCCCGCGACCACGCCGGCGTGCCCGCCCACGGTGGGGGCCCGTTGCCCTTGGCCCAGTCCGGCGGGCCGTTGCCGTTGCCCGGTCCGTCGTCCGGCCAGGGCTGCGGGTCGCAGGGATCGATCTGCAGTGAACCCGGAATGAATCCGCCCAATGCAGGCGCAGTCAGCCCCGCGACAATCCCAAGAACCAATATCAGACGCTTCATCTCACTTGCCTCCCTTCCCCTGCCCGGTGCGGGGAAGAAACATGATTGTCGGCAAACTCCCGCGCAGAGCGCAGGACGAGAAGCCGTTGGCAAGCGGGTGAGCTGGTCCGCCTCTTCTCCTCCGAGCGATCCAGGCGCCGGCTCCAGCGCCTCGATGTGATACAGTAGTATATCACCGAAGCCCGGCTTCATCAAGGACAATCCCCTCGCCGGCGCGGTTTTGCCTTCGTTTCCGCGAGACGACGGCCAACCGTTCAGGCCGGTCCTGGAGGAGGGCCTGCACGGATGGATGCGCAGGGATGCCGACGAAGCGAGGAGACAAGTGCACGGCGCCGTTCGCCTGGCAGGGCTCGCACGTCGCATCCGGGCCGCATCAGCGTTATGATGGGGAGTCGCTGGACGGCCGGCATGGCCGGCCGAGACGGTCGGAGGAGCGATGCTGCCTGCACAGAGGCGGAGGCCCTGCATGGAAAACGTGAACAGGCATGTCGAGCCCGAGCACGACCTGACGGTGCTTCGATCGCGCGGGCGGTTGCGTCAAGAGCGCCTGGTGGAGAGGCTGAAGGACTTCTACGTGCATCATCCCACGCGGCGGCTGTTGTGGGACCTGACCGAGGCGAGCCTCGCCGAGCTGAGCCGCGAGGACGCCAAGGCGATCCTCGCCACGGCCATGGCCCACTGCGACAGTCGCCCCGAGGGCCGGACCGCCATCGTCGCGCCGGGGGACCTGGAGTTCGGTATGTGCCGGATGTACTGCATCTTCGCCGAGCTGCGGGACCACCCCGTCGTCCACGGCGTCTTCCGCACCGAGTCCGAGGCCCGCGCCTGGCTGCTCGCCGACGAGCCGGACGAGCCGGACTGACCCCCCGCGGCGCCCGCTGCATACAGTTCTCCCGGATGTCGAATCCGTACCCGACCCGGAAAGGACGCGCACATGAACGCGGACACACTGAAGGGCAAGTGGAAGCAGGTCAAGGGCCAGGCCAGGCAGCGGTGGGGCAAGCTCACCGACGACGACCTCGACCGGATCGATGGCGAGCGGGAGCAGCTCGTCGGCAAGCTGCAGGAATCATACGGCCTGGCAAAGGACGAAGCCGACCGCCAGGTCGACGAGTGGCTCGAGCAGACGTCGGCGTAGGGAGGGTCGCGACGCGCCTACTTCTTGCCCATCGCGCGCTGTTTGCGGAAGAAGGTTGTCAGCAGGGCGGCGCACTCGTCGGCGCGGACGCCGGGGGTGACGGCGGGGCGGTGGTTCAGGCGGGCGTCGGCGCAGAGGCGGTAGAGGCTCTCCACGGCCCCGGCCTTGGGGTCGGCGGCGCCGTAGATCACCCGGTCCAGACGGGCCAGGACGATCGCCCCGGCGCACATGCAGCAGGGCTCGAGCGTGACCGCCAGCGTGCAGCCGGTGAGGCGCCAGTCGCCGACGGCGGCGGCCGCGGCGCGGATCGCCAGCACCTCGGCGTGGGCGGTGGGGTCCCTGTCCAGGATGCGGCGGTTGTGGGCGGCGGCGAGGATGCCCTCCCCGCCGGCGACGGCGGCCCCGATGGGCACCTCCCCCAGGCGCTCGGCCCGGCGGGCCTGCTCGATCGCCGCGGCCATCAGGGCGTCGTCGGACAGTTCGGTCACGGCCGGGCCTCCCCGGCGGGCTCGCCGGCGGGTCGGAAGTCCACGGCGGCGAGGATGCGGTCGGCGACGGCCTCGGGCGGCTCGTCGTCGGCGACGTCGAACCACTGCACGTCGCGGAACCGCCGGTGCCATGTCCGCTGCTTCCTGGCCAGCCGGCGGGTGTTGATCTTGATGCGCTCGAGGGCGTCCTCCAGCGAGCACCGCCCGGCGAGGTGGTCGATCATCTCGGCGTAGCCGACGGCCGCGGCCGCCTGGTCGCCGAGGCCCTCCGGCTCGCTCAGCAGGGCCTCGACTTCCTCCCGCAGGCCCATCTGCACCATCCGCCTGGCCCGCGCGTTGATCCGGCGGGACTGGTCGGCCTTGTCGCGGCGCAGGCCGATCATCGCCCCGGCGTAGCGCGGCCCGGCGGCGTCCCACTGGCGCTGGAGGTCGCTGATCGGCCGGCCGGTCGCGCGGTAGACCTCCAGGGCGCGGACGATCCGCTTCTCGTCGTTGGGGTGGATGCGGTCGGCGGCCTCGGGATCGACGCCGGCCAGTTCGTGATGCAGGGCGTCGGTGCCCTCGCGGCCGGCGCGTTGGCGGAGCGTCTCTCGCAGGGCCTCGTCGGCCGAGGGCCCCTCGAAGAGCCCCTCGCGGAGCGCCTTGATGTACAGGCTGGTGCCGCCGACGGCGAGGGCGACGTCGCCGTGGTCGGCGATGCGTCGCACGGCGTCGTCGGCGGCCTCGACGAAGCGCGCCACGGAGAAGCTCTCGGAGGGCTCGACGACGTCGATGCAGTGGTGGCCGACTTCCGCGCGGGCCTCGGCGGACGGCTTGGCCGTGCCGATGTCCATCCGCCGGTAGACCTTCATGGAGTCGACGCTGACGATCTGCCCGCCGAGGCGCCGGGCGAGCCGGCGCGCGACGGCGCCCTTTCCGCCGGCGGTGCATCCCAGGATGAAGTACAGGTTCGCCACGGGGCGATTGTACAGCGCGCCGCGCAAAAAGCCTTGCATCCTCCGGCCTCACGGGCTACAAGGCCGCAATCGCTTGCAGGCCCGGAGGGCTGTTCGCCCGTCCGGGCCGGGGCGGAACATGGGACCCTGGCGCGATGAAGTTTCATCTGGTGGACAGAATCGAGGCCCTGGAGCCGGGCGAGCGGATCGTGACCGTCAAGGCGCTGTCGCTGGCAGAGGAATACCTCGCGGACCATTTTCCGGCGTTTCCGGTGCTGCCCGGCGTGTTGATGATCGAGTCGATGGTGCAGGCGGCGGCGTGGCTGGCGCGGGTGCAGCAGGACTTCTCGCGCAGCGTGATCGAACTGGCCAGGGCCCGCAACGTCAAGTACGCCAGGTTCGTCCGGCCGGGCGACCTGCTGCGCTGCGAGGTCCGAGCCGTCGAGATCGGCGACGACGTCGCGACGTTCAAGGGCACCGGTCAGGTCGGAGATCGCCAGGCCGTCTCCGGCCGCCTGGAACTGGCCTGCCGGAACCTCGCCGGGCGCCGGGGCTGCACGGCGGAGATGGATGCGGCCATCGTGGCGGACCTGCGGCGGCGGTTCGAGCTGATCGGCGGGCCGGAGGTCCTGGCGGCGGGCGGCGGTTGACGGCAGAGGTCGAAGGACAACCGGCGAAGTGCACGCGCGGTCGCCTTGCCCGCGCGGGATGCAGGATGGATAACAGGACGGACCCGCCGCCGCATGGCGCCCTCGCGCAGCCGGGCTCTGCGGTCGGGGCCGTTGACTTGGCGGATGTGAGTCCGTATAGATAGAACGCTTCGCGTCGCTGCCCGCTGCGGTCTGCGGCGACATCCACGGGACCAGAGGAGAGACGCACAAATGCCGATGACCGAAGCCGAAGTCTTCGAGAAGGTCAAAGAGACGCTGATCGACGCGTTGGGAGTCGACGACGACGAGGTCACGCCGGAGGCGACGCTGACCGGCGACCTGGGCGCCGAGTCGATCGACTTCCTGGACATCGTCTTCCGCCTCGAGAAGGCGTTCAACATCAAGATCCCCCGGGGCGAGCTGTTCCCCGACGGCATCCTCAACAACCCCGAGTACGTCCAGGACGGCAAGCTCACCGACGCCGGCCTGGCCGAACTGAAAAGTTCCATGCCGCACGCGGACTTCAGCGACTTCGAGCAGGACCCGGACGTCAACAAGATGGCCGAGCTGTTCAAGGTCCAGACCATCGTCAACTACGTGCAGGCCAAGGTCAACGACTGACGGGCGCGCCGGCGGCGCCCGCGCCGGCCGCCGGCGGCGGCAGGACGGACACACCCCATGCGCTGGATCTGGATCGACCGCTTCACCGAGTTCGAGCCCGGCCGGCGGGCGACGGCGATCAAGAACGTCTCCCTGGCCGAGGAGCACCTCCACGACCACTGGGAGGCCTTTCCCGTCATGCCGGTCTGCCTGATGATCGAGGGCATGGCCCAGACCGCGGGCATCCTCGTCGGGCAGGCACGCGGCTTCAAGGAGAAGGTCGTCCTGGCCAAGGTCGCCAAGGCCGAGGTCCGCGAGCTCGTCACCCCCGGCGACCAGCTCACCTACGAGGCCGAGGCCGAGACCATCGGCGACCAGGCGGCCGTCACGCGCGGGCGGGTGCTCTGCAACGGCGAGCCGATCGGCGAGATCGACCTGATGTTCTCCCACGTGGACCAGAACCAGGCCGGGGAGGAGTTCCCCGAGGAGAATTTCGTGTTCAGCGGGCCGTTTCAGCGGATGGTCGAGCCGCTGCTGGAGGGCCGCGATGCCTGAGGCCCGCGTGGCGATCACGGGCGTCGGGGCGGTCACGGCGGCGGGTGCGGGGCTCGAGCCCCTCTTCGACGGCCTGCTGGCCGGGCGAGGCTTCGTCCGCACGCTCGACGCGTTCGACCCGGCGGGCTTCGCCTGCACCGCCGCCGGGCAGATCGAGGACTTCTCGGCGAGGAAGTTCGTTCCCAAGACCTACCGCAAGAGCGTCAAGGTCATGGCCCGGGACATCGAGCTGGCCGTGGGGGCGGCGGACCTGGCGTTCCGGGATTCCGGCGTGGTGACCGTCGGCATCGACCCCGAGGCGCCGACCGTCGAGCCCAAGCGCCTCGGCTGCAACATCGGCGCGGGGCTGATCTGCACGGACCTCGACGAGCTCGGCGAGGCCCTCGCCGAATCGCTCGACGAGCAGGGGCGCTTCAGCCTCGCCCGCTGGGGCGAGGGGGGCATGAACCACCTCACGCCCCTGTGGCTGCTGAAGTACCTGCCCAACATGCTCGCCTGCCACGTGACGATCATTCACTCGGCCATGGGGCCCAGCAACACGATCACCTGCGGCGACGCCTCGGCGCACCTGGCCGTCGGCGAGGCCGCCCGGCTGGTCGCCCGCGGCGGCGCCGACGTCGCCGTCGCCGGCGGGGCCGAGAGCAAGCTCAACCCGATGGGCCTGATGCGGCAGAGCCTGCTGAACCGCCTGGCCGCGGACATCGAGGGCGGCGCTCCGGCCGAGGCGTGCAGGCCCTTCGACGCCGACCACCGCGGGACCGTCGTCGGCGAGGGCGGCGGGCTGGTGATCCTCGAAAACGCCGACCGCGCCGCCGCGCGCGGCGCGACGCCCTACGCGGAGCTGGTCGGCTTCGGTGCCGCCTGCGACCCGGCGGGCATCGACGTTGCCGAACCCAACGCCGGCTCGCTGGACCTGGCGGTCGCCAAGGCGCTGGACGACGCCGGCATCGGGCCCGAGGACGTCGGGCTCATCGTCACCCACGGCACGGGCGTGCCAGGCGAGGATGCCCGAGAGGCCCGGGCGTGGCACAAGGCGCTTGGCCCGGCGGCCGAGACGATCCCCGCACTCGCCGTCACCGGCGCCGTCGGCTCGCTGTTCGCCGGCGCCGGCGGGGTCGAGCTGGCCGTCGCCGCCGAGGCCGTCCGCAAGCAGATCATCCCGCCGACGGTGAACCACGCCAAGGCGGCCGAGGGCTGCGAGATGGGCTTCCGGTCGGCCGCGGGGGCCGCCGACCTTCGCTACGCGGTCTCCGGGGCGTTTTCGGTGGGGGGCCAGAGCGGTGCGTGCGTGCTGAAGCGGTGCGAGTCATGAGCGACAGAGGCGTGGTCATCACGGGCATGGGGACGGTGAACCCCCTGGGTCACGACGTGGAGAGCACGTGGTCGGCCCTGCGGGCCTGCCGCAGCGGGATCCGCCCCACCGAGCTGTTCGACGCGCGGACGTTCCCGTCGACGTTCTCTGCCCAGGTTGCCGGCTACGACCTGGCCGCCGACCTGACGGACGTCGGGAAGCACGCCCACGCCGGTCGTCACTGCCGGTTCGCCCTCGGCGCCGCGGCGCAGGCCTGGCGGCAGGCCGGGCTGGAGGGCTTCGACGGCCTGGACCGGGGGCGGCTTGGCGTGTACCTCGGCAGCGGCGAGGGCAGCCTGGACTTCGACAACTTCACCAACACCGTGGTGGACGCCTGGCGGGACGGGTCGGTGGACACCGCGCGCTGGGCGGAGCTGGCCTTCCAGCGAATGCAGCTCTGGCGGGAGGTCGAGCAGGAGTCGAACATGGTCCTCGCCCACCTCGCGGCGGAGTTCGGCTGCCGGGGGCCCGCGTTCAACGTGTTGACGGCGTGTGCGGCCAGCACGCAGGCGATCGGCGAGGCGGCGCTCCAGGTCCGCCGCGGCGACGCCGACTGCATGCTTACCGGCGGCGCGCACAGCATGATTCACCCCTACGGCGTGACGGGCTTCAACCGCCTGACGGCGCTGTCGACGCGGAACGACGAGATTCCCACCTCCAGCCGCCCGTTCGACCAGACGCGCGACGGCTTCGTGCTGGGCGAGGGCGCCAGCGTGATGGTCATCGAGAGCCGCGAGCACGCCGAGGCCCGCGGGGCGAAGATCCTCGCCGAGATCGTCGGCTACGGCTCCAGCGCCGACGCCTTCCGCATCACCGACCAGGACCCCGCCGGCGACGGGGCGGCGACGAGCATGCGGGCGGCCCTGGCCGACGCCGGGCTGGGCGTCGAGGCGATCGATTACATCTCCGCCCACGGCACCGGGACGCAGCAGAATGACCAGGTCGAGACCCGGGCGGTCAAGGCGGTCTTCGGCGACCGCGCCATGGACGTGCCCGTCTCCAGCGTCAAGAGCATGCTGGGGCACCTGATCGCCGCGGCCGGGGCGACCGAGCTGATCACCTGCGTGCTGGCCATGCGCGACGGCGTCGTGCCCCCGACGGCGAACTACCAGCACCCCGACCCCGACTGCGACCTGGACTACGTGCCCAACGCCCCGCGGGAGATGCCCGTGCGGACGTGCATGAGCAACAGCTTCGGCTTCGGCGGGCAGAACAACACGCTGATCATCCGCCCGGGCAAGGACCTGTAGCCGGCGCCGCCGGGGCCCCCGAGGCCCGGCCGTGAGCACCCCGCGCCGCCGGCAAGGCAGCCCCCTTCCATGCCGGGCCGTCGCAACGGCGGAACCACGGGAGATGCCATGCCGATCGTGAGCTGCCCCAACTGCGGGACCAGGCTTCAGGCGCCGTCGGAGGTCCTCGGCCAGGAAGTCGCCTGCGGGCGGTGCAAGACCAGCTTCTTCGCCCACGCCGATCCCGCCGAAGGCCAGGGGGCCCCGCGGCCGGCCCCCGCGGCGCCGCCGCAGCAGCCCCCGGCGCCGGCCGGACAGCCCACGGCCCCGTCGGCGCCCGCGGCCCCGCCGCCGGTGGGCACGCCTCCGCGGATGCCCGCCCCGCCCCATGCCCCGGCCGCGCCGGAAGCGGCCATCCGCCCGACCTCCGGCTACGCGGTGGCCTCGCTGGTGCTGGGGATCGCCGCGATCCCGACCGTCTGCTGCTACGCGATTCCGTCGCTGATCTGCGGCATCCTGGCGCTGATCTTCCACAGGACCGCCATGAACGACATCCGTGCCGGCAGGGCCTCGGACAGCTCCGCCGGCGTCGCCAAGGCCGGCAGAATCTGCGGATTGATCGGCATCGTCCTGTCGATAGGTCTCTGGGTGGTCTTGGCGGTCCTGTTCATCGCCTTCACCGTCGGGCCGATCTGATCGCGCCGCAACGGCCTTGCCCGAGCGGGGCCGGCGGCGTATCATCGCGTCGCAATGCCGGCCCGCGCAGCGCCGGGCTCGTCGCTCCCCGGCCGATGCCTGGAGACCCCGATGCCGATTATCGCCTGCCCACATTGCCGGACGCGCCTGGAGGCGCCGGACGGCCTCCTCGGCCAGGAGGTCGTTTGCGGCCAGTGCCAGGGGCGATTCACCGCCCGCGCCGAGCCCTCCCCGGCCGAGCCGGAGGCGCCCGTTTCCCCCGGGGAGGACGACTCGTTCGGCGAGACCGTCTACACCGCCGAGCCTCGCCCGCCGCGTTCGCAGCCGGCCGAGGCCGGCGAGCCCGAGGCGCCCGCCGGCGAGGAGGCCTCCGCCGAGCCGCCCCCCGCCCCCCACCCCGCCGCCCCCCCGCCCCCCC
>CAYLPJ010000008.1:0-133026 GCA_964385465.1 uncultured Planctomycetaceae bacterium | reverse complement strand
CAGCCCCCCGCCCGCACCGGCCAGCGCCGCCGCCCCCGCCGCCGTCGTCCGAAGAAACCCCCGCCGATCGATCGCGTTGTGGTGCTGTCCGCTCATCTGTGCACCTCTGTTCAGGCAAGGCGTTGCGCGACGCAGACCGGCCACCGGCTACGGGCAACCGGCCACTACTTTCCGACGTCCTTCTTCCCGCCGTCGTTCTTGGGTTCGGGCTTCTGCTTGTGTTTGCCGGCGGCGTAGAGGACGGCGTTGCGGGCGAGGTCGTAGGCTGTCTGCGGGAGGAAGCCGTCGCAGGGCAGCGGGGTGCAGCCGATCAGGCCGGTGATCAGGTCCTCGCGGCTGAAGAGCACGCCGAGGCGGGTGTCGTCGTCCACCATCACGCCCTTCAGCGCCAGCACCGAGCCGCCGAGGCGCGTCTTGGTCTTCAGGTGGTACCGCGGCCTGTCGATCTCGTGGCCCTTCATCCGGTACAGGTCGTGCATCGACGCCAGCGTCCGCAGCGACCGCCGGCCGTAGAGGTCGTACAGCATCGCCTCGGCCGACTCGGCGAACGCCTTGCCCCCGCCGGTCCACCCGCCGGCGGCGTGGACGAGCAGCAGCCCGCCGCCTTCGACGTACGCCTTCAGCGCGTCGCGCCCCGCCTGGTCGAGCTGGAACGCCTCCGTGCCCGTCAGCGAGGCGATATGGTTCTTCGCCGCCTTCAGCTCGGCGGCCGCGACGGGCTCGGCGACCTCCACGTTCACGTCCGTCGCCGCCCCGACGCGGCGGGCCAGGCGCTGCCAGGCCAGCGGCTCCGGGCGCCAGTTCCCGCCGTGGCGGATCGGCGCGATCGTCACCGTCGGGCCGTCGGACCGTCGGGGCTCGTCCGGCCAGCCGTGCTCGCCGCGGTGGCGGAGGTGGCGCCCGGTGACGTACATCGCCACGTTGGCGGCCAGTTCGAAGACCACCTCGGCGCTCTTGAAGCGGTTGAGCTGCCAGTCGACGGCGAGGTCCTGGTCGGTGTGGATCAGCAGCGGGCGGACGCCGTTGGAGACGACGGACACCTCCAGGTCGCGGCGGATCCGCTCCTGGGCGGTGTAGAGGGCGTGGTCGGGGGTGATGTCCGTCAGCGAGCGGCCGGGGAAGAGCTTCTTGGCCAGCTCGTCGACGCCCTCCCTGAACCCCTCGCCGTTGCACTCGGCGATGGTGAAGAGGGTTCCGCCCTCGTGGACGTACTGGCGGAGCTTGGCAACGTCGCCGTCGGAGAATTTCGGTTTGGTCGAGCCGGTGATGACCAGGATCGGCCCGTCGTGCCAGTCCTCCACGTCGGTGCGGAGGTTGACGATCTGCCAGTAGAGGTCCTGCTCGAAGGCCTTGCCCACCCACCGGCAGAGGTTGGCCAGGGCCCGCGGGCGGTTGTTCCAGTCGCCGTTGTACTCCAGGCGGTTGAACAGCACGCCGTGCTGGCCCCGCGCGAGGAACAGCAGCGCGTAGGCCGTGCTGGTCAGGTCCCCGTAGCGCCCCTTCCACGAGCCGTTGCCGTTCTGCTCGTTCAGCAACCAGCTCGCCCCGAGCTTGTGCCAGTCCGCCTTGCCGAAGTACCGGTACCCGCTGGCCAGGCCCACCCGCTCGACGCCGAAGAGGTAGTAGTACATCCCACCGTGCCCGCCGTGGCAGAGCTCGTCGTCCTTCAGCGACTTGGGAAAGTTGCGGTCGAACCACGCCAGGGCCTTGTTGAGCTGGGGGATCTCCTGCGGCTGGTCGCACCGGACGAACTTGTGCCCGAACAACGCGTCGATGCAGACGAACATCGTCGCGACCCCGGCGGCCGTCATCGTCGCGGTCGAGTTCTTGTCGCTGTCCTTGTACGCCCAGCCCCCGTCGCCCCGCTGCTCAGAGAGCCAGTACTTCAGCACCACCTCCCAGTAGCGACGGGGCACCTCGCCGTAGAGCTGGTGCGACGCCCACACCCCCAGCACGCCGTACTGCCCGTTCGACGGGTCCGAAGACTTCAGCGCGCTGCGGCGCATCCGCTTGGTGCGGTTGTCGGTCTCCACGCGGTAGTCGATCCGGTAGCCGTAGCTGCCCGGCGTCTTGGTGCCCCTCGCGGCCGCCTTGATCAGCGCCATCGCGTCGGCGCGAAGCAGGGCGCGGTACTTCGCCTGGCCCGGGTCGGCCTTGTAGGCCGCCTGCCAGGCCATGCATCGCATCGAGACGGCGTAGTTCCAGCCGGACCGCTGCTTCTCGAGCCAGTCGAGGGCCTTGACCAGCCGCTCGTCCTTGATGTCCACGCCGGCGGTCAGAAGCGAGTAGACGAACAGCGCCGTGCCCGCGATCTTGCGGTCGTCGCCGACGATCTGGAGCCCCCCCCCGCCGGGGTCCCGCCACGAGCCGTCGGCGTTCTGCTTGCCCAGCAGGTAGGCACGACCCTTCTCGATGGCCTTTGTGACCGCCTCGTCGGAGAACGGGATGTGCTTCTTCTTGCCGTCCTTCTTGTCGGCGGCGACGGCGGGCCCGCACACGGCGGCCACGAGGACGAGAAGGACCGGGGCGATGCGAACGGCAGGTGTGGGCATAGGGTGTACTCCAGGGCGGACCGGAACGGATGATGCGACCCCCCTATCCTACGCCACCGCCGGCGGATGGACAAGGGGCCGAGGGGGGGTGGTTTCCCGCCATGGAGGCCTGTGGTAGGCTGTCGGGACCGACGGGACCGAGAGGAGACCACGATGGACGCGACGGAAGCCAAGGCGTACGTGCAGCGGCTGGGGACGGCGGCGAAGAAGGCGGCCGCGAGCCTGGCGGCGACGACCGGGGCGGCGCGGGACGCCGCCCTGCTGGCCTGTGCGAAGGCCCTGACCGACCGGCGGGCGGCGCTGAAGGACGCCAACGCCAGGGACCTCGCCCGCAGCGACGAGTTCGGGCTGACCCCGGCGATGGTCAAGCGCCTCACGCTGGACGACAAGCGGATCGACGGGATGGCCAACGCCCTCGTCGAGATGGCCGCCCAGGTCGATCCGGTGGGCAAGGCGGTGGCGGCGTACAACCGCCCCAACGGCCTGCGGATCGAGAAGCGGCGTGTGCCGATCGGCGTGGTGGCGATCGTCTTCGAGAGCCGCCCGAACGTGACCTCCGACGCCGCGGGGCTGTGCCTCAAGAGCGGCAACGCGTGCATCCTCCGGGGGGGCAAGGAGGCGGTGCACTCGAACCTCGCCATCGCCGAGGCCCTGCGGGTCGGGCTGGGCGAGGCCGGGCTCGACGAGCACGCCGTCACCGTCATCGACGACCCGGACCGGGCGATCGTCCCGGCCCTGTGCCAGGCGGCGGGGCTGGTGGACCTGATCGTGCCGCGCGGGGGCAAGGGGCTGATCTCGGCGGTGACCGAGGCGGCGACGATCCCGGTGATCAAGCACTACGACGGCATCTGCCACGTATACGTCCACGCCGAGGCGGACCCGGACATGGCCGAGGCGATCGCCCTCAACGCCAAGTGCCAGTACCCCGCCGTCTGCAACGCGATGGAGACGCTGCTGATCGACGCCGCCGCGGCCGAGGCGTTCCTGCCCCGCGTGGCCAAGGCCCTCGCCGAGGCCGGCGTGGAACTCCGCGGCTGCGAGCGGTCGCGGGAGCTGTTCGGCGGGATGGCGCCGGCGAGCGAGGCCGACTGGTCCGAGGAGTACCTGGAGCTGGTGCTCTCGGTGAAGGTGGTGGACGGGCTGGACGGGGCGGTCGAGCACATCAACCGGTACGGCAGCGGGCACACGGACGCGATCGTCACGCGGTCGATCGCGGCGGCGGACCGGTTCGTCACGGAGGTGGATTCCTCGAGCGTGATGGTGAACGCCTCGACGCGATTCAGCGACGGCGGGGAGTACGGGCTGGGCGCGGAGATCGGCATCTCGACGGACAAGCTTCACGCCCGCGGCCCGATGGGCGCCGACGACCTGACGACGTACAAGTGGATCGTCACCGGGCGGGGGCACGTGCGAGGGTAGTCGGGCCGGGCCGCATCCCGGCGGGCCGGGGGGCCGAGGGGATCAGGATGGCGAGGTGGACGGGCGCTCGCGAGGCCCGGCCGGGTCCGCGGGCGCCGCGGCGCCGGCGTCGCCATCTTCGCCCCCGGGCCTGCCCCCGCCCTCGCCGGGCTGCTTCGGCTTTTCGCCGGGCGTGCGGGCCTCGCTGCCGGGGGGCTTGGCGGTCTTGGTGTCGGGCTTGCGCTCGGCGGCGGAGGGCTTCTCCCCGGCGGGTGTGGGGTAGGCGATCCTCGCGTGGTACATGCTGCAGAGGCTCTTGATCAGCGAGGCCTCGATGAGGTGCACCTCGCGGAGGGTGAGTTCGCAGTGGTCGAGCTGCCCGTCCATGAGCCTGCGAGTGACCATGGTGTGGACCTGGTTCTCGATGCGTCCGGGGGTGGGGTCGGCCATGGCGCGGACGGAGCTCTCGGCGGCGTCGGCGAGCATGAGGATGGCGGGTTCCTTGGAGCGGGGCTTGGGCCCGGGGTAGCGGAACTCCGTCTCGTCGGGCGCGCGGTCGGCGTTCTCCTTGCGCTGCTCGGCGGCGGCGTGGTAGAAGTACTGCACCAGCGTCGTGCCGTGGTGGGTGGTGATGAACTCGTGGAGGACCTGGGGCAGCCCGTATTCGCGTGCGAGCTCGAGCCCGTCCTTGACGTGCCCTGTGATGACCAGCAGGCTCATCGCGGGGGAGAGCTTGTCGTGCTTGGAGCCGGTCGTGCCCGCCTGGTTCTCGATGAAGTAGTCGGGCTTGTTGATCTTCCCGATGTCGTGGTAGTAGGCCCCGACGCGTGCGAGCAGCCCGCGTGCGTCGATGGCCTCGGCGGCGGTCTCGCACATGGCCCCGAGCTGGAGGGAGTGGTTGTAGGTGCCCGGGGCCTCCATGGCCAGGCGCTTGAGGATGGGCTTGGAGGCGTCGCACCATTCCAGGAGCGTCAGGTTGGTGGCCACGTGGAAGGCGCGTTCGATCAGGGGCAGGGCCCCCTGTGCGACGAAGCCGCTGAGCAGCGCCGCCCCGGCCGCCCATGTCGCGTCGGTCAGCGCGAAGTGCCAGGGCAGCGCCCGGGCCAGGCCGGTGATCCATACGCCGAGGAAGACGACGACGGCGGCCTCGGCGGCGGTGCGAATGAGCTTGGTGCGCGTGCGGACCTGGTCCTGGCGGAAGATCACGGTCGCCAGCCCGGCGGTGAGGACCACGAACGGCTCGATGCTGCCTCGCATGTGGAGCACGATGATGGCCACGAGGGCCGAGCCGACGGCGAGGGCGAAACGGTGGTCCCACGCGATGGTCAGCACCGTGCCGATCATCAGCACGGGCAGGACGGAGGCGTAGGGGTTGAGGCGGAAGACGCCGACCAGCAGCTTGTTGGCGGCGAGCATACCGACCAGCAGCACCAGCAGGGCCGCGGCGCGGAGGCGGTCGGCGGTCAGCCGGGGCTGGTAGCGGACGATGTAGACGTTCAGCACGGCCACGACGAGCAGCAGCACGGCGGCGCGTCCTCCGACGCGGCCCCAGTAGGTCAGCGGGCGTGCGGCCTGCTCGGCTCGGAAGGCCTCGTGCTCGGCCCGCAGCAGCGCCAGCTCGGCGGCGGAGAGCCCGTCGGTGTCCCCCGGCGGGGTGCGGCGGGCGATGGGCTCGCCGACGTCGTACTCGCGGAAGACCTCGTCGGGCGGGTCGGCCTCGACGGCGGCGACGGCGGCGTCCATGCGGTCCTGGGTCGCGCGGCGGTCGTAGCGGTATACCGGGCGCTGCGACAGCGTGCCGAGCAGCAGCTCCAGCACGGGCTGGCGGACCCCCTCGCCCAGCGAGGGCACCAGGGAGGCCAGGGCGCTGCGGAGGCGGTCGGTGTTGTCCACGTCGATCAGCTCGGCGGCGTCGCGGGGGGCGTCGGACCCCGAGCCGATCAGCACCGCCCGCTGGGGCCAGCGAAGCTGCGGCTTGTGCGCCTCGGGCTCGGCCAGGCGGACGACGGGCAGGTCCGCCAGCCGCCGGGCAAGGGCATCGACGGCCTCGTGATAGGCCGCCAGGGCGTTGGCGTCCTGGGCGAGGCGGCGGAGCGGGTCCGGGCGGTTGGGGTCGGCGTCGGTCGCGGCGCCCCCGGTCGGGGCCGCCACGGCCGGGCCGGCGGCGCCCGACGGCTCACCGGCGGCGGCTCCGGCCTCCGCCGGCCGAGTGGTTGGGGCCTCGCGCAGGGGCAGGTTCTTCAACTGGGCGGAGAGCTCGTCCATCAGGGCGGCATCGAGCTGGAAGACGGCGGGAGTCAGCCGCCGCGCGACGCCGGTGGCCTGCTCGAGCTGCTCCTGGCTGAGCACGCGGAAGCGGACGCGGGCGTGGACGGCCTCGGGCAGGTACTGCCCCGCGCGGTAGCCGAAAGGCTCGACGGGGTAGAGATCCATCGCCACGGCGGCAAAGGCCAGCAGCAGGGCCAGCAGCGTCGCCCCGATCCCGCCGGCGCGGGCGAACCCCTCCCACCGCGACTCGCCCGGGCGGGCCGGACGACGCATCTCCAGGCGGCGCTGTCGGGCGGTTTTCTTGAACGGCCACATGTGCGTTGGCTCCCCGGGCGCGGGCGGCTGCCGCCCGGCTCAGGCCTCGCCGCCGGCTTGGGCCCCGGGCGTCCGGTTGGGGGGCGCCTCGGGCTGGGCTTCGTACCCGGCCGGCTCGGGGTCGGCTTCGGCTCCGGCGCGGGCGGCGACGGCGGGGTCGGTCTCGGCCCCGTAGGCGGCAACGATATTCTGGACCAGCCTGTGGCGGACGATATCGGTCGGCGCGAGGGTGACGACGGCGAGGCCCTTGATGCCGCCGAGGCGCCTCCTGGCGTCGATGAGCCCGCTGGCGACGTTGCCCGGCAGGTCCACCTGGCTGTCGTCGCCGGTCACGATCATCTTCGAGCCGTGTCCCATACGCGTCAAGAACATCAGCATCTGCGAGGTGGTGGTGTTCTGTGCCTCGTCGAGGATGATCATCGAGTCGTTCAGCGTCCGCCCGCGCATGAACGCCAGCGGGATCACCTCGATCAGGTCGTTGGCCATGAACCGCCGTATCTGCTCGAAGTCCATCATATCGTGAAGGGAGTCGAACAGGGGGCGGAGATACGGATTGACCTTCGCCTGCATGTCGCCGGGGAGAAAGCCGAGCTTCTCTCCGGCCTCGACGGCCGGGCGGACGAGGATCAGCCGCTTGGCCTGCTGGTGCTTGAGCATGTGGACGGCGACGGCGACGGCGAGGTAGGTCTTGCCCGTGCCCGCCGGGCCCGTGCAGAAGACCAGGTCGTGCGTCCGCATCGCCTCGATGTAGCGCTTCTGCCCCGGTGTCTTCGGGCGGATCATCTCCCCGCTGGTGTAGACGTCCAGGACCTCCGAGGCCTGCTTGGCCTTCTCGGCCGCGGCGGCGCTGATCGCCTCGGTCACCGTGTCCACGGTGATCGGCTTGCCTCGGCGAAGCGCGCGCTGCAACTGCTCGATCACCGCCGCCGCGCGGGACACGTTGCGGGCCGAGCCGGTGACCTTGACCTGCCCGTCGCGCGCGAAGACCTGCACGCCGAGGGCCTCGCGGATCATCTTGAGGTGGCGGTCCATGGGCCCGAAGAGCGTGGCGGCTTTGCGGGGGTCTTCGAGTTTGATGCTGAGTTCCATGGCGTCCTGCGCCTTTCGTCCGGCGCCGCGGGTGGACGGCGCCCAAGCGTCGCGGGCGACACCGCGGCGCCCACGGTTCAGGATAGCATTCGCCCCCCCGCCGGGGCCACCGCCGGGCGGCGCGCGCAGCGAGGCGGGCCCGGAATGCCCGAGCCCGCCTCGTGAACGTCGTGCATCGCGTTGCCGCCGATGGGCGTCAGGAGTTGCCGTCCACCGGGCCGATCAGGTAGCTGTCCCGCGTGGAGTTGTGCTCGCTGATGTCCAGCGTGGTGGCGCTGCGCGAGCCCATCTTCGTGTTGCCCGAGGACGTCCAGATCATGTCCTTGTTGTAGCCGATGTCCGGACGGTCTTCCTTCAGGACGTTCATCCCGACCGTCAGGGCGTTGACCTGCTTGCCCTGGTGGTTGGGTCCGACGTGCTCCTCGATCGCCGAACCGGTCTCCGACGGGTCCCACGAGGCATTGTCCCAGTCCTCCAGCGGGTTCTCCTCGGGCGTGCGGTCCGCCATGACGACCGTCTCGCTGTCCTTGTCGGTGACGCCGTTGCGGTAGTTGTCGTTCGTGTCGACGATCGGCGCCTGCCAGGAATAGCTCACGTTCGTGTGGGACTTGAAGTCCCAGTAGTAGTCCGGCTCCTCGTCCTCGCCGAGGTCCTCGGTGTCGAGGATGTCGTCGTCCTTCGTGTCGTCCGTGCTGGGGCAGACGAACAGGCCCGGCTGCTGACCGTCGCGGATCAGCAGGAACATCAACGCCGTGATCGACCGGTCGCCCGGGTTGTTGGGGTTCTCGTACGGGTCCTCGTCGCGGTTCTCGCCGACGACCGTATCCTCCCAACCCGAAAGCACGTCCGAGGCCGTCGGGCCGATCCACGGCCAGATGTTGTCGTTGCTGCTCTTGTAAATCTGCACCGCCTTGCCGACCGACGACAGGTTGCCCACGCACAGCGTCCGCTTGGTCAGCTCGTTGGCCTGCTGAAGCGTGGGGACCAGAATCGCCGCGAGCAACCCGATGATGCCAACCACCACCAGCAACTCGACCAGTGTGAAACCTCTGCGCTGTCGCATAACGCGACCTCCTCTCCCCCCTCCCTGCCGGACGTGCGCTACGGAAGCCGCTGCGGTTATAGGATGAGTGCAGGCGAGATTCGCGTCCGTAACGGCGGGTCCGACTCGGCCGGGCGTTCCGGCGACCGGCCTGGCATACCATGTGACAGGTCTGGGCCGCGAGGCCCGGAAGTCCGTCGCGTCCAGAAACGGAAGGCGGCGGCCGGATGGGCCGACCCCGCCTCTTATGAACTCCATTGTACGACCCGCGTCGAAGCCATGTCAACGCCCGCCGACGCGAAAAGACGCGAAACCTCATCGCCTCCGCCACGTCGCCTTCTCGGGCTGGTCGTGGTCCTCCAGCCCGGCTGTGGGGCTGCGGAGCCGGCCCGCCCGGTACTGCCCCCGCAGGAACCGCCGCCGCAGCGCGCGGTACGGATCGGTCAGCTTCCGGTGCAGCGTGTGCAGCAGCGAGCGGCGGCGCGAAAGGGCCTCCTCCTCGGCCGTCAGGGCCGACGGGCACATCCGGCGCTTGTGCTTGTAGAGATGGTAGAGGTCGCCCCGCTGGAGGCGGCGGACCGCGGCGGCGACCGCCCACCGCAGCGGCCGGGGCCAGTCGTCGCGACGGCGGAGGGAGATCTGGAAGTCGATCACCCAGGCCCGCCCGTCGGCGTCGACGAGCAGGTTGGACCGCTTGTTGGCGTCCCCGTAGGCGATGCCGCGGGCGTGCATCGCCGCGAAGATCGCCGCCAGTTGATCGAACACCGCCGCCGGCAGGTCGGCGAGGTGGTCCAGCGGGGCGGCGTCGATGTACTCGATCGCGTAGCTGGTCGCGTCGATCCGGCCGGCCCAGCGGGGCACTCCCGCCACGCCGGCCAGGGCACGGTACATGCCCTCCTCGTGCCGGCGAAGCAACTCGCCCAGCCAGGCCGTCGGCAGGCCCCAGAACGGCTGTGTCCGGGCGAACTTCACCACCACCCGCGGCAGCTCCGCCGGCCCGACCGCCCGGTAGAGGCAGGTGGCGGCGAAGAAGTCGTGCTTGAAGACGCGCTCGAGGCGGTAGTCCACGCCCCCCACCGCCAGCCGCTGCGGCGGCGGGGCCGGCAGGGCGAACATCTGCGTGTTGGCTCGGGGTGGGGGCATGGCGTGTCGATCCGCCCGTTTACGGCAGGGCCGAGCGGACGTCCCCGGCGAACGCCCGGGCCGCCGCGGCGACCGCCTGCTGCCACCCGCCGCCGGCCCCGGCGTCGGCATCGGCGAAGGCGTAGATCACCGACCGGCTGGCGTTGACGATCGCGCCGGTCCCGTCGGCGGCGAACGAGGCCGCACAGTCCGCCGCCGTCCCGCCCTGGGCCCCGTAGCCGGGCACCAGGAACGTCTGGTGTGGCATGAGCTTGCGGAGGGCGCGGGCCTCGTCCGGCCAGGTCGCGCCGACGACAGCCCCCACCGCGCTGTATCCCCGCTCGCCGACGAGACCCGCCTCGTCGCCCCACGCCGCCACCAGCCCGGCGACGTGCTCGTAGAGCCGCCGACCCCCGGCGTCGGCGAAGTCCTGCACCTCCCCCGCCGACCGGTTGCTCGTGCGGACCAGCACGAACACGCCCTTGCCCTCCTCGCGGCAGACGTCCAGGAACGGGGCCAGCCCGTCGCGACCGAGATAGCCGTTCACCGTCAGCGCGTCCGGGCGGTCGGCCCCGGCGAGGTGCCCGGCCGCGTAGGCCTCCGCCGTCGAGCCGATGTCGTTCCGCTTGGCGTCGCCGATGACCAGCAGGCCCTTCTGGCGGGCCCAGCGGACCACCTGGAAGTAGGTCTCCACCCCCGCCGGGCCGAGGGCCTCGAAATACGCCGACTGAGGCTTGACCGCCGGGACGTGCTCGGCCACCGCGTCGAGGACCTCCCAACAGAACTGGGCGACCCTGGCCGCGCGGGTCGCCGCGTCGGCGTCCGCCCCCGCCGAGAGGGCCTCCGGCAGCCGGTCGTACCGCGGATCGATGCCGACGCAGACCGGCGAGCCCTTGGCCTCGATCGCCGCGGCGAGCCGGTCGGCGAAGTTCTCCGATGATCCAGCCATGCCCATCTCCTTCCTCCGCCCCTTATACCCGCCGGGACCCGCCGACGCATCACCCGACCCCGAATCCGACGCGGTGTGTCGGTTCTGTCCACCCTGGACACCGGGACACACATTGCGGCAACCTAAATACAAAGCCTTATAATACAAAGGTTTATGTGTCTACCATCTCTGTCCACCCCCCGGAACGGCGGACACGGTGTCCGGGGTGTGGACAGAGCCCCGCGACCGCCTCCCGCGGCGCCGCTACCCCCTTGCACCCCGAGGCCGAACGGCGTAGGATTCCCCCGACGGCCCCCGGCGGGAAACGGGGGCGCCGAGCGAACGAACCCCTCACAGGGAGTACCTGCCATGACATGTCCCAAGCTCCGTATCGCGGGCCTGACCGCCCTGACCGCCCTCGTGGCCGTCCTCGCCGGCTGCGGCACGCCGGCCGGCCAGGCCCCCGCCGCCGACGCCGGGGGAACCTACCGCCTCGAGGAGCTCGCCGTCGTCGAGGGCTTCGACGTACCCGAGTGCGTCCTCGTCGATCCCGTCGCCGACAAGGTCTACGTTTCCAACATGCAGACCACCGGCGAGCAGTTCTGGAGCGACGACGGCAACGCCTTCATCTCACGCCTCGACCCCCGGGGGCTCATCGACAAGCGGAAGTGGATCGTCTCCGACCGGGATACCCCCCTCAGCGAGCCCAAGGGCATGTGCCTGACGGGCCGGCTGCTCCACGTCGCCGACAACACCCGCGTCCGCACCTACACGCTGCCCAGCATGGTCTGCGAGAAGATCGCCATCGACGGGGCGATGCGGATCAACGACATGGCCGCCCACGACGGCGTCGCCTACGCCTCCGACACCGCCGCCGGGCGGATCTACAAGCTCGGCGACGAGATCACCGTCCTGAAGGCCCCCGAGAGCGTCAACGGCGTCACCTTCGACAAGTTCGGGCGCATGTTCGCTGTAAGCTGGGACAACCACGAGGTCTACGAGCTCGACCCGGCCGGCGAAAAGGACCCCGAGCCCTTCGGCCTCGCCGAGCACTTCACCAAGCTCGACGCCATCGAAATCCTCGACGACGGCACGTTCATCGTCTCGGACTTCCACGGCCACAAGGTCTGCGAAATCTCCCCCGACCGCAAGACCGTCACGACGCTCGTGGAGGTCTCCAGCCCCGCCGACATCGGCCTCGACCGCCAGCGCATGCTCCTCTACGTCCCGTCCTTCGAGCAGAACAAGGTCCACGTATACCAGATCAAACGGCGGCCGTAACCGCCGCCCCGGCCGGTGCGTGCGCGGCGCCCGCCGTGCTGGCTTCCGGCTGCTGCTGATGCCCGAAGTCAGAAGCTGACCAGCCGCGAGCCGGAACGGATGAGGAGCCTGTTGCCGTCGATGACGGGGGTGGCACCGGACCCGGGAACGCACTTGTTGACGCGCAGGACCGCGAGTTTGGGCCCCGGCTTGATGACGGCGGTCTGCCCGTCATTGCTGGTAACCAGAAGGTGGCCCCCGGCCAGGACCAGGCTGGGGTAGATTCCCGTTATTTCGCCCATGGGCACATCGCCGCCGAGGAGGTCTTCTTCGCAGAGTATTTCACCGTCAGCGGCGTTGACGGCGTAGAGGCAGCCGTCGTTGGCCATGCAATAGAGGATGCCGCCATGCAGCACCGGGGAGGCGAAGAACTCACCATCGAGTTCGGTGTACCACAGTTCCCCGGGCTTGGCCTCAAGGGAGTCGGGCAGCTTCCAGGCCGTGGCATCGGCGTCGCAGAAGTACGCTACGCCGGCCCGGACCACGGGGCTGGCATTCGCGGCGGTCCCCATCTCACCGGCCAGAACGCGGCCATCGTCGGCAGCGACAAGGTAACCGCCGGGCGTCACGAGGACGTCATGCCCGCCGATGCGCGTGACGGCCGGCGTGCCGTACGCTTCACGCACCCGCGGCTGTTCCCACGCGATCCGACCGGTCTGGGGGTCGAGAGCGACCAGGTGCGTGACGGTCACGATCAGCTTGCCCCCGGCCATCACGGGCGACGCGCTGCGGCCGTACTCGTTGACCTGCTTGTGGTCGATGTAGCGAATCCAGCGCCGCCTTCCCTCCATATCGAAGCAGCTCACCACCCCGGTGCCGTAGACCGCCCAGACATGGCGCCCGTCAGTATACGGCGTGGGTGTGGCATACCCGCAGTCGGTAGGCTGCTTACGGGCCCTGCCGGCCTGCTCGGCCGGCAACTGGTCAAAGCCGTTGGTCCGGGTCCAGAGAATCCTGCCCTCCCTCAAGTCCACACAGTGAAGCCTGTCGGGCTCCGCGGTGACAAAGACGCGGCGGCCACTTACGACCGGACTGCCGTATCCACCTCCGATCTCGACCTTCCACCGTGGCCTGCTTGCGGATGACCATTCAAGCGGAATCCGGGCCCTTGGATACGACCCATAGCCGCTGCCGCGAAAGGTGCGGGAATGGACCCCTGGCCCCGGGCCATGCGGCACCTTCGGGGCGGCCTGCGGCGGGCCGGCGGAGTCGCCAATCCCTTCCCCGGCAGGCCTCCGAGCCTGTCCCCTCAGCTTCTTCGCCCCATGCGATCCCCGGGAGCCGCCCGGCCGGCCCCCGGACTCTCCACCCGTCGCGCGCGCCGCTGCCGCAGCCGGGTTCTTCTCGTCCTTCCGAATGCAGTACAGATAGTTGTCGCTGTGCACGAACACTCGTTTGCCATGGAAGAACATCCCCGCGTAGAAGCCTTCCTGGTTGCATGGGGCGCTTCCCCGCTGGTTGGAGAGGTTCTGGAGCATGTTGTTCCCAACAACCGTGCCCTCCGGGCCCGGCTTCAGAATGGTCGTATACCCGACCCCGTCCAGTAGATAGATGTACTCCCCTGCGAGCGCAGGGCTGGCGCAATAGCCATACAGGTTGCGGGCGTTGTAGTTGTACCCGTCCATCCACCGCAGATACGCCCGCTTCCTCTTCCGTGTATCGATAGCCACCATAATGCCCGTCATATCGACCTGGTAGACGAACCCGTCCACGTACAACGGCGATGCGACGTAGAAGAACAGCGTGGTGTCCACCAACGAACCGTAGAGGGTCCTCGCGTCCAGTTTCCAGTTCGCCCCCTGCTGCTCGCCGATTGCACGGGGATCGATCGGGATTTCCATGGCCTCGAACTCATACTGACGCCTGCGGTTGCAGGAGCTGTACAGAACGCCGTTCTCGACGACCGGCACGTAGACGCCCCATATGTCATAGCCGTTCTCTGACAGGACCTTTCCATCAAGACTGACCAGCCTGTCTATGGTCTGCAAGGCCCGCCGGCCCTCGACCTGTACCACAATGGGCTGGCCTCTGGTGCTGTACAGCGGCTCGGAATACGGTGTCCTCCACAATTCCCGGCCGGTCGCCGCATCGTATGCAATCAGCAGCTCGCTGGTGCTTACGAACAGCTTGCCGTCGCAGAGCACAGGTGAGCGGTGGGAGCCATGATGAGGAATATGGCCATGGAATACGAAGTCACTCCAGACCTGCTCCCCATCCAGATCGAAGGCAGCCGTGACATATCCCCCTTCGCCCTGGACGACCCAGTACACCAGCTTGCCGTCACTGGTCGGCGTGGCATTGCCCGCGGAGAGCTTGTTGTCGTAGAGTCTGCCCCGTCTCCCCGTCGAGAGTGACCTGTGCACGGACCTGGCAAGCTGATTCCGTTCGTCGAGCTTCTCGTCTATGGCAGCCTGTCTGCCGGTATCCAGGCCTTGGGGCGATATGTTCTCATTGAGCAGCGAGATCATTTCCTTGTTGGCCTTGTCGAGCTGCCCCATCAGCGGAGCGGCTTCGTCCTTCACGGCGGCACGTGCCTCGTCGGGCATCGCATCCCAGTACGTCACGGTGTGCATCCACAGGATCTTCCCGCTGTCAGTGTCAAGACACACCAGATCGGTTCCGCCGCTGCCCACGAACAGCCTGTTCCCGACCACAATGGGTTGAGACGCATTGCGGCCGGTCAACTTGGTCATCCATTCGATGCTCTCCGTTTCATAGGAGAATGGACCCGGGCCTGCGGGTCTGATGTAGATGGAAAAGCGCCACTGCGTCTGCCCCTGCACATCCTTGGGACTGGCGTACTTGTTCCGCCACGGCATCTGTGCCTTGTCGCATATGGCCTTTACCAGAAGCCGGTTCCAGCCCTTCTGAAGGTGGACCTTTATCGTGGCGGGCCGTCTGGTAGTGCCCTTCTCCACGCGATGCGGCTTGCCATTGACCCACATCCTGACAGCGGGCAGTCTGTGTATCATGTCCACATACACGTCGGACTCGCGGGGAGCGTGGAGATACGTGTGCGCGTACGCGGCCCGCTTGTCGAGGTCGCTGTACCGGGCGTACCGGGCGGGTTCCTCCGGCGGGACAAGCCGCCCGAATGCATGGACGAAGTCTACATACAAATGCGTATTGGTATTCTCGTTATGGTTGCGGTAGCTCTGCGAGCCCTCGTAGGCGCGGTGTACCTTCCACTGCCTGTTGCCGGCCGGAGCGCCGGCATCCGGCTGGATCTCCGACTCGCCGCCGAGGAAGTCCCTGTCAATGTCCTGCTCGGGGTCCGGGGCAGGGAAGGGGCCGGCCAGGAGCCAGTCCTTCACCGTGAAATACGCCAGCGTGTGGCTGTCGGGGCCGGGCTGCTGCTCGGGTCTGGCCGCCTGGACCACGACCTCCGAGGTGATATCCTTGAGCCGGCGGCTCCATGTGGTCGGCGGAGTGGCGCCGGGGAATCGCCCGCTCCCGTCGCCCCGCCACCCGACCGGACGCTCCGGCGAGGGATAGAATTCCCGCGAGCCCCGCGGGGCCTTGGAAGAGGGCGGAATCGGGCCTTCCGCTGCGACGATGGCCGTGCAACTTCGGCCCGCGACAACTGCCGCGAACACGGCCCCCACAGCCGCGAGCCGGAAACGACCTTGGTGCTTGTGCTCAAACTGAACTGACATGTCCTGCTCCGGCGCTTCAGCGGGGATGTCCCGGATAGCCTCCGGCCGGCCCACGCAGCCGGCCTGCTTGACGTTTCTACCACGCCCGGTACGGCTGGCAAGCACCTTTTCCGCTCGACGGGGACACCTCCCGGCCGCTTCCGGGGCAAGGCCTTGCCCCGGGGGCTCCGGGCAAACCCGTCCCTTTCGAGCCGGGCGGGCCGACTCCATGGCTGTCGCTTGTTTCCGGGAAGCTCAGGCTCGGGTCACGTGCCGCTGCGCCCTGCCGGCTTCGTTGTCCGGTGCCGGCGCGGTCACGCGGCGGAAACCGCGTGCCTCGATGGCCGGTCGGGGGTTTCAGTTGGGACCGACGGGCGTGGAAGCCTGACGGGCGGGCAGCCGCAGAAGGCCCGGAGGCGGCGGTCGCCCGGGAGCGATGGCATGAATCGAGCGATACTGGCGGTGGCGGCGGGCCTGGCGGTGGCGGCGGGGCTTGCCGGCGAGGCGGCCACGGGGGCCAAGGGCAGGAACCGCCGCAAGCGAGCGAAGAGGCCCCCCCAGGTGCAACCGGACAAGAAGATCGTCTACAAGACCACGACCGACGCCAACGGCAACGAGGTGACGCTTTCGCTTCACGTCTTCGAGCCGCCCGGTCACGCGGCGGCCGACACGAAGCCGGCGGTCGTGTTCTTCTTCGGCGGCGGCTGGGTGGGGGGCAACCCCGGGCAGTTCTACCCGCACTGCAAGTACCTGGCTTCGCGGGGGATGTGGGCGGCGTCGGCGGAATACCGCGTCAAGAGCCGCCACGGCACGGCGCCGTATGCGTGCGTCGCGGACGGCAAGAGCGCGGTGCGATACATCCGCTCGCACGCCGGGGAGTTGGGCATCGACCCGAACAGGCTGGCGGCCGGGGGCGGCTCGGCCGGCGGGCACGTCGCCGCCGCGGCGGCCACCGTGCCGGCACTCGACGAGGAGGGCGAGGACACGTCCGTCTCGGCCGTGCCGAACGCGCTGTGCCTGTTCAACCCGGTGTACGACAACGGCCCGGGCGGATACGGGCACGACCGCGTCAGGGACCGCTACAAGGAGATCTCGCCCCTGCACAACATCCGCAAGGGCATGCCCCCGGCGATCGTCTTTCTGGGCACGAAGGACAGACTGGTCCCCGTCGCGACGGCCGAGGCGTTCCGCGAGACGATGCGTGCCGCCGGCAGCCGCAGCGAACTGATGCTCTTCGAGGGCGAGGGCCACGGCTTCTTCAACTACGGGCGGGGGGACGGCTCGTCCTATGCGCGGACCGTCCGTGCCATGGACGTCTTCCTGACCTCCCTGGGCTTCCTCCGGGGCGAGCCGACGCTCGAAACCCCGGCGGCGCGGAAGTAGCCCCTCCCCGCCGGCCGCACAGGTCGCGGCGACAACCTCTCGGCGGCCGTCGCTTGCTGCGCCGCCCTCGGATTCCGGCCGGGCCTTGCCGACAGCGGATTGCAGCCGGGGCTGCGTGCTCTCCCCTGCTGGGCCGGGCCGACCGGCCTGGCGGCGGGCTTGCATCGGGGGCGCCCGGGGCTTCTAATGTCGCATTCGGATTCCATCGGTTCCGCCGGACCTCAGGAGACCCGCCGTGTTCGAAGGCAAGACCGTCGCCGTCGTGGTGCCGGCCTACAACGAGCAGACGCAGATCCGCCGCGTCCTGGAGACCATGCCGGACTTCGTGGACTGCATCCTCGTCGTGGACGACACCAGCTCGGACGGGACCGTCCAGTCCGTGCAGTCCTGGATCGACGGCGAGGGCGACAGCCCCCGCACCGTGCTGATCCGCCACGAGCGCAACGCCGGCGTCGGGGCCGCGATCGTCACCGGCTACAAGGAGGCGATCCGCCGGCGGATGGACGTCTCGGCCGTGATGGCCGGCGACGGGCAGATGGACCCCGACGAGCTGGGGGCGATCGTCGGCCCGGTCGCCCGCGGCGAGGCCGACTACACCAAGGGCAACCGCCTGTTCTACCGCGGCGCGTGGGAGACCATCCCCCGCCACCGCTTCCTGGGCAACGCGTTCCTGAGCATGCTGACGAAGATCGCCAGCGGCTACTGGCACGTGGCGGACTCGCAGACGGGCTACACGGCGATCAGCCTCGAGGCCCTCGAGACGATCGACCTGGACGGAGTGTACCCGCGGTACGGCTATCCCAACGACATGCTGGTACGGCTGAACGTCTTCGACTTCCGCGTCGCCGACGTGCCCATCCGCCCGGTCTACAACGTCGGCGAGCAGTCGAAGATGAAGCTCTGGAAGGTCGTCCCCACGATGAGCTGGATGATCTTCAAGCGGTTCTGCTGGCGGATGTGGCGGAAGTACGTCATCCACGACTTCCACCCGCTGGTGCTCTTCTACGCCCTGGGCTTTCTGACCTTCTGGGCGGGGCTGATCTTCGGGCTCGTGCTCTTCGTCATGCGGCTGTTCGGCATCCTCATCGCCGGCACCAGCGCGCTGATGAGCGTCTTCATGTTCCTCACGGGCCTGCAACTGCAACTGTTCGCGATGTGGTTCGACATGGAGATGAACCGCGACCTGAAGGTGAGGGTCAAGCCCCATGGGCCCGGACGCGACCGTGGCGGGTGAGCGCGACGTGCGGCCGGGCGGGCCGATGCGGATCCTCTTCGACCTCGGACACCCCGCCCACTACCACCTGTTCCGCAACGCCATGGCCGCGCTGCGAGCGGGCGGGCACCACGTCCGCATCTTCGCCCGCCACAAGGACTGCCTGACCGACCTGCTCGACGCGGCGGGCTGGGGCTACGAGATCGTCCGCCGCCCGGGGCGGTCGATCCCGGCCATGGCCGCCGAGGCCGCCCACGTGCTCGCCCGCATCGTCGCGAGGGCCCGGCGGGAGCGATTCGACCTGATGGTCGGCACGTCCGTGGTGGTCGGGCTGGCCTCGAGGCTCACCGGGGCGCGCAGCGTGGTCTTCGGCGAGGACGACGCCCGGGCCGTGCCGCTGCTTGCCCTGGCCGGCTACAGGCCCGCCCACTACGTCGTCACGCCGCAATGCCTGGCCCACGAGGACCACGGCCCCGGACACCTGACCTACCCGGGCTACCACGAACTGGCGTACCTGCACCCGAGACGCTTCGCCCCGGACCCCGGCGTCCGGCGGCTGCTGGGCGTCGGCCCCGACGAGCCCTACTCGCTCGTCCGCCTGGTGGCGCTGACGGCCCATCACGACGTCGGCCAGCGGGGGCTCTCGCCCGAGCAGGCCCGCCGGATCGTCCGCCGCCTGCGGGCGAAGGGGCGGGTGTTCGTCTCCCGCGAGGCCGCCGGCGGGCCGGACGTCGGCGCCGAGCCGCTGCCCACGCCCCCCCACCGCATCTTCGACGTGATGGCCGGCGCGGAGATGCTCGTCTGCGACAGCCAGTCGATGGCCATGGAGGCCGCCGTCCTCGGCGTGCCCTCGATCCGGTGCAACACGTTCGTCGGGCGGCTGACCGTGCTCCAGGAGCTGGAGCACCGCTACGGGCTCACCGCGGGCTACCTGCCGGGGGACTTCCCCACGCTGCTGGCCACGCTCGACGACTGGCTGGCCCGCCCGGACCTCCGCGGGCAGTGGCAGCGCCGCCGCGAGGCCATGCTCGCCGACACGCTCGACCTGACCGACTGGATGCTGGAGCTCTTCGACGACCTCGCGCACAACCGCCCGCCCCGCGCGCGGAAGCCCGACCTCCAGCGGGGCGACGGGCAGGCAAGCCCCGGCGAAACCCACCGCGCGGGGAGCCAACGGCCGAGGCGCCCGCTCCGCATCGCCATGCTCTCCACCGCCACGAGCGTCCACACCAGGCGCTGGGCGGGCGCCTTCGCCGACCGCGGGCACGACGTCCACGTCCTGAGCATCCGGGCCGCGGACATCCCCGGCGCGACGGTCCACACCGTCCGCGTCGGCCCGGCCAACTCCCGCTCGCCGGCCTGGACGCTGCTGTCTTACCTCCGGCTGGCCGCGTCGGCGAGGCGGCGGCTGCGGCGGCTGAGCCCGGACGTGGTCCACGCCTCCTACGTGCCCACGCACGGGGCGATCGCGGCCCTGGCGGGGGTGCGCCCGTGGGTGCTGAGCGTCTGGGGCAGCGACGTGGTGTGGTACGAGCCCGGGCGGCCCCCGCGGACCCGCCGGGCGCTGGTCGGCTATGCCCTGCGGCGGGCGGACGCGATCTGCGCGACCAGCCGCTTCCTCCGCGACCGGACGGCCGAGCTGGCCCCGCCGGGCACGCCGGTCCACCGCACGCCGTTCGGCGTGGACACCGACCGGCTCCGCCCCCCGGCCAAACGGCGGCAGGACGAAGAGTTCCGCATCGGCTACGTCAAGAGCTTCACCCCGCTGTACGGCGCGGACGTGCTGGTCCGCGCCATGCCCGCCATCGTCGCCGCCCGCCCGGACGCGCGGCTGGTGATGGTCGGCGACGGGCCCGCCCTCGACGACGTCTGCCGTCTCGCCGAAACCGTCGGGGTGGCCGACCGCGTGGACTTCCCCGGGCGCGTGCCGCACGAACGGCTGGCCGACTGGCTGGGCACGTTCGACGTGTTCGTCAACCCGTCGGTCTGCATGGAATCGTTCGGCGTCTCGGTGCTGGAGGCGTCCGCCTGCGGCCTGCCGGTGGTGGCCACCCGCGTCGGCGGCGTGCCGGAAGTCTGCCTCGACGGCCGGACGGGCCTGCTGGTCCCCCCGGGGGACCCCGCGGCGATCGCCGAGGCGGTCCTTGCCCTCGCCGGCGATCCCGCCCGCCGCGAGGCGATGGGCCGGGCCGGGCGGCGGCTCGTCGAGGCCGATTACCGCTGGGCGGATTGCGTGGATATCATGCTTGGCCGGCTCGCGGCCGTGGCGGCGGGAGAGACGCCCGGGAGGCCGGCCTGATGGGCTTCGTACGCAGATGGCGCCTCAAGCACCTGCTCGCGGTGCCCATCCTCGCCGGGCTGATCTGGTACCTCGCCGCCCACTGGGACCGCCTCGGCGGGCTGCTCAAGCTCGACCTGCCCCACCTCGCCGTCATCCTCGCCGTCACGCTGGCCGATCAGATGCAGGCGGCCGAGAACCAGCGCCAGATGCTCAAGACCCTCTCGGCGCGGATGCGCTTCGGCGACCTGCTGATCCTCCAGAACGCCACCGGCCTGCTGAACTACCTTCCGATGTGGGCCGGGACGGTCTCCCGGGCGGCGTACCTCAAGCGCCGTGCGGGGGTCGCCTACAGCCGCTTCGGGGCCCTGTTCGTCTTCCGCATGTGCCTGATGGTCCTCGTCTGCGGGGTGCTGGGGCTGATCGTCCTGGCCGTCATGCCCGCCCAGACCCGTACCACCGTGCCCGTGCTGCTGCCGACGTTCGCGATCATGACCGCCGCCGCCGCCGCGGCGATCGTCCTGCCCATCCCCGCCCCCTCCGGCGAGGGCCGCCTCCGGCGGATCGTCCGCAGCTTCCTCACCGGGCGAAAGGAGCTCACCCGCCGCCCGGCCGCCGTGGCGGTGTTCATGACGCTGCTGGTCGTCCACATCGCCCTGGCGTCGATCCGCCTGGGGACGATCTATCACAGCATGGGCGTGCCCGTCCGCGTGGAGGGCTTCGTGATCCTCGGCGTGCTGAGCAACGTCGCCTCGCTGATCGTGCTGACGCCCGGAGCGCTGGGGCTGCGCGAGCTGCTGCTGGCCGGCGGGGCCATGGTCCTCGGCGTGCCCCCGGAGGTCGGGCTCCTGGCGGCCATGATCGACGCCGCCGTCTGCCTCGGCTGGGCGTTCACCTTCGGTCTACCGTGCGCGGTCTGGCTGTGGTACAAGGTCCCGGAGGATGTTCAGGCCGGCAAGGACCCCGACGCCCGGCCGGACGCCCCGGACACCGCCGCGGACACCGCCGCGGGCGCGCCGACGGACCCGACCCGAGATGAGTGACTTCAAGCCCAAAGACTACTGGGAGAGCAGGCTCCGCGAGCACCCCGGGCTCGTCGGCGTGGGCTACTCCAGCTTCGGCGCGTGCTACAACCGCTGGCTGTACCGCCTGCGGCGGCGCGTCTTCCTCCGCCGCATGCGCACGCTGGCCCCGGACCTCGGCAGGCTGGACGTCCTCGACGTCGGCTCGGGGACGGGCTTCTGGGTGGACGCCTGGGCCGAGCTGGGCGTCGGCGAGGTCGTCGGCAGCGACCTGACGGCCACGGCCGTCGAGGACCTGCGCCGGCGCTTCGGCGACCGCGAGATCGTGCAGCTCGACATCGGCGGGGACCTGGCGCCGCTGGACGGGCGGCGGTTCGACGTCGTCTCGGCGATGGACGTGCTGTTCCACATCGTCGACGACGCCCTCTACGAGCGGGCGGTCGCCAACATCCACGACGCGCTGCGCCCAGGCGGGCGGCTGGTGATGTGCGACCTGTTCGTCCACGGGCCCGTCGAGCGGGCCGAAACCATGGTCACCCGCCCGCTGGCCGACGTCGAGCGCGTCCTGGCCGACAACGCCCTGGAGGTCGTCGAGCGGCGCCCGTTCTCGGTGCTGATGAACTACCCCGGCGACTGCTCGCACGCCTGGCTCAAGCGCCTCTGGCGGCTGATGTGGCGCGGGGCCTGCCTGACCGAGCCGACCGGCTTGCTCTGGGGGGCGGCGCTCTACCCCCTCGAGGCCGCCCTGGTCGCCTGCAAGAGCGAGAGCCCCTCCACCGAGCTGATGATCTGCCGAAGGACCGACTGACCGCCGCCGGCGAGCCCGCATGAGCCGCGAAGACGACAACATCGCCCTCCAGGCACACGAGCACGCGCTCGTGCCCACCGAGGGCTTCCGAACGCTCGAAGAGTACGGGCTGTACCTCCTGCACCTGCGGGCCTACGAGGAGATCGCCGCGCTCGCCCGGGGCCGGGCCGTCCTCGACGTCGGCTGCAACGTCGGCTACGGAACGAAGCTGCTGGCCGCCAACGCACGCCGGGCCGTGGGCGTGGACGTATCCCCCGCGGCCATCGAGCAGGCCCGGCGGAGCTGCGAGGACGAGCGCATCGAGTACCGCGTCGTCGACGGCAAGACCCTGCCGTTCGAGGACGGCACCTTCGACCTGGCCGCCAGCCTCCAGGTCATCGAGCACATCGCCGACGTCGATACCTACCTCGCCGAGATCAAGCGCTGCCTCGCGCCCGGCGGGCAGGCCGCCTTCACCACCGTCAACGCCGCCATCCGCCTCGAGCCCGGCATGAAGCCGCTCTACCGCTTCCACGTCCGCGAGTACACCGCCGACGAACTCGCGGAGACGCTCGGCCGGCACTTCCCCGACGTCCGCGTGCGGGGGCTGTTCGCGACCGGCGAGCTGTACGAGGCCGAGATCGCCCGGAACGCCCGGGCGCTGGCGACGGCCAAGCGGTTCGGCGGCCTGCCGCTGAAGCTGCGGAACATGCTTCCCCACCCGCTGCTGCGGCGGCTCAAGGCCCTCCGCCACCGGGCGAAGGGCGAGAAGCTCGACGCGGCGGTGATGGACCGCTACTCCACGGCCGACTGCTTCTACCGCGAAGCCGACCTCGACCGCGCGCTGGACCTGCTGGCGATATGCCGGCCGGGGCCGCCCGCGGCCGACGCCGGCGGGGGAACGGCCGATGGCTGAGCCGGCGGCCCATCCCGGGCCGGGGCCCGAGGGCGACTGGCTCACCGACCTGCCGCCCCGGCGGGGGCACCTGCTGCTGGCGGCGGGGCTCGTGGCGGCGGTGTACCTCGCCGGCGTGACCGACGGCTGGTGGCCCACGCCAGACAGCGCCCTGTACCAGGGCCTCGGGCGGAACCTGCTGGCCGGGGAGGGCTACCGCTTCAACGGGCGGACCAACACGCTGGTGGCGCCGGGCACGCCGGCGGTGTACGGCGCGATCGGCGCGGCCACGGGCGGTGCGACGTGGGCGAAGAACCTCTTCGCCGCCGCCTGCGGGATCGCCTCGCTGCTGGCGGCATGGGCGACGCTGCGGCGGCTGCTGTCGGCCCGGATGGCTTTCGCCGCCTGCCTGGCCACCGCCGGCTGCTACGCCTACTACGACTTCTCCCACCTCGTGCTCACCGACGCGCCGTTCGCCCTGCTGTTCTGGCTGCTGGCGTACTGCGGCGTCCGCTGCGCACGCGGCAGCGCCGCCTGGATCGTGCCCATGCTGGCGATCTCCGCCGCGGGGGTGCTTGTCCGAGCGCCCGGGATCGTCGCCCTCGGCGCCCTCGCCGGCGGGCTGGCGCTGGACCGATCCGCCGCGGCGCCGCTGGGCAAACGCCTCGCCGCCGCCGCGGCCGCACTGGCCGGAGGAATCGGCGCCGGCGGGCTGCTTGTCCTGGCCGCCGGCCGCGCGGCCGCCGCGGCCGCGGACGGCAACACCTACGTGGCCAAGTACGTCACGAACCCGCAGATGGGCCCGCTGTACCGGCTGAAGCAGGTCCTCGGCGGGCTGTGGAACCTCCCCGGCGCCCTGGCGGAGATGACCCTCGGCCAGGGGGGCTGGCCCATGCGGATCGTCGCGCTGGGCATGATCGTCCTGATGGTCGCCGCCGCGGTGAGGCTCTGGCGGCGGAGGCAGCGGTTCGCCCCGGCCACCGCTTTGCTGCTGGTCCTCGGCCTGGCGGTGGCGTCCCACGCGCGGGCGGTCCGGCCTCGGTACCTCATGCCCGTCCACCCGCTGCTGGTCGCCCTGCTGCTGGAGGGCGTCTGCGAGGCCGTCGCGTACGTCCGCCGGCGGCGGGGCCGGGCGACCGACGACGCCGTCGCCCTCAGGGCCGTCACCGTCGCCGTCGCCGTCCTGCTGGCCGTCAACGCGCCCAAGGTCTTCCGCAACGCGTTCTACTACGCGGCGTACGGGCACATGGGGCGGTACCACGAGGTCATCGAGCACGGCCGATACCGCGACCTCAGAGACACCGCCGCCTTCCTCCGCGAGCACGTGCCCCCCGGCGAACCGGTGGCCATGCGGGCCGACCGCGTGAGCATGCTGCACTACCTCAGCGGCCGGCGTACGGTGCCCTTCAAGCGGGTCGATCCCTACAATCCATGGTCCGCCGAGCAGGCCGAGGAGGTCCACGCCGACCTCCGCACGCGCCCCGGGCTGTTCGCGGTCGTCCACGACCGCGGCGACCTCGACAAGCGTTTCGCCGGCCGGCTGACCGAACTGCTGGAAGGCGACCCGAACCTCCGCCGCGTCTGGAAGGGCCCGACCACGGCCGTGTATCGGCGCATCGGCCAGGCCGCAACCGCCCCCGCGACGACACAGGCACCATGAGCGACCCCACGGTCACCGTGATCATCCCGGCCTACAACGCCGGCGAGCTGCTGGACGAGGCCGTCGCGTCCGTCCGCGAGCAGACGTACACCGACTACGAGCTGATCGTCGTCGACGACGGCTCGACCGACGACACCGCCGACCGCGCCGAGCGTCTCGCCGACGGCGTCCCCGCCATGCGGGCGATCCGCGCCGAGCACAAGGGCCTCGCGGCCGCGAGAAACCGGGCCGTCGCCGAGATGCGCGGCGAATGGATCGCCCTGCTGGACGCCGACGACCTCTGGCTGCCCGAGAAGCTCCGGCGGTGCATGGACTACCTCGCCGCCCACCCCGAGCTGAGCATCGTCTACACGCCGATGGCCCCCGTGCGGATAGACGGCACGCGGATGCAGGGCCACTCCAAGCCCTGCCACGCCGGCCGGCTGAGCGAGAGGCTCTTCCAGAGCATCTTCGTCCACGACCCGGCCGCGGTGTTCCACCGCCGGGTGATCGACGCGTGCGGGGGGTTCGACGAGTCGCTGCCGGTCTGCGTAGGTCACGAGTTCTGGCTGCGCGTCTCGACGGAGTTCGCGTTCGGGCTCATCGACGAGCCGCTGGCCCTTCGCCGGTGGAGCGAGAGGAGCCTCACCCGGCGCAACCGAAGCCGCGGTGCGAGGATCAAGGCGGGGATGCTGGAGCGGTTCTATCGCGAGCACCCCGACGCCGTCGGCGACCGCCGCGCCGCCCGCCGGCGCCTCGCCCGCGTCCACTACAAGGCCGCCCGCGCCCTGCTGGCCGAGGGCGAGCCCGCCGAGGCGCGGGCGTACCTCTCCAAGGCGATCGCCTACAACCCCGCGAGCGTCAAGACCCGCGTCTACGCGGTCCGGGCGCTGCTGGCGTCGATGCTCCATCGGCCCGGGGAATAGCGCGGCTGCATCTCCCGGGCCGCCGCTTTGAGGCGGGCTTGCCCGGAAAACCCAACCGCCCCTGGTCTTCGACCTCGATGCCGCGGCAGGCGACGGGCTTGTGGTCGGGGAACTCGGCGGCGCGGGCGTGGTCCTCGACGCGGCAGCGGCGGGCAAGCCGGGCCGCGACGATCAGCACCGAGCCCCACCGCGCGAACAGCTTGCACCCCCGGCGGCGACGGCGGCTGAGAAGCGGCAGGTTCACCCGGTCGGCCTCCATGCGAACCACCTCGAAGCCGTGGACGCCAAGAAGCTCGGCCAGGAAGCCCGGCGTGTAGCCGTGGACGTGCTTCATGTCCTCCAGCCAATGCGGGTGCCGCCCCCGGATCAGCCGGCGAATCTCCTTCCAGTAGCGCAGGTTCGGCACGCTGACGACGAGCATCCCGCCGTCGCGCAGGGCGGCGTTGGCACGGTTCAGCGGGGCGTGCCAATCCAGCACGTGCTCCATCACCGCCCCGGCGTGGACGCCGTGGAAGCTCGCCGGCGGAACCGGCCAGTCGTCCTCGACGTCGCAGACCTCGCAGGCGTCGTAGTTCGCCCGGGCCGCCTCGGCGGCGGCGTCGCTGATCTCCAGCCCGACGATGCGGAACCGCTCGGCGTCCAGCCACTCCCGCAGCGGGCCGACGCCGCAGCCGACGTCCAGCAGCCCGTACCGCCCCGCAAGCGTGCCCTCGCCGGCCAGCGCGTCGCGGTGGTCGATCACGAACTCGCACGCGCGGCGCAGGCGGATCACCTCCTTGTCGTCGTACGGGCGGTCCGCGTGCCACGCCGGGGCGTTGATCGCGCGCTTGAAGTCCTCAGCCATGGCCCCGGCGATTCCTTTTCGGCCGACGCGAGCCCGCCTTGCCCCGCCGCAGCCGCCGGCGGCAGCGCTCGCGGAACTGCCCGAGCAGCTCCACCTGGCGGGCGGACATCCGCTCGGCATCCTGCGGGTCGGCGTCGTCGTAGCCGAGCTGGTGCAGCAGGCCGTGAATGACGTAGAGCATCAACTCGTGCTGGGGCCGCAGGCCGCGGCGCTCGGCCTCGGCGACCGCCACCGGGCCGCAGACGATCACCTGGAGCACCCGCCCCTGCTCGCCGGGGCCGGATACGTCGAAGCTCAGCACGTCCGTCGCACCGGCGTGGCGGAGGTAGCGGCGGTTGAGCTCGGCCATCTCCTCGGCGCCCACGACGGCGAGGTCCACGCGCCGCAGGTACGCCGATTCCGAGACGGTCACGAAGTTCACCAGCTCCGCCAGCCGCTTGCGGGGCACGCGGATGGCCTGCTGGGAGGAGGAAATGTCGGTCACGGGCCGTCGATGGCGAGGGGTCATGCGCCGCAGGATACCGCGAGGGCAACCCGCGGGAAACAGGGACGGTTACATTTTCCGGGCAAGCTCGCCGGAAAGCGGCGCCCGGGGAAATGTAACCGGCCCTATTCTCTGCGGCGGCGGAGCAGCGCGAGCCCGCCGATCGCCAGCAGTGTCGCGGCGGCCGGCTCGGGCACGGCGCCGGGGGCGGCCGGGGCGTCGAGGACGCCGTAGTCCAGGAACAGCCCGTAGTTCTCCATCAGCAGCGTCAGGTCGTGGCGGTCGACGTCGCCGTCGAAGTCGAAGTCCCCCTCCTCCCAGACGCGCCCCTCGCCGAGGAACCGCTTGAGGATGATGTAGTCGTCGCTGTCGACGTCCCCGTCGTGGTCGGCGTCGCCGGCCAGGGGCATCTCCCAGCCGATGTCCATGAGCGCGGCCATGTCGATGTCCGTCAGCCGCTTCCGCGTCCCGACGGTCAGGAACGGCGCCATGGCCGCCTCCTGGGGCTCGCCGTCGCCGATGTAGCCGACGAGATCCATGTCCCAGTGCGAATCGTTGACCGAGGGATAATCCGGATCCCAGTCCAGCGGCACGGGGCCGCCGTGGACCGTCTGGCTCCAGTCGCCGAGGAACTCGTGGTTCTCGATATCGACGCGATCCCACCACGAGCCGGTCGTCGCGAAACCGAATGCGTGCCCGAGCTCGTGCCATGCCACCGACAGGAAGTCGTTGAGTTCGGAGCCGGGCGGCGGGGGCGAGTCGATCCCGTAATGCCACCCCGCGTCGGCCTGGAAGAGCACCTGCCCGCCCCACGACGCGAAGTCGGTGTTCGGGTCCTGCGCCGCCCCGGTCTGCCCCCGGTGGTCCACGGTGTCCAGCCATTCCCGCGTGCCGCCGGCCTGGTACCCCCCGGGCCCGCCGATGCCCAGCCCCGCACCGTGAAGGTCCTGGCCGATGGCGAAGATACGCAGCGTGTCGGCCGGGATGACCATGTTCGGCACCAGCTCCTCGACGTACTGATACTGCTCGTTCACGTCCGAGAAGAACCGCGCCTGCCAGGTGTTGCCGCCGGACGGCTCGATCGCCAGCAGGTCGTCCATGAACATCTCGTACGCCCGTCCGGCGTGTTCCATGGCGGCGCGGGCGGCGGGGTCGTCGAACATTCCGGCCGCGTCGTAGCTGTAGTCGAACTCGATCTTCAGCGCCGCCGCCGGCGCGGCGAGCAGCAGAAGGGGTACGGCGACCGCCGCGAGCAACCGCGCCGTCGCTCGTTCAGGAAGAAAGCATTTCATGTTCGGTCCCTCGTTTCCTCCGTCCAAGGGGGCTCGTGCCAACAGACCATTCTACCACGGACACCCGGAAACCGGGGCGAGAGATTCGCCGACTTCGCGACGGCGCCCGCCGTGGGGCGCCCTTGACCGGCGGTTTCCCGCGGGCGTATGCTTGCGGGTCGTCCGCGTCACGATCCGTTGGAGGCCCGCGATGTCCGACCCGTCCGAGAGCCCCGCACGCCTGGCCGAGCTCAGCGTGTTCCTGCCCTGCTACAACGAGGCGGAGAACATCCGCCGCGTCGCGGGGGAGGTGCGGGCGTTCCTGCCGGAGGTCGCCGACGACTTCGAGCTGATCCTCGTCGACGACGGCTCGGCCGACGGCACGGGCGAGCTGGCCGACGCGCTGGCCGACGAGGACGAGCACATCCGCGCCGTCCACCACGAGACGAACCGCGGCTACGGCGGGGCGCTCCAGAGCGGCTTTCGCGCGGCCGGGAAGGCGTGGGTTTTCTACACCGACGGCGACGGGCAGTTCGACATCCGCGAGCTGCCCCGCCTTCTGCCGCACGCCGGCGAGTACGACATCGTCAGCGGCTACCGCGAGCACCGCAGCGACTCGCCCGTCCGCCGGCTGAACGCGTGGCTGTGGGGGCTGCTGGTCAAGGCGGTGCTGGGCTTCCGCAGCCGGGACGTGGACAGCGCGTTCAAGCTGTACCGGCGGGAGATTTTCGACGCGATCGCGATGAAGTCCACCGGCGCGTTGATCGACGCGGAGATCCTCGCCCGCGCCCGCCGGGCCGGCTACACGCTGAAGGAGGTGCCCGTCAGCCACCGCCCCCGCGTCGCCGGGGAGCAGACGGGCGCGAACCTGGCGGTGATCCTCCGGGCGTTCAGGGAGCTCTGGAAGCTCCGCGCGGACATCCGCGCGACCCCGCGGGCGCGCCCGGCGGCGGACGCCGGGGCCGGCCCCCCATCGCCCTCCCGCCGGGAGCCATGAAAAAAGCCCCTGCCGGGAGCAGGGGCACAAGGACGGGTGGCTGAGGGGATTCGAACCCCCGACCCCCTGGACCACAACCAGGTGCTCTAACCAACTGAGCTACAGCCACCGTATCTCGGTCGGGGTGCGAGATTCAGGTTAGGATACCGCCGCGCCGCCGGCGTGTCAATGCCATGCGTGGGCGCAAAAAAGGGGCGACACCCAGGTGGAGGGAGACCTCGGCATCGCCCAATTAGCCGCATCCCTGGATGTAGGCGGAGGGAGACCTACATCATGGTCGGGTGCAGCGGACAACTGTTCTGTTTTCGGTCCCGGGCGCCTTTCTCGGCGTCCACACCCGTTTACTTCGGATTCCGGCGTGCCAAACCTTTAACGGTTATGCCGTTTTTGCGGGGTTTTCCGGGCGGGACTTCGCCCGCCTCGTATGGCCGGGCGGTGGGGCGCCGCCGCCACCGCCACGCATCGGCCGGTTGGTGCTTCCCTTTCAAGACGTCCGCTGCCGGCGGGCCTCCGCGCCCGCGCGGCGCCCGGCAGCCTCACAACCCCGTTCGCGACGCCGGCGACGCACCCGCAGCTCGCCGGCGGGCTCGCGCCCGGGCGGCGCCCGTCCGTGGGCGCCGTGCTTCGGCCCCGGCATGTCTCCAGCCGTGGCGATGCTCGGCCGGGGCCGCGGTCAACAACGGCCCGCGGGCGTCCCGCGCGTCCGGATACGGCGGGGGCAGCCTAGCTGCACCCCAGGGACGACCCGCAGTTGTAGCACTTGTAGCAGTTCCCGTTCCGCACCGTGATCGACCCGCACACGTCGCAGGCCGGGGCGTCTTCCTGGTAGTGCGAGAACTGCTGGTCCACGCGATCGATCTGCACCAGGCGCCCGCCGCCCAGCACGTCGGACGATGCCGCCGCCCCGGTCTTCACCGGCGACGGCGACGGGCTGAGGCGCCTGGCGACCGCCGGCGAGGGCACGTACCGCCCGCCGGAAGACGCGCCGCCAGACCTCTCGACATCCTTGTCGGAGGTCGCGGCGGCGCTGCCGGTTTCCGAGGAAGCATTGCCTTCCGTGACGCCCTCGGATTTCGTCGGCTTCTTCGTTCTGGTCGCGTCGGTCCCGGCCGCGGGAGTGGATGTCGGCGAGCTGGCGCCGCGGTCGGGCAGGTTGGTCTTTCGGTACTCCTCCAGGAACGTCAGCCCGAGATAGCGGAAGATGTAGTCCACCACGCTCTTGGCGAAGGGGATGTCGCGGTTGCTGGTCATCCCGCTGGGCTCGAACCGCTGGTGGGTGAACTTCTTGACCAGGTCGCTGAGGGGCACGCCGAACTGGAGGCACAGGCTGATCGCCGTGGCGAACGCGTCCATCATGCCCCCGACCGTCGAGCCTTCCTTGGCCATGGTCACGAACAGCTCGCCCGGTCGCCCGTCCTCGTACTGCCCGACGGTCAGGTAGCCCTCGTGCCCGCCGACGCTGAACTTGTGCGTCAGCGACGGGCGCGTCGCGGGCAGGCGCTCGCGGTGCGGCATCCGCCGGGCGGCCTCGAGCATCTCCTCGTCGATCTGCGTGAGCACGTCCTCGGCGGACTCCCCGGCGGCCTGGTCCTCGGCGGTGCTCAGCGGCTGGATCCGCTTGGACCCGTCGCGGTAGATCGCCACGGCCTTGAGCCCCAGCCGCCAGCCTTCCATGTAGACCTCGCGGATGTCTTCCATGGAGGAGTTCTTGGGCATGTTGACCGTCTTGGAGATCGCGCCGGAGAGGAAGGGCTGGACGGCGGCCATCATGCGGATGTGGCCCATGTAGTGGATGAACCGGTGCCCGTTGGCGGGCTGGAAGGCGCAGTCGAAGACGGCCAGGTCCCCGTCCTTGAGCTGCGAGGCGCCCTCGATGGTGTCGTTGTCGTCGATGTGCCCGACGATCTCGCTGATCTGGCCCGGCGAGTAGCCCAACTGCTCCAGGGCCAGGGGCACGGTGCGGTTGACGATCTTGAACATCCCCCCGCCGGCGAGCTGCTTGTACTTCACCAGCGCGATGTCCGGCTCGATGCCCGTCGTGTCGCAGTCCATCATGAAGCCGATCGTCCCCGTCGGCGCCAGGACCGTCACCTGGGCGTTGCGGCAGCCCAGGGCGGCGGCGGCCTCGACGGCCTCGTCCCAGCTCGCCACCGCCGCGTCGCACAGCTCGGCCGGGCAGTCGTTGCCCGCGACGGACTCGGCCGCCTCGCGGTGCATCTTCAGCACGCCCAGCATGTCGCGGCGGTTGCGGTTGTACTGCGGGAAGGCACCCAGCCGGCTGGCCAGCTCGGCGCTGGTGCGGTAGGCCGTCGCCGTCAGGACCGCCGTCACGGCCCCGGCGTAGGTCCGCCCGGCATCGCTGTCGTAGGCCAGCCCGAGCGACATGATCAGGCAGCCGAGGTTCGCGTAGCCCAGCCCCAGCGGGCGGTAGTCGTGGCTGTTGCGGCAGATCCGCTCGCTCGGGTACGAGGCGTGATCGACCAGGATGTCCTGGGCGATCGTGAACACCCGCACGGCCGCGCGGAACCGCTCGATGTCGAAGCTGCCGTCGGGGCGGCGGAACTTCATGAGGTTCAGGCTGGCGAGGTTGCAGGCCGAGTCGTTGAGGAACATGTACTCGCTGCACGGGTTGGACGCGTTGATCTCGCCGCTGCTCTTGCAGGTGTTCCAGCGGTTGACGGTGGTGTGGTACTGCACGCCGGGGTCGCCGCAGACGCGCGTGCCCTCGGCGATCAGGTCCATCAGTTCGCGGGCGCGGTACCGGTCCATCGGCTCGCCGGTGGTCACCGCGTAGGTCTGCCACTGCTCGTCCTTCTCGACGGCCTGCATGAACTCATCGGTCAGGCGCACCGACAGGTTGGCGTTCTGGTACATCACGGACGCGTAGGCGTCGCCGTCGATCGAGCCGTCGTAGCCGCTGTCGATCAGGGCCCAGGCCTTCTTCTCCTCGACCATCTTGCAGGCGGCGAACTCCTTGATGTCCGGGTGGTCCACGCGGAGCGACTGCATCTTCGCCGCGCGACGCGTCTTGCCCCCCGAGCGCACGACGCCGGCGATCTGGTCGAAGATCCGCATGAAGCTCAGCGGGCCGGAGGGCTTGCCCCCGCCGGCGAGCTTCTCCCGGCTGGACCGCAGCGTCGAAAGGTCGCTGCCGGTCCCCGAGCCGTACTTGAACAGCATGGCCTCGGCCGTGGCCAGGCGCATGATGTCCTCCATCGTGTCGTCCACGGACTGGATGAAGCACGCCGAGGCCTGGGGGAACTCGTAGCTGTGCATCGTCCGGACCGGGCGGTTCTCTTCGACGCCCCAGTGGTAGTTGCCCTCCGAGCCGGGCACGCCGTGCTGATGGTAGAGCCCCACGTTGAACCACACCGGGCTGTTGAACGAGCCGTACTGGTTGGCGCACAGCCAGGTCAGGTCGCGGTAGAACCGCTCGCCGTCCTCGGCCGAGGCGAACACGCCGTCGGCGACGCCCCAGTCGGCGATGGTCCGCGTGACCCGGTGGATGAGCTGCTTGACGGACGTCTCTCGCTGGTCCGTGCCCTGCTCGCCCCAGAGGTACTTGCTGACGACCACGTTGGTCGCCAACTGGCTCCAGGAGGCGGGGACCTCCACGTCCTTCTGCTCGAAGACCGTCTCGCCCTTGCCGTCGGTGATGCAGGCCGACCGCTTCTCCCACTCCAACTGGTCAAAGGGGTGCTCGCCCGGCGTGGAGAAGACCTGCTTGACGACGAGGCCTTCCGGGGCCGACGGGATCCGTCCCGCGGCCCCGGCGCCCGATCGATCTGACATTTCGCGAGAAACCATTCCTTATACTCCCCGGACTCGTCGCTCGAGGCCCGACGCAGCGGCGCAATGGAATCCCTTGCCATTGCGTTGTCTTCCGCTTCGTCCCTGCGTCCTGCCTCCCGAGCGACAGCCCGTCACGAAGTGATCCCAGCTAATGGAAGCTGAACATACACCCCATATCTGGGGGCGTCAAAAGAAATCTACCCAAAATGCGGTGGATGCGTGCAAGCTCTTTCCGCAGGGAACCTTGGCGGAAGAAAAAATGACTGCCAACAGGAAAGAACACCAAACTGCATCCTAACATATCGCCCAGGGCGTGTCAAGAGCCCCATATGCTGTATTTCTGCCCTGTTCTGAGCCCCATGGGTTGGGAAATGGTGAACAACCTGTTGGAAATCCCCCCGATCCTCCGGAAAACGAGTGGGCAACCCGTTTGCTCCGTTGTTTTTAACGGTATTCCCGTTTCGCGCCCGCCCGCCTGCCCCACGCTCGACGGCGGGCTGCATCGCGCTTGTGGCCGGCGGGGCGGCGCCTATAATGGCCCGTGAAGACGACCCCCAAACCCTTGCCAAGGAGTTCGCATGAGCGATTCGGCCCCCCAGCAGCAAGAGACGATGACCGGCAAGGTCAGCACGATCATCGAGAACATCCGCCCCATGCTCCAGGCCGACGGCGGCGACATCAAGCTCGTCAACGTCGACGAGTCCACCGGCGTCGTTTCCGTCGAGCTCCAGGGAGCCTGCAAGGGATGCCCCGGTGCGCAGATGACCCTCAAGATGGGCGTCGAACGCCATCTCAAGCAGCACGTGCCCGAGGTGAAGGAAGTCGTCGCCGTCTGACCGCGACAGGGCGAAGCACCTCGCAGAATCATATATGAATGGGATTCCAGGCAAGCTCCCCCGCCGTCTCCGGGTCGCCGTCGCGCTGTCGGCCGTGACCGCCGCCGCGGTGTTCGGCTGTCGGCCGCGGGACCAGGCCCCCCCTGCCGCCGCGGCCGAGGACCCCGAGTACCTCGCCGCCTACGCCGACGCCCTCGCCGTCGCCAACGCCTTCTGCCGCGCCTGGCAGGCCAAGGACGTCGGCGCGGGCAAGGCCCTGTTGAGCACGCGCGTCCGCCGCACCTTTCCCGATCAGCAGATGCACGACGCCATCGCCGGGCCCGCCAACCCCGCTCACCTCGCCTTCGAGATCCACGACGGCAGCCGGGAGGACGAACGCTTTGCGTTCCGCCTGCGCCTCTTCTACCGCTTCGCCGGGCGGGCGCAGCAGCGGGTCGAGGCCCGCGACGAGGCCATCCTGCTCGTCCGCGAGGGCGAGGCCTGGCTGGTCGACGCGTTTCCGCTGCTCGAGCGCCCGCGGCGCTGACGCGGCCGCTTGTCGCAACGCCCTCCCCCCCGAGGCGTGCCGCCGTCGGGGAGGAGCCCGCTGTGTAAGCGGCCGGCGGCGGCGAACAAGCCGGCGGCCGCGGGGTCGTGGGGCGGTACCCGATTGAACCCCACCGGCCGGGGGCGTAGGATGATGGGCATGATCCTCGTGCTCGACAACTACGACAGCTTCACCTACAACCTCGTCCAGCGGATCGGTGAGCTGGGGCGCGGGTTCGAGGTGAAGGTGATCCGCAACGACGTCATGCCCCCCGCGGCGGCCGAAGACGAGCTGCACCCGACGCACCTGATCGTCTCGCCGGGACCGGGCACGCCGGACGACGCGGGGCTGAGTTGCGACTACATCCGCCACTTCCACGGCAAGGTGCCGGTGCTGGGCGTCTGCCTGGGCCACCAGAGCATCGGCCAGGCGTTCGGCGGGACGGTGATCCGGTCGGGCAACATCATGCACGGCAAGACGTCGGAGATCCGCCACGACGGGCGCGGCGTCCTCCGCGACCTGCCCAACCCGTTCACCGCGACGCGGTACCACAGCCTGATCGTCGATGCGGAGGGGCTCGACGACGACTTCGAGCTGACGGCCTGGACGACCGACCGCAACGAGCTGATGGGCCTGCGCTCGAAGACCCACCCGACCGAGGGCGTCCAGTTCCACCCCGAGAGCTTCCTCACCGACGTGGGCCACCAGCTCCTGGCGAACTTCCTGGACGAGTGACGCCCGACGGGGCGCGCGACGCGCGGGGGCCTACCCCGCCTTCTTGAGCTTCCCCTTCTTCGCGGGTTCCTTCGCGGGGCGCGTCTGCGGGGGCTTCTTTCGCGGGCGGCGCGGACGGGAGAGCTTTCGCGGCATGGCGCCGAGGGTGACGTCCACGTCGCGGTAGGCCGTCCCGCGGCGGATGTGCAGGCGGATCTGATCGCCGACCTCGCATTCGCTGACGACCCGCAGCAGGTGGCCCGGCTCGACGATCCGCTCGCCGTCGATCCGGAGGATCACGTCCCCCACGCCGAGCCCCGCCTCGGCGGCGCCGCTGCCGGGCACGACCCTCGCGATCCGCACGCCGTCGACGTGCTGGCGTAGCTGGATGCCGATGTACGCGTGCTCGGCGGGCAGGCGGAGCACCGGCGGGCGCTGGGCCAGCACCCAGTTCCTCCAGTCGCGCTGGGCCTCGTCGAGCGGCTGATCCAGCACGGCCTCGAGGGCCTTGCCCCCGTTGGGGTCCTCCTCGTAGCCGGCGGTGTAGGCGTCGTACCAGCGTTTCAGCAGCCCGCGGCGGTGGAGGTACATCATCAGGTAGCGGCTCTGGGCGTAGGCGGTCATGCTGTTGCGCATGAACTTCCGGTGGCTGTAGGCGAGCAGCTCATCGAGGGGGATCTCGCGGCGCTTCCGCAGCAGGTGCTGGAGGAGGTTCAGCCGGCGGTTGGGCTGGGGCACGGCCCGGCCGTCGATGACGGCGGAGGTCTCGAAGAGCGTCGCGAGCCCCTCGCTGACCCAGATGGGGTGCTGCTGGCCGAGCCCATCCTGGTCGGCGTAGTGGAGGGCGTGGGTGAACTCGTGGACGAGGGTCATGCCCACGGTGCGTGCGACGAGCATGTGGGCGGCGCGGGAGTAGAAGCCCCCGACGGCGCGGCCCCAGCGCCAGTCGCGCCCGCGGGGGATGACGATGGCGAGGTAGCGGTCGAAGCCGTGCTCGAAGAGCCCGGCCCACTGGGCGGAGGCGTAGGCGGTCAGGCGGGTCTTCATCTCCTCGAGCGTCTGGCGGTCGACGTTGGTCGCGAAAACCAGCTTCCGCTCGTGATCGATCTCGTAGAGGTAGCCGGCGCCGAACTCCTCGCGCAGCCGGTCGCGGACCCGCTCGGCCCGGCGGCGCTGGATCTCGTCCCGGCGGGCGATCAGGTCCCGGTAGCCCGGCGTGTCGCGGATGGCGTCGAGGTCCGGGTCACGCTCCATGTGCCGGAAACCGCTGTAGCCTTCCTCGACGGCCGTCACGAGGCTCTCGACCGCCTTGGCCTGGCGCCCGGCCTTGCTGTGGACGCAGGCGAGGTTGTACCACGCCGTGTCGTTGTTCGGGTCGATCTCCAGGATCTCGTGCAGCAGGGGCGTGCACTTCTCGTACCGGCCGGCCCGGAAGAGCTTGTAGAGCCTGCGGTTGATCTTCGCGATCCGCCGCGCGCGGCGCCGGGCGGCCTGGCGGGAGGCCTCGCGGGCCTTGTCGTCGTCGCCGACGACCTCGGCGGTCGTGGGGGGCTCGGCAGCTTCCTTCGCCGGGGTCCTGGCGGCGGGCCCGTCGTCCTTCCGGTCGGACGGCACGGCCGCGGCCGGATGCACGGAAACCGCCAGCCCCACGAGGATCGCCGCCAGATATCGCAGCATGGTCATTGCCGTTCTCCCGCGGTCCATTGTACCGGCGTGCGGTCGGACGACAAAGCCGGTCGCGGGGGTTTTGCCACTCCCGCGCAGGCGGGGCGTGGTGTATAGTGAGGGGTCTTGCCCGGAAAGGATGGTCGCGATGAGCCGCACCGACCCGACGGACGCGCCGCGGCGCGCCGGATATTACGGCCCCTACGGGGGCCAGTTCGTCCCCGAGACGCTCATGGGCGCCCTCGGGGAGCTCGCGCGGGAGTACGAGGCCGCGCGGGCCGACGACGCCTTCGGCGCCGAGCTGGAGGGCTGCTGGCGGCGGATCGCCGGCCGGCCGAGCGAGCTGTACTTCTGCCGGCGGCTGACCGACAAGCTCGGCGGCGCGAAGGTGTACCTCAAGCGGGAGGACATGAACCACACCGGGGCGCACAAGATCAACAACACGCTGGGCCAGGCGCTGCTGACGCTGCGGATGGGCAAGCGGCGCGTGATCGCCGAGACGGGCGCCGGGCAGCACGGCGTGGCGACGGCGACGGCGGCGGCGGTCTTCGGGCTCGAGTGCGAGGTGTACATGGGCACCGAGGACATCCGCCGCCAGGAGCTGAACGTCTTCCGCATGCGGCTGCTGGGCGCCCGCGTCGTGCCGGTCTCCACGGGCCAATGCACGCTGAAGGACGCGCTCAACGAGGCCATGCGCGACTGGATGGGCAGCGTCGAGCACACGCACTACGTCCTGGGCACCGTCGCCGGGCCGCACCCGTTCCCGCGGCTGGTCACGGACTTCCAGAGCTGCATCGGGCGGGAGGCCCGCGAGCAGATGCTCGCCGCCGAAGGGCGCCTGCCGGACGTGATCGTCGCCTGCGTCGGCGGCGGGTCCAACGCGTCGGGGATCTTCTCGCCGATGATCGGCGACGCGTCCGTGCGGATGGTCGGCGTCGAGGCCGGCGGGCGCAGCGGCCGGCTCGGCGACCACGCCGCCAGCCTCTGCCAGGGCGCCCCCGGCGTGCTCCACGGCAGCCTCAGCTACGTCCTCCAGGACGGCGACGGGCAGACGGCCGACGTGCACAGCGTCTCGGCCGGGCTGGACTACCCCGGCGTCGGGCCCGAGCACGCCCACTGGAAAGACAGCGGTCGCGTCCGCTACACCGCCGCCGGCGACGACGACGCCATCGACGCCGTCATCACCCTCAGCCGCACCGAAGGGATCATCCCCGCCCTCGAGAGCGCCCACGCCGTCGCCGAGGCCGTCCGCCTGGCGCCGACGATGACCCCCGACGAGATCCTCCTGGTCAACCTCTCGGGGCGAGGGGACAAGGACTGCAACGAGATCGCACGCATTCTCAAGGCCCGCGGCGAGATGTGACCGCCGCCCGGCCGCCGCCGAGCCGAGACCCATGACCGACAGCCCCCGCGACAACCGACTCGTGCGAACCTTCGCCGAACTCCGAGCCGCCGGCCGGAAGACACTCCTGCCCTTCCTGACGGCCGGCTATCCCGACCTCGACGCCACCTGCGAGCTGCTGGGCGAGATCGAGCGCCGCGGCGCCCGCGTCTGCGAGCTCGGCGTGCCCTTCTCCGACCCCGTCGCCGACGGGCCGACCATCCAGGCGTCCTACACCGCCGCGCTGGCCGGCGGGGTCACCAGCGAGGGCATCTTCGGCGCCGTCCGCCGCTACCGCGACGCCGGCGGGGGGATGGCCCTGCTGGCGATGGTGAGCTACTCGATCGTCTACCGCCACGGCGTCGAGGCCTACCTCGCCGCCGCGAAGGACGCCGGGTTCGACGGGTTCATCATCCCCGACCTGCCCGCCGACGAGGCCGCCCCCGTCGCCGACCTCGCCGCCGGGACGGGCCTGGCCAACGTGCTGCTGATCGCCCCCACGACGCCGGCCGAGAGGCGGATCGAGATCGCCCGCGCCTCCACGGGCTTCATCTACTTCATCTCCGTGGCGGGGATCACCGGCGAGCGGACGCAACTGCCCGCCGAGACCGTCTCCGCCGTCGCCGAGCTCCGCACGCACACCGACACGCCGATCTGCGTGGGGTTCGGCATCTCGACGCCGGAGATGGTCCGCACGGTCTGCGAGACGGCCGACGGGGCGATCGTCGGCTCGGCGATCATCCACCGCATCACCGACGCCAAGGACGGCCCGCGGGAGGCCCTGACGGGCGCCGTGGGCGACTTCGTCGAGAGCCTGCTGGCGCCGCTGGGGTAGCCTCGCCAAGGCGTCATACGTGTCCCACTTGGTTCTTGTGCATGCCCGGTTGCGTAACAGCCCACGGCTTCAGCCGTGGGGCCGTATCCGGACGTGAACCCGATGCGTTCGCTGACGCCACGGGCCAAAAATGAACGCACGGCTGAAGCCGTGGGCTGTTACACGGCGAGAGGCAGGGCGGGAACGCCCGAGAACCAACCGGAATGCGTATCAGTCTCGCCCGAGGACGCGCCAGGCGGCGGGCAGCAGGCAGGCGGCGAGGACGACCTTGATGGCCTCGCCGGGCAGGAAGGGGACGCAGCCGGCCCACAGGGCGGCCCGGGGCCCGGCCAGGACGCCCAGCCAGACCATCCCGCAGCCCAGCAGGGCCGCGTCGCCGAGGGCCATGGCGGCCAGCGTGGTCGTCACGCGGCGGTCCCAGCCCCGCTCGGCCAGCGCGCCGGTGATCCACGCGGCGGGCAGGAAGCCCAGCAGGTACCCGCCGGTCGGCCCGGCCAGCCAGGCCGGGCCCGCGCCGCCGGCGGCGAAGACGGGCAGCCCGGCGAGGCCCTCGAGCAGGTAGAGCCCGACGGCCGCGACGGCCAGGCGGCTGCCCAGCACCGCCCCGACCAACAGCACGGCGAAGGTCTGCGCGGTGAGCGGCACGGGGCTGATGGGCAGGGGCAGGGCGAGTTGCGAGCCGAGGGCGATCAGCGTCGAGCCGGCGAGGACGAGCCCGGCGGCGGCGGCCATTCGCCGGGCCGGCGTCGCGGTCGCGGCCGGGGGGACGAGGCGGCCTGTGAGTGTGGCGTGGGTCATCTCTGCGGTGCTCCTTAACCTTTCGCAGAGCGTACCGGCGGCGGGGCGTCGGGTCAAGGGCATCGCGCGGCAGCAGAAAGGGCCGCCCCGGCGTGCGGGGCGGCCCTTTGGTTGCTGTCGTGCCGGGCCCGGGGGCCCGTATGTCCGGGGCGACTACGCCCGACGGCGGCGGCGACGGACGGCCAGGCCGCCGAGGCCGAGCGCCAGCAGGGCCAGCGTGGTCGGCTCGGGGACGGCCACGTCGTCGGTCGTCAGGCCGTAGTTGCGCTTGTAGGTGATGTAGTCGAGGTAGTCCACCGAGCCGTCGAAGTTGACGTCGGCGGTCATGGCGTCGGCCTGGAGCAGTGCCAGGTCGTCGCGGTTGACCTCCTGGTCGAAGTTCATGTCGCCCAGGATGGTCAGCCCGAAGGACACGCCGTTGGCGTCCTCGCCCACGCCGATGGTCAGGTTCGGGTTGGCAGCGGCCAGGTCGCTGGTGATGCCCGTGGCACCGTCCCAGGCGCCCGTGCCGTAGCCCTCGGCGATCTCGGACCAGATGTCGGCCAGCACACCGTTGGCGACGGTCACGTCGCCGTCGGCGATCTTCAGCAGGCCGTTGGCGTCGAAGGCCAGGTTGGCGGTGTCGCTGTCGGTATCGCCGATCTCCAGCGTCCCGGCGAGGCTGACATCCATCATGTTCGTGAACCCGCCGGCCGACAGCGAGGCGCCGTCGGCGACGCTGATCCGGCCGGTGCTGACCTCGAAGTCGAAGGCGTTGGTGTTGTCCATCACCGCCGTCGCCAGCGCGCTGTTGTCGTGGCTGGTGAGGGCCAGGCCGGCGTAGATCGTCTCGTTGGTGAAGTTGATGGTTTGCTGCGAGCCGACCGTGCTCCAACTGTTGCCGTCGGTCGAGTAGTAGCCGGTGACCTGGTCGCCGTCGCGAACGAGGCGGATCCACTTGTCGGCGTTGGGGTCGTAGCTGACCTGGTCGCTGTTCATCGTCCCGCCGCCGGTCACGCCGCCGGTCGGGCGGGACTGGAACGAGATCCCGTTGTCGCGGGTCTGGCAGATGAAGCCCTCGGCCGCCGTGGTGGACAGGTCATCCCGCAGGATGAGGCCCGCCTTGGTCCACCCGTTCGGGGCATCCAGGGACGTAACCCGGGCGACGAGCTCGGCCTGGTCGGTCGTGAAGGGGACGTAGACAAAGTGGAACTGGTCGCCGCTGTCCCAGATGTCCGAGCCGCTGGCCTCGATGGTGTGCACGCCGTTGCCGTCCACGCTCCAACTGCCGGCGATGTTGACGTTGCCGATATCCATGCTCACCGGCGTACGAACGCCGCCGGGCGTGGAGGTGATGACGGTCGTGCCCAGGTCGGTCGTGCCGCTGACCGCGCTGACCAGGCCGTCGTTGTGGACGGTCACGCCGGTGTGGCTCTGCGTGCCCTCGAACTCCAGCGTGCCGGTCTCGCTGACCGTCACGTCGAGGCTCGGGGCGGCCGCACCGCTCATCCGCATCGTGCCTTCGACCGTCGCCGTGGCCTCGACGGAGCCGGAGGGCAGGTCCAGCGTGTTGCCGGCCTCCACCTTCAGCGAGTCGAGCGTCGAGGCCGTGTTGGCGATCGTGGTGTCGCCGCCGATGGTCGCCGTCGAGGCCGAGAGGGCCCCGCCGCCGAGATCGATGCTCCCGCCGCTGCCGACGGTGCTCAGCGTGCCGAACGTGGCGCCCGCGCCGGTGGACGACGTGAGGCTGCCGCCGTCGAGGACGGCGGTGTCGGCCATGCTGGTCACGGCGTTGTTGGTGATGTCCAGGGCGCCCTCGACGTTCAGCTCCGAGAGGTTGCTGAACCCGCCGGCACTGACCGCCGCGCCGCTCTGGACGTTGACGAAGCCGGTCGGGGCGTACTGGAAGCGGAACCGCGTCATGTTGCCGTCGTCGGCCGGGTAGAAGTAGTCCGCCGGGTTGCCGCTGACGGCGCCGTCCTTCATGCCGAAGCCGAAGTCCACGCCCCAGCCGCCCTGCTTGTTGTACCCGAAGCCGCCGCCGCCGTTGGCGATCCGCAGCTCGAAGTCGTACCAGCCGTTGGCATCCGGCGTGAAGTTCCCCGACGCGGGCGTGTCGTGGCCAAGGCTGTTGCTGATAATCTGCTGCCCGCCAACCCACAGGCGGGTGTTGTCGTCGATCTGCTCGATGAAGCTCGCCTGGTTGCCGTCCAGGTACACCTGGCCGGTGTAGATCAGCGTGGTGTTGTCCGGGCCGCCGATCTGGCGCCACGGGTTGTCGGGGTCGCCGCCGCCCGGCCCGGCCGAGCCGTACTGGTAGAGGGCACCGATCGGGCTAAGCTCCGAGCCGAGCCGGCCGAGGTTCATCGCCGACGTGTTCGGGTTGCCCGAGGCGAGCCCCGCCAGCAGGCCCGCGTAGTAGTTCGGGTCGTTGGGGTTGCTGGTGATCATGGCGCCGTTCAGCTCGGTCGTGCCGGCCTGGAACTCCACCGTGCCGAGGGCCTCGACCTCCGAGCCGTTGAAGCTCAGGGGCGAGCCGTCCGGCTGGAAGGCCCCGGTGGCGCCCTGGGTGACGCTCATCTTGCCGGTGAAGGCATCGGCGTCCTTGAAGGTCACCGTACCGGTCGAGACGCTCATCTCGGTGTTGCTGTTCCCGCTGCTCAGCGAGTTGACGGTCACGCTCGTCTGGCTGTTGTCGCCCAGCGAGCCCGAGCCGTCGGCGGCCACGATGGCCTGGTCGATGGTGACCGTGTGCCCGTCGCCGCTGCTGTAGACCACCCCGCCGGCCTCGAAGGTCATCGAGGGGATGGTGTGCAGCTTGCCGTCCTGGTTGGGGTCGCCGCCGTTGATGGCCCGGACGTCCATGGTGGACGGGCCGGTGACGGTGAAGGGCATCGGGAAGGTGTAGTTGGCGTCGTCGCGGAAGTTGAGCCGCCCGCCGCCCAGCTCGATCTCCGACAGGTCGGCGATCATCGCGTTGCCGTCGCTCGTGAAGGAGCTGCCGAGGACGCGGAACTTGCCGAACCCGAGGCTCGTCAGCGTGCCGGTGTCGATCGTGCCGTTCTGGATGCCCAGCGTCCCGCCGGCGGGCAGGGCGTAGCCGGCCTCGTAGCCGAGGTCGGCGTTGGCGTCGATGCCGAGGTCCGCGCCGTGCTCGTTGGTCAGGAACAGCGTGTTGCTGTTGTTCCAGATCAGCTCGGCGCCCGGGTTGATCGTGCCGATCAGCGAGGCGTTGCTGCCGCCGGTGACCTCCACCGCACCCGGGCCGCTGATCGTGCCGAAGTGGATCTTGTTGTTGCCGTCGCTGTTGTCCACCACGCCGTTGCCGTCCATGACCAGGTCCAGCAGCAGTTCGGCGCTGTCCGTGTCATCGGGGTACAGCGTCGCGCCTTCCTCGATGTGCACGTTGGTGGCGTGCAGGATCGGGCGGAACCCGTTGGTTTGATCCGCCCGGTCGGCCTGGAGGTAGAAGTCCCGGCTGGCGGGGTCGCCGTCATCCACGGCCGTCAGGGCGGTGTCGGTGGTGTACACCCGGACGTTGCCATCGAGCCCGGTGTCGTCGATGAAGAACCGGACGTCCTCGCCGCTGCTGACGCGGATGGCCCCGCCGGTGAGCGGGTCCTCGCCGGCGTCCTCGCCGGTGCGGATCTCGATGAACGAGTCCACGAACGTCGGGTCGAAGTCTGCGCCGAGGTTGTTGATCACGGTGTTCGGCCCCATGGCCGTGCCGTCGTACATGAGGATGCGGCTGTTGCCGGTCATGTCGAACGTGACGTTGCTGCCGTCGGTGCCGACCCGGGCGCCGCGGAAGCGGATGTCGCGGGCGTTGACCAGCTTGACGGTCAGGTCGCCGTCGCCGCCGGAGACCGTGCCGTAGATGTCGTGATCGACCGTTTCGTGCTCCAACTCGCCGAGTTGCAGCGTGGCGGCGGGGGTGTCGCCGAGCGTGATGTTGACGAGGTCCGGATCGTTCGCCTGGTCGCGGAACGCATTCCAGTCGCTCGTCGTGGCGTTGCCGTCGATCGTCAGGTCCAGGAAGGTGTGGGACCCGCGGTCCTCGCGGACGCGGAGGACGGCGCCCTCCTCCAGCGTGATGTCGCTGAAGTACAGGTGGTTGGTCCCCGAGCCGCCCTCGCGGCGGGTCCGGAGGTTGTAGTCCCAGTAGTCGTCGCCGCTGCCGGCCGGCGGGATGAACGTATCCGTGAACCGGATCGGCTGGGTGATCTCGATGATGTTGCTCTGGCTGTAGGCGTCGTGGTCGTTCCACGGCTTCACCGTGCCGGTGCGGGCGTCGAACTCCATGTTCATCCGCGCCCGGCCGCCGATGGAGATGTAGTCGGCCACGTGGTTGTTGGGGTCGGAGGCCTGGAGGGCATCGTGGACCTGGGACGTGTCGTTGTCGATCCACAGCTCGTCGCCGCGGAAGATGATCGGCCCGTCGATGCTCGGGCCGCCCTGGTTGATGCTGCTGAACTTGTCGAACCGCAGGTCGGCGGTGCTGTCGCTGGGCCTGGAGGCGTTGTCGGCCCACTCGACGGTGATCGAGCCGACGTGGACTTCGCCGTCGGCGTCGAAGCGGAGGTGCCCGCCGTTGCTGGCGACGATGTCGCCGGCGGTGAACGTGCTGCCGCCCCGGGTCTCGATCTCCATCTCGCCGCTGAGGACGTCGATGTTGCCGAGGGTGACGGTCTCGCCGCTGCGGGTGGACCACAGCATGCGGCCGGTGGCCTCGGTCTTGACGCGGTAGAGGCGGTCGAGGTTCCAGATGTTGCCGTTGACGTGCTCGATCTCGCCGACGGCGCCGACGGTGATGTCGACGATCTTCTCGTCGCCGGAGACGGCGGCGTTGGGATCGACCGTCGTGTCGAACGAGTCCCGCATGTCGAGGGTCTCGCCGGGCATGGCGGCCAGTCGCATGGGGACGTTGGCGTCCCAGGTGCCGGCCAGGCCGAGGCCCGGGTTGCCGTTCTGCCACCGCACGCCGTCGCTCATGGAGGTCATCAGCCACGCGCCGGTCTCGAACTCCCACTTGGTGGGCCAGGAATCGCGGTCTTGGTGATCGGGGACGATCTTGACGTGCATGGGCCAGTTCTGGGCGACGGGGTCGACGTTCTCCTGGCGGAACATGAAGATCGAGCCCTGCTCCCAGGTCCAGTCGGCGCCGTCGTTGAGCGCGTTGCTGTGGTCGATGTAGACCATCGCGCCTTCCTTGACCACCACGCTGCCCTGGTTGATGTCCAGGTTGTCGTCGTGGATGGAGAGGTTGGCGCCTTCCTCCAGCACGAGGGTGGCGTTGGGCTCGAGGACGTCGTCGTTGGTGCCGAGGTAGACCAGGCCCTCGCCGACGTGGACGGTCCGGCCGTTCTGGACGGTCGCGCCGCTGAGGTCGAGGATGCGCCCGTTCCAGCCGGCCATGGACTCGGCCTGCGTGCCGGTCCGCCGGAGGGTGGTCCAGGAACCGTCGAGGGTGCCGTCGATGGTGAGGGTTCCGGCGTTGGAGATGTCCACGCCGGTGGTCGTGTTGGCGGTCGAGAAGCTGGCGTCGTCGGCCCACGTTGCGGTGTGGCCGTTGAGGTCGACCAGGATGCCCTCGCCGTCGAGGTCGTTGACGGTGCCCTCGAAGGTGCGGGCGTTGAGGTCGCGGTGGTTGTTGCGGCTCCAGGGCCCGTAGATCAGGCCGCTGTAGATGTCGGTGTCGGAGTTGGCGTCCTCGCCGACGTTGATGACGCGGGCCGGATCGTCGCCCAGCACGGCGGCGACGAGATTCACGCCGCTGCCGAGCTCGGTCTCGTTGGGCTCGCGGTGGCCGCCGGCCGTGCCGAAGATGGCGCCGTCCTGGAAGATGACATCGGTGCCGATCACCAGGTCGCCCAGCTCGCCGGTCAGGGCCCCGCCGTCGGCGACGGTGATCTCCGTGACCGCGTCGGGGTTCTGGGCGCCGCGGAGCTGGAGCCAGCCGCCGTCGGCGCGGCCGTCGGCGTCGGTGCCGCCGGAGATGGTGAACGCCGGCGTGCCCACCAGGGCGTTCGGGTCGTTGACCGACAGGCCGCCCTTGGTGTCCAGCGTGACCGACGTGGCGCCGGTGATTCGCCCGGCGTCGCCGATGGTCAGCAGACCGCCGGTCGCCGCCAGGGCGCCGACGTTGGCGTCCCCGGCGATGTCCATCAGCCCGGCCGCGACAGTCAGGTCGCCGCCGGAGACGTTGCCGGCGACGTCCACGTCCGCGACGTCGTTGTCGTTGACGGTGAAGGACGTGCCGATCGCCAGGTCGGCGTCGAAGGTGGCCGTGCCCAGCACCTCGGTGGTGCCGATGGCCGCGCCCGCGCCGTTGGTGAAGTTGCTGGTCAGCGAGACGTCGAGGCTGTCGGCAGCGAAGTCGCCGCTGACGTTCAGCTCGCCGTGGACGAGGTCGGTGTCCTCGAGGGTGGCGTTGGCGTCGATGGTCACCGAGCCTCCGGTGACGATCTCGACGTCGCCGCCGGTCATATCGGACTCGAAGACGTAGGCGAAGGTCTCGTCCTCGTCGTCAAGCGGGGCCAGCGTCAGCAGCGCCCCGGTGGGGATCATCTGGGCGTTGGGGAAGGTGATGGTCACCGGCCCGGTCGCCTCGCCGCTTGCGTAGCTGTAGGACGCGATCGAGCCGCCGTTGGCGGTGATCTCGATGGCGTTGTCGAACGTGGCGTCGAAGTTGCTGGCGCTGTTGAGAAGCAGCGTCCCGCCGTCGATCTGGAAGCCGGCGCCCAGCAGCGCGCCCTCGTCCGGGCTGACGCTGCCGTCGAGGACCACGCCCAGCGTGCCTTCCTCGATGTCCAGCAGCAGGTTGGCGTCCGTCGAGTCGGCACCGACGCCGTCGAACATCACGTAGCCGCTGCCGGTCTTGGTCACCGTCGTGCCGGCCGCGCCGGCCGCCTGGGTGATCTTCTGGATGGAGATGTCGGCGCCGGTCGGGGTGTCCAGCGTGGCGGTGACCGTGCCGGCGTTGCCCATCGCGTCGAAGCCGACGTCGGGCAGGCGGAGGTCGCCGTCGTCCGAGCCGGTGACGGTCAGGGCCGCCCCGTCCTCGAGGACCATGCCGTTGACGAACGCCGTGCCGTCGACGTCGACCGTCGCGGCGGCCTCGATCGTGAAGGTGCCGGCGTAGACGCCGGGGTCGTCGGTCGGGGCGGTGCGGCTCCACATCTCGGGATTGGCCGACGGATCGACGCGGATCTCGCTCTCGCCGGGCACGGTGACCCAGAAGTTGGCGGTCTCGCCGCCGCCGCCCTCGCGGGACATCATGGCGATATTGTACGTCTGCCCGCCGAGGAGGGCGAAGTCGGTATCGCCGCCGTGGCCGGTCACGCCGCCTGCGCGGCGCTCGTCGGCGGTGAACACGCCGTCGTCGTTGATGTCGATGTAGACGAAGCCGCGGTCGTCGTTCTGCCACCGGAAGTTGTACGTGCCGTCCTTGCCGACAGGGGTGGAGAAGTTGCCGGTCCACAGGACCGCGAACTGATCGCCCCTCCAGTCCTCGCCGAGGTCGGTGAACAGCGTGCCGAAGTTGCCGTTGTAGTTGATCTCGCCGATCTGGACGGCGGTCGCTTCCGGCGTGTCGGCCAACAGGCCCAGGCTGCCGGTGAACGGCCGACCCGAGGCAACCTCGTAGGTCGCCCCGTCGAAGTACATGTTGTTGTCGTTGTTCTCGCCGAAGAAGATGCCTGCGTCGAGGCCTTCCCTCTCCGAGAAGAACGCGTTCCGCGTGGCGTTCAGGTTGATCGTGGTGCCGTCCTGCATGACCACGTCGGCGTCGCCGAGGGCCGAGCCGACGCCGTACTCGTACTTGGCGGTCACCTCGCCGGACTCGATGACCACGACGGTGTCGCTGTCCAGCGTCCCGCCGGCGTCCATCGTGGCCAAGCCGGGCCCGGCCTTGGTGATGGTCAGGGCGCCCGGCGCGGCCTTGGCGACGGGGCCGAGCTCGGTGACGACCTCGGGAACCGCGGTGTTCAGCCGGAAGCTGCTCACGCCGGACTCGATGGTCGTCCCGCCGGTGAAGTCGATGCCGCCGTCGATGGTCAGCTCGCCGTCGCCGGCGACCGTCAGGGCGCCCAGCGTGGTCTGGAGCTCGTTGTCGACCTCGATGGCCGAGCTGCTCTCGAAGCGGATGTCGCTGGTGTACCCGCCGCCGCCGCCCATGGTGGTGACCAGGCTCTTGACGTGGTGGGCGCCGTTGCTGCCGCCCGTGCCGGCGGTGTAGCCGAACCATGCGTCGGAATCGCCGAGCTCGGCGGCGAGGTTGATGCTGTGGCTGAGGTAGGGCGTCTCGGAGCCGTCGAAGAAGACCTCCAGGAGCTCATCGCCGGCGTCGTAGGCCAGCCGGACGGTGTACTCCCGGTTCTCCGCCTGGCCGGGCATGCCCATCGAGACGATCTCGCTGTCGTCGATCCAGAGCTCCAGGTCGTCGTTCGTCCAGGTCTGCCAGACGAGGGCGACGCTGTTGTCGGCGGCGCCGCTGCGGTAACCGAAGTCCCCGCCGCTGCCGCCCAGGGCGCTGGTGCCGTCGGAATCGTTCTGCATCACGAACGTCATGCCGTCGGCGGTGTTCGAGCCGCCGAAGATCTCGAAGACGTACTCGACCTCGAAGTCCTGGTCGATCGCGTGCTTCTCGATCACCCAGGCACTGCCGGCCTGGCCGTTGGTGGCGGGGGTCAACTGGAGCTCGTCGCCCTGCTGGTTGGCGCTGCCGTTGAAGGCGATGCCGGTGACGTCGCTGAAGTCGAGGTACTCGATCGGGTTGCTGACGCCCGGCTGGAGGCTCAGCGTGCCGCCGGCGAGAATCACCTGATCGGTGTCGGCCAGGCCGGCGTTTCCGTCGGCCAGTTGCGACCGCAGCACGCCGTTCTCGACGCGGAAGCTGGTCATGCTCATGCTGCTGCCGCCGGCGGTGCCGCTGAGTCGTACGCGGCCGGGGCCGTCCAGCGTGACCGTCGTGGGGGTCGTATCGCCGGTGATCTGGCGGAGGGTGAGGGTCTTGTCGGCGGCGACGGTGAGGACGGGCGCGCCGCCGTCGAGGACGAGGCTGTCGCCGGAGGCCGGCTGGATGGCCAGGCTCTCGTCGGTGCTCAGCGTGCCCTTGAGTGTGGCCTTGCCGGCGTAGGTCCCGCCGGTGGCGAAGTGGACCCGGGCGCCTTCGGCGACCTGGAGGTCGGTCGTGGTGCCGAGGCTGTTGGGCGCCAAGGCGGTCAGCAGGCCCTCGCGGACCTCGGTGATCCCGCCGCCGTAGGTCTGGCCGGCCTGGAGGGTGACCTGGTTGCTGCCGACCTTGACGAGGTTGGAGCCGGCGTTGGACAGGGCGCCTTCGAGGACGTCCGTGTTGCCGGCGAATTCGCTGCCCAGCACGTAGGCGTCGCCGTCGGCGAACAGGGCGCCGAGCTGGATGCTGTCCAGGAAGCTGCCGACGTCCGAGACGCCGCCGCCGTTCATCACGATGTTGCCCCGGGAGGGGGCGTCCCAGCCCTCGAAGAGGTCGATGGCACCGCCCTCGTTGACGTAGACGAACTGCCCGGCCGTCTCATCGACGTTCTGGAACGGGCCGTTCTGGTCGCCGTTGGAGAAGCGGACGGACGTGTTGATGTGCACGTTGCCGTCCAGGGCGGTGTTCTGTGCGAGGATGACCTTGCCCTCGGGGAGGGGGTCCTGGTTGGCGTCGCTGCCGGCCTGCCAGCCGAAGCGGGCCTCGCTGCCGGCCGAGAGGGCGGTGTCGAGGGTCAGGTTGCCCTCGCCGCCGCCGAAGACGAAGCCGTCGCCGGCGGGCGTCAGGTCGCCGCTGTAGGTGCTGTCGGCGTAGGCGCCGAGGGAGAGCTTGGCCGAGGAGAAGGTGTAGTTGGCGTCGCTGTCCCGGGAGAGGGCGAGCACGCCGTTGCTGGCGGCCATGTCCACCTCGGTGTAGGCCCAGTTGGGCTCCTCGACGGTGTAGAGGCTGGACTGGTTGATGGTGACGCTGTCTGCGGCGGCGGGAGCGGCGGCGGCGGAGCCGACGACGACCATGCCGCCGGGGCTTGCGCCGACGGTGAGCGAGTTCAGCGCGTTGGTGCCGTTGAGCACCAGCGTGCCGAGCCCGAGCTTGGTGAGGTCCTGCCCGCCGAGGATGTCGCCGTCGAACTGGACGGTCATGTCGTCGGCGACGGTCCAGTCGCGGGGCCCGCCGAGTGTGACGTTGCCGTCGATCTCGAGCGTGTGCCCGCCGTCCTCGAAGGTGACGCTGCCGCCGGTGCCGTCGGCGACGTTGGCGACCTGGACGTCCCGGAGGACCTGGATGGTGTTGTCGAGGACCAGCTCGTAGTCGCCGTGCAGCGTGTCGGTATCGAGGACGGTGCGGCCCGGCACGTCGGCCGGGGCGGCGCCGCCTTCCATCGAGCTGCGGATGGTCAGCGTGTTGGTGCCGACGCTGACGGTGGAGAGGTCCACGCCGAGGGCGTTGACTTCGAGGAAGCTGGCGGCGTTCATCGTGAGGGCGACGTTGCCGAGGTTGGCGTTGTTGGCATCGACGACGAGCGTCGTGCCGTCGTTGAGGGTCACGGCGTTTCCGACGCCGCCGAAGGCGTTGGCGTGGCCCATGACGATGGTGCCCTCGTCGACGATGGTGTCGCCGGAGAAGCTGTTGTCGCCGCTGAGGGTGAGGGTCTCGCTGCCGACCTTGCGGAGGTCGCTGGTGCCGGAGATGGCGCCGCTGACCTCGAAGTCCTCGGCGTTGGCGTCGAGGCCGAAGGTCACCTCGCCGGCGAAGTCGACGAAGTCGATGTCGGCGGCGAAGTCCACGCCGGCGACCTCGGCGTACATGTTCGCCCCGTCGAGCTGCACGTCGGTGCGCCCGGCCTGGGCGAAGGAGCTGTCGATGCTGCTGGCGAGGATGACGTCATCTTCCAGCGCGCCGAAGAAGTAGCCCACCGGCGCGGTCGCCCCGGCCATGTCGGCGGCGAGGCGGAGGTCCACGACGCTGAAGGCCGACATGTCAATCGGCCCGTTGGAGCCGTCGTAGGTCACGTCGGTCAGCCCGCTGTCGACGAGGACGCTGGGCTCGCCGCCGACGAGGCCGTAGCCGGTGAGGTTCTGGTCCACGACCAGCCCGCCGGCGTAGATCGTCACCTTGCCGTTCCACGCGCCCGGCGTGGAGGGGCTGAGCTTGACCTGCCCCTCGCTGGTGGAGGCAACCACCACGTCGGAGCCCGCCGGGCCCGTCAGGGCGCCCAGCGTGGTCAGCGAGCCGGCCTTGTTGCTGATGGTCAGGTCCACGCCGGCGTTGAAGGTCACCGCGCCGAGGTCGGCGTTGGTGTTGGCGTCCACGAAGTCGATCTGGGCGTTGGAGCTGCCCGTGTCGATCGTCGTCGAGGAGAACGCGACGTTGTAGTCGTTGGCGCCGGCGACCTCGAGGCTGGCGGCCGCGCTCGTGCCGTCGCCGAGCGTCAGCGCGTCGAACGCGAGGGTCTTGTCGGTCAGGCCCTCGGGGTCCTCGCGGTCGACGCCCAGCGCGTTGCCCGTGCCGTGGACGTTCAGGTCGGCCGGGGTGCCGATGATGGCGTCGCCGTTGACCTTCACGTCGAGGGTGCCGCCCTGGAGGGTGAAGCTGTCCGTCCCGGCCGAGCCGCTGCGCCCGACGACGTTCAGCGTGTTGCCGCTGCTGACCGTCCAGTCGGTGCCGAGGGCGGAGGCGTTGGCGAGGGTCACGTCGGCGTTGACCGTGCCCGAGCCGGTCATCGTGCCGTTAAACGCGGTCAGGTCCATCGCCGTGTTGAACGTGGCGTCGGCGATGTTGATCGTCGCGTCGCCGAAGCTGGGCACGAAGCCGAACGTCGTGTCGCCGAGGTTGGCGACCTGCCCGCTGTAGAACGAGGCGGTGCCGCTGGCGAAGTTCGTCACGTCGGCGTCGACCGACGAGCCGGACTGGAAGACGATGCCGCTGCCGGCCTCGGAATCGACGGTGAAGGTGCCCACGTCGACGGCCGAGCCGCTCCGCATCATGACGTCACTGTTGCCAACCATCTTGACGGTCAGGCCGTCGGTGGTGATCGCGCCGTCGACGTACGTCGTGACGGACCGCCAGTCGGCGCCGAAGATCGTCAGGGTGTGCGGGCCGGTCCAGTCCCCGAGGGAGTCGATGGGGTCGGAGCCCTGGGTCCCGCCGTTGTCGTTGTAGATGGCCGCATCGCCTTCGAGCCGGCCCTCGACCTTCATCCGCGTGTTGTCGGCCTCGGCCAGCAACACCACGGAGTTGGCCTCCAGGACGACATTGGTCATGTGGAGGAGGCCTTCCTCGGAGGTGTCCGGGGCCGACCCTCTGCGGGTGCGGATCCAGGCGTAGGTATCCTCGGTGACACGGTACTCACCGACGTAGGTACTGACGACCTCGGGGGTGCCCGCGGGGTAATCGTCGACGTGGAACTCCGCCGAGATGTAGCCGTTGTTCGTCAGATCGCGCAGCGCCCCACCGGGGTTGCTGCCGGGCTTGTCCAACGTGATCGAGAAGTCCTGGCCCCAGGTCCCGCCGGACTCGTTGCCGCGGAACTGCGGGCCGTTGTTGTCCCCGGTCCGGCCGCGGAAGACGATCGCCCCGGTGGGGTCGGGGTCCTGGATATCCTCGGTCAGGTTGGCGTTGCCGGTGATGATCAGCGTCCCGCCGTTGAAGCGGAAGCCCTGGTCGTAGCCGATGTCCCGCCCGCGGAGGCCCATGTCGCCGTGGGTCTGGTCGGTCAGGCGGATCGGGTCGTTCCCGTTGACCGCCACGGTGACGTCGGGGGCCAGCGAGCCGATCAGGCGGAGGCGGTCGTTGCCCATTTCCACGTCGAGCCGGCCGGCGCCGCCGATGTGGCCGAAGCTCAGGAAGTTGTCGTTGCTGCCGCTGTTGATGATCCGGCTGTTGCCGTCGAGCGTCAGGTCCAGCATCAGGTGGCTGTCGCTGCGCCGCTCGGCGATGACCTTCGCGCCGTCGGAAAGGGTCACGTCGGCCATGTGGGCCTGGCCCCACCACCACGGGGCGTTGTTGCCGTGGCGGTTGGAGTACAGGATCGCGTCGGTGCTGTCGGCGTTGGCGTCGGCCACGACGGTCACCGGGGTGCTCATCTTGTTGTAGTTGGCCACGCCGGAGTTGTCGCCGGTGGTCGAGCCTCGGTCGACGCGGACCTCGACGCCGTTTCCGCCGCCGACGATGATGGACCCGTCGGTCCAGAAGTCGTCGCTGTTGCCGTCGGAGCCGCTGAAGACGTGCAGCTCGGCGCCGATCGTCCCGTCGGTCATCGTGACGGTCTTGCCCGGCTCGAGCTTGCTGCCGTTGCGGAACTGAAGCTGGCCCTGGCGCAGCTCGATGTTGCCGACGCGGACGTACTCGCCGTCGCCGGGCTCGAGGGCCACGCGGCTGTTGCGGGCCGGGTTGGCGTAGGTGATCGACCGCCGCTGGTCGTTGTAGGCGTTGCCCTGGCCGGTCGCGGTGGGCTCGGTATGGCCCACGACGAGGTCGAGGAGGTACTCGTCGCCGTCGCCGGGGATGCCGTTGGGATCGACCTGCGTGTCGAAGGTGGTCTTGATGACCAGCGACTGATCCTCGAAGGCCGCCAGGCCGATCTTCGCGCCGGGGCCGGCGTTCTGATCGACCAGGATGTCGTTGCCGTCGCCGACGTTGTCCAGCAGGACGTTGTCCCACTGGCTGGTCTGGAGGACCGCGCCGTCCTGGAGGCGGAAGTCGCCGGTGTAGTGGTTGCGGTCCTGGTGGTCGAAGACGATCGTCGTGTTCATCGGCCAGCCGGCCGCGATGGGATCGACGTTCTCCCGCCGGGTGTAGAAGATCGAGCCGGTCTCCCAGGTCCAGTTGGCGTCGGCCTGGGTGAAGTCGTCGCCGTCGTCGGTGAAGACCAGGGCCCCGGGCTTGACGACGACGTTGCCGCGGTCCACGCGGCGGTCGTGGAGGAACAGTTGCCCGTCCTTCTCCAGGACGACCGTGGCGTTGGGGTCGAGCTGCGCGTCGAGGCGGAAGCGCCCGCCGCCGACGTGCAGCGTCTGCCCGGCGCCGAGGGCGTTGGAGTTGTTGAAGTCCGCCACCGTGTCCCACCGGTTGCCCGTGGTCGGATCGCCCTCGCGGCGCATCACCGTCCACGTGCCGGCCGCCTGGCCGTTGAGGTTCATCCACCCGTCGCCGGTGATCTTCACGCCGGTGTCGGTGTCGGTGGTCATGAAGTTGGCGTCGGTGTTGACCCGGACGTTCAGGCCGTTGAGGTCGATCTCGATGCCCGTGTCGTCGAGGTCCGTCATCGTGCCCCGGATGTCCACGTCGCCGGTGTCGCGGAAGTTCCCGCGGGACCAGACGCCCAGCTTCACGCTGTCGTAGATGTCGGTGACGACGTTGGGGTCGCTGTCGCGGCCGAGGGCGATGTCCTGGCCCATCATGGCGGCCTGGAGGGTCACGCCGCCGAGCTCGACCTCGTTGGGCGAGCGGGAGCCGCCGTCGGGCGCGAAGACCGCGCCCTGCAGGAACGTCACGTCCGTGCCGATCGCCAGCGAGCCGAGCTCACCGCTGAGCAGGCCGCCCTCGGCGACGGTCACGTTGGTGCTGGCGGCGTTCTGGGCCGCGCGGAGCTCGAGCCAGCCGTCGTTGCCGACGGTCAGCGAGCTGAGCCCGATCAGGGCGTTGGCGTCCTCGACCGACAGGATGCCGTCGCCGGCGAGCGTCGTCGTGCCCGTGACGCCCTGGATACGCGAGGTCGCCCCGAGGTCCAGCTTGCCGCGGCCGGAGATGCTCAGGTTCGAGGCCGTCAGGTCGCCGTTGGCGTTGAGCAGCCCGCCGGTGACGTTGACGTCCCCGCCGGTCAGCAGCCCGTCGACGGTGACGGTGGCGTTGGCGCGGTCCTGGACGTTCAGGGCCCCGGTGAAGCTCGCGTTGCCGTCGAAGTCCGCCGTGCCGCTGACGTTCGCCGTGCCGACGCTCGCGTCGCCCAGGGCGTCGAAGTCCGCCCCGGCCGCGACGTCCACGGTCGTGGCCGACAGGAGCGACTCGGCGGTGAACTGCCCTGCGTTGACGGTGACCCCGCCGATGGTCGCGCCGGCGCGGTCGATGAACTGCCCGCCGTTGACGGTGACGTCGCCGGCCATGCTGGTCGTGCCGTTGGCGTCGAAGGTGCCGCTGTTGACGACGACCGCGGCCGGGGTGCTCAGCACGTCGTCGACGCGGGCGGTCCCGGTGCCGTCCATCGTCGCCGTGCCGGTCAGGGCGAGGTCGTCGATCTCGGCCAGGCCGTCGCCGGTGACCTGGAGGTCCCCGCCGCCGCGAATCTCGTTGGGCAGCGCCAGGGCGTTGCCGTCCCGGGTGACCAGCCGCAGCGTCCCGTCGATCACGTCGATCTCGGTGGCGCCGAGGTCGGTGTTCGGGTCGGCCTCGACGGCCAGCACGCCCGCGCCGTCCTTGTTGACGATGGTGGCCAGGCCGTCGTCGGTGATCGCGCCGGTCCAGAGGGTCGAGCCCTCGCCGGCGGCGGTGAAGCCGATGGTCCCGCCGCCCATGGTGATCGTCTCGAAGCTCACGCCGCCGTCGACGGTCAGCGTGTTGGCGTCGGGGATGATCAGCGAGCCGAAGTCGGCCGAGATGGCCGCCTCGGACTCGATCGTCGAGCTCCGCGTCATCGTCACGTCGCTGCCGACGGCGACGTGCTTGGCCAGTCTGCCGTGGAACAGCTCGTTGGCGTCGATGGGCGAGCCCTCCATGCGGAAGGTGAAGCCGGCCCCGCCGGTGCCCTCGTAGAAGCCCATGTAGATCTGGTGGTAGCCTTCCTCGAGGAACGCGCTGCCGGACTGGAGCGAGCCGTTGTAGCCCTGGTAGTGGTTGTTGTGGACGACTTCCTCCCCGTCGATCCAGATCATCGTCCCGTCGTCGCTCTCGGTGTTGAAGTCGTAGGTCCCGTCGGCTTCGATGTAGATCCAGCCGTCGAAGACGGCGACGAGGTTGTCGTTGCCCAGGCTGACCGGGTCGATGGCCTCGATGTGCTGGAGGTTGCTGAATGCGCCGCCGCCGTTGGTCGAGCCGCCGCCGGGGGAGTCCAGCGGGGAGATCACCGTGCCCTCGACGGCGGGGGTCATGCCGGCCTCCCAGGCGCGGAGGGTCGCCTCGTCGACGAACTCCTCGGCCCGGTCGTCGCCGCCGACGTAGAAGGTCGTCAGGCCGGCCTGGTAGTAGCGGGCCTCCATGCCGCGGAAGAACTCGGCCTCGGCCTCGACGAGGAAGGTCCCGCCGTCCAGCGTGATGTCGGCCCCGTCGGCCGAGCTGCCGGCGGTGTTGCCGAAGACGCTCAGCGTCCCGGCGGAGGCCTTGAGCGTCGAGCTGCTCATGACGTTGTCGGGATCGTTGAGGCTCAGCCGCCCGGCGCCGGTCTTGACCAGCGTGACCGCCTGGGCGCCGTCATCGACCTTGCCGATCGAGACGGTCCTGTCGGCGGCGACGTCGATCGTCGCCGTGCCCGCCCCGCCGTAGGTCATCGACGTGCCGCCGGGGTTGCTGACGGTCAGGTCGCCGTTGGCGGTGACCAGGGCGCCGTCGTTGAGCGAGAGGCTCCCGGCCGAGCCGGCCGCGGCGAAGGTCGCCGACGCGCCGGTGCCCAGCGAGAGGGTCCCGCCGATGTCCAGGGAGTTGGCCGAGAGGCTGGCGTTGCTCTTGACCGCGGCGCCGCCGGTGGTGGCGAAGTCGCCGGAGGCGGCCAGCGAGCCGCCGGCGCCCACGTCGAGCAGGCTCGCCTGGAGGCTGCCGGTAACGGTGGCGTCCACGGCCGGATCGACCCACAGCTCGCCCACCTCGCCGGTGCCGCCCTCGGAGCGGATGTCCGCCCCGGAGGCGGTGGCGTAGATGTCGTTGCCGAAGTCCGTCCCGCCGGCATGGGTGACGTTCAGCACCGCCGTGCCGCCGTCGAGCTCGATCCACGCCGAGCCGCCGGCCGTCGTGCTGTCCAGCCACAGCTCCGCGCCGGAGGAGACCGTCGCGCTGCTGTTGCCGTCGATGCCGGTGTTGTCGCCGCTGAGGTACAGGTACCCGCCGGTGACGTTGATGGCCAGGCCGGTGCCCACCACGTCGGCGGCGATCTCGTTGCCGTAGAACCCCGTGGCGCTGTGGGTCAGCGTCGAGCCGATCGTCAACGTGCCGTTGTCGACGAGGTAGAAGTCCGCCGCGTCGACGAACTCCAGCACGTCCACGCTGGCCGGGCCGCCGCCGAGGTCGGGTTCGAACTGCGTGACATCGCCGGAGTCGACGTTGAAGGTCGCGGTGTCGGCGGCGCCGGGTATGGTCGTGGCCGACCAGTTGTTGGCGTCGAACCAGTCGGCGGTGGTGCCGCCGCCTACCCAGTTGGCGTCGGCGGCGTGGGCGCCTCCGAGGCCGATCAGACCGAGGGTCAAAAACGCGACGATCAGGGCAAGCTTGCGTGACATGCTTCTCTCCCTTCCGCTGTAGTAGGAGCCGACAGTGGGCTGTCGAGTACCGGTGGACCGGACATGAGAATTTGCGCAGTGCCCGTTGTGGCGCGGCGCGATGGCTTCGGACAAACGCGATGTGTTCACAAAACTTCTCGTTGTAACGACCTTCGCTTTGGGCCGACGGGCAGCTTCGCTCGCCGACATCCTCCAAACCTCATCCGTGAGAGGCCTTGATTCGTGGCCGCTCACAACCTTCCGTTAAGCAAAGAGTTGCGATCTGAATATGCGATGTGCAGTTCGGGTCGGCAGCCCGCTGCCGGCCGTTTTCGAGGGCCGGATCGAGGCTGCGCCCGCCTCACATTCCCCTTTATGCTACCACAAACCCCTCAAAAGTCAAGGGAGGATCGAGAGCGGATAAGCGTTCCGCAAAGCCGGGCAATTCCGCGGCGCCTCTGCGGTTATCCACCGTTGCAGCCCGCCGGTATTCCGGTCATCTCCCTACGGCTTCGCCCCCTCGGCGCAGGTCGGCCCGGGGCGCGGGCCGAAGATGGGCCGATGGGTCCGCCGGCCCCCCCCCCGGGCCTAGGCCCCGGCGAGGGCGCGTTCGGCCGCTTCCTTTACGTACTGCTCGTCCGGTTCCGTACGCGTGTCCCGCAGTTGGCGGTAGACGCGCTTTGCGTCGTCGGCCTTGCCGGCGGCGGCGAGGTTCTCGGCGAGGACGAGGCAGGCCTTGGTGGCCTGGATGCGCTGCCAGCGGTCCTTGGTGCCCGCCAGCTTGAGCAGGTCGTCGGCGCTGTCGGCGTGGGCGAGGTCTGCCAGGCCGCGTGCGGCGGCGAGTCGGACGTCGCGGTTGCCGTCGTCGAGGGCCTCGCGGAGGACGCCGGCGGCGGTGGGGTCTGCGGCGGCGGCGATCGACTGGACGAGGTGCAGCCGGGCGGGGCCCTTGGCCTTGGCGAGGGCGTCGCGGAAGGGCTTGGCGCCGGCCCCGATGGCCAGCAGAGCCCTGGCGGCGGGGTCGCAGAGCTTCTCGTCGGTGAGCATCTCGCTCAGGGCGGCGGCGGCGGCGTCGGTGCCGACGCGCTGGAGTTCCTGGGCGAGCGTGGCGCGGATGGGGGAGGGCACGTCGGGGAGCTTGGCGGCGAGGGCGCCGACGACGGCCCGGCGGGCCTTGTCCTTGCCCTCGCGGCAGGCGTAGACGCCGAGCCCGGCGAGCATGTACCGGGCCTTGTAGTCCCCGCCCTCGTCGGGCGGGCGGATCATGTCGATGACGGCCTCGACGCCCGGCCGGCCCTTGGCCAGGACCGCGTCGTAGAGCTCGCCGGCCTCGTCCCAGGGCGGCCCGGTCAGCTTGCCTTCCTCGCCGCGGCGGCGCTTCTTCTTGTCCTCGGCCTTCTCGTCGAGCTCGGGCAGCTTCTCGACGACGGCTTTGATCTCATCTGCAAGGGCCATATTCGTTCATCCTTTCGGAGAATTCGGTTCTTTCCGTGTCCGCCACTGCCGCCGCCGGCCGCTGGTCTACAGTCGCCAGGGCGCCCGCATGGGCTGGTAGGCCAGGCGGTTGGCCTCTTCGTCTCCGATGAAGCGTTCCTTGACCGGGTCGTACTTGAGCTTTCGCCCGGTACGGATGGAGATGTTGGTCAGGTGCATCAGGCAGGCGGTGCGGTGGGCGGCCTCGGCGTTGCCGCCGGCCTTGGCGCGGGTCTTGACGGCCTCGCCGAAGCTCAGCAGCGGCTCGGGGTCGGGCATCTTCTCGAGCTTGGCGCGGTCTTCCTTGCTGAGGTCGTCGAGGTCGACGCCCTTGGACTTCATGCCGGTGTTGGGCCCCCACTCGCCGCTCTCGAGCACGAGGGTGAACCCGTCGGCGTATTTCAGCTTGCTCCAGGCCCACATGCCCGCGACCTCCGGATGGGCCGGGGGGGCGAAGGTCTCGACCTCGACGGGGCTTGTATCGTCGCGGCCGAAGATCCAGTTGATCGGGTCCAGCTTGTGCTGGCCCATGTCGCCGAGCCCGCCGCCCTCGTAGTCCCAGTACCAGCGGTGGGTCCCGCCGTGGCGGGTCCGCACGAAGGGCTTCAGCGGGCTGGGCCCGCAGTACATGTCCCAGTCGAGGTGATCGGGCACGGGCTGGGGCAGCAGGTCGACGCGCCCGGACCACTGCTTGACCTTGAAGCCGCCCCGGTGGACGTAGACGGCGTCGGTCTGCTTGAGCAGCCCGCTGCGGAAGATCTTGTGGGTGCGTTGCTGGCTCTTGCCGCGGGAGGCGCCGAACCGCCCGTACGTGCCGATCTGGAAGATCCGCCCGTACCGCCTGGCGGCATTGGCGACGGCCCGGCCTTCGGCGATGAAGCGGGTCATCGGCTTCTCGCAGAGGACGTCCTTGCCGGCCTCCATGGCCATGATGCTGATCAGCGCATGCCAGTGCGGCGGGGTGGCGATGGCGACGACGTCGATGTCCTTCCGCTCGAGTATGCGCCGGAAGTCCTGCGTGACCAGGACCTTGGAGTCCTTGCCGCCGAACCGCCGGGCGCGGTGCATGTCCACGTCGCAGGCGCCGAGCTTCACGGTGTGCAGCCCGCCCTTCTTCAGCCCGCCGAACGTGCCCGGGCCCCGCCCGCCGCAGCCGATCAACGCCGCGCCGAACGTGTCGCTGGGGGCGACCTTGCCCGGACCGCCGAGGACGTGGCTGGGGACGATGGTAAAGGCGGTCGCGGCCGCCGCCGTGCCCTTGAGGAATCCCCGCCTGGTGACCTTCGTTCGCCTGGAGCCCATGAGGTTCTCCCGTTGAGGTGCGCTGGTCTCGGTCTCGGCCCCGCCCGGGACGGCGGCGGGATAAGGTCTCTAACCCCGCCGGGAGGCTTGGGTGGCGGTGCGGGCTTCAGTCGCCGGCGCGAAGCTGCTAGGCTGTGTCTGATATATCGCTCCGCGGCCCGAGAGCGGGCTGGTTCGTGGCTGGCAAGGACGCCGAAGCAGGCGATTCCGCTTCGAATCGCCGATGCAGGCGGACGCCACCAGACGCGATCCAGCACGCTCGAAGCCCGGATTGGATATATCAGACACAGCCTGGAATCGCCCCCCCGGGCCGAGGGTGGGCAGGAGAGATCAGGATGGCCGAGACAGGTTCGGGCAACCGCGTGCGGAAGGTCCTTGGTGTGTCGGGTTCGCCGATCGCCGAGAGCAACACGGACCGGGCGCTGGCGGCGGCGTTGGAGGCGACGGGGCTGGAGACGGAGCTGGTGAAGCTCAGGCAGTACCGGATCGAGCCCTGCGTGGCCTGTATGGGCTGCGTGAAGACCAATTCTTGTGTGCTGGACGACGACGGCAATGGTTTGATGGAGAAGGCCCGGGAGGCCGATGCGCTGATCGTGGGGGGATATGCGCCCTATTCGACGCTGGATGCGCGGACGAAGGCGTTCCTCGAGCGGCTGTACCCGCTGAGGCACGTGCATGGGTATATGCGGGGCAAGCCCGGGGGGGCCGTGGTGACCGCGGCCGTCCCGCCCGGGTGCCCGACGCTGCCGCCTGCGGCGGACCTCGCCGCCGACGCGATCCGCTTCTACATGATGGAGGAAGGGATGGAGTTCGTCGGGGCGGTGAAGGTGCAGGGCAACGTCCCCTGCGTGCGGTGCGGCAAGGGGGACGCCTGCTCGATGAGCGGGCTGAAGATGCTCTTCGGGCCCGACGCGACGACCGACACCGTCGCGCGGTTCCGCTTCGAGCTCCAGCCGGCGGCGATGGCGGCCGCGTGCGACCTCGGCCGGGCCATCGGGGCGAAACTGAACGGGGCGGACTCGGTGTAGCGGAAAAGACGTACCGCTTTTGATTTGTTCGTCGATCCGCCCCTGTCCACCCCCCTGTCCCGCCGTGTCCGATCCTGTCCGCCTGTCCACCCGACCCCCCGATTGGACAGAATCCGGACACATGATAACTCGTTACACAAAAAAGAGTTTACACATACGCACCCTCGTTGTGTCCACTATGGACAGGGGTGGACAGAGCCGACACACCCGCCCCGGCGAAGGGGTCAGGGCGGCCCCGGCGGGAGGGCGGCGAGTTCCGCCTGCGAGAGCCGCAGCTCCGCCGCGGCGAGGGTGTCGTCGAGCTGGCGGACGGTCCGGCAGCCGACCAGGGCGCAGACCGCCACCGGGCGGTGCAGCAGCCAGGCGAGGGCGACCCGGTTGGCGGTCAGACCGCCGGAGGCGGCGAGCGACTCGGCGGCGGCGAGGCGGCGGTAGTTCCCCTCTCTGCCGTAGCAGGTCACCACCCGCCGGCGGACCCCCTCGGCCGCGGGGTCGGCCCCGGGCCCGTACCGCCCCGAGAAGAACCCCCCCGCCTGGGCGGCATAGGCGACGACGGGGATGCCGGTCTCCCGGTGGAAGGCGAGCATGTCGGCGTCCATGGCCAGCATGCCCGAGCCGCCGTCGCCGGGGGGCAGGCGGAAGTCGGCGTAGCTCCAGCGGACCTGCGAGGCGCAGAAGCCCGTCCGCCCCGCCGACCGGGCGGCCTCGGCGGCCTGACGCTGGCGGGCGGCGGTCCAGTTGCTGCACCCGATCGCGGAGATGACCCCGGCGTCGATGTGCTCGCCGAGCCAGCCGAGGATGTCCGCGACGGGCACGGCCGGGTCGTCGCGGTGGAGCCAGTAGAGGTCGATCCGGTCGGTCCCGAGGCGGTCGAGGCTCTCGGCGAGGTCGGCGGCGATCGCCTCGCGGGTCAGCCGCGGCTGGTGGGTCGCCAGGTCGTGGTGGGCGCCCTTGGTGGCGAGGAGGACCTCGTCGCGGGTGCCGCGGTCGGCCAGCCAGGCCCCGACGGTCCGTTCGCTGGCCCCCCACCCGCCGGGCTCCCACGCGGCATAGACGTGGGCGCTGTCCAGGTGGTTGCCCCCGGCCTCGACGTAGCGGTCCATCAGGGCGAAGGCGTCGTCGGCATCGACGGCGGTGCCGAACCCGGCCGTGCCGAGCCCGATCACCGCCGACCGAAGCGTCGTGTTGGGCAGTGGAAAGCTTCGCATGGCGGCGCCGGACCAGCATAGTCGACGCCGCCTCGGGTCGCCAGCCGGCGGGTCACGCCGTCCGCTGCCGGCGGCGGAGCAGGACGGCGGCGCCGCCGAGCAGCAGCAGGCCCAGCGAGGCCGGCTCGGGGACGACCTCGAGCTGGATCTCCTGGACGCGCCCGTAATGGCCGGCCGTGGCGCAGGGGGGCTCGTAGTCGGGGTACTCGCCGCCGCCGGGGACCGCCCCGGTGCCGTCCTGGACGGCCCAGGCCAGCAGCCACTCGATGCGGTGATCGGGGAAGTCGGCGAACTGCCCGGTCAGCGTCACCTGCGTGTCCACGCTGCCGTCTTCGCTGACGTACGTGTCGTGGCGGTAGCTGGTGAGGTCCACGGCGTAGGCGGACATGCCCGCCGAGTCGGCGGGGTCCCACCACGGGCCGGCGGAGGCGAGCGTCATCGTCGCCGCGGATGTGTCGTACTCGGTGACGTACAGTTCCGCACCCACCGGGGTGGTGCCCCCGTAGGTGGGCGCGAAGGATACGAGCCCGTCGATGGTCCACTGCCCGGCCGCCCTCGAGCCGTCCCAACTGTGGGCGGTAAGGGTGTTGCCCGCCTGCCCGGGCAGGCCGTTGACGTAGCTCTCGGACCAGCGGCCTTCGAGGACGTCGCCGAAGATGCTGTCGAAGACGCCGGTGACCGGTGCGGCGGCGGCGGGTGCGGCCAGCAGTGCGATCAGTGCGGCCGAGGCGAGGAATCCCCCGATGCGAAAGACGTTGCGGTTGCTGCGGTCCATGTCAGGCCCTCCTGAGGTTCCTGGTGACGGATTGTCCGGGGCGCCCGACGCCTCTGCGGTCGGCCGCCTGTCACTTGGAAGCTACGATTCAGATTCGCCGGGGCAAATCGGAGTCGGCGGGGAGCGGGGATTGCCGTGCGACCCCAAGGCCGGAACCGCCGGCCCGGGGGATCCTCGGCGGAGAATGGGACCGCGGGAGGAGATGTGTTGGGACATCGCGGCGGGCCGCAGCGTCCGCGCGGGTCCGGTGAGCGCAGTCCGCGTTGGTGCGCGTCAGCGCAGGGGGATACGGTGCTTCGGGTTGATGACTATCGCCTGCTGACGGGGGCCTCGCGGGCGGGGCCTACGACAGCTTGCCCTTCAGCAGCGTCAGGAGGACGTTGTGGTCGATGGGCTTCTGGAGGACGCCGGCGAGGCCGAGCTCGCTGGCGGAGATGTTCTCGTTCATGCCGTCGCCGACGGAAGAGAGCATGAAGACCGGCGCGGTGTTTCCCTCGGCCTTGAGGTTTCGTGCGAGCTGGACGCCGGCATCGACCTCTTCCATCATCAGGTCGACGATGACCAGGTCGGGGCCGGTCTCCTTGTACTTGCGCAGGCCTTCCTCGGCGGTATGGGCCTCGACCATGACGTAGTCGTTGTTCTCCAGCACCAGGCGGATGCCGTCGAGGACGTCCTGGTCGTCGTCAACGTACAGGATCACGTGCTTTCCGTCTTGCATGTCGGTTCCTCGCTGTCCGCGGCGTCGGCCGGGCGGGCCCGCCGGGCGGCTTGCTCGAAAGAGCGGTCTTTCAGTACATCCAACAGGAAGTCCGTGGCGGCGGCAAGGTTCGCCTTCGCCCGGTCGGTCATCTCCTCGACGAACGGCTCGAACGACCAGCCGCGGATGCCGAGGACGTACGCGGCGGTGCCGGCGTCGAAGAGGCCCCGGGCCAGCGCCAGCACGGCCGGGGGCTCGCAGCCGTGGCTGGAGAAGCCCAGCTCCTCTTTGGGCTCGAGGCGTTCGAAGGCGAACGGCTCGGGCCCGACGCAGGCGGCATCGACGAAGACGACGACGTCGTGTGCGGCGACGGCCTCGGCGTCCTCGACGGTCAACTGGTAGTCGGCATCGACGGTCACACCGGGCAGGCCTGCCCGCTCGATCGCGGCGGCGACGGCCGGGCCGAGGGCGTCGTCACCCCGCGCGGGGTTCCCAAAGCCCAGGACCAGCACCTCGCCGCGGCGTTCGGTCATTCCTTGGCCTTCGCGTCGATCAGCTCGCCGTCGCTGTCGTACAGCTCGACGACCAGCGGCATCTTGCCCAGCGCGTGCGTCGCGCAGGACAGGCACGGGTCGTACGCGCGGATCGCCACCTCCACGTGATTCAGCAGGCCCTCGGTGATCTCGGGCTTGCCGGAGAGGTGGTCGGCCGCGACGCCCCGCACCGCCCGGTTCATCGGCTCGTTGTTGTGGGTGGTGGAGACGATCAGGTTCGCCATGGTCACCTGGTCGTTCTCGTTGACCTTGTAGTGATGGAACAGGGTGCCTCGCGGGGCCTCGATGAGCCCGACGGCCTCTTCGCGGCGCTCGCCGGTGACGACGAGGTCCTCGCCCTGGAGGTCGCTGTCGTGAAGCAGCTCGCCGATCTTCTCGATCGCGTGGAGCAGCTCGATCATCCGCGCCCAATGGTAGGCCATGGTGATGTTGTTCGGCTTGCCGTCGGTGACGGCGGCGAACTCCTTGCGTGCGGCCTCGGCGTCGGGCGTGTCGATGAAGTCCGCCGTGTTGACCCGCGCCAGGGGCCCGACCCGGTACCAGCCGTCCTCGGGGCCGAGCGACTGGATGAACGGGAACTTCATGTAGGACCAGTCCTTGACCTCCTCGCGGATGTACTGGAGATAGTCCTGGTAGTCGACCTGGTCGAAGATCGTGTTGCCCTCGGCGTCGATCGCCCGCAGGTTGCCGTGGTACAGGTCCATCGCCCCGTCCTCGCGGATCAGCGAGAGGTGGTTCGACGGGAACGAGCCGAAGTCCTTGACCTCGTCGAGGTGCTCGACGGTGTAGTCCCTGGCGAGCTTGACGGTGTCCCGCGACCACTGGAGCATCTGGTCGAAGTCCTTGAGGAACCCGTCCCGCTCGGCGATGCTGAGGTTCTTGTTGATCCCGCCCGGAATCGCGCCGGTGCCGTGGATCTTCTTGCCGGCCGTGGCCTTGATGACCTCCTGGCCGTACTTGCGCATCATCACGCCCTGGACGGCGAGGTGCTTGTACCGCTCATCCTTGGCCACGCCGATGACGTTGCGGATGGCCGGGTCGGCGTCGAAGCCGAACAGCAGGTCCGGCGAGCAGAGGTGGAAGAAGTGGAGGGCGTGGCTCTGGAAGGTCTGCCCGCAGTGCATAAGGCGGCGCATCTTCTCGGCGGTGGGGGTGAGGTTCTCGCCGCCGACGATGCGGTCCATGGCCTTGGCGGCGGCGAGGTGGTGGCTGACCGGGCAGATCCCGCACAGCCTCTGGACCAGTACGGGCACCTCCCAGAAGGGCCGGCCCTGGACGAACCGCTCGAAGCCTCGGAACTCCACGATGTGGAACCGGGCCTGCTTGACCTCGTTGTTGTCATCGAGCAGCAGGGAGACCTTGCCGTGGCCCTCCACGCGGGTAACCGGCTCGATGGCGATTCTCTTGAGCTTGTCGGTGGCTTCTACCATGGGTTCTCGCTCCGCTGGCGCCGGGCCCTGGCCGGCCCGGTCGGCCTTGAGGACGTCGCCCCGCTCGCCGCCGGCGTTGCCGGCCGCCGCGGCGGGTGCGAGGTCGTGGTTCTCAGTCGTACTTGATCAGCTCGTAGGGAAGGTCCATCGGCTTGTCGTTCAGCAGCGCCACCAGCGCCTGCCAGATGCTGTCTGCCGGGGGCGGGCAGCCGGGCAGGTGGTAGTCGATCTTGACGACCTCGTGGCAGGGGTAGACCTTGTCGAGGCAGAGGGGTACCTCCACGTCGCTGGGGATCTTGCCCTCGGGGTTGTATACGGTGGGCCCGTTGAGGTAGGCCTCGTCGATGCATTCCTTCAGCGGGATGGTGTTGCGCAGGGCGGGGATGCCGCCCATGGTGGCGCAGTCGCCGACGGAGACCAGCACGTCGCAGTGCCTGCGGAAGTCCTGGAGGACGCGGACGTTCTCCTCGTTGGCGCAGCCGCCCTCGATGAGCCCGACGGCGCACTGCCCGGTGAACTCCTTGATGTCGTCGATGGGGGACTTGTCGAAGTCCACCAGTTCGATGAGCTCCAGGATGCGGTCGTCGATGTCCAGGATGGACATGTGGCAGCCGAAGCAGCCGGCCAGGGACGCTGTCGCTACTTTGGGTTTGGCCATGGTGGCGTGTCCTCTCACTCGCTCTGACTGGCCGCGGCGCGGCGGGCCTCGATGTCGGAACCGATGGGCTCGTGGTCGTACTTGCGCTGGCCGATGGGCACCGCGTAACCGACGCGCTTCTTGAGGATCGCGCCAACGGGGCAGACGTCGCAGGCCTTGTCGGCGATGTCCAGCTTCGTGTCGGCCAGGCGGGCCTCGGCGTTGACGGCGATCCGGCGGTCGGGCCCGCGCCCGACGAACTCGAAGACGTGCTTGCCGTCGAGGTCGCGGCTGGCGCGGACGCAGCGCCCGCAGAGCACGCAGCGGTTGTGGTCGATCCAGATGTCCGGGTGCGAGGCGTCCACCGCCCGCTCGGGGAACATGTACGGGTACCGCGGCGTCGTCATGCCGAACCGGTAGCCCAGCGCCTGCAGCTCGCAGTTGCCGCTCTTCTCGCAGAACATGCAGTAGTGATTGCCTTCCACGAAGAGCATCTCGATGATGCTCGACCGGATGTTCCGGAGCTGCTCGGTGTCGTTCTCGACGATCATCCCCTCGGCGATCGGCTGGGTGCATGCCGCCTGGGGCCGGCCGTTGGCGATCACCGTGCACACCCGGCAGGAACCGAACGCGCACAGCTCGTCCTTGGCGCAGAGCCGGGGGATGTAGATGCCCGCGGCGTCGGCGGCCTCCAGGATCGTCTGCCCGGGGGCGCCCTGGATTTCGACGCCGTCTATGGTAATCGTAATCTTGTCGCTCATCAGTTGGTTCCCATTCTAAGCGTGCTCAACATGCACGGAGTTGCGTCCGGCGATGGCCTCGGCATCGCCGACCGAGGCGGCCAGGTCGAACGACGGCCTCAGCCCGTCGGGGGCCGGGGCGACCTTTGCCTCGTAGAGATCGCGGAAGTTGCTGAGGGTCGAGAGAATCGGATTGGGGCTGGTCTGGCCGAGCCCGCAGCGGCTGGCGGCCTTGACCGTCTCGCCGAGGTCCTGGAGGTAGGCCAGGTCCTCCGGCGTGCCCTTGCCGCCGATGATGCGGTCCAGCCGCTCCTTCAGCAGCACGTTGCCCACGCGGCAGGGCGTGCAGTAGCCGCAGCTCTCCTCGATGAAGAACTCCATGAACTCCGAGGCCACGGTCAACAGGTCGCGCTTCCCGCCGAAGACGATCACCGACCCGCCGGTGGCCAGGTCGTCGTAGCAGATGGTGCGGGCGAAGTCGTTGCGGCCGACCATCTGCCCGCTGGGCCCGCCGATCTGGACGGCGACGGGGTCTTCGGCGCCGGTCTGCTCCAGCAGCTCGCTGAGCTTGATGCCGAAGGGCAGGGCGTAGACGCCGGGCTTGGCGACGTCGCCGGAGACGCTGAGCAGCTTCGTGCCCGGGCTGCCCTGCGAGCCGATCTCGGCGAACCAGCCCGAGCCGTGCTCGATGATCCGCGTGACGCAGCAGAACGTCTCGACGTTGTTCACCGTCGTCGGGCGCCCCTGGAAGCCCTTCTGGGCCGGGAACGGCGGGCGGTTCTTCGGATCGCCCCGCAGCCCCTCGCAGGAGCTGATCAGGGCCGTCTCCTCCCCGCAGATGTACGCGCCGGCACCCATCTGGATGCGGATGTCGAAGTCGAAGCCGTCCTTGCCGCAGACGCCCTTGCCCAGCAGCCCGGCCTCGCGGCGGCGGGTCAGGATGTCCTCCAGCAGCTCGCGGAGGTAGGCGTATTCGGCCCGAAGGTACAGGATGCCCGTCGAGGCCCCCACGGCGTAGCCGCCGATGGTCATGCCCTCGAACAGCAGGTCCGCCCGCTCGGTGAGGATCACCCGGTCCTTGAACGTGCCCGGCTCGCCCTCGTCGGCGTTGCAGATCACGACCTTGTCGTCCCCGGGGGCCTGGCGGGTGAAGTCCCACTTCATGCCCGTCGGGAAGCCCGCGCCGCCCCGGCCGCGAAGCCGCGCCGTCTTGACCTCCCGGATCACCTCCTGGGGGGTCATCGACAGGGCCTTCTGGAGCGCCTGCCCGGCCGTGTAGGGCCCGAAGACCACGGGGCCGTCCTTGCGGACGTTGTTGTGGACCATCGAGCGGACGAGGTCGGACTCGTTGTTGCCGTCGCCGAGCTTGTGGACGAGCTTCGAGGGGTCCGGGGTGTCCTGGGCCTGGAGTTCCGAGACGATCGACTTGGCGCGGTCGCCGGAGATGTAGGTGAACACCTCGTCGTTGATCAGCGCCGCGGGGGACTGATCGCACATGCCGATGCAGGCGGTCCACTCCAGGGAGATCTTCCCGTCGGCGGTGGTCTCACCCGGCTGGATGCCCAGCGCCTCGGTGAAGCCCGCCATCACGCGGTCGGCGCCGTTCATGAGGCAGGGGACGCAGTTGCTGACGCGGATGACGACCTTGCCCTTGGGCCGCTCGGAGAGGAAGGCGTAAAAGGAAACGACGCTCTCGACCTCGACGCGGTGAACGCCGAGGGCCCGGGCGATCGCGTCGAGCGCCTCGCCGCCGACACAGCCAAAGCGGGCCTGAACCGCCCGGACGATGTCCATCATCCGACTGCGATCGTTGCCGCAGTCCCGGCAGATGTCCTCGACGGCCTGCTGGAGATTCTCGCTCATGTGCGTTACCTCGACCTCGCTGGGGGTCCCTGTAAAGCCGCCGGCCGAGCCCCGTCACGTCCGGGGCCGGCCGGACCGACCCGTCAACACCGCCCCGGTTGGCCTTGCGTCTGAGGGGCCTGCGGGGATGCGTCCGGGGTGGGCGGCGGGCACGTCAACTCTGCCCGGCCTGGATGCGGGCAGAGCTTGCTGTGATTTTTTTCACTATTCAGTATACACACACCCGCCCCGCCTATCGCAAGCCTAAATCGGAGAAAGCGGGCAGTTTCTTTCGGCTCGTGGCATAATCGCCGCGACAGACCCCGCCGCCGACACCGAAGCCGATGGAGGCAACCGGCCATGAGAACAAGAACTGCGCTGCTCACCGCCCTCCTCGCGACGGCCATGGCACCGGCGGCGACCACGGGCCTCCAGGCCCGGACCGTCGGCGTCGTCTGCGACTGCGACGCCAACCAGATCGCCTTCGCCCTCGCCGAGCTGACCGCCGCGGCGCGGCAGGCAGGCGTCGCCGTCCGCCGCGTCAGGCCCGAACGGGCCGACCCCGATGCCTGGATCCTCCGCATCCGCCTCGCCGGCAGAGCGACGGGCTTCGAGGTCGCCGACCTGCCCGGGGGCCGCCCCGGCGCCCTGGTCGCCGCCGCCGACGCCAACGCCGCCATGGTCGCCCTGCTGGACCTCGCCGAGCGCGTCGCGCTCGACCGACGCCTGCCGAAACGCTGGCGGCCGCGGGGTATACCGGCCATCGCCCGGCGAGGGATCAAGTTCAACATCCCCCTCGACGCCCGCACGCCCAGCTACGACGACACCGGCGACGCCGCCCAGGCCAACATCCCCCACATGTGGGACTTCGCCTTCTGGCGGGACGTCCTCGACGAGCTCGCCCGCCATCGCTACAACACGCTGACGCTCTGGAACCCCCATCCCTTCCCGTCCATCGTCCAGTGCCCCAACTACCCCGACGTCGCCCTCGACGACGTCTGCGTCACGAAGATCGCCCCCGACCGCCGCACCCACCGCGAATGGCGCGACCCCAAGTACCGCCGGCCGGAGAACCTCCGCACCGTCCGCCGCATGACCATCGACGAGAAGATCGCCTTCTGGCGGCGGGTGATGCGCCACGCCCACGAGCGGGGCATCGCGGTGCACTTCATCACGTGGAACGTCTTCACGGACGGAGCGACGGGCAAGTATGGCATCACGCCGGAGCAGGACAACCCGCGGACGATCGCGTACCTGCGCGAGTGCGTCCGCGAGACGATCCGCACCTACCCGCTGCTGGCGGGGATCGGCACGACGGCGGGCGAGCGGATGCGCCACCGCAAGGGCGAGTTCGCCAAGGAGCGGTTCCTCTGGCGGGCGTACGGGCAGGGCGTCCGCGACGCCGCGGCGGGCCTTCCCGGCCGACGGGTGCGGTTCATCCACCGCTACTGGCAAAGCGGGGTGGGGCCGATCTGGCGCGACTTCGGCGCCAAGTACGACGCCGGGCCGTTCGAGCTGAGCTTCAAGTACGCCCGGGCGCACATGTACTCCCACCCCGACCCGCCGTTCGCCGACGGGCTTCTCGGCGACCTCGCCGACCACGAGCTGACATGCTGGTGGAACCTCCGCAACGACGACATCTTCTGCTTCCGCTGGGGCGATCCGGACTACGTCCGCGCCTTCCTGGCCCACCTGCCCCCGCCCGAGGTCACCGCGGGCTTCCACATGGGCTCCGACGGATACGTCTGGGGACGCACGCACAACGACGTGGCCCCCGCCAAGCGCGGCCGCCTCGAGTTCCGCAAGCACTGGTACCGCACCATGCTCTGGGGGCGGCTGGCGTACGACCCGCAGCTGGACCGGCGGTTCTGGCGGCGCGTGATCGCCCGGCGGCTGGGGCTGAGCGACGCGGCGGGGCTGTACGACGCGTGGCAGCGGGCGTCGAAGATCATCCCCCTGGTCAACCGCTTCCACTGGCGGAACTGGGACTTCATGTGGGCCGTCGAGGGCTGCATGGACGCCCGCAAGGGCTTCCACACCGTCGAGGATTTCATCGCCGTCGGACCGATGGCGGGCAGCGGGCTGCTTTCGATCCCCGCCGCGGCCGAGGGCAAAGGCGAGGGCACCGGCGCGAGGCAGGTCGCCGCCGAGCTGGCCGACCACGCCGCCGCCGCGCTGGCCGGCGCCGACGCCGTCCGCTCCGCCGCCGACCCCCCCGCCGGCGGCGAGCTGGCCGACACGCTCGCCGACATCGAGGCCATGGCACACCTCGGGCGGTACTACGCCGCGAAGATCCTCGGGGCCGTCGAGCTCCACGCTTTCCGCACCGCCGGCAAGCCGGGCCGCCAGGCCGCGGCCGTGCGACAGCTCACCGAGGCCGTCGGGCACTGGCGGGCCTACGCCGCCAACGCGTCGAAGCGCTACCGCCCGCAGTTGCTCGCCCGCACGCGCGTGCTGGACTGGCGGGCCCTGCTGGAAGACGTCCGCCGCGACGTGACGATCGCGCGGACCGCCAGGTGCGGGGCCGAGAAGCCCTGACGGGCACCGGCGTCAGCGCGCGGCGGGACCGCGGCCGGGGTCGCCGGCGACGATGCGGCGTATCTCCCCGGCGTCCTTGAACCGCAGGTCGCCGTACTCGGTGCCCTCGCCGAGGTGCGCCAGGGCCAGGCGGGCGTGCTCGGCCGGGCCGTGCTCGCGGGCCGAGGCCGACATCCCCTCCGTCAGCCCCCGCCAGGCCGGGTCCATGCCGGCGATCACCTCGCAGGGCAGGTCGTCGCAGGCCCAGCAGCCCGGGAGCCCGCGCCCGGCGGCGCAGGTTCGCACGGGGCAGTCGGCCTCGCCCCCGTCGTCGAGGCAGCCGGCGCAGCCCGCGTCGATGTGTCGGCATGTCCGGCATACGAGCCCGCACGGTGCGGGCGTGGCGTGCTTGTCCATGGTGCCGGCCTCCTACACGGCGGGTTCATCGTTCGCGGCCGGCGCTGGCGGCTCGCCGGTGGCCCAAGGATCGCCGGTTCGCTCAAGCCACCCCCACAGCTCGCGGCGGAGGGTTTCGACTTCTCCCGGGCGGTCTGCGGCGACGTTCTCGAGCTGGTACGGGTCGGCGGCGTTGTCGTGGAGGAAGACCTCCTCCCCGGCGTCGGTGCGGCGGAGAACGAACGTCCGCTCCGGCGTCCGCAGCCCGCGGTTGCCCTGCATCGGATCGATCCGCAGGCAGTTCAGGTACAGCGCCGAGCCCGGGCGGTCGGCCGACTCGCCGCGAAAGACGCCCGAGAGGTCCCGCCCTTCCACGCCGGCGGGGACGCGATCGCCGAGGCCCATCAGGCTCAGCAGCGAGGGCATCACGTCGGGGACGCTGAGCAGGGCATCGTCCTGCCCGGCGGGCACGCGCCCGGGCCAGCGGACCAGGAAGGGCACCAGCAGGGACTCGTCGTACCAGACGTTCTTGTGCATGAGCCCGTGGCTGCCCATCATCTCGCCGTGATCGGCGGTGAAGACCACGACGGTCTCGTCGCGCAGGCCGGCGGCGTCGAGGGCGTGGAGGATGCGCCCGATCTGCTCGTCGATGCCGGTAACGGCGGCGAAGTAGTTCTTCACGTGCTCCAGCGCGACCTCGCCGCGGCCCTCGGGGGAGACGTTCGGGCGGCTGAGCAGTTCCTCGGCCGTCGCGTCGGCGTAGGGGCGGAGGTATTGCGGCGGAACCTGGTCGAACGGCGTGTGCGGCGGGTTGAAGGCCACGAACAGCGCGAACGGCGCGTCCGGGTCGCGGTGTCGGCCGGCGGGGTCGGCGATGAACTCCGCCGCGACATCGGCCTCGTGCTTGACCGACCACTCCCCGGGCTCGATCCGCTCATCGACGGCGGCGTCGCCGACCCAGTAGTGCGGGTCCACGTGCCGGTCGCAGCATCCGTAGGCGTGCCAGAACCCGAACCCGTGCCGCCGCGCGGGCGGGGTGTAGGTGTCCCACAGCGTGCCGTCGCCGCGGTAGCCTTCGGTGTACGGCACGTGGTCGTGGTTCGGGGCGTCGAGGTGCCACTTGCCCACGTACCCGCAGGCGTACCCGGCCTCGGCGAGCACGTCGGGGAAGCACCGCGCGTCGGCGGCCAGCTCCATCGGGGCCGTCCGCGAGTTGCAGTTCTTGTACACGCCGTTGGTGAACGGGTACTGCCCGGTCATCAGCATGGCCCGGTAGGGGCTGCACACGGGGTAGTTGCTCACCGCCCGGGTCAGCACCATCCCCTCGCCCCCCAGCCGGTCGAGGTTCGGGGTGAGGACCGGATCGCCCCCCATGCACCTCACCGCCTGCTGGCGGTACTGGTCGGGGAAAATGAACACGAGGTTGGGGGTGGACGGCATGGCGGGTCTCCGTTCGCGGACCGGACGGGCGTGCTCGTTATTGTCCACGTTCCCCCGGCTGGTGTCACCTGCAAAACGGGCTCTTGCGGCCATTCCACGGGGACGATTCGCGATTGGGGTCTTGCGGTGTCGGATCCGCGGTCTGAGCTCTGAAACCATGACATGCCGGGAACCAAGGCGTCGTCAGTCGCCGTCAACACCATACGACCCTCGGTGCTTCAGTTGCGGGGATGACGTCGAGGCGGGCGGAGGGTACACTTGCGACTCCTGTGTCCGGAGCGCCGGGCACGCAGACCCAACCGGAGGCATCCATGACGCCACGAGAGATTTTCCGCACGGCGGTGACGTTCGGCGGGCCCCCGCGGATCGCCATGACGCTGCCCCAGCCGTACCCCCATGACACCATTCACGGCGGGCGCGGCGGGCGGGGAGGCGAGACGCTCGAGCCCCGCGGGCACGAGAAACGCCGCTGGCGCGACGAGTGGGGCGTCACCTGGGCGTCCCTGACGGATTTCGACAAGGGCGAGGTCGTCGAGCCCGCCCTGCCGACGTGGGACGCCCTCGACGACTACCGCCCGCCGGACCTCGGCCGCGCCGAGGACTACGCCGGCGCGGCCGAGCGGTTCGCCGACGACGACGGCGGGGATGAGCACTTCCGCATCGGTCACATCCCGGGCTTCACGTTCAACGTCGCCCGCAAGCTGCGCAAGCTGGACAACTACCTCTGCGACCTCCTGCTGGAGCGGGAGCGGATCGACCGCCTGCACGCGATCGTCCGCGGCGAGCTGCTCAAGGCGATCGACCGCCTCGCCGACGCCGGCGCCGACGCGATCATGTTCCCGGAGGACTGGGGCACGCAGGACCGGCTGATGATCGACCCCGCGATGTGGCGGGACATTTTCAAGCCGGAGTTCGCCGCCCTCGCCGGGCGCGCCCGAGAGCGGGGGCTGATCGTCCTGATGCACTCCTGCGGGAAGATGACGGCGGTCATCGAGGACCTGATCGACTGCGGCGTTCACTGCCTCCAGTTCGACCAGCCGCGGCTGCACGGCATCGAGCTGCTGGGCAAGCGGTACGGCGGGCGGATGGCGTTCTGGTGCCCGGTGGACATCCAGACCACGCTGCAGACCCGCGACCCGGAGAAGATCCGCGACGAGGCCCGCCTGCTGATCGAGCGGCTGGGCGGCTTCGGCGGCGGCTTCGTGGCCGGCTACTACGGCGGCAACGAGGCGATCGGCCTGACGCCGGACGTCCAAGACATCGCCTGCCGCGCGTTCGTCGAGTTCGGCGGCGGGTGACCGCCCCGGACGCGGGCGTTTTGCCTTGTCCGCCCTCTGGCCCGGGCGGTATGCTCCCGCGCACGGCCGCGGGGGCGTCCGCGGCGCAATCCGGCATGGAAGGAGACGCACGATGGGCACGACGGGCAGTCCGAAGATCGCGATGATCGGGGCCGGCAGCCTCATCTTCACCAAGACCCTCGCCATGGACATCCTCGCCACGCCGGCACTGGAAGGCGCGGAGCTGGCGCTGATGAGCCGCACGCGCCCCAAGCTCGACCGGATGGAGGCGTTCCTGCGCGAGGTGATCGCCGAGAACGACAAGCCGGCGACGGTCTCCAGCACGCTGGACCGCCGCGAGGCCCTCGACGGGGCCGACTACGTGATCGTCATGATCCAGGTCGGCGGGCTGGAGGCGTTCCGCCACGACTACGAGATCCCGCTGAAGCACGGCGTGGACCAGTGCATCGGCGACACGCTGGCCCCCGGCGGGGTCTTCCGCGCCCTGCGGACCATCCCCGTGCTGGTGGACATCGCCGGCGACATGGAGGAGCTCTGCCCCGACGCCGTGCTGCTGAACTACGCCAACCCCATGGCCGCCGTGTGCCTGGCGCTGGGCTGGGCCAGCGACGTGGAGTTCCTCGGGCTCTGCCACGGCGTGCAGACCACGCTGGACCTGATCGGCAGCTATACCGACACGCCGAAGGACGAGATCGACCACCTCGCCGCGGGGATCAACCACATGGCGTGGTTCCTGTCCCTCCACGACAAGCGCGACGGGCGGGACCTCTACCCCGTCCTCCGCGAGCGGATCGAGAAGCCCGAGTACTACGTCAACGAGAAGGTCCGCGCCGAGGTCATGCGCCAGTTCGGCTACTTCATGACCGAGAGCACCGGGCACCTCAGCGAGTACGTCCCCTGGTTCCGCAGCAGCGAGCGGGCGCTGAAGCGCTACTGCGACGAGCCGGCCTTCGGCGGCGAGAGCGGGGCCTACTACAACTACTGCAGGATGCTCGCCGAGAAGTACAGCAAGATCGATTCGCTCTCGCTGGAGTCCTCGAAGATCACCGAGCGAAGCGTGGAATACTGCTCCTACATCCTCGAGGCCATGGAGACCGACGAGGTCTTCCGCCTCAACGGCAACGTCCGCAACGACGGCTACATCACCAACCTGCCGGAGGCCTGCTGCGTCGAGGTGCCCTGCTTCGTCGACGGCGGGGGCGTCCACCCGGTCAAGATCGGCGACCTGCCCTCCCAGCTCGCGGCGCTGAACATGTCCAACGTGCAGGTGCAGATGCTCGCGGCCGAGGCGGCCCTGACCGGCGACCCCGAACTGGCCGTCCAGGCCTGCGCGATGGACCCGCTGAGCAGCGCCTGCTGCACGCTGGCGGAGATCCGCGAGATGGCCACCGAGCTGTTCGCCGCCGAGGCCGAGTGGCTCCCGCAGTTCGAGGGCCGAACCCCCCGCCCCACGCCGCACATCGACATCCCCGCCGACGTCTCCCGCGCCGAGGTCCCGCTCGACCCCGCCCTGGCCATCGCCAACCGCTTCCAGACCCTCGCCGAACAGGAGACCGAGACCTCCCAGTAGCGCCGCCGGCGGTCGCCGCAGGAGAGCAACCGTGGCAGGCAACGGGCAGAAGCGAAGCCGGGGAAGCCGGAGCATCGTCGGGTGCGCGACGCTCGCGCTCGTCCTGGCCGCCGGAAGGGCAGTGATGGCAGGAAGCGACAACCGCAGGCAGCCGGGCCCGAAGGCGTTTCAGCCCCCCGCCGCGTGGGAGTACACCCCCCCGCGGATCGCGCCCGAGGACCGCGCCGGGAACCGCTCGGTGGCCCAGAAGGACCCGACGGTGGTCTTCGCCGAGGGCAGGTGGCACGTGTTCATGACGATCAAGCTGGCCGGCTCGTCCCGCACGGAGTACTGCTCGTTCGCCGACTGGGACAAGGCCGACGAGGCCCCGCGGACCATCCTGCCCCTCGCCGACTCGAAGTACTACTGCGCGCCGCAGGTCTTCTACTTCCGCCCGCATCGCAGGTGGTATCTGATCTACCAGGTCGGCCGGGCGGGCAAGAAGCGGATGGACATCGGCTTCTCGACGACCGAGACGATCTCGGACCCGGGCTCGTGGACGAAGGCCCGCAGCGTCTTCGGCAGCGAGGCCGACGACCCGCGCGAGAAGGGCGGGCTGGACTACTGGGTGATCTGCGACGACGAGCGGGCGTACCTGTTCTACACCATCTGCAACCGCCGCATGTACCGGATGTCCACGAAGCTCGGCGACTTCCCCCACGGCTGGGGGAACGTGGAGCTGGCGCTGGAGGGCGACATCTTCGAGGCCAGCCATATCTACCGCCTCGCGGGCACGGGCAAGTACCTCAACGTGATCGAGGCCAACCCCGGCGGGCGGCGGATGTTCATGGCATACCTCGCCGACCGGCTGGACGGCGAATGGACGCCCCTGGCCGCGACGCGGCGCCGGCCCTTCGCCGGTGCGGTCAACTGCCGCCCCGCCGCCGGCGTCGAGGCTTGGACGGACAACATCAGCCACGGCGAGCTGATCCGCGCGGGCAACGACGAGACGCTGACCGTCGACCCGGGCGACCTGAGGCTGGTCTTCCAGGGCGTGCTCGAAAAGCAGAAGCGCGGCCTGCCGTACGGGCGGATCCCCTGGCGGATCGGCATTCTCACGCCGGCGGCGAAGCGGGCCCGCGAGTGAGCCATGAGCACGAGAGCGAGGATACGGCATGATGCGGGTGGCGGCAGTGCTGCTCTGTTCGGCGACGGTCATGGCCGGTGAGGTCCACGTCAGGCCCGGCGCGCCCGAGGGCGGGGACGGTTCCAGGGCAGCGCCGTTGGCCTCGCTGGCCGAGGCGGCCCCGCAGGTGGGACCCGGCGACCGGTGCATCCTCCACGCCGGCGTCTACCGCGAGACGCTCAAGCCGCTGCGGTCCGGCACGAAGGAGGCGCCGGTCACCTTCGAGGCCGCTGCCGGCGGCAAGGCGGTCCTCAGCGGGTGCGACGTGGTCGAAGGCTGGGTCGAGAAGTCGCCCGGACTCTACGTCGCGGGCGTCGAGATGGCGCCGGACTGGAAGCAGCAGGTCTTCGTCGACGGGCGGATGCTGTGGCTGGCGCGCTGGCCCGACGCGCCGCAGGGCGCCCTGCTGGAGTTCCCCACGGCCACCATGGCCGACGGAAGCAAGCGCGGGCTGATCGTGGACCGCAACCTCCCCGCCGGCGACCTCCGCGGGGCGCAGGTCTGGGCGTCCAGCCACAAGCGGTGGTACAGTTGGACCGCGCCGATCCTCGGCCGCGGGGCCGACCGCCTGCGGATCGTCGACACCACGGACGCGGCCGGCAACCACGTGCCCCGCAAGGGCGGCAAGTACGCGATCCTCGGGGCCGAGGCGGTCTTCGACGCGCCGTGGGAGTGGTTCTACGACGCGGGGGCCAAGGAGCTCCGCATCCGCCTGCCGGAAGGCTACGCCGGCCCGGGGAAGGTGGAGGTCAAGCGCCGGCAGGTCGCGGCGGACCTCCGCGGCCTCGAGCATGTGCGGCTGACCGGCCTGGGCGTTCGGGCGGCCACGATCGTTACCGACGAGAACTCCGAGGCCTGCCGGCTGGACCGCCTGCGGGTGCGCTTCCCGTCGCATTCCTGGCTGGCCCGGGATCAGTACGCCAGCCAGCGGGCGGACACGGGCGTGCAGCTTCGCGGGCGGGGCCACAGCGTGACCCACAGCGAGATCGCCTTCAGCAGCGGCAACGGGGTGGTGATCGCCGCCGAGGACTGCCGCGTCGTCAACTGCTGGATTCACGACGTGAACTACGCCGGGACGTACTGCTCAGCGGTCTCGCTGGGCTTTCGCCGGAACCCGCGCGGGCCGGGGCGCGCCCCGGCCAGCCGGAACCTGATCAGCCACTGCACGCTGGCCCGGGCGGGCCGCTCGCTGGTGGGGCTCAGCGGCTTCCACGACTCCCTGATCCAGTTCTGCGACCTGCATCACGCCGGCTACCTGACCTGCGACCTGGGGCTGACCTACGGCAACTGCATCAGCGGCGGCGGAAGCGAGTTCCGCTACAACCGCCTCCACGACAACGTCACCGACAGCCACAGCATGGGCCTGTACTACGACCACGGCTGCAAGAACATCCTCAGCCACCACAACGTCGTCCGCGGCGCACGCCACGCGGCTATGATCAACAACCAGTACGCGATGTACCTGCTCTGGTACCACAACACGGCCGTCGCCGAGGGGAACGGAAAGGGCTACCTGTCGGCCTGGGCGGCAGCCCAGCCCAAGCAGTTGTGGGGCTGCGAGCTGCGGGCGAACCATCTCCGCGGCCCCATCCACGTCCGGGCCAACGGCGGAGAACTGCTTCGGCGGGACAATCTCGTCGTCGCGGACATGCCCTCCGGAGGCGACGGCCTGCCCGTGCCCGGCGGGCAGACGCCCGAGCCGATACCCGGGCTCGTCGGGCCGGTCACGAAGGCGACGGTCGGCGCGCTTCATCCCGAGCAGCCCTGGCAGGCCGGGCACGACTTCGACCACCCGCCGGAGGTGGATGAGCGGCGCAGCCGCGTGCCCGCGCGAAACCGTCTGGTCAACGCCTGTTTCGAGAGTGGCAACCCCGAGCCGTGGCGCCTCGACGCCGGGGCCTCGCTGCATTTCCAACCGAACACGCGAAGCCAGTGGACCGTCGACGGCCCCGGGCGGATGGGCCACTTCTCGGTCAAGCTGTCGGCCGAGGGCTCCCGGGTCGCCCAGGCGGTCGCCAGCCTGCCGCAAGCCCGGCGGTGGACGATCATCGCCCACGTGAATGCCCCCGTCGGGTGCTCGGCCCACGTGGCCGTGCTGGACGGCGACGGGCGGCCCATCGCCCGCCGCGTGGTGCGCCGCAAGCGCAAGCCCGCCAAGGGCAAGGCGTGGGAGCCGGTCGTGCTGGACGCGCTCGTGCCCGGCCCCACGGCAGCCCTGGCGGTCACGCACGCCGGCGGGGACGGGCCTGTCTACGTCGACGACCTCGGCTGGGCGCCCAGCCGCGATCAACACGAACAACCGAGCCGCTGACCAAGGAGGCCATGCGAATGCGACACGATGCCTGGCCTGGCGTGACGAACGCTCGCCGCATACCGATGTCCGTCATGTCGGCCGCGGCGCTGCTGGCCGCCACGGCCGCCATCGCCGGGCCCGCCGAGACGGCGCAGAACCGACCCGAGGGCACCATGGACATACAGGACCTGTACGAGGACGTTCGGATCCCCAAGATCGTGGTCGCCGCGGACGGAACGGTCCTGGCGTTCGCCAGGAGCTGCCGGCTGCTGCGACGGAGCACGGACGGCGGGGGGACGTGGTCTCCGGCGGCGAAGGTGGACGACAGCGGGGGCAACGCCCTCGTCGACGCCAACACCGGCGACGTGCTGATCGTCTCGGGCAAGCCGACCATGCTGCGGAGCGCCGACCACGGCCGGACGTGGCAGGCCGAGAAGACGGCGTTCAGGCCCAACGCGGCCGGGCACGGCACGCCGGAGGGCATACGCGTCGCCACGGGGGCTTCGGAGTCGGGCATCACGCTGAAATACGGCAAGCACAAGGGCCGGCTTGTCATGCCCGTCCGCATCCAGCCGCCCGAGGCCAACAACGCCCAGGAGCACTGGCCTTACAACTACAACACGTCGATCCTCAGCGACGACGGCGGGAAGACGTGGCAGGTCGGCGAGCCGGTCCAGAGCGGAACGGGAGAGGGCACGCTGGCCGAGCTGGCCGACGGGCGGGTCTACTACAACTCCCGCTGCCACATGGCCGTCGACCACCGGAGGCGCCTCGCCTGGAGCCACGACGGCGGGCGGCGGTGGGTGGACTGGCAGGTCAGCGAGCACCTCTTCGAGATCGGCCAGCCGTTCTACTACAAGTACGGCAGCAAGCCCAGCTACGGCTGCAACGCCGGGCTGGTCCGCCTGCCGGACGCGGTCACCGGCGGGCGGGACGTGCTGATCTACAGCGCCCCGGACAACCCGGGCGGCAACCGCGTGAAGATGACCGTCTGGGCGAGCTTCGACGGCGCGAAGACCTGGCCGGTCAAGCGGTTGGTCTACAAGGGCCTCAGCGCCTACTCGTCCCTCTCGGCGGGGGAGGACGGCACGATCTACCTGCTCTTCGAGCGCGGGGAGAAGAAGCTCTACGAGACCGTCGCCCTGGCCCGGTTCGACCTGGCCTGGCTGGCCGGGCCGGACTGGCGAAAGCGGCTCCCGGAGAAGCTCCAGCCCGCCCCGAAACCCAAAGCCCGGTGACGGCGCCGGGTGCGAACGCAGGTTCCCGCGAGCCGACGCGGTGCCGGCGGGTTCAATAGACGTAGGACGGAACGCGGACATGCAGGCCCGGTACGGCCGGGCGAAGGGAGACACGACAGATGAGCAAGCGGATCGTCGCGGCGGTGAGTGTGCTGGTCGTCCTGTGCCTGGCGGCCCCGATGATGGCGGCCGACGATGCCGGCAAGGCCGACGGAAAGGACGCCAAGGCCGGCAAGGACGCCAGGAAGTCCAAGTGGATCCCGCTGTTCAACGGCAAGGATCTGACCGGCTGGACGATGAAGATCAAGGGCCACAAGCTCGGCGAGAACGTCAAGGACACCTTCCGCGTCGAGGACGGCGTGCTGAAGGTCTGCTACGACAAGTACGAGAAATTCGACAACCGCTTCGGGCACCTCTTCTACGAGAAGCCGCTGTCGAACTATCGGCTGCGGGTGGAGTACCGCTTCGTCGGCGAGCAGTGCACCGGCGGGCCCGGCTGGGCGTGGCGGAACAGCGGGGTGATGATCCACGGCCAGTCGCCGGAGTCGATGGCGAAGAACCAGAGCTTCCCGGTCTCGATCGAGGTGCAGCTTCTCGGGGGCAAGGAGAAGGGCAAGCGTCCGACGGCCAACCTGTGCACGCCGGGCACGTACGTGGTGCGGGACGGCAAGGTCGCGCGCCAGCACTGCATGAGCTCGAAGTCCGAGACCTACCGCGGCGACCAGTGGGTGACGCTGGAGATCGAGGCCAAGGGCAACACGATCAAGCATTTCGTCAACGGCAAGGAGGTCATGAGCTACACCGACCCCCAGCTCGACGAAAAGGACGGCGATGCCAGAAAGCTCATCGAGGCCGGGCAGAAGAAGATGCTCACCGGCGGGAGCATCTCCCTCCAGGCCGAGAGCCACCCCTGCGAGTTCCGCAAGGTCGAGCTGCTGAAACTGGACGACTGACCGCCCCGGCCGAAACAACCCCGACGCCGCCAGCCGTGGCGGGCGCCGGGGGCAGTTCGCCCCGGAAAGGGAGCCTGCCGACATGACCCGCCAATGGATCCCGCTCTGCGTCCTGGCCCTGACCGCGCTGGCCGGGTCGCGGGCGCAGGGAAAGGAGCCCCCGCCGATGGCGTCGAAGAAGAAGCCCCACGTGGTGTTCGTTACCGGGGATCACGAATACGGTTCCGAAGTGTCCATGCCGATGATCGCCCGGATCCTCGAGAAGCACCACCATGTCCGCTGCACGGTGCTCTACGCCACCGACCCGCAGGGCAACCGCGACCCGGACTACGAGGAGAACATCCCCGGCCTGGAGGCCCTCGCCGAGGCCGACGCCGCGGTGTTCTTCCTCCGCTTCCGCCGCCTGCCCGCCGAACAGTTCGAGCACATCCGGCGATACCTCGACTCCGGCCGGGGGATCGTCGGCCTGCGGACGGCGACGCATTCGTTCCGCTACAAGGGCGGGCCCATGCGCAAGTGGAACGACCGCTTCGGGCGGGAGGTCTTCGGGCAGAAGTGGATCAGCCATCACGGGCATCGGACGAGCACGCGCGTGCTCGGCGTCCTGGCCGACCACCCGATCCTCCGCGGCGTGGCCGAGGACTTCTGGACGAACTCCTGGCTGTACCGTGTCATGCCGCTGCACGGCGACTGCCGCCCGCTGCTGATCGGCCAGGCGCTCAAGAACGACACGCCCGAGGGCGAGCCGTTCGGCACGCCCCAGCCGGTGGCGTGGACCAAGAGCTACACCGGGTCCGCCGGACGCACGGCGAGGGTGTTCTTCACCACGCTGGGACACCCCAAGGGCTTCGAGCACGTACCCGTCCGCCGCCTGCTCATCCAGGGCATCTACTGGGCGCTCGGCCTCGAGGACCGCATTCCGCCGGCCGGGTGCAAGACCGAGATCGTCGGCGGCTATGACCCGCCCAACCCGAAGTAGCCCACCTACCTGCATAGCGAGGGGGACATCCGATTCGGGGCCGGAGCCCCGCTCTGCCTGCGCCGTGGGCGCTACGGTTACTCCGAGGCGGGAAACGACCCCCGCCGAGTTGAGCACCACTTGCCGCCGCAGAAAGGGATGCACCATGAACGCACTGCGCAGACCGTACCGGATCGTCGCGGCTGTCATCGCCCTGGCCGTGCTGGCCGTCGGCGCGGGCCTCCGGGCCCAGGAGGGCATGAAGGGCTCGGAGGGGATCGACAACGATCAGACCTACATGCCGGTAGTCCCGAAGAAAGACTTCAAGGCGATGATGGACCACGACGTCGAGATGCGCCCCAAGCTGATCGAGCGTCAGAAGAAACTGCTGGAAAAGCGCTACGACCTGCGGGACATGCCCTCGAACGTCAAGATGTCCGGCGGCCGCAAGGCCGTCCAGAAGGGCGTCCGCGTCAAGCTCCACGGGGACATGACGTGGGAGAAGCTCGCGGAGATGAGCCCCGAGGAGATCAAGAGGAAGAACGTCTTCCCGATGGGCTTCCGCCCGCTGCCGCACGTCGACCACGCCACCGGCGGGCAGGTGTTCCCCGAGGACCAGATCGACGCGATGATGCGGCTGGAGAAGCGGGACCTCGAGCGGTTCGACACCGAGTTCGACCTGCCCGATCACCTCACGCCGGAATTCCCGCCGCCGATCTTCCTGACCACGCGTCCGGACCTCGGCGACGTAAGCGATGGCAAGGTCCTGAGCATCAAGAACTACTACGACATCATGCACGGCATCCTCACGCCGGTGCAGATGGAGGGCCTGCGCCTGCTGCTGACGCCCTTCCCCCAGCAGCAGTTCAACCAGACCTACGACCGCAAGGTCAAGGAGCCCTCGCTCGGCGTGACCTGCCTGGACTGCCACGTCAACGGGCACACGAACGCGGCCTTTCATCTGAACCCCGACACGCGCCCGCAGAAGGCCCGCATGCGGCTGGACACGGTCAGCCTTCGGGGTCTGTTCAACCAGCAGATTCACGGCAGCAAGCGGAGCCTGCGGAGCGTCGAGGACTTCACGGAGTTCGAGCAGCGGACGGCGTATTTCGATGGCGATCACGTCATCGCCGCCAAGAAGGGCGTGAACCTCCCCGACCGCGCCAGCCAGGTGGCGATGATGGCGCAGATGCAGAACATCTTCGACTTCCCGCCGGCGCCGAAGCTGGACGCGTCGAACAGGCTGATCCCGTCCAAGGCGAACAAGACCGAGCTGATGGGCCAGGACGTCTTCATGAACAAGGGCCGGTGCGCCGAATGCCACATCCCCGAGATGGCGTTCATGGACCAGCAGATGCACGACCTGAAGCTCCAGCGGTTCTACAAGCCCGAGGTGATCAGCGACCACTACTCGACCCCCGACGGACCGATCAAGACGTTCACCCTCCGCGGGACCAAGGACTCGCCCCCCTACCACCACGACGGGCGGCTGATGACCCTCGAGGACACCGTCGAGTTCTTCAACCTCGTCCTCCAGCTCAAGCTCACCCAGAAGGAGAAGGACGCCCTGGTGGCCTACATGCGGTGCCTGTAGAGACCTTCACGGCGTCTCCGCATCCCGACCCCAGGCCTGGAGCTCGGTGAGGGCTGCCCAGCCGAGGGGGCTGGCCTGGACCAGGTCGGCCAGGCGAAGCCAGCGGACCGTCCGCTTCTCGAACGTGAACGTCTGCGGGTCGGCGGTCTTGGCCAGCTTCAGCGGCAGGCGCGTTCCGTCGGAGAACTCCACCATCGCCTTCTGCCAGTGGCGGTCGTGCGGGAAATCGGCCCGAAGGTAGAGCACGACTTTGTCGATCTCGACCGGGCGCCCGAAGTCCAGCTTCCACCACAGGTCCTCGCGTCTGTCCGGCCCCCAGGACGGGAACCGCTTGCCGTGCCCGGTGTTCTCCGTCCGCCCGTTGATGGCGTTCAGCGCGAAAAAGGCCGGGTCGTTGCGACACTCGCTGTTGCTGGTGGCGTGAGGCCAGGATGTCGGCCGGTGGCGCGTGGCGGCGGGATTGAGGGCGACGTTGCGGTAGGTCGCGCTTCGCCCGCCATGGATCGCAGCCGCGACCGGCGCGGGTCGCTCCCCGGCGGTCGCCAGGTCGTAGCCGAGGGTCGGTGTCTGGAAGTAGCCCATGGCGGCGCAGGCGACGTCGATGCGGTAGACCGGGTCGGCCATCAGGCACAGGCGGCGGTCGGCGGCGGGGAGCGTGGTGGAGTAGATCCGCATCTCGCCGGGCACCGACGTGATGATCTCCTCCCGCCAGTCGCCCAGGATGTCGGCGATGGCGATGACCTTCCCTTCGATCCGCGCCATGTTCTTCTTCGGATAGTTCGCCAAGGCCGAGATCCGCCCGCGGACGACCAGCTCCCGTTGCGGATCGGCGTCCCAGTACGCCGCACGCGGGGCAAAGCCGCCGATCTTCTCCGTGCCCACCACCTTCCCCGCCGCCGTGTGAAGCCGGGCGAACTTCAGCTTCTTCCGCGAGTCGGTGTCGGCCCCGTAGCACTCGCTGCCGGGCCAGCGGTCGTCGAGGTCGGCGGCGAGGCCCTGCCCGTGCACGTGGCGGGTCGGCTCGGGGTAGCCCCACAGCACCTCACCCGTGCGGGCGCAGACCATGCACATGCCGTTGCGCTTCCGGCGCGTCTCGATGCCGAAGTAGATCTCCAGCCCCTGCCGGGCCGGCTGGAGGTCGCCGAGGTAGAAGTGGTCGGGGTGGCCGAGCCCGGTCGTCCACAGGCCCGAGCCGTCGTCGTCGATGACGGCCGAGCCGAGTATGACTTCATCGCGCCCGTCGCCGTCGAGATCGGCAGCGTGGAGGCGGTGGGCGCCCTGGCCCCACCAGCTTCGCGGCAGCGGCCGGTTGTCCCAGCGCCAGAGCTTGCGGAGCTTGCCGTCCTGGAACTCCCAGGCGTCCAGGATCATCCGCCGGTACGTTCCCCGTTGGACCAGCAATGCCGGTGTGCTGCCGTCGAGATACGCCACGCCGATCTGGTTCCGCGAAGCGTGGTTGTACTTGCCGAACAGCTTGCGGTCCGGCCAGGGGGCGCGGGCCAGCGGCTTGCCCGTCCGCCCGTCGAGCACGACGGCGTACTCCGGCCCGCTCTGCACCTTCCCATCCTCCCCCCGCGGGTCGCCCTCGCCGGCCTTGAGGGCGACCTCCGCCCTGCCGTCAGCGTCGAGGTCCCAGACGACGTACGGGCTGTACCAGATACCCCGCTCGATCGCCCACCCCATGTCGTGCCGCCAGAGCATCTTCCCGTCGGCGTTCCACGCCTCCAGCTTGTACGTCCCCTCGCTGGCATGCCAATACTTCACGTACGGATCGATGTTGCTGCGCGGCTGCTTGATCACCAGGTCGTACCGCCCGTCGCCGTCAAGGTCGGCGATGCCGGCCTTCTGGAAGGTGTAGTCGCCGTCGAGCTTGAAGGCCAGGCAGGCGGGCGGCTCGTCGGCGGGGGTCGCCCGGGCCGTGGAAGACGGCTCCCCCGCCTTGCCCCCGCTGACCGCCCGGACGGTATAGGCGCACGTCCCGCCCGGGGGGTCGGCGTCGAGGAAGTCCGTGGTCTTCGTGACCGGCTTGTCGTTGAGCCGTTCCGGCTCGGCGTCGCCGGCGCGGCGGTAGACGTCGAATGTCACGTCGGCGGGATCGTCCGGCAGCAGCCGCCAGCTCAGGTAGACCTTCCCGCCCGCGATCGGCCGGGCCAGAAGCCCACGGCCCATCGGCTCGCGTCGGCGGGGCCTGCCGAACGCGAAGCCCTTGACCTTCTCCCGCGGCCGGGCCGCTTCGGGCGTCCAGGGCACGAGCGAGACGTCATCCACACGGGCGAGCGTCTCTTCGTCGCCGACGAAACGGACGTAGATCTCCTCGGCCTTGTCGGGCACCCAGACGCCGGCGTCGAGGCGTGTCCACTTCCCCGATGCGCCGGCATGGGCCGAACCGACGTCCCAGGAAAGCGTCTTGCCCCCGGACCGGGCGACGACGACGAGCGTGACCTGGCCCTTCTTGACGTTGGCCCACGCGCGGACGCGGAACGTCTCCCCGCCGTCCACGTCGAAACGCTTCTCACTGGAAAACGCCCAGTCGCGCGGGCCGTCGTGGCGGATCAACGCGCTGCGCTTGCCCCCGTGGGCATCGCCGTCGTCGCCGACGGCCGAGCCGTCTCCCGTACGCGACCACCAGCCCCACCCGGCCGGGGTGCCCTTCCCGGGCTCTTCGAAGCCGGGGTTGGTCACGGCCAGGCCGGCATCGGAAGCCGGTGCAAGCACGGGGGCGAGCAGAACGGACAGCGCGAGCAGGACGGCGGGTCGTACAGTGTTCATGCAGGCTCTCCCGGTGTTGGTCGTCTGACAGATACAACGCGTCCGGCGGCGTCGAGTCCCGCCCCCTTGCCGGCCGGCGGAGAGGCGCCTATAGTCCGGCAGAGATTGCGGCAAGGAGAGAGCATGACTCCTCTGGACGAACGGGGCCCGCGAACCACCCCCGCCCGGCCGGGCTGGACGAGACGGGCTTTCCTGCGCGCCGCCGGTGCCGCCGGCGCCGCCGGGGCGGCGTTGCGCGCCGGCCTGGCCGCCAAGCCGCCCGAGAAGCCAACCAAGGAGCCGAGCATGATCTGGGGCAATCTGCTGCACCTCTCGTTCAACATGTGGGCCGACCGGAAGGTCACCGAATGGGGCAGCCGCAGCGGGGAGGAACTGGAACACGTCTCCTACAGCCCGAAGCTGCGGTTCGACGAGAAGCTCTGGCGTGAGCTGACGCGGCGCATGGTCGACGGCGGGTTGAACATGGTGGTCATCGACGTCGGCGACGGCATCGAATACGAGTGCCGCCCCGAGGTCTCCGTCCAGGGCGCCTGGCCGCACGCGAAGCTCCGCGACGAGCTCGCCCGGCTTCGCGAGATCGGCCTCGAGCCGATCCCCAAGCTGAACTTCTCCACCGCCCACGACACCTGGCTGGGCCCGTATTCCCGGTGCGTTTCCACGCCGGAGTACTACAAGGCCTGCTCGGAGATCATCGCCGAGGTCGCCGCCCTGTTCGACAAGCCCCGCCTGCTCCACCTCGGCTACGACGAGGAGACCGCCCGCCACCAGCGGTACTACGACTACGTGGTCATCCGCCAGCACGAGCTGTGGTGGCACGACTTCCTGTTCTTCGCCAAAGAGGCCCGCAAGAACGAGGTCCGCCCGTGGATCTGGAGCGATTACTGCTGGCACCATCCCGAGTTCTTCCAGCGGATGCCCAAGGACGTCCTCCAGAGCGATTGGTACTACGGAAACGAGTTCGACCCGGTCGAGACGATGGCCCTGAAGGCGTGCGTGGACCTCAACGCTCACGGCTACGACCAGGTGCCCACCGGCTCGAACTACCTGCGGGCGGACAACCTGCCGAAGCTGGCGGCCTTCTGCCGCAAGTACGTCGACGCCAAACACCTCAAGGGGTTCCTCCAGACAGCCTGGCGCCCGACATTGCCGAGCTGCCGGGCCGGTCACATCGAGGCGATCGACGCGATGGCCGAGACGATCAAGGCATGGCAGTGACCGGTGGGGCCTCCGGTGTCTCGGAGGCCTGTCGGGAAATCCTCAAGAAACGATGAACAAAACGTATCGGCATTCGTTAGTAGGACAGAGGATGGCGGGGCCGGCGTGAAGCAAAGCTTGGAAAACCTGCCAAAGTCGCTATAATAAGAATAAAGAGTCGTCTGCTGCACCCCAACACGGCGCGGGTCTCCCTCCACCCGCGTCCGGGATGCGGCTTTCCGGGCGATGCCGAGGTCTCCCTCCGCCTGGGCATCGCCCACGTATTCATCTGCATCATCTAGCGGTCGGCCGGGCCGGCCGGCGGGGAAACGATCCCGCCGGCCGGCCCGTGTTTTTTGCCGCTCGCGAGGGTGCCGGGCCGCGGCTACAATTCCCTGTCACCGGCCCCGTCGTGCGGGCCCGGCCAACGGAGTCGAGGCGGGAAAGATGATCGAGTTCAAGTGCCCGACGTGCTCGAAGTTCCTCCGTCTGCCTCATTCCTATGCGGGCAAACAAACGGAGTGCCCCGGCTGCCTCAAGCAGGTGACCGTCCCGGGCGGCCCCGCCCCGGCCGCGCCGGGAACCCCGCCCGCCACGCCGGGCAGAGCCAAGCACACCACCCCCGCACGGAGCCTGTGCGTGGACTGCGGCCAGGCCTTCCCCACGGGCCAGCTCATGGAGCACACCGGCCAGCTCGTCTGCACGGACTGCTACCACAAGCGCAAGCCCATCGTCCTGAAGCCGCGGAAGCGCCGCGGCAAGGGCCGACGGCGCAAGGTCGTCCTGCTGATCCTGCTGGTCCTCGCCGCCGCCGCGGGCGCCTGGGCGGTGTGGCACTACGTGATCGCCTGAGCGACGATCCGGCGACGCGGGGGTCTCACGCCGAACGGGTCTCCGCCCCCACCCGGGCGGTGAAGACCACGCGGGCGAGGTACGCCAGGTACGCAAGGCCCAGGACGAAGATCACGGCGAACAGCGCGAAGCTGCTCCATTGGGCGTGAACGGGAACGGCGTAGAGGTCGAAGACCTCCGCCAGGGCGGCCCGGCGAAGCGCGTCGCGGACGGCTGCGACGGCCAGCAGCGTGGCCACCATCGTGGCGGCCGGGGCGAGCATGGCTGCGGTTGTCCTCCGTACGCAGGCGATCAGCGACAGCACGCCCGTCAGGGCGATCCCCGCCGCGGCGGCATAGACGAAGGCGGCCTCCGAGCTGCCCATCAGCACGCGGGCGTGGTCTTGCGGGGTGGCGACCGCGGCCGCGACGGCGGCCGCCGCCATGCCGACAAACCCCGCTACGCTCGCGGTGAGCAGGCGGGCGACCCGCGGGCGTGCGGCGTCGCGGCCGCCTGAGCCGAGGTGCAGGAACAGGGCGGCGAACAGCCCCCCGCCGGCGAGCATCGCCGACAGCGCCAGCGCCCACCGCGGGGCGAAGAGCGGGTCGGCCATGTAGGGAACGCCGGGCCCGCGAAGCCGCTGGGCCGTCCAGGCGTCCGGGCTCTGGGTCAGCGTGGCGTTGGCGACCAGGATCAGCGCCGCGACGGCCATCAGCCCCGCGGCCACCACGCCGACGATCCTTCCCGAGCCGCCCCGACGGACCCGGATCCAGCCCAGCCACAGCACGTAGAACAACGCGATCACCACGCCCAGCAACCCCAGCCACACCCAGCCCATCAGGATGTTCGCCGTGTAGAAGAACTGCCCGTAGAGGACCTGCACGAACAGCAACGGCGCGATGCCCAGCGTCATCGCCGTAGCCAGCGACAGCGGAAGATACGCCGCCAGGCTCTTGCGGACGCCCGCCAGCGGGCCGTCCGACCGACCGGCCAGGACATACGCGGTCGCCCCGCCGAAGGTCATCGCCAGGAACGCCCAGTGCAGCGCGAGCGTCAGGGCCATGAGAATCTGCGCCAGCCCGGGCTCGACGGGCAGGCCGAGCATGTCGGGCGCGGGGATGAGCTCGCGGACATCGGCGATCATCGGTCACCTCTCGCTGTCGCGGCGGCAGGGAGGGGGGCTTCGGGCCCCGCGCGGGTCATGCGACCGTCCGGGGGTGCGCCGGACAGTTCGGCGAGCATCTCGGTCAGGTCCGCCTTGTCCCGCTCGTTTCCCGGAAACGGCGGCATGGAAGGCTTGATCTCGTCCATGCGGTCGAGGACCTCTCGGATCGTCTCCCGGGACCAGCCGTTCACCAGCGGGCGAAGGGCATTGTAGCCCTCGATCTCGTGGCAGCGCTTGCACGCGGCGCGGTAGACGCACCGGCCCCGCTCGACGGTGGAGAGCTCCTCGACGCTCCGCCCGGGCGGCAGGGCCCACACGGCCGCGGGGAGCAGCCCGTCACGCTGCGTGCGCTCGATGGTGTAGTCCGGGTCGACGTCGCGGGCGTCGGCGACGGTCAGGCCGGTGGAATACATGAAGCCTTCCACGACGTAGGGTTTGCGGACGCCCTCTCGGACGAACTCCATGGCCCCGAAAGCGACGAAGGCCACCAGGCACATCGCGATGGCCCCGACCGTGCCTGGGCGGTCGTCCTTTCGCCAGAGCGCGACCATGGCGGCCAGGAAGAGGATGGTCGCGCAGGCGACGCCGAAGCCGAGGAACAGCACCATCGCCGGCGCGCCGCCGTCGAGGAAGTCCCGGGCGCGCTGGGAGAGCCGGCTCCACGTCCAGACCGCCAGCGGCGGGACGAGGACCATGGGCACCATGAAGCCGTAGGAGATACGCGTCAGCCGCCGCCGGGCGGCATCGGTGAGTTTCGGGTCCAGGGCGGCCAGCACCACCCCCGCCACACCCGCCAGCGCCAGCGACACGCAGACCCGCGCCAGCGACGTCGGCAGGTACGTGGGGTTGAGGATGCCCCGCCAGTTGAGCGTCCCCGCCGCGCCGGGCTGCCACGTGCCCGTGGTGAGCATGAAGCTGAGGATGGCGTTGATGACGAAGAGCGTCAGCAGGCTGGTGATGGCGAACACCCAGCCGACGCGGTTGTGCGTGCGGGCTTCGAGGCGGTCCCAGAGCAGGACGTAGACGAAGATGGCCGTGCCCTCCACGAGGAAGAAGACCCACTCGATGGCCCAGTCCCAGACGAACTGGTGGATGAGCAGGCTGACGGCGCGGGGGCTGACCAGGGCGATGGTGAACCAGATGCCCACCCCGGTGACCGTGCCGAGGACGTAGGGCACCAAGAGCACGCCGAAGCCGTACCGCCTCAGTGCCGAGCGCAGGCCCGTGTCGCCGTCGCGGATGGCCCGCCGCTCCCCCCAGGCCATGAGGAAGCCGCTGCCGACCGAGAAGTGTGCGATGAAGGCATGAAAGATGGCCATGCCGGCGATCAGGAGGCTGCCTCCCAGCATGGGCACGTCGAGAATCGGGTACTCCATCAGTCGTCGTCTCCTGATGTCGACCTGGCGGCGGCTTCGGCGTCGCGGAAGTCCGCGACCGTCCTGGACGAGAGCTTGGCGACCAGCGCCTCCTGCACCTCATGCCAGAACGAGTGGACCGCACAGAAGCGGTCCCGCGGGCATTCGCCGGGGCGGACCAGGCACCGGTTGAGGGTGACCGGCCCGTCGGCGGCCTGGACGACGTCCAGAACCGTGATCTCTCCCGGATCGCGCATCAGGACCGCCCCGCCGCCCCGGCCCGGGACGGAGTGAACGATCCCCCCGCGGGACAGCGCCTGGAGCACCTTGGCGACATAGTCCCGCGGGATGTCCTGCTCGGCGGCGATCTCCGAGGCCGCGACGGGACCCTCGTCCCGCCGCCCGGCCAGGTGGACCACCACGCGTAGGGCATAGTCGGCCGTGCGGGTGATCTGCATGGTTCACCGCGGCAAATGTTGCATTGTGGACATTCTCTGTCCATTTTAGCCCGCCGCGGCGCAAGGGACTCGAAAAACCGTTCTCGTTTCCTGCCCCGAGCGTTCAACCAACCGATGAGACCCCCGCGGCAGAAGCCCGACCATCCGCAGCGCCGACGGTCGGACGAGCCCGGGCCGACCCACGCACCAGGGAGAAACCCGAGATGACCCGGCACCGACGACCCATCGCCCTCGCATCCCTCCTGCTGCTTCTCTGCTGCGGTTGCGCCGAGACGCCCCCGGCCACCGTGCCGACCACGCGACCTGCCACGGAGCCCGCCGCCACGCGGCCCACCGGTCGGCTGCTGTTCGACGGCAAGACGCTGGAAGGCTGGAAGACGCCCCAGTGGGGCGGCTCGGGCGAGGTGAAGGTCGTCGACGGCGCGATGCACATCCTCCCCGGAGACATGTGCAGCGGCGCGACCTACACCGGCGAGATCCCGCGCGACAACTACGAGATCACCCTCCAGGCCATGCGCGTCGCGAGGAACGACTTCTTCTGCGGCCTGACGTTCCCGGTGGGCCCCGACAACTGCTCGCTGATCCTCGGCGGGTGGGGAGGCACAACCGTCGGGCTCTCCAGCCTCGACGAGGAGGACGCCAGCCTCAACGAGACCTCGCAGGAAATGGTCTTCGAGAACGGCCGGTGGTACGACGTCCGCCTGCGCGTCACCGACGAGCACATCCGCGCCTGGCTGGACGGCGAGCGGATCATCGACGTCGCCCGCGCCGGCCGGAAAATCTCCATCCGTCCGGAAGTCGACCTCTCCCGCCCCCTGGGCATCGCCACGTGGCAGACCCACGGCGCGATCCGCGACATCCGCCTGCGGAAGCTGGAGGAGTAGGCGCCTACTCGCCCTTCAGGCAGACGATCTCCCCGGCGGTGGTCGCGAGGTAAAGGCGCCCGCCGGCGGCGATCAGCGCGTCCCACGCCGGCGGGGCGTCGAGCTCTCGCTCGGCCAAGGTCTGCCCGTCGGCGGCGCGGACGGCCAGGAGGATGCCGCCGCCGCGGCCCTCGATGGCCTCGCGCTGGGCGAGCAACTCCTTCCCGCCGGCGACGGCGGGGTAGTTGGCGTAGACCTGCTCCTCGTCGATCGTGTCCGGCGGGCCGGCGACGAAGAGCGTCGGCCCGGCCAGGACCATCGCGCGGGCGTACAGGCCGATCGGGCGCGACCAGGCCTTCTTCGGCTCGGTGGGCGAACGGTGGAAGAACGTGTGCCCCGTCTGCTTGCCCACCTTGCGGCGGACGAGCCCGGCGTCGCGGCCGGCGGCGAACAGCTCGTGCTCGACCGGCGTGGTCCAGCGGAAGTAGTCGGCCTTTCGCCCGTAGCCGTAGACGGTGTCGGGGCCGACAACCAGGATGCGCCCGGCGGGGGCCTTCCGTCCGGCCTGGAACCAGCCCGAGCAGCCGGAGGCGTAGCTGCGCCCGTAGATCCAGTACGACCGGTGGAACCACGTGCCGTCCAGCAACCCCGACGGGCTGAACAGGTGCGCCCCGCCGCCGCGTCGCTTGCCCGAGCGGCGCTTGCCGTCCAGCCCCAGCCGCAGCGACCGCATGCCGAGGGTCTCGCCGTCGCAGCTGAGCACGTCCGGCAGTGCGACGGGCATGTTCAGGTGCCGCACGCCGGCCTGGAGGCCCTTCGGCGTGCCCGGGGCTGTGTCGGCCAGGACGGTCTCGCCGAGCAGCTCGCCGCCGGCGGCGCCCAGCCTCACCAGCCGCAGCCCGCCGTCGAGGAACATCGACCGCCCGGCGACGGCGTAGACCGTCGCGGCCTCGCCGTCCCCGGCCGACCGCACCAGCACGCTGCCGTGGACCGGATGGGTGCTCTCGATCTGCCCCCACGCGCTCATGCGGCGGTCGCGAGGGGCGGCGCGGAACCGCCAGATGCGTTGACCGTCGGCGGCGCTCAGGCAGGTGACGGCCCCGTCGGCCGAGCCGAAGATCACCCGCCCCCGCCAGACGGTCGGCGGGGAGTCCACGCGCCCCCCGGCCGTGAACCGCCAGAGCAGCCTGCCGGTCTCGGCGTCGAGGGCGGAGACGGCGTGGCGGTCGATCTCGGCGACGAACACGCGCCCGCCGGCGGCGGTGAGGCTGCTCAGCGGCCCGGCCAGCGGGGTCCGCCAGGCGACGGCGAGCTCGGCGGGCACCTCGGCGGCCGTCGCGCCGCTGCGGGCGGCGTCGCGGCGGTAGGTGGGCCAGTCGGCGGCGTCGGTCCGCGCGGCCTCGGCGGCTGGGACCGTCGCCTCGCCAACGCTCCGCCGCGGCGCCGGCTCGGCCTGCGGCTTGTCTGCCGCCGGGGCCAGCGCGCCGAACCCGTGCAGCTTGGCCTCCTGGTAGCATGCGCAGGGGTGCGGCGGGGTGTAGACCAGGCCGTTGCAGGGCATGATGCCCAGAAGGCAGGCCCCCCGTGTCCAGTGGTGAATCTGCCAGCTCCGGCGGCGGACGTCCACGAACTCGATCCCCGTCCGCGAGAGCAGCAGGTAGTTGACCGTCGCCTTGGCCCGGTGGCAGCGGTGGTGGAACCAGTACGTCCGCACGTCCGGGCGGAAGCGGACCTCCACCTTGCCCGTGCGGATGTTCCGACCGACGGCCTCGCCGGAGTGCCCGCCCTTGGTCACCGCCGCCGTCCAGACCCGCCCGTCGATGACCAGCAGGTCCTCCGGCGAGTAGTAGCCCGACGGGGGCTGGGGGCCCCGCCAGAGCCGCTCGCCCGTCTCGGCGGAGACGGCCGTCACCTTGCCCAGCAGGCCGCTGAAGAGCACCACGCCGTCCCGGACGACGAGCGTCGTCGCGTAGCCGGGCCACAATTCCTCGCGGCGGCCGATCGGCTCGCTCCGCCATCGAACGGCACCGTCGCCGCGGGCGAGCGAGACGATCCGCTCGCCGTCGTGGAAGTACACACCGTCGGCGTCGGCGGCGAGGGTCAGCGCATCCACGGCGGAGTCGGCGGCCCAGAGGCGCTTGCCGGTCCGGGCCTCGACGGCCAGGACCCGCCGGCCCCGCCCGTCCCGGGCCTTCTCCTTGCCCACGCGGTCGCGTTCGGTGGCGATCCACGCGGCCTTGGGGGTGTAGGTCGGCAGGGCGGGGTCAGGGCGGACCAGCAGCAGGAGCACCCCGTCGCTGAGCAGCACCTCTTCGGTGCCGGCGGTGCCCTCGTACGTGCGGACGGTCTCGCCGGTGGCGGCGTCGAGGGCCTCCAGCGGCCCGTCGATCGCCCGCGTGACGTACACGCGATCACCCGAGGCGACCAGCCGCCGGGGAAGCTGCGCCGGGCCGGACTTGAACGGCCACATGTGAGGATGCCACGGCCCCACCTGCCGCTTCCACAGCAGCGTGCCGTTGAACGCGTCCCTCGCGACCAGTCGCCACCGCGGCGGAAGCTGGATGATCGCCGCGGGGCCCTCGTCGAGGATGGCGAACACCCGCCCGCCGGCCGAGACCGTCGCGCTGACCGACGACATGTGGTCGTGGTGGCGGCTCCACCGGGGTCGGGCCACCCACTGGTACCGCCGCGGCGGCCCGACGACGGTGTCGTCGGCAACGGCGTTGTTCGACGGGTCGTGGAGGTAGTGCGTCCACTCGTCGATGGCGCCGGGGCGGGGCTTGACGATCCTGCGCCATCCCCGGCCCCGCCGGACCATGGCCACGCCGCCGGGGGCGAGGACGCGGAGGGCCTCGGCCTCGGGCACGTCCGCGCCGGCGTCGACGACCAGCAGGTTCACGAGATTGGTGATGTACGGCAGCGCCTCGCCCCGCCACAGGGCCACGGCGACCGGCCCGTACAGCCCGGCCTTGCGCAGGCGCTCGCGTGAGGCGGCGACGTTCCGCGGGTCGCGGTCGAGGCCGTGGACGCCGAAGGCCTCCCCGACCCGCAGCGCGGCGGTCAGCTCGCCATCGCCGCAGCCGACGTGAACGATCAGCCCGCCGCGGACGCCGGAGGCGCCGATCAGCTCGCGGGCGTCATCGGCGGCAGCCGGGCACAGCCCGCCTGCCAGCAGCAGCGTCGCGACGGCCGCGGTCCGCCCGAGCTTCACGAACCCGTCCATTGGCGTCGGTCCTTTCGTGCGGTCTGGCGGCTCACTTCGCGCCCAGACAGATCAGCTCGCCGTTGGTGCAGGCCAGCAGCAGCTTGCCGTTGGCCGCAACGAGGCCGTCGAAGACCGGCAGGGCCTTCAGCGGGCGCTCGGTGATCTTCTCGCCGTCGGCGGCGCGGAAGGCGAGGAGCCTGGCGCCCTTGCGGCCCTCGAAGGCGGCGAGGGGGTCGTTCTCGTCGAGCACGTCCGGCGGGCCGGCGGCGAAGAGCGTCTCGCCGGCGAGCACCAGCGCCCGCATCCGCACGCCCACCGCCCGCTGCCACTTCGCCGGCTTCGTCCGCGTGAAGCCGATCCCCTTGTCGAAGTCCACCGCCTTCATCGTCAGCGTGTGACGGATCGCGGGGTTGAGCTTGGGCAGCCAGCGGATCGGCTTCGGCTCGCCCTTGCCGTCGTACAGCGCAGGCTCGGTGTCGTTGTCGTCGGCGAACAGCAGGTAGCCGTCCGTGCCCGGGAAGTGCATCGGGCTGTGGCGGTTCCGCCGCGTGTAGCACTTCACGCCGTAGGTCGTCTCGTCGTCGAAGCAGAGGATCTGACCGGCCTTGGGGGCCTGGTTGGCGATGTAGAACCCCGGCCAGCGCTCGGAGTACATCCAGAACGTGCGGTTCCACCACGTGCCGTCCAGCAGCCCCGCCGTGGCGAACAGATGCCGGCCGACCCTGCGGTCACCCATCCGCGTCACCCGCGGGGCCTCGACTTCCGCGAGTTTGCGGTCGAACACCCGCTGGTACATGTACAGGTGCTCCCCGTCGCTGACCAGCACGTCGGCGAGGGTCCCTTCCATGTCGAACGGCCGACCCTCGTCCTCGCGGATGTCCGGGTGCGGCCCGTCGAGCCGTGCGTGGTAGCGGGGCCGCCCGGTGGCCAGGTCGAGGGCGTGGAGGTGGATCCCGCCGTCGAGGTAGCTCGATCGCCCGGCGGCGAAATACGCCAGTTGCCCTTCGCCCCCGGGCGCGGGCAGGACCAGCACGCTGCCGTGGACCGGCCAGGCCGAGGCAACCTGCCCGTAGGAGACGATCCGCCGCTCCCTCGGCCCGCCGCGGAAGCGCCAGACCGTGCGCCCGTCGTCGGCGCGGAGGCAGGTGACCCACCCGTCGTGCGAGCCGAAGACCACCAGCCCGTCTCGGACGGTCGGCGGGCTGTCGATCCGCCCGCCGGCGGTGTGATCCCACACACCCGAGCCGTCGGCGGCATCCAGGCAGCGCAGGCGGTGGGCGTCGATCTCGGCGACGTACACCCGCCCGCCGGCGGCGACCGGCTGGCTGATTCGCCCGGTGAGCTTCGCCCGCCAGAGCTCGGCGGCGTCGGCGGGCACGTCGCAACCGGCCGTGCCGCTGCGGGCCGCGTCGTGGCGCAACGTGGGCCAGTCGCCCGGCGCATCCTTGGCCGCGCCGACGGCCGAGCCGTACGCCGGGCCGCGGACGTGGCGCGGCAGCGCCTCGCCGGGGGCGTCCTCCCGCGCCGCCGCCACGGCGTTCATGCCGGACAGTTTCACGCCCGGGTAGCAGAAGCACTGGTGCGGCGGGCAGTACAGCAGGCCGTTGGCGGGCAGCAGGCCGTACTTGCAGGGCCCGCGAAGCCAGTCGTGACGGCTGTGCCTGCCCTCGCCGCCGACGTCCAGGAACTCCACGCCGCGCTTGGGCCAGAGCAGGTAGTTCTCCGTGGCCTTGCTGCGATAGCAGCGGAAGTGGTGCCCGGGGCTGATGGTCTTCCTGAGCTCCAGCTTGCGGCGGACCTCGCCCGTTCGGGGATCCCGCCCCTCGGGGCGCTTGCCCGCCCAGACAAGCCCGCCGGCCAGGAACAGGTCCGGCGGGTTGGCGATACCCGGGCCGCCGGGGATCCCGGCCGACCAGAGCTTCTTGCCCGACCGCGTGTCGAAGCCGGTGACCTTCCCGTCGCGGTGAAGCAGGACGACGCTCTCGTCGGCGACGAGCGTCGTGCCCCCGCGCCGGACGCGCTTGGCCTTCGGCGCGGGTGCGGTCCGCCACAACTCCTTGCCGCCGCCGGCGGTGAGGCAGACGACCTCGCGCCCGTCGAAGTACACCACGCGCTCGCCGACCATCGCCAGCGTCAGCGGGACGATGCGCCGCGCGTCGTGCTGCCACAGCCGCTCGCCCGTGCGGGCGTCGAGGACGACGACGTGGTCGCCCTCGAGCTTCGCGTCTTCCCCGGCCAGGTCGCCGCGGACGCGCAGGGCCAGTCGCCGACCGTCGCAGACGATCTCGTCGGTCCCCGCCGTGCCCGCCAGCTCACGCCGGGCCTCCCCCGTGGCCGGGTCCAGCTCCGTCACCGCGGCGCGGTAGCTCAGCGTGACGAACACGCTCCCCCCGGCCGCGCCGCCCTTGCCCGGCCCGACCGCCACGAGCCGCCGGGCCAGCTCGCCCGGCAGGCGGAGCCGCTGGCCGCGAAGGCCCGTCCAGTCTTTGCCCTCCAGGGCGTTTCGCTTCCACTGCCGCCACCCCCACTTGTCCATGGGGCGTTTCCACAGGAGCACGCCGCTGTAGGCGTCGCGCGCGACCAGCGACCAGTTCTGCGGCAGCCGCGGGTCGGTAATGCCGATCAGCCCGTCGTCGAGGATGGCAAACATCCGGCCGCCCGCGGTGACCAACGCGCTGAGGCTGGAGTCGATCTCGTGGCTTCGGCAGTACTTCGGGGGGGCCACCCACTGGAGGTGCCTCGGCGGGCCGACGCGGTCGTCGGCGGCGACGGCGTTGTTGGTCGCGTCGTGGAGGTAGTGCGTCCATTCGTCGATCTCCGCGGGGCGGGGCTTGACGGTCTTCGCCCAGCCGTCGGCCCCGCGGACGTACGCCACCCCGCCGGGGCAGAGCACGCGAAGGACCTCGGCCAGGGGCACGCTGCCGAGGTCGGCCGAGACCACCAGCCGCGCCAGCCCGTCGGCATGCGGCAGCCGGTCGGCGGCCCAGTGCTCGGCGGACGCACGCCCGTACAGCCCGGCCTCGCGGAGGCGGCGTCGGGCGGCGGCGACCTTCTCGGCGTCGGCGTCGAGTGCATGGACGAGCATGCCGGGCCTCTCGGCCAGCCCGGCGGTGAGTTGCCCGTCGCCGCAGCCGACCTGCACGACGAGTCCGCCGGTCACGCCGGTGGCGTCGAGGACATCCTTGGCGGAGACACCCGCCGCGCCGGCGGGTCCGGCGAGGGAGACGCACGAGATCACCAGGCCGCAAAAGGCCGCCGATCGAAGGAGACGTGTCATGGAAGGGCTCCTTTGGTTTTCGGGCGTCCAGTATACGCCGGTCCGGCGTCACCGCAAAACCAGGGACGGGATGGTCTCCGGCGGCGTGGCTGGACGAGCCCCCGTGCATGCGGCCTCCGGCAGGGTCAGGCCCAGGCCGCCTCGACGGCGTCGCGGAGTGCCTGCTGGCGGATCTTCCAGGCGACGACGACGAAGCTCGAGCCGGTCCCCGGCTGAACGGGGGGCTTCTCCAGCCACCGCCCGCCGACAACCTCGACGAACCGCCGCCCGTCGGCGAAGGTCACGTGGCCCTTGAGGCGGAGCACGCTCTCGCCGAGCCCCTCGATCGCCCCCCGCAAGCGGTCGCGGTCCACCTCGGCCGGCGGGCGGAAGCCCTCGGCGAAGATCGCCTGCGGCGGCGCGGTGACCTCGTCGCCGGCGTGACGGCGGTGCTCGATCCCCGCCAGGAAGCCCTCGTCGATCTGCCCGTTCGAGACCACGGTCATCGGGGCCTCGGGGTTCATCTCGCCGAGCACCTTCTTCAACTGGTCCAGTTCGGCGCCCCCGGCGAGGTCGGCCTTGTTGACCACCAGCGCGTCGGCGCGGAGCGCCTGGCTGCGCGCGGCGATCAGCATGGGGGCGACTTTCAGAAAGTTCGCCGCGTCGACGACGCAGACGTTGCCGGCAATGCGGAACCGCCCGGCGAGCTCGGGCTGATCGACGAAGTCCTCCAGGTCGCGCGGCTCGGCAACGCCGGTGGCCTCGATCAGCAGCAACTCCGGGCGGATGTCGCCGGCAATCTCCTCCAGCGTCTGGAGGAAGTCCGTCTTGACGCACACGCAGAACAGGCTGCCACGGTTGATCTCGAACATTGCCCGCGTGCCCGGCCGGACGAGCTGGCCGTCCACGCCGACCGGCCCGAACTCGTTGACCAGCAGCGCCACGCGTTTTGACGCGATCGACGGCAGCGAGAGCAGGTGGTTCAGCAGCGTGGTCTTGCCCGCGCCGAGATAGCCGGTCAGCACGAGAACGTCACAGACATCGCGAACACCGTCGGGCATGGGGCACCTCTACAGCACGTCCTTGATCCATTCCTTGACGATCACGGCCTCGGGCACCTTGTTGGTGCACTTGACCTGGTAGCGGGAGATCACCACCGCCGGCGTCTGGGCCGGGGAGACGCCGAAGGTGAACTGCCTGGCCGGCTCGAGGACCTCGACGATCTCCACGCCGTTGCCCAGCTCGGTGACCGCCCGCCGCACGGAGGCGAGGGCGCGGGCGTACTCGTCCCCGCCGTCGCCGAGGACGTAGACCGTCGCCCGGCGGCGCTGGATCTTCTGGCGCAGCTTCTCGTAGATCCGCTTCTGGACCGCCGCGATCAGCTCCTCGCGCCGGGGGATCCGGGAGACAAAGGTGATCTTCCCGTCGATGCAGATGGTGGGCACGTTGCGGACCATCAGGCTGGTCATGAAGACCACCGACTCGGGCTGCTTGATCTTGTGTTCCCGCCACTCCACGACGCCCTCGAACTCCGGGCAGACCGCCTGGACGGCCTCGACCATGTACTGGCAGGGCGCGCAGGCCTCGCTGTCGAGGGTGATCACGTCGACGATGACCTTCTCGGCCTGGCCGTAGTCGCTCATGTCCAGCCCGGGGCTGTCGCAGGCGTCGCGGGAGAGCGTCTCGGCGACCTCGCGGCGGTAGGGGTCGGCGATCAGCTCCGAGACGGCGACGAGATTCGCCGGCGGGGTGGCGTACGGAAGGTCGCAGCCGGGGGCGAGCACGAACCCCGTCTTGCCGCCCGTGTCGAGGCAGTCCAGCGCGCTGCGCTGGGCGTCGGCCTCGCTGCCCATCAGCAGCACCGTGGTCAACTGCATGTTGCCCCCGAAGCTGATCCCCCGCGGCAGGCAGACGTCCCGGACGTACTCCAGGGGGATGTTCTCGTCCACCGAGACGTTGTCCGGGCCGCACTCGCACATGGCCTGGATGTTCTGCTGGGCGTGCCCGCAGACAAAGAACGAGCTGAAGCGGTCGGCCGTGCCGATCCGCTCGAACAGCGGCGCGGCCTCGGGCGTGACGTAGCGGCGGAACTGCTCGGGGCCGATCTGGCTGGTCATCGGGTCCACGACGGCGATCACGTCGCAGCCGGCCTCGACGTAGCCGTCGACCATCCGCTCGCCGACACGGCGGCAGAACGCCAGGACGGCCTCGACGCGCTCGGGCTCGTCGAACATGGCCATGAAGATCTGCGTGCCCATCAAATGCAGCGCCAACGTGAACGGGCCGGTGAGCAGGCCGTAGAGGGCGACGTCCGCGTTGGCCTCGCGGAGACGGCGGGCGGCGTCGAAGGCCAGGCCGATCCGCCCGGCCGAGGCGTCCGGCACCGTGAGCTCGCCGAGGGCGACACCCTCTTCCAGCGGATGCCCGGTCACGGCGGGCGGATTGTCCTTGGCCCAGTTCAGCGCGCAGCCGAGCGCCTCGGCCTCGACCTGGAGGTCGAACATCACGGGAATGCCGTCGGGCCGGTATCGGTCGATGGCGGCCTGCACGCCGCCGACGACGTTGTCGGCGCTGCGGAGGTACTCGTCGGCGGGCATCTCCAGCAAGGCGGCGGCGTGGCAGCCGACGAAGGGCACCCACGGGACGCGGTCGGGCTGCTCGCAGCGGAGTGCGGCGGCGAGGCGGTCGACGGGTCGCACGGACATCGCAAGGCTCCTCGATTGCACGGAGGCGTCAGTGCCTCCATATCGGAACATCGGCCGGAGTCAACGGTTTTCCCAGCAGGCCTGCGAAAACGTCGGGCGCCCCGTCGGACGGGCGCTTGTCCGCCGGGGCGTGGCAGGATAGAAAAACGTCCGTCGGCGCGAATACCACGCCGGGGACGAGGCGTCTGATGGGCGTGGACGAATGCGGAAGGGCGATGGACACCAGCGATCCGGAAGCCGACCTGCTCCGACGTTGCCGGGCGGGAGACAAAGACGCCTTCGGCCGCCTTGTGCGGCAGTACGCCGGGCGGGCCGTCGGGGCCGCCTGCGCGCTGCTGGGCAACCGCGACGACGCCCTCGAAGCCTCCCAGGACGCCTTCATCCGTGCCTGGCGGGGCATCGGCAAGTTCGACGGGCGGAGCCGCTTCTACACCTGGTACGCCACCGTCCTGCGCAACGTCTGCATCAGTCGCCTGCGGCGCAAGCGCCACCCCACCGTCGAGCTGACCGCCGAGCCGCCCGGGCCCGCCGAGGCGTGCGATCCCAGCGTCCTGGCCGAGCGGAACGAGCGGACCGAACGGCTGTGGGCGGCGCTGCGGAACCTGCCGCTGATCCACCGCGAGGTGCTGGTGATGAACCACTTCCAGCACATGACCTATAAGGACATCGCCGCGGCACTGGACGTGCCCATCGGCACGGTGATGTCGCGGCTGCACAACGCCAGGAAGGCCCTGCGGGCGCTGCTGGAGAAGACTCCCGCCAGTCGCCCGCGGGCCTGCGCGGGTGAGGCACCATGACCTGCGACGAGCTGCGACCGCTGATCTCCGCCTACGCCGACGGCGAGCTCGACGGCGCCGACCGCGACCGCGTCCGCCGCCACCTCGACGAGTGCGACGCCTGCCGGCGCGAGTACGACGCCACCGTCGAGCTGAAAGAGGAGCTGGACATGATCCGCTTCACCGAGCCCACCGACGCCGAGCTCGACCGCTACTGGAAGAGCGTCTACAACCGCCTCGAACGCGGCGTCGGCTGGGCGATGTTCTCCCTGGGCACCGTCGCCCTGCTCTGCTACGGCGGGTTCCGGCTGGTCGAGGCCGTCATCCGCGACCCCCAACTCGCCTGGTGGGTCAAGGGCGGGGTGGTCGCGGCCGTGTTCGGACTGGCCATCCTGCTGGTCAGCGTCGCCCGCGAGCGGCTGGCGGTGCGAAAGGCCGACCGCTACAGCCGGGAGGTCCAGCGATGATTCAGGTGACCACCGAGACGCTCGCGGGCCGGCGGATCGTGAAGGTCCTCGGGCTGGTCCGCGGCAACACGATCCGGGCGCGGAACATCGGGCGGGACATCAAGGCGGTGCTGCGGCACATCGTCGGCGGGGAGATCACCGACTACACCAAGTTGATGGCCGAGAGCCGCGAGCAGGCCCTCGACCGCATGGCCGACGAGGCCGAGCGGCTGGGCGCCAACGCGGTGATCGGCGTGCACCTGACCACGAGCATGCTGATGGGCGGCGCGGCGGAGATCCTCGCCTACGGCACGGCGGTGGTGGTCGAGCCCCCGCCGGAGGCGGGCGAGGGCGGCGCGGCCTCGGTCAATGCCAGACGGGCTTGAAGGGCCCCAGCGACAGGGCGCGCCGAAAGCGGAGTATGCCGTCGCGGTCGACGGTCATGTGCTTGATCGACCAGTTCTCGGTGGTGATGCTCACGTTGCCCTTTCCCCCGCCGGTGGAGTGCTCCAGCTCCAGCGGCTCGCCGGCGGCCAGCTCGCGGTGGCGGCGGTGGGTGTGGTAGATCAGCCGCTTGTCGGAGACCACCACCCCGGCCATGCCGTCCTCCGTGCGGGCGTGGTCGCGGTCGGGAACGTAGGCCAGGAACCGCTCCCCGGGCTCGGGGATATACCACTGCTCGACGCGGTGCTGGACGACTTCCGGCAGGGCGTCCCAGGGGTTCTCGCGTGTCTTCTCGAGCAGCTCGGTGAGCTTGTGGAGGCCCTCGGTCCGGTCGCCCCCGGCGGCCTCGGCGAACGCCAGGGCGCGGCGCGGATGACGGATCCGCATCCGGCAGGAGCCCTTGCCCGTGTCGGGGTTGACCTTGATCTGCCCGCTGACGGCCCCCGAGCCGCTGCACATGTCGCAGACCCAGTAGGGCATCGGCACATCCGCCGGGGGAGGCACGTTGGGGACCTTGCTCAGCCGCGAGAGGACCTCCTGGTTGCTCAGCCCGCGGACCTCCTCGTTGCTGAGCATCAGCGGGCCGGCGGAGTGCTCGTCCTCCAGCGAGACGCTGTCGGTCAGCTCCGAGGCGAAGATCACCACGTGGGCGCGGAGGTGGCTGCGGGAGTCGCAACTGACGCACTGACGCGGAAACGCCGAGCGGAACTGCGAGTCCTTCAATCGGGCAGCCGGAAACTCCAGCAGCACGCCATGGCTGTCCACCTGGACGATCCGAAGCCGCCCCCCCGCCGCATCCGGCTCGGCCACCGCGCCGTGGAGCGTCCGGGCGGAGGGTGGCTCGTCGTCTTCGGCCCCGTCGGCACCCCCGCCCTCGATCGCCGCGGTCAGGGACGTCTCATCCGGCAAGTCGCCGGCGTCGTCCTCGCCGTCGCTGAGCCAATCCGCCACGAGGTTCTCCATCTCGGGCTCCGCCTCGGGCTCGGGAGGCTCCATCGGGAACTTCGTCTTGCACCGGCCGCACCGCACGAACGGGCGACGCTTCTCGTCCTTCACCGCCAGCTTCACGCCACAGTGCGGGCAGTTGAGATAGATCAGGGGCATGCCGGGGGCCCTTCCTTGTCCAGGATGCACTGCTCATTCGCTGCGCCTGACGTGCGCGTCGGCGCCAATGACATGAGGCCGGCAGGACAGCCGGCACCGCTCGAGCGACGCCCGCCAGCATACCCCCCGCCGCCGCCGGCCGCAAGAACCATCGCGTCTCGCCCGCGCCCATTCGTTCAACACCGCCGGCGGCGGCAGAGGATCGGGGGGGACCGGCGGGAGCTTGCCGGTGAACCCGAAAAAAACGCCCGACGACGCCGGAAGCCCTCCGCCCGGCGTCATCGGGCCTGAGGCATCTCTCCGCACCGCCGGAACGCACCTCGTCCGCCGCACTCCATGTGGGTTCCGTCGTCCGTTCTCCCCGAACTGATGACGCGCGAACCCTTGCGCTGAACGTTCCGGACAGTTACGCGAAGACATGCACAGCATGTGGGGCCGGGTGCGGGTCGGCGGTCGCAACGACCGGCGAGCCGTCCCCGACCACTTCCATTCTTAGCAGATCGGGCCCCGCCGGGTAAAGCGAAACCCGGTCGGCGAACACCTTTTCTCTCGCACCCTTGAACGGTGACGCTCCGGCGGTATCATGCCCTCCCGCCGCGCGTTCCCACCAGGAGCCCCCATGGCCACGTTCAAGCTGAACATCGCGATCGTCCGAGGCTGCCCGCCGCCAGATGAACTGGACAAGGCCCTCGCCGACTACGCCCTGCCCGCCGACGACGAGTTCGGCGTGCTCAACCACTCCGCCACGCCGCAGGCGGTCTTCGGGACCGTGGTGCGAAAGGTCCAGCAGGCCGTCCAGCGACTGGACGCCGAGAACCGCGAGGTCACCGCCGCGGCGGTCGAAAAGGTGCAGGTCTACCCGTTCGGCATTCATCCAAACTCCGAGGTCCTTGAGGTTTACGCCGGCTCGGCGACGGCGCTGGAGCAGATGGGCGTCTTCCTGGGAAGCTGCCTCGCCCTGCCTACCGTCGTCGAGCCGATCGAGATCGACGTCGCCGCCGCCCTGGACAAGCTCGCCGAGCAGACCGAGCGGTTCCAGCTCCGCAGCGTGCGCGTAACCGACTACGCCCACAACTCCTACATGTCCGGCACCTACGCCCCGAAGTTCCTCGACACCGCTCACGGGCGGGAGTTCCTCGAAGAGTACGCCCAGTTCGTCTCCGCCGCCTCCGCCCGCTTCAAGACCCCCGCCGGACGGGCCAACGTCAGCATCACGCCCAAGGCCTGCTTCAGCTTCTCCTGCAACGAGGACGACCGCCCCCTGGTCCAGTCCATCCTCCGCAAGCTGCTCTGACCGACCCGCCGCAGAACCGGTGTGGCACTTCTGTCCACCCCGGTGGACACGGGACACATAGTCACCGTTGCATACATAAGTCTATTATAATCATAGATTTATATCGTGTCCACCCCTGTGTCCACTCCTGCCGGGGCTGGACAGGGGGACACGACTGGACACCGCCGACGTCCCGGCCGAGCCTCGGAGCAGTAAATTCCAAATCTCAGATATCCGCCCCCGCTTGCCTGTCGCTGATGGGGCCGGGCACCCGCCCGCCTTGCCCCCGGCCTCGGCACTGACAGGCCCCAGCCCCGCGCGCCTTCACCCCCCGCCGTGCCACCTGGCCATGTGCTCGGCGTGGGTGCGGAGGTACGAGCCCGGCGCGTGGAACGTGTCGTAGAAGCCGGTGTCGATATGGTGGGCCTGGAGGTGCATGATGACGAACATCGTCGGCACCGTGGCGGGGAACTTGCCGAAGGTGTCCAGCATGTACTGCGCCTGGAGGGCGACGCAGGCCTTGAACCGCTCGTCGTGGGGTTCAGCGGCCGAGCGGATGCGGCGTGCATCCTTGTACGGCCCCGGCGTGTCCGGATGGAACGGCCCGCCGGGCCCGAACTTGCGCTCGCAGACAGCCTCGACGGCCGCCCGCATGTCGGGGTAGTGCGGCGGGCAGTGACCCTCCATCACGCCGTCGAGGCCGGTGGGGTTGGGATAGGGCCAGCCCTCGTCGGTGTCGCAGCGGAAGCCCAGGCCGGGCGCATCCGGCTGGCCGCTGGCGCCCAGCAAGGCGAACGGCTCGATCCCGTTGAGCATCCACCCGCCGAGGCCCATCGCCTGGAGCATCAGGGCGCCGGCATAGCAAGCCGTTCCCAACTCGACACTTACCTCCGCCACCGTCCACTGATCCAGGAAGGTGATCGGCCAGGTGTTCGTCACGTCCACGCGGTCGCCGAAGGCCTCGATGCCCGGAACCGGCCGGTCGTGGATGTCGTCGTAGACCACCAGGCCGTTCTGGAGCATGTAGCACAACCCCAGCAGCACGTGCTCGGAGAGGTCCCCGACGGGCGTGACCAGCAGGCTGCCCGGCTTGTTGACCACCCAGGTGTTGTGCGGCTCGACGTAGGGGACCTCGGATGGCAACTTCAGCCGCCCCGGCTGGATACGGCGCGTCCGGCCGCGCACGCCGTCGAGGAACGCCTCCACGTCCAACGAGCCGTCGGCCCCCGGGTCGCCGCAGGCCGGCGCGTCGCGGGTGTCCAGGAAGTACACGCCGTCATCGTCGGTGAAGAAGACCTGGCTGGTGTGAAAACCGGCCGCCGAGGGAAACGTCCGCCCGCCGGCCGCTCCGGCGTAGTTGGACAGATGCGGCGCGTACGCCTCCGCCCGGTGAATCAGGTAGCTCCAGGACGTGTTGCCCCCGCAGGCCGCGACGACAAGCAGCTTCTCCAACTCCGTCAGGGGCACGGGGTCCTCGGCCGATCGGTAGGCGAAGACGCCGTCGGGGATCTCCGCCCCGACGAAGACCCGCCGCGACCGCCGCCCCAGCAGCGCCTCGATCAAGGGAAACGCCGCCATGTCCTTCAGGCCTTCAGGCTCCCGGACCGTGCTCATGCCCGTCTCCTTTCCCCCGCCGGGTCAACCCCACGCTCCCCCCGCGACGATCGCACGAGGCATTCTAGCCCCGCCGCGACGCCGGCCCCCGGCGTACCGGCATCGACAAGGCTTCGAGAGCCGTCCACGGTGTCCGCAAGTGCCGGCAGCCGCCGGGTCCGGGGGAGGAGGTCCCGTCTGGCGATTGGATATCGGCCGGTGCCAGCCGTCTTCCGGGCAGGGCTCGCCGCGGATGCCATCGGACGTATCCCCTTCCTCCATGGGGATTTCCCTCGCTTGTGAATGGGAGGGCGTGGCGGATGCTGCTCGCCGGGGGGCCAGATAGAGTTGGGGTGGAAGGACGTGGCGGTGTTGCGGTTGGGAATGCTCCTTGGCGGGGCGTTTCGAGGCCGGGCCGGCGGCGGGATGGATATGCCCACGAATGCCGAACATACCCCCGGGAACCTGCCCCCCGAGCGCCCCGCGGAGGACGAGCGGAGCGGCAAGAGGCCGGCGACGATGACGGTAACCGTCCGGGCGCTGGTGGGGCTGTTTCTCTGGGCGGTGCTGCTGCTGGTGGCGTTCCGGTTCTACAACGCGGTGAAGTTCGTCGTGCTCGGGGGGATGGGGGCGGCCGTGCTCGCCGCGGCGATCCAGCCGCTGGTCAATCACCTCCGCGGGCCGATGAGCCTTCGTGCGGGAGCGGCGATGGGCGCGGTGGTGCTGGTCGCGGCGGGGGCGCTGACGGGGTTGGGCTGGCTCCTGTACGAGCCGATCCGCCTGAACGTCGAGCGTCTGCCCGAGATCCGCCGCCGGGCGAACGACGGGCTTCAGGATTTCGCGGCCACGGCGGGGATCAACGGCGAGCTGACGGTGGAAGAGGCGGCGGGCATCGCGGTGAAGGTTCTCACCGGCGGCGAGCCGAGCGAGTGGGTCCCCAGCGTTGCCGGGGGCGTGCTGACGGCGCTGCTGGCAGTGCTGGTGGTGGTCATCGGCGCGGCGTACCTTCTGGCCCGCCCGTCGGGCAGCCTGTCGGGCCCGGTCTCGAAGCTGCTGCCGCCGGACCGTGCCGAAGCCACCCGCCGGGCCGTCTCGTCCCTCCAGCCGCAGTACCGCTGGTGGCTGGTGGGCACGTTGTTCAGCATGGCGGTCATCGGGCTGATCTTCGGGGCCGGGTACTGGCTGATCGGGCTCCAGTTCGCCCTGCCTCTGGCGGTGTTCGCGGCCGTGGCGCAGGTGGTGCCCACGTTCGGGCCGATGGTCACGCTGGCGCTGAGCCTGCTGATCGCCGCGACGCAGGGAACGGTGCAGGTGCTCGGCGTCGTCGGCGTCTACGGCGTCGCCCAGGCCCTGGAGTCCTACGTCCTCACGCCGATGGTCATGCGTCAGGCCGTGCGAATCCCGCCGATCGTCACGCTGTTCACCATCATCCTGTGGGGCAACGTCTTCGGGCCCGGCGGGCTGATCCTGGCGATCCCCATCGACCTGACGATCTGGGCGCTGCTCAAGCACCATCTCGTCGAGGAACCCGAGCGGCGGGAAGAAGCGGGCGAGAGCTGACGCGCGGCCGCGGGTCGGTTCCCCGTTTGCCCGAGTGCATACAGTGAAGGCGGACGCGTCGTCGCCCCCCCGTCGACCGGGGGCGCCGGGAGCGGCGCAACAGGTACCCGGAAAGGAACGAAGGATGAGGCCGATACCGCGAATCGCCGGCCTTGCGGCGTTCTCGGCGTCTGCGCTGCTCGCGGGCGTCGGTTGCGAGAGCAGGGGCAAGGACGACACGGCCGTGGTCCGGGGGCAAGGCGGGACGAAGTTGGTGGTTCCCCGACCGGACGACGTTACGATGATCCGGGGCGGGACCGCCGAGGTGGCGATCAAGGTCGAGCGGCGGGACCTGGCCGACGAGATCTCGGTGAGCTTCACGGACCTCCCGGACGGCGTCGAGGCGGTCAACGTCGGCAAGACCATTGTGGGCGAGGAGGCGACCTACCGCCTCCGAGCGGGTCAGCAGGCGGCGATCGTGACCAACTACCCGGCGAAGGTGACGGTGGCGGCGGCGGAAAGCGACCTCGCCGCGACGCAGACGTTCCACATCACCGTCGAGGAGGCGGAGTAGCCCCCGCGGCCCACGCCGCCAAACGTGGAGTGCGGCGGCCGGGGCGCCGCTTTTCTTCGCAGACAGCGGTCGCTTACACAGCGGGCCCGTCCCGGCAAGCGTGGCCGCGTCGGCCGAGATGGGCCGTCCACGTCATCGCGAAAGCGGCGATTGCCTCGCCGCACTCCACGGCCTCGCTGCGCTCGGCGAGACAGCGACCCGGCGGGTGCCGGCCGCGCGCCGTCTCGCCCCTTCCAGGCGATTCCTTACCGCCGGGCCGTGGCGGCGGCGAAGCAGCGTACCGTGCCGTCACCGAGCGACAGGTACAGCCTCCCGCCGGCAGCGGCCATCGCGTCCCAGACGGGCGGGGCGTCCAGCTTCGTTTCCGAGAGCGTCCGCCCGTCGCCGGTCGCGACGGCCCGGAGGACGGCGCCCTTTCGGCCCTCGAAGGCGGCGAGGGGGTCCTTGGGTTCCACCATGTCCGGCGGGCCGGCGAGGAAGAGCGTATCGCCGGCCAGGGCCATCGCCCGGGCGCGAACGGGGATGTGCCGCGACCAGATGCAGCCGCCCTTGCCGCGCTTCTTCCCGCCTTTGCGCCCGCCCTTGCCGTGCTTGCCCGCCTCGGCCGACATCGCGAACAGGCGGTAGCCCTTCGCCCCGGGCGTGAACGCCGCCCGGCGGCTTGTGCCCCCGAAGGCCTCGATGCCGACGGCGATCTCGTCGTTGAAGACGAGGTACTGGGCGTGCTTCATGGGCCCGTACCGCCAGGTGGTGCGGTTGAACCACGTCCCGTCGCGCATGCCCGCGGTGGCGTAGACGTGCACCCGCGACGACCGCCCGCCGCTGAAGACCTCCTCGTTGCGCATCCACACCGTCTCGCCGTCGCCGACGAGGATATCCCGCAGGGCGCCCGGCATGTCGTGGGCCCCGACGGACTCCCGCGGCTGCTTGTGCGTCTGCGGGTCGAGGCTGCACACGACCTTCCGCCGGAGGATCGCACCGGTCTCCGGCTCGATGGCGTAGAGGTGAATCCCGCCGTCGAGGTACGACGACCGCCCGGCCGCGACGTACGCCACCCCGCCGCTGACCAGCACACTGCCATGCACCGGCCAGGCCGACTCGACGCGGCCCATCGAACAGACCAGCCGCTCGCGCGGCGCGGCCCGGAGGCGCCATGCGAGCTTGCCGGTTTCGGCGGCGACGCAATGGACGTACCCGTCGGCCGAGCCGAACAGCAGCAGGTTGCCCCGGGCCGTCGGGGGCGTGTCTACCGGCCCGCCGGTGAGGTAGGTCCACAGCGTCTCGCCGGTCGCGGCGTCGAGTGCGACCACGCGGTTGCCCCCGGCGACGGGGACGAAGACCTTCCCGCCGGCGACCGACGGCGGGCCGACGTCGGCGCCGAACTCGGCCTGCCACAGCGGGGCGAGCGCGGCCGGGACGGTCGTGCCCGACGAGCCGCCGCGTTCGGGTCCTCCGCGGAACGCGGGCCAGTCGCCGGGATCGGCCTCGGCGGCGGTGAGCTTCCCGAAGGCCGGGCCCTTGACCAGCGGGTTGCCCGCCGGGGGCTCGGGCCGGTCGCCCGCCCTCGCCGGCGCCAGCGCGACGTACCCGTTGAGCTTGGCGGTGATGTAGCACGAGCAGGGGTGCGGCGTGCTGTAGAGCAGGCCGTTGCAGGGCATGATGCCGAGGTGGCAGTCCCCGCGAACCCAGTGGTTCAGGTCCGTCCCGCCGGCCTCGATGTCGATGAACTCCACGCCCCGCCGCGAGGTCAGCAGGAACCGCTCGGTGGCCTTGGTGCGGTAGCAGCGATGGTGATGGCCCGCGCGGAAGACCTCCCGCGTGGCCACGCGCTTCCGCGGCGCGCCCGTGCGGATGTCCAGGCCGAGAGCGGCGAAGTCCGCCTTGGCCTTGAGCTTGTCCGGGAAGACCATCCGGCGCCCGCGGCGGACGTCCCCTTCCTGGTGCTCGTGGATCCATACCGTCCCGTCGACGACGAAGACGTTCGGCTGGGTGTTGTGGACCCAGCCGCCGTAGCGATGCCGCCACAGCGGCTTGCCCGTCTCGGCGTCGTAGGCGTAGAGCGTGCCCGGCACGGAGTGGAAGCTGGTCATCCCCTCCGGCTGGGCGAAGAGGACCACGCCGTCGCTGTAGACCATCACCGGCATCTGCCACATCAGCGTGTTGAAGTTGCACTTGAGCTTCTCGCCGTATTGGCGCTCGGCCCGCCAGGCGGTCTCGCCGGTCTGGAGGTCCAGGGCGATGATCTCGTCGCGGTCGCAGAGGTACACCCCCCCGCCGCCGGCGGCGAGCTCCAGGCGCCCGTCGGGGGCCATCGAGTCCGTCTTGGCCGTGATGCCCACGTAGTCCCCGGTCTTCCAGAGCACCTTGCCGGTGTCGACCTCGACGGCGGCGACGGCCTTTCGCAGCGGCTCGCCGCCGCCCGGCGCGGGCTTGTAGCCGGCCTTGTTGATCCCGAGAATCAGCAGCCCGTCGAGCAGGAGGACCTCGTCGGTGCCTTCCGTGCCCGCGTACGTCCTGGCGACCTCCCCGGTGGCGGCGTCGAGGGCGGTCAGCGGCGCGTGGAAGCCGAGCGTCACGTACACGCGATCCTCGGCCGCGACGAGGCGCTTGGGAAGCTGGAACGGCTGGTTGTTCCGGGCGTGCCACTCCGCCGTCCAGTGCTTCCAGCCCCATCCGGGCATGTTGCGCTTCCAGAGCAGGACGCCGTTGAAGGCGTTGCGGGCGGTGAGTGTCCACCGCTCGTCGAGCCGGGCGTAGGTGGCCATGGGGCCCTCATCGCGGATGTAGAACACGCGGTCGCCGGCGGCGACCATCGCGCTGGTGGACGAGGGCGCATCGTGCAGGCGGGCCCAGAGCGGGCCGGCGTTCCACTGGAACCGCCGCGGGGGGCCCACGCGACGGTCGCGGGCCACCGCGTTGCCCCCGGGGCCGTGCAGGTAGTGCGTCCATTCGTCCATGTCCGCCGGGCGGGGCTTGACGGTCTTCGTCCAGCCCCCCGCGCCCCGCGTCATGCACACGCCGTGGGGGGCGAGCACGCGCAAGACCTCCGCGTCCGACGCCGCCGCGGGGGCCTCGCGGATCAGCAGGTTGACCAGGTCGTCCGCGTACGGCAGACGCCCGCCCGTGCGGGCGACCACGCTCACCCGATCGCCGGCGCCGCGGGCCGGCAGCTTCCCCCGCGCCCGCAGGGCGGCCGCATCATCGGCGGCCAGGACCTGGGCGACGCAGCCGGTCCGTTCGGCCAGGGCGGCGAGCAGCTCGCCGTCCCCGCAGCCGACGTGCACCGCCAGCCCGCCGGCGAAGCCGGACCGCTCGAGCAGGTCCTCGACCTCCCCGCCCGGGGCGCCCCCGGCGGCGTGCAGGCTCAGCCACGCCGCCAGCAGCAGCGGCAGGCGGCGAAGGGACGTGCGCGAATGCGGTGACGATGTCATGGCATACCTCGCTGAGACGGCATGGCGGCCGTCGGTTCGATGAACCGTGCTCGATGCGGCGGGGCCGGGAAACGCCGTCGGCCCGAACCCCGATGCTACTGCGCGGCGCCGCCCGGGCAAACACCTCTTCGCACCCGGGCGGGACGCTGTAACGGATCGGCAGGCGAGGCCGTAGTATCCCATGGAGCCGGAGCATCAGGAGACCAGCCATGCTCGGACGTGTCTCAATCGTGATGGTGTGGGCGGCGACGGCGTCTCTCGCCGCGGGCGGACAGGCCGGCCGGTACGACCCGCTGGCGGTCGCCGGCGCCGGGAAGGCCGGCACGCGGGACCTGACGGTTCCCGGCGGCCCCGACGGGCGGGAGCTGCCCCTCCGCGTCTACCTGCCCGCCTGCGGAAATCCCGCCCCGGTGGTGCTGTTCAGCCACGGGCTCGGGGGGTCGTGCAGGAACAACCCCTACCTCGGCGAGCACTGGGCCCGGCGGGGGTACGTCGTCGTGTTCGTCCAGCACCCCGGCAGCGACGAGGGCGTCTGGCGCGACACGCCGCGCCGCCGGCGACTGGCCGCCATGCAGAAGGCCGCCTCCGGGCGGAACTTCATCCTCCGCGTGCAGGACGTCCCCCGCGTGCTGGACCGGCTCGCGGCCTGGAACGCCGAGGCAGGCCACCCCCTCGCCGGGCGGATGGACCTCGACCGGGTCGGCATGTCCGGGCACTCCTTCGGCGCGGTGACCACCCAGGCGGTCAGCGGGCAGTCGTTCGGCCGGCTCGGGCGGCGGTTCACCGACGGGCGGATCGACGCGGCCGTCGCGTTCAGCCCCAGCCCGCCGCGGCGCGGCGACCCGGGGGCAGCCTTCGCGAAGGTCTCCGTGCCCTGGATGGTGATGACGGGCACGGAGGACGAGTCGATCATCGGGGGGCTCAAGGCGGCCGACCGGCTGAAGGTCTACCCGCGGCTTCCGGCGACGATCGACCGCTACGAGCTGGTGCTGCACGAGGCCGAGCACTCGGCGTTCAGCCAGCGGGCGCTGCCCGGCGACCGCCGCAAGCGCAACCCCAACCACCACCGCGCGATCCTGGCGCTGACGACGGCGTTCTGGGACGCCCACCTCCGCGGCAGCGACGAGGCCCGCGCCTGGCTGCACGGGGAAGGCCCCCGGGGCGTCCTGGAGCCGAAGGACCGCTGGCGGGCGGCGGAAGGCGACGCCGGCGCCGGATGGTGACGACGCGGCCCGCGCCGGCGACGCGGCGCCCGGAGGGATTGGACGAACCCCGCGCGCTCTGCGATAATCCCACCGGGAGCGTGCGATGCGGCAACGGGAATCGGCGATCTGCCTGAGGCGGACGGACTACAGCGAGACCTCGCAAGTGGTGCACTTCTTCACCCGAGGCTGGGGGGCCGTGCGCCTGCTGGCCAAGGGCAGCAAACGAAAGAAGAGCTCGACCGGCGGGACGATCGACCTGCTGGCCGAGGGGGACCTCGTGTTCATCGCCTCCAGCCGCGAGACGCTCAGCACGCTGGTGGAGTTCTCCGAGGCGGTCTCCCACGCCGCCCTCCGAAAAGACCCCGCCAAGCTCAACGCCGCCCTGTACATGATCGAGCTGGTCGGCGAACTCATGCCCGAGGCCGACCCACACCCCGAGGCCTTCGACCTGCTGCACAACGCACTCGCCCGCCTCGGCCAGCCGGACGCGCCCGTCCCGGCCGTGCTCGCCTACTGGCAGTGGCGGATGCTCCAGCACGCCGGCCTGCTGGGCGAGCTGGACCGCTGCGTGGTCTGCGGCGGCGCGGTGACCGACCCCGACACCGGCCGGGCCGTGGACGTGTATTTCTCCGCCCAGGAGGGCGGGCTGGTCTGCGGCGGCTGCGAGGCGGCCCTGGCCGAGAAGTACCGCGTGGACAACGCCGCGCTGTCGGGCCTGGCGATCCTCTCGGCCGCGCGGGCCGGACGGCGGGTCGCCCTGCCGGAGACGCAAGCCCACGGGGTGAACCGGCTGCTGGCGTACCATGTCCGCCAGCAACTGGGCAAGGAGCTTCGGACGGCGCGACACGCGATCGGAGGGCTGGAGGGGCGGTAGGGGCCATGCCTCGCCCCGGCCCGGGGCGCCGGGCACCAACCCGCGCCCCCCGCGGCGCTTCGCTTGCCCTTGCGGGGCGGGCGACGGGGGGTATAATGCGTCCCCTGGGACACCTACAACCTCCATCGGGATGAAGAGATGAGAACGTATCGGCGTTGGACGGCGGCCGCGGCGGCGCTGACGGTGCTCGCGGGACTCACCGGCGCGGCATCGGCCGGCGAGTTCGTCTGGAAGGACGGCAAGTGGGTTCGCTCGGCCGAGCCGGCCAAGGGCACGGCCGCGGGGGAGCTGGCGGCCATCCGCAAGCTGGCCGAGCAGGGCGAGCACAAGGACGCGGCCGAGGCGGTGGATGCGTTCCTTGCGGCGCACCCCGACGACCCGGCATGCGAGGAAGCGATGTTCCTCGCCGCCCAGGCGGAGCTGAACGCCGAGCGGTACTACCAGGCGTACGAGAAGTTCGAGGCGATGCTGGACGCCTGGCCCAACGGCGACTTCCTGGAGCGGGCGCTGTCCCGCGAGATGGACATCGCCAACGCCTTCCTCCGCGGCGAGAAGCGCGTGGTGCTGGGCATTTTCCACCTGCCGGCCTACGACGAGGGGATCACGATCCTCCGAGGGATCGCCGAGCAGGCCCCCGGCTCGGACCTGGCCGAGCGGGCGATGATGCGGATCGGCGAGTACTACAGCGACGAGGCCAAGCACGCCGAGGCCGCCGACGCCTACGACGAGTACCTCGAGATGTACCCCAAGGGCCGCTACGCCGGCGAGGCCATGCTGCGGGCGGCCAGGGCGATGCACGAATCCCACCGCGGCGTGCCCTACGACGTCACCCCGCTGATCGAGGCCGAGCAGCGGTACAAGGCCCTGATCGAGCAGTTCCCCAAGCTGGCCCGCAAAGCCGGGGCGCGCCAGACCATCACCACGCTCCGCGAGCTCCGCGCCCAGCGGACGTTCGAGACGGCGAAGTTCTACGACCGCACCGACCGCCCCCGGGCGGCGAAATTCTACTTCCGGGAGGTCGTCAAGAGCTTCCCCGACAGCATCTGGGCCGGCGAGGCCCGCTCGCGCCTGGGCGCCGCGGGCGACAAGGCGCCCGAGCCGGCGCCGAAGCCGGCCGCGGAGCCCGCGGAGAAGCCCGCGGAGAAGCCGGCCGTGGAGGCGCCGTCCCCCGAGCCGGCGGCGGCCCCGGCGGCGGAGACCAGGCCCGAGCCGCACCCCGCGCCCGAGCCGAAGCCCGAGGGCAAGTCGAAGGCCAGGCCGACGCCGACGACCGCCCCGATGGACCTGGAGAAGCTCGCCGAACCCGATCGGAAAGGCCAAACGCAATGAAGACGCTCGCCACGCGAACCGTCCCGGTCCTGGCCGCGGCGGTGGCCTGCCTGGCCGCCGGCTGCTCCGACGACCCCACGGCCGGCTATACCCTCCAGAGCCAGTACGTCCAGGGCATCGAGACCGTGGCCGTGCCGATCTTTCACCGCGGGCGGGAGGTCTATCGCCGCGGGCTCGAGATGAAGCTCACCGAGGCGGTCATCAAGCGGGTCGAGCTGGATACCCCCTACAAGGTCGTCGCCAAGAGCCGCGCCGACACGCTGCTGACCGGCACGATCGACCGAGTCAGCCAGCGCGTGCTCAGCTACAACCCCGACACCGGCCGGCCGAGGGAGATGGAGGTCGCCCTCTCGGTGACCGTGACCTGGACCGACCTGCGAAGCGGGGACGTCATCGCGCGCCGCACGGGCCTCCGCCAGGCCGCGACCTACATCCCCCCCTCGCCGTTCGGCGAAGAGTTCTTCCACGGTTCCACAGATGCCATCGACCGCCTGGCCGTGAGGATCGTACAACAGATGCAGGCCCCGTGGTGACCGCCGCGGCCCGTCGCCCGGCGTTCGGCGCCCGGCGCCCGGCAAGGCCGCACCGCCATCGCCTGTCCGTCGTCCGCGTGGGATGGCAGGAGCCTCGCGGCGGCGTCACGCCCGCCCGGCCGCGAAGGTTCCCGGTCGTATCGGCGTTGCTCAGCGTTTATCCCTGCTGAGTATTCCGCAAGCGGCCAGACCGTTCGTCGATATGCTAAGATGGTGCGACGTGCGACCGACAGTCCGAGTCGCCGGCAGGATTCCATGAGCGAGAACAACAAGCCAGAGAAGCCCGGGGGCAAGGGAACCCCTCCGCCCCAGATGCCCAATCCCATGGGCCGCTCGATGCTCAGTTGGGTGCTGGTCATCGGCGCGATGCTCGTGCTCGCGATGCTGCTGTTCCGCGGGCTCGACAAGCGGAAGACCATCACGCCGAAGGAGTTCTGGACGTACGCCCGCAACGGCGACGTCCGGGGCACGCTGGTCGTCCACGAGAAGAAGATCGAGGGCGAGCTCGCCGAGGGCACCCGGGGGCTCAAGCCCGGCGAGCCGAGGCAGTTCGTCGTCAACTACGCCTACGCCCTGGCCGACCAGAGCTTCGACACGCGCCTCCAGGACGCCCTCGAGAAGGGCGCCGCACGCGGGGGCACCACCAAGTACCGCTACGAATCCGCCGGGTGGTGGGAGAGCATCCTGCCGCACCTGCTGCTGATGGTGCTGGTGTTCCTGGCGGTGTGGTTCTTCCTGTTCCGCCGCCTCGGCGCCGCCGCCAGCGGCGGGGGGTTCCTGGGCAGCTTCGGGCGCAGCCGCCACCGCGTGCTGAACAAGGAGATGACCCACGTGACGTTCGAGAACGTCGCGGGCATCGAGGAGGCCAAGGACGAGGTCGCCGAGATCATCGAGTTCCTCAAGAACCCCAAGCGGTTCCAGCGGCTGGGCGGGCGGATTCCGCGCGGCGTGCTGCTGGTCGGCGAGCCGGGCTGCGGCAAGACGCTGCTGGCCAAGGCGATTGCCGGCGAGGCGGACGTGCCCTTCTTCAGCATCTCCGGCAGCGATTTCGTGGAGATGTTCGTCGGCGTCGGCGCCAGCCGCGTCCGGGACCTGTTCAAGCAGGCCAAGGAGAACTCCCCCTGCATCATCTTCCTGGATGAGATCGACGCCGTCGGGCGGCGCCGCGGCGTGGGGTTCAACACCGGCGGGCACGACGAGAGGGAGCAGACGCTCAACGCCATCCTCGTCGAGATGGACGGCTTCGAGACGTCCGACCAGGTGATCGTCATCGCCGCGACCAATCGCATGGACGTGCTGGACCCGGCCCTGACGCGGCCGGGGCGCTTCGACCGCCAGATCGACGTGCCCCTGCCCGACCTCAAGGGCCGCTACGAGATCCTCCAGATCTACGCCAGGCGCGTCACCCTCGGCCCGGATGTGGACCTCCACCGACTCGCCCGCGGCACGCCGATGTTCAGCGGCGCCGACCTCGAGGCCCTGGTCAACGAGTCCGCCATCGGCGCCACCATGGCCGACAAGGAATACGTCGAGCAGGACGACCTCGAGGAAGCCCGCGACAAGGTCCGCTGGGGCCGGGCACGAAAGAGCCGCATCGTCGACGAGAAGGACAAGGTCGTCACCGCCTACCACGAGGCCGGGCACGCCCTCGTCCAGTTCGTCCTGCCCGAGGCCGACCCGCTGCACAAGGTCTCCATCATCCCCCGGGGCGCCATGGGCGGGGCTACCTTCTCCCTGCCGGAGAGGGACCGCTACCTCTTCACCCGCAAGTACTGCAAGGCGATGCTCGGCGTGATGTTCGGCGGGCGTGTGGCCGAGGAGCTCGCCTGCGAGGACATCTCCTCCGGCGCGCAGAACGACATCGCCCAGGCCACCGAGATCGCCCGCAAAATGGTCGTCGACTGGGGCATGAGCGACAAGCTCGGGCCCGTCCGCTACGCCGGCGACGACCAGAAGCGGATGAACTTCGACATGACCAGCGCCTACTCCGACAAGACCTCCGAACTCATCGACGCCGAGGTCCGCGCGTTCATCGACGAGGCCCACGGCACGGCCGTGAACATCCTCCAGGAACGACGCGACGTCCTCGAACGCCTGGCCAAGGCGCTGACGAAGTACGAGACCCTCACGGCCGACGAGGTCCGCCAGGTGGTCGAGGGGCGCACGCTGGATAAGCCGACCGTCGGCGACCTGCTGGAGCGCGAGCAGTCGCGCGGCGAGCAGCAGCCGGGGGCCGCGGCGGAAGAGCCCCCGCCGCTGCCGGGCGTCGGCGGCGCGTCCGGGCCGCTGCCCGAAGCCACGTGACCGCCGCGGCCGCGACCAGCCCCCGCCCCGCCGGCGCCGTCGCACCGAACCGCGACGCCTTCGCCACCGCCGTCCGCTACGCCGGCTTCCTCGCCGCCGGGGCCGCCGCCATGCTTGCGGTGGGCTTCCTCGACGAGTTGACCGCACGCTTCGGCCTCACGAGACGCCCGCTGCACCCCGTCACCCACATCCTGGCCGGCGGGCTCACGGGCCCGCTCGGGGTGGCCGTGGCGCTGGCGGTCGCGTGGTACGTCCTCGACGACCTGCTTGCCCGCTTCCAGCCGCCGAAGCGGCGACGCGATGTCGCGCCCGGCGCATCCAGCCTGTGGATGATCCTCGCAGCACTGGTCGTCGCGGCCCTGGCGGGCTTCTGGCTGACCGACGGGCCGGGGATGCCCGGCACGGCCATGGGCCGGCGCTCGCCCTACGCCGCCATGTCCCTGGCCGTCGGCCTGCCCCTGGGTGCCTCCGCCGTCCTTGCCCTGCTGGCGAGGTCCCGCGGCGGGCTCTGGCACGCGGCCACGCTGCTGCCCTCCGCCGGGGCGCTGGGGGCCGTCGTCGGGCAGATGGACGCGATCGGCCGGATCGTCGCGATCGAACGCGGCTCGCCGCCGGCCTTCTGGCCCGGACCGGCGGCGGTCGGCGGCATCGCGGCCGCCATCGCCCTGCCGGCGGCGCTGCTGACGGCCTGGGAGGTCCGCCGCCACCGCACGTGGGCGCACATGCTCGGCCTGCTGGGGTATGCCTGGTGGGCCCTGGCGTTCGCCCTTGCCCGCCACGGCCTGTCGCCCTTGGCGTGGCTGGTGGAGTGGAAACGCCGGCCCGGCGGCGTCGAGACCGTCGGCTACATCGCGGCCGGGCTGCTGTTCCTCGCCGCGGTGTTCGTGCGGCTGTGGGTCCACGAGCGCCGGCGGCGCTGGTGGCGGTACATGGACGGTCGCGACGAGCCCGACGACGACATGATCGAGATGTGACGATGGCCTTGACGGTGACAGACATCCTGGCATCCCGCCGCACCGGGCGGGCCGTGGTGATGGGCATCCTCAATGTCACGCCGGACAGCTTCTCCGACGGCGGGGACTTCCTGGCCGCCGACGCCGCCGTGAAGCAGGCCCGGCGGCTGGCCGACGACGGCGCGGATGTCCTCGACGTCGGCGCCGAATCCACCCGCCCCGGCTCGGCCCGTGTCGAGGCCGGCGAGCAGATCGCCCGCCTCGGCGAGGTGCTGCCCGCCGCGGTCGATTGCGGCCTGCCGGTCAGCATCGACACCACCCGCGCCGAGGTCGCGCGGTTCGCCCTCGACGCCGGGGCCGCCATCGTCAACGACGTCTCGGCCGGGCGGGACGACCCCGCCATGCTGCCGCTGGCCGCCGAGCGCGGCGCGCCCGTGGTCCTGATGCACATGCTGGGCGAGCCGAAGACCATGCAAGCCGATCCGCGATATGATGACGTGGTCGCCGAAGTGCGGGCCTTCCTGGCCGAGCGCCTCGACGCCGCCGAGGCCGCGGGCGTACCTCGCGAGCGGTTGATCGCCGACCCCGGGATCGGCTTCGGCAAGCGACTGGAGCACAACCTCGCCCTGCTGGCCGGGATCGGCGAGCTGGCCTCGCTCGATGTGCCCGTGCTGGTGGGGCCCTCGCGGAAGCGGTTCCTCGGCGAGCTCGCCGGCGGGGCCGAGCCCGGGAACCGCGTCGCGGGCACCGTGGCCGCCTGCCTGGAAGCCCGCCGCCGCGGGGCGACGATCTTTCGCGTTCACGACGTCGCCGAGCTGCGCCAGGCGCTGGCGGTCGTCGAGGCCGTCGAGAACGCCGCCGGCCGCGAGGCGAAATCCGAACGATAGCACTCCAGTCCCGCACGCCGACGGGACGATGGTAGAAGAAGGCGACGCAGCCGGCCGGGGAGTTTGTGCGCCCCGGCCCCGGCGAGATGCATCCATGGAAGACCTCCTCCAGGCCGTCACGACGTACGTCCGGCGGGTGAGCACGTACAACCCGTTCGTGGTCGGCGTGCAGCTTCTGCTGATCGCGGCGGTGGTCTGGGCGGCGATGCGGTTCCTCAAGGGCACGCGGGGCGCCCGCCTGCTCAAGGGCGCGGCGTTGCTGCTGGGGCTGGTCTACGTGGGCATCCGCCTGCTGCCCAAGAACGACGACTGGAAACGCATCGAGTTTCTCTACGGGCACTTCCTGCTGTTCACGTTCGTCGCCGTCGTGGTGGCCTTCCAGCCGGAACTGCGTCGGGCGCTGATCCAGATCGGCCAGGCGCGGTTCTTCCACGGCTCGCGGACGCGCGTCGAGAAGACCGTCGACGCCCTGTTCGAGTCCGCCGCCTACCTCGCCCGCAACGAGATCGGCGCGGTCGTCGCCATCGAGCGGTCCGTCGGGCTCGGGGGGATCATCGACACCGGCACGCCCATCAACGGCGTGCTCACCGCCAGCCTGCTCAACACGATCTTCTACCCCGGCAGCAACCTCCACGACATGGGGGTGGTCGTCCGCGAGGGCAAGATCGCCGCGGCCGGGTGCCAGTTCCCACTCGCCGAGAGCGAGGAGGTCGATCCATCCCTCGGCAGCCGCCACCGCGCGGCCCTGGGGCTGGCCCAGGACAGCGATGCCGTCGTGCTGGTCATCAGCGAGGAGACCGGGCGGATGAGCCTCGCCTGCGAGGGCCAGCTCTACCTCGGCCTCCAGCCGGAGAACCTCCGCGAGATGCTCCTGGAGCTGCTGGCCCCGCGCCGCCCCCGCCCCCGACGCCGGAAACAGGAACCCGTCGAAGAGAAGGAAGCCTGAGCCGACCGCGCCATGCCCGCACGATACAGCAATCTCGTCGAGCCGAAGACCTTCAGCCGCCGATGGTGGCTCGACAGGGGCCGAAGCGCACTCTGGGTCCTGCTCGTCACCGTGCTGGTGTGGATCTGGGCCGACGTGGAGTTCACCGACGAGATGGACCTCGGCGCCACGCTGCACCTGGCGCCCGCCCAGCCGGACCGCACCGTCCTGCTCAGCGACAGCCACGTGCGGGTGACGTTCAAGGTTCGGGGCCGGCGGAGCAGCCTGGAGCGGCTGGACAAGCACCTCCGCACGCCGGGGGTGACGGTGCGTCACGAGGCGATGCCCGGGGAGGAGGACATCGACGTCCGCGAGGTGCTCAACAACGACGCGTTCGTCCGCAACGAGGGGCTGACGGTCCTGTCGGCCTCGCCGCGGGTGCTTCGCGTCCGCCTCGACCGGAAGGTCTACCAGCCCAACGTTCCGGTGAACTTCGAGTACTCCGGGGCGTTCCCGTCCCGCATCGAGGTCGACCCGCCCCGGATGGGCATCCACGTCGCCGAGAGCGACTGGCAGTCCATCCTCAAGAGCCAGCCCGAGCCGGCCCTGCGGACGGTGCGCGTAGACCTCAAGAGCGTCGAGCCCGGGCGCCCGTTCCCCGTGGAGGTGATCCGCCAGATCGGGGAGGTCTCCGTCGAGCCGGACCGCCCGAACGTCATGGTCACCGTGGAGATCGCCGAGCTGACCGAGACCGAGAGCGTCACGACGCCGGTGCAGGTGATCGCCCCGCCGTCGTGGATGGAGGACGGCACGTGGCGGGACTACGTGCTGAAGCGTCAGGACCCGCTCCAGTGGCGTGTGACGCTCCAGGTCAACGGCCCGAGGAAGGACCTCGACAAGCTCAAGGCCCAGGACGTGCAGGCGTTCGTGCTGCTGACCGACGAGGACAAGAAGCCCGTCAGTTGGCTGACCCGCGAGGTCCAGGTCCGCCTGCCCCGCGGCCTGAGCCTCGAGCTGATCGGCCCGACCCCCACGGTCACCTTCAAGCTCGAACGCACCAACACCGCCGGCGGACCGTAGACCCGCCCCCGCGGTCAGTGGCCGGTATCCGGTGCCCGGCGGCCCCCCTGATGGGCGAGGCCCGCGCCGCTCAGCCGGTCTCGTCTTCGGGTTCCTCGGAGGTGGTCAGGCGCTCGACGCGGAGGCGGGTGATCTTGCGCTCGTCGGCGGCGAGGATGGAAAAGCGGGCGTCGCGGCTCTCCAACTGCTCGCCCTCGGGGGGGATGTAGCCCAGCTCGGAGAAGACGAACCCCGCGACGGTCTCGTAGTCCTCGTCCTCGGGCAGCTCCAGGCCAATGGCGTCGTTGAGGTCGTCGATGTGCATCCGCGCGTCGATCTCGACCGTCCGCGCGTCGATCCGGCGGAGGTCCTCGACCTCGTCGCGGTCGTACTCGTCGGCGATGTCCCCGACGATCTCCTCGAGCAGGTCCTCGATCGTCGCGATCCCCGCCGTGCCCCCGTACTCGTCCAGCACCACCGCCAGGTGAACCTTCCGCCGCTTGAACTCCCGCAGCAGGTCGTCCAGCGGCATCGTCTCGGGGACGAAGTAGGGCTTGCGCATCGTCTCGCGAAGCGTGGCGTTCTCGCTGCGCGCCGCCCGCGGCAGCAGGTCCTTGGCGTACAGCACGCCGATGATGTTGTCCAGGTCCCCGTCGTAGACCGGCACGCGGGTGTGCCCGGCCTGGACGATGGCCTCGCACGCCTCCTCCCACGGCAGGTCCACAGGCAGGGCGAACAGGTCCGTCCGCGGCGTCATGATCTCGTTGGCACGCGTGTCCCCGAACTCCATCACCGACTCGATCATCTCGACCTCTTCGGCGTCCACCGCCCCCTCGGCCGCGCCGTCGCTGGCGGCCTGGAGAATCTCCGCCTTCGCCGACTCGCCGTTCTCGTCGGAGGCCTCGATCACCCCGCTGAGCCTGCGGATGGGCAGGTCGAACGCGCTCATGACCGCCACGACCGGGTAGAGCAGGTAGCGCAGAAAGATCAGCAGCCCGAGCGTCCGCCGCAGGACGCGTTCGCCGGCATAGGACGCCCACGCCTGGGGAATGACGATGCTGAACAGCGTGATCAGGGCGGCCACGACCGCCACCGCCCCGGCCAGGCGCCCCGGACCGCCCCGCCAGACGTCGAAGAGGTACAGCACCGCCACGGTGACCGCCAGGTTCGCCGCGGCGCGGAGGAAGGAGGTCGTCCAGCGAAGCGCGGGCAGGTGCCGCTCCAGGCGCAGCAGGTGCTCCCTTCCGGCCGGGCCGACGAAGTGCTCTTCCATGGCCACCCGCCGCACCACCCGCAGCGACGCTCCGGTCACCGCGAAGAAGCAGGACAGCGCGGTCGCGGCCACCACGACCCAGAACAGAGGACCCACGTTGTTTCAGGCTCCAAAACGGGCGTCGCCCCGCCCGCCGGGCCGAGCCTCTTCCATGCCCCGGCCGCGGGGGGACGCTCAGCGCGGCCGAGGCCCACGCCAACCCGACGGGACCACAGGCCCCATCATACCCGACGCCCCACCGCTGGCAAGGGGCCCTTCCGCCGAATGGGTGCACGCTGCGCCGCCGCGCGATAGCATACTGTCGAGGCGAGTCCGTTGTCCGTCAGACCGGGAGAACACGATGAGAATCGCCGCCCGTCGCGTGTCCGCATGCCTCCTTGCACTGCTGCTGCTCGCCCCAGCCGGCGCCGCCGAGCAGCTCCTGCCCAACGGCTCGTTCGAGACCGGTGACGCCGCCCCGGCCGGGTGGACGCTTCGCGGCGAGGGCGAGTGGCTGGACGAGGGCGCAGCCGCCGGCGGCCGGGCGATCAGCGTGCGCGGATCGGGGACGGATCACGGCTTCTGGCAGTCGGCGAAGGTGGCCCTCGAGCCCGGCGAGCTGTACGTGCTGCGCCTGCGGGCGCGGTCGCTGGGTTCGACGGGGGGCACGGCGGTCAGCGGCCCGGGCTTCTGCAACCGCGATCTCGGCAAGCTGCCGGAAGACTGGACGGCGGTCGCGTCGCACTTCGTCGTCCCGGCCGACGTCCCGGCCGGGGGGGCCGGCATCCGGCTGGGGCAGTGGCACGTCGACGGGCGCGTGGCGTTCGACGACGTCCGCCTCGCCGGCGCCCGCGCCGTGCACAGCCGTCACGGCGGCCTCGCCCTCGGCGCCGGCGAGAGCCTCCGCCCAGGTCCCGACGGCGGGTGCCGCTACCGCTTCGCGCTCGCCGCCGGGCCCGAGGCCGGCAACCACTGCCGCCCGCTCGCCCGTCACACCGCCGACTACAACACCAACCGTTGGTGCTTCGGGGCCGGCGAGGAGGTCGTCTTCCGCCATGCCGTCGGCGACCGTTCCCAGCGGGACGCCCGCGTCGAGGTCGGAGTCTGCTACCACACCGCCGGCGAGCTCGCCCTGGCCGTCTCGCCGGACGGCAAGGACTGGCGCGAACTCGGCACGGTCGGCGGGGTCGGCGCCGATGGCTTCGACCTCCCCGCCGACCTGCTGCCCGCCGAGGCCGTCTGGGTCCGCCTGGCAGCCCGACCCGTCGCGGGGGGCAAAGGCTGCAACCTCCAGATCGCCGACTACGCCTACACGGCGGCGGTGTCCGGCCCGGCCGCGGCCGTCGCCGGGCGGACGCATTACCTGACCGTGGCCCGCCCGGACCCGCGCGTCGGCCTGGACGTCGAGGCCCTCGGCGAGTGCATCCCCGGCGGGCGGAACGAGGTCGTCCTGCGGCTGACCAACACGACGAAGGGAAGGATCGGCGGCACGGTGAGCCTGAGCGTGACCGGCCCCGAAGGCGGCCAGACCTCCCGCCGCCGCGAGCTGGACCTTCCCCCGGGCGAGGCGGCGGCTGTCCGAATCCCCTACGAGCTCGACGGGACGGGGCTGAATGTCCTGCGGATCGCCGGCGAGGACGGGCTGGCCTTCGCGGCCGAGATGCCCGTGGCCGTCCCGGCACTGCACGACGCCTCCTACGGCCACCTGCTGGGCGGGGATACGCCGGCGGTGCGGCTGTGGGGCTGCTCCAGCGGCTGGAAGGTCAGCCGGACGCGTCCGGCGCCGAAGTCGGTCCCGCGCGGCAAGCCCCGGGGCCTGCTGCTGCATGCCGCCGGCGGCGAGGCCGAGGCCTGCCAGCTCGTCGTACGCCCCGAGGCGCCGCTGGAGGGCTTCCGCGTCGAGCCCCGCGCCCTCCGCGGGCCGGGCAAGGCGCTGATCCCCGCCGACGCCGTGGAGGTCTTGCGCGTCGGCTACGTGCCGGTCACCCAACCCACCGACGCCACCGGCGCCGTCGGCGACTGGCCCGACCCCCTGCCGCCGCTGAACGCCCCGCGGGAGCTCGATGCCGACCGCAACCAGCCGCTGTGGGTCCGGGTGACGGTCCCTCGCGGCACGCCGCCGGGGCGGTACGAGGGCACGGTCGAGCTCCGCGGCAGCGGCTTCGCCGCCGACGTCCCCCTCGCCGTCGAGGTCTTCGGCTTCGATCTGCCCGAGACGATGACCTGCAAGACGTCCTTCGGCCTGAACCACCGCCGCGTGTGGCGGTACCACAAGGTCCGCAGCGAGGCCGACCGGCGCAAGGTGACGGCCGCGTACCTCCAAGCCCTCAGCCGCAACCACATCTCCCCCTACGACCCCGCGCCGATGGATCGCTTCACCGTCAGTTGGCCGAACGCGGAGGCGTGGGATGGCGGCACGCGCGACCGTGTCAATCCCCGCGCAGGCAAGGCCTGCCTGAAGGTCCACGATGCCTCCAGGACCGCCAACGTCAGCGCCGGATGCGACAAGGCCGTCGCCATCCCCGAAGGCGGGCTCCGCCTCCGCCTGCACTACCGCACCGCCGAGAAGGGCCACCGCTTCATCGTCTCCCTCAACCACCTCGACGCCGCCGGCCGTTGGATGTCCGGCCGAAACCGCGACATCCCCCTGACCGGCTCGACGGAATGGCGGCAGTTCGACCGGACCTTCCGCGACTTCCCCGACGGCGCCGAGTCCGTCCGATTGACGCTCTGGGCCACGCGATACGCCGAGCCCGGGCGGCACACCGGCACGGTGTGGTACGACGACGTTTCGCTGACGCCGGCCGGCGCTGCCGAGTCGGCGAACCTGCTGCCCGACGGGACGTTCGAGCCGGCGCGGCCCGAGCAGCTCGTGCCGGTCTTCGACTTCTCCGCCTGGGACCGCGCGATGACCCGTGCGATCGAGGTCTACCACTTCAACACGTTCATGGCCCGCATCGAGGGCCTCGGCGGGGGGACGTTCCACGCCCGCTACGAGCCCGGCCTGCTGGGCTACGCCGAGGGCACGCCGGAGTACAGGGCCGCGTTCACGAACTACTGCCGCACCTTCCAGGAGCACCTCCGCGAGAAGGGCTGGCTGGACGAGGCCTACGTCTACTGGTTCGACGAGCCGGCCCCCAAGGACTACGCCTTCGTGATGAACGGCTTCCGCAAGCTCAAGGCCGCCGCGCCGGACCTGACGCGGATGCTCACCGAGCAGGTCGAGGACGGCCTGATCGGCGGGCCCAACCTGTGGTGCCCGGTCAGCTCCAACTACGACCACGACCGCGCCGAGGCCCGCCGCGAGCACGGCGAGCGCTTCTGGTGGTACGTCTGCACCGGGCCCAAGGCGCCGTTCTGCACGCTGTTCATCGACCACCCCGCCACCGAGATGCGCGTCTGGCTGTGGCAGACCTTCAAGAGGAAGATCTCCGGGGTGCTCGTCTGGGACACCGTCTACTGGACCTCCTCGGCCGCCTACCCGGACCCCGACCACCCCCAGAACCCCTATGCCGACCCCATGGGCTGGGTGAGCGGCTACTCGACGCCCGCCGGCGTCCGGCGCCCGTGGGGCAACGGCGACGGGCGGTTCCTCTACCCGCCCGAGGCCGCCGCCACCGGCCGGCAGGACCGCGAGGTGCTCGATCCGCCGGTCTCCTCGATCCGCCTGGAGATGCTCCGCGACGGCATCGAGGACTACGAATACCTCGCCATGCTCACCCGCCTCCTGGCCGCCAAGGGCGACGGGCTGCCCGCCGCCCGCCGCCGCGCCGTCGAGGCCCTCACGGGCGTCCCCCCGGAGATCACCCGCACCATGACCGACTTCACCCACGACCCGGCGCCGATCGAGGCGCGACGCAAGCGCCTCGGCGAGGCGATCGAGGAACTGCTCGCGAAGTAGGGCCCGTTCGCCGGGGCGCCGCCGGCCGCCCGGCACTGCCGCCAAGCCGCCAGGCGGCGTCGATCCACCTTGCCGTCTCCATCTCCGGTATGCTAGGATGCACGCCGACAGGAGAACGTGCATGCCACTGGAAGTTGATTCTCTCAAGCAGTCCGTCGAATCCCTCACGGCCCGGATCGTGGCGATCCGGGACTCTCTTTGACTATCCCGCCCGCAAGCAGGAGATGGCCGCCATCGAGCAGAAGATGGCGCAGCCGGGCTTCTGGGACAACCAGGAGACGGCCCAGAAGGTCGTCGCCCGCCTGAAGTCGCTGAAGCGGATCCTGGCGCCCGTCGCCGACCTCAGCGAGCGGATCGAAGACCTGGAGGTCCTCTTCCAGCTCGCCGAGGAAGAGGACGAAGGCGTCGAGAGCGAGCAGGCCTACGCCGAGGCGGCCGAGCAGGTCCAGGCCATCGAGAAGGACCTGGACCGCCTGGAGCTTCGCACGCTGCTGTCGGGCCCCCACGACGCGGGCGGCTGCTACTTCTCGATCCACGCCGGCGCCGGCGGGACCGAGAGCTGCGACTGGGCGGAGATGATGCTGCGGATGTACCTGCGGTACTTCGAGCAGGCCGGCTACGACGTCGAGGAGATCGACCGCACCGAAGGCGAGGAAGCGGGCATCCGCTCGGTGACGCTTCGCGCGGAGGGCCCCTACGCCTACGGGTACCTCTCCTGCGAGCGAGGCGTCCACCGCCTGGTGCGCGTCAGCCCGTTCGACGCCCAGAACCGCCGGCACACGAGCTTCGCCTCGGTGGACGTCCTGCCGGAGCTGGACGACGTGGAGATCGAGATCGACTGGGACAAGGACGTCCGCGAGGACACCTACCGCGCCAGCGGCGCCGGCGGGCAGCACGTCAACAAGACCTCCAGCGCCGTGCGGCTGACGCACCTGCCCACGAGCATCGTGGTCCAATGCCAGAACCAGCGCAGCCAGCACCAGAACCGCGCCGAGGCCCGCCGGATGCTGGCGGCCAAGCTGTACCAGGCCGAGATGGCCAAGCGGGACGCCGAGCTGGCGAAGATGTACGGCGAGAAGGGCGAGATCGCTTTCGGCAGCCAGATCCGCTCCTACGTGCTCTACCCGTACCAACTGGTGCGGGACGAGCGGACGGAGCTGAAGATCGGCAACGCCGACCGCGTGCTGGACGGCGACCTCCAGGAGCTCATCGACGCCGCGCTCCAGCACCGCCTGGCCAAGAAGCAAAAGGGTTAGCGGCGGCGGGACCATTGCGCCGCCGCGTTGTGAAGACGCGGCATCTGCGGTAAGCTGGAAGGTGATCCGGCTGACCTCCGGTCGGTCGGTGTGTCCATACAGGCAGAGCGCACAACGTGAATCGGCGCGGCGCGCGGGTTCGGCCCCGGGTCGGCCCGCGGCGGCGCCAGAGAAAGACGGAGAGTCAGCCATGCGTCGGACAACGGCCTTGATGATTGCGGCGGGGGTGTTGGCGAGCGGGCTCCTGATGCCCACCGGCGGGGCGCTTGCCCAGCGTCGCGGCGGGGGGAACAGGGAGAAGATCGCCTTCTCCGACGAGGCGGTCTCCAAGGCCATCGAGAAGGGCGTGGAGTTCCTCAAGAGCCAGATGAAGGAAGACGGCTCGTTCGGGCCCTACGGCAACCCCGGCGGGGGGCACTTCTACCCCGCCGGCCCGTCCGCCATGGCCGTCTACGCCATGCTGGAGGCGGGCGTCTCCTACAAGGACCCCGTCGCCAAGAAGGCCCTGGACTTCCTCGAGGGCGTCCAGGCCCCCGACCCCCTGCGCGACACCAAGGTCAAGAAGGTCACCGACGCCTACAAGAAGAACTGGCAGAAGTACTCCCACATGACCTACTCGCTCGGGCTGCGGGCCAACGCCTGGCTGGCGGCCGTCAAGCAGGGCGGACGGATGTACCGCGACAACCTCCGCGCCGACGCCTCGCAGCTCATCCGCGCCACGCGGGACGGCAGCTACAACTACACTTCCTACGGCCAGCTTGACAGCCACAACGGCGACAACTCCAACAGCCAGTACGGCGTGCTGGGTGTCTGGGCGGCCGCCCAGGCCGACGAAGAGGTCCCCCGCCAGTACTGGTACCTGATCATGAAGCACTGGCTGGAGTGCGTCTGTTCCGACGGCGGCTGGGCCTACCGCAGCGGGCGGGAGAGCACGGCCACCATGACCACCGCCGGGCTGGCGACGCTGTTCGTCTGCTACGACAACCTGCTCGCCGACGGGTTCGTCAAGTGCGACCTCGGCCCCAAGGCCGACGCCGTCCTGCGCCCGCTGACCCGCGCGCTGGACTGGATGGACCGGTACTTCGAAGTGATGATGAAGGGCCAGAAGACCGGCTACGGGGACTCGTTCTACCTGCTGTACGGCATCGAGCGGGTGGGGCTGGCCAGCGGGTACAAGTACTTCGGCGACGCCGACTGGTACCGCCTCGGCGCGACCAAGCTGATCAACAGCCAGAACGCCAACGGCTCGTGGAAGGGCAAGCGGACGCCGGTGGTCTCCACCAGCTACGCCCTGCTGTTCCTCGTCCGCGGACGCCACGCCGTGCTGTTCAACAAGCTCGAGTTCCCCGGCGACTGGAACAACCGCCCGCGCGACCTGGCCAGCCTCTGCCGCTGGACCAGCAAGCAGTTCGAGACGACCGTGAACTGGCAGATCGTCAACCTCCATGTCCCGCCCGATGAGTGGCACGACGCGCCGATCCTCTACATCTCCGGCTCCAAGGCGCCGCAGTTCACCGAGACGCACATCGAGGCCCTGCGGACCTACGTCAACCAGGGAGGCACCATCCTGAGCTGCACCGAGTGCGAGGGGGCGGAGTTCAACACGGCCATCCGGAGCGTGTACAAGCAGCTCTTCCCGGATTACCCGCTGACGCCCGTGCCCAAGGACCATGAGTTCTACACGATCAACTTCAAGCTGGAGGGCTTCCCCGACTTCCAGATGATCCACAACGGCATCCGCCCCCTGGTCATCCACACCGACGAGGATCTGCCCAAGGACTGGCAACTCCAGCGGACCCAGACCGGCAAGCAGTCCTTCCAGGCGCCCACCAACGTCGCGATGTACATGACCGGCAAGGGCCTGGCCGAGAAGGACCTCGCCGCACGCGGCACGCGGGTCTGGCCGGCGCCGGTGAGCGACGACTTCAAGCCCGAGCGCGTCGTCAAGGTTGCGCGACTGAAGTACAACACCAACGAGGGCAAGCCGGGCAACTACGACGCCGAGCCCCTGGCCTGGCAGCGCTTCCGCCGCCTGATGGCCACGCGCGACAAGACCCGGGTCGACGTCGCCGGGCCGGTGGACATCGCCGAACTTGGGGGCCTCGACGCGAACCTCGCCGTGCTGACCGGCACGGACCAGATGGCCCTGTCCGCCGACGAGGTCTCGGCCCTGACCAAGTTCATCACCGACGGCGGGCTGCTGATCCTCGAAGCCGCCGGAGGGGCCAAGCCCTTCGCCGAGGCGGCCGAGACCGCCGCGCGCCAGATCGCCGACGCCCTCCCCGCCGAGCGCCTGCCCACCAAGCGGCTCCGCCGACTGACCAACACCGCGCCGATCTACCAGCAGGAGGGCGCGAAACTCGGCGAGATCTCCTTCCGCCGCTACACGCGGGTGAAGCTCCAGATCCGCGAGAGAACGCCGCGCCTCGAGGCCCTGCTGGACAGCCAGAGCCAGCCGCTGATCCTCTTCAGCGACTGCGACATCTCCTCCGGCCTGGTGGGATACTCCTGCTACGAGGTCCACGGCTACGAGCCGGAGTCCTCCTTCGACATCATGCGGTGCGTCGTCCGCTCAAAGGCCAAGGAACTGCCCAAGCCCAAGGAAGACGCCAAGAAGAGCGGCGACGGGAAATAGCCCGCCCGCTCAGAGCGTTCGGGCATCAGATGATCCACGCCCCGTGCCCGACAGCGCTTGCCGCAACAACCTCGCTGTGAAAGCGACCGCCGTCGGCGAAGGAACCCGCCGCCTGGGCTGACGCCCTCCGGAGCCCGCTACGCGCCCTGTGGAGTGCGGCGGCAACGACGCCGCTTTCGAGTGGCGCAGGGGCGCCTTCGCGAACGGCGCGGCCACGCTTGCCGCGACAACCCCGCTGTGTAAGCGAACCCCGTCGGCAAAGAACCCGCCGCCCCGGCTGACACCCTCCAGAGCCCGCGTCGCGCCCTGTGGAGTGCGGCGGCAACGACGCCGCTTTCGAGTGGCGCAGGGGCGCCTTCGACGGCCGACGCAAGCACGCTTGCCGCGACAACCCCGCTGTGTGAGCGGCCGCCGTCGGCGAAGGAACCCGCCGCCCCGGCTGACACCCTCCAGAGCCCGCGTCGCGCCCTGTGGAGTG
>CAYLPJ010000007.1:0-136816 GCA_964385465.1 uncultured Planctomycetaceae bacterium | reverse complement strand
AGCAGGCCGTCTACGACTTGATCCACTGATTGGGTGTCCCAATGTTGAAGTCAGGTGGACAGGCTGTCCGCGCCCGCCGAGGGGTGGACAGAGGGTGTACAGCCGTAAGTCTTTTATTAATATGACTCTATAGGTGTAGGCCAGGCGTGTGTCCACCATATAGAGGGGTGGACAGAGCCGACACACCCGTGTCAGCCCGCCGGGGCAGGCATGGACGGACGCCGGGCCCCGCGGGGGTGTCGGCGACCAGCTCCCCGCGGCGGGTCCGGACGCCGAGCCGGCGGGGTCGGACCCGGGGCAGCTACCGAGCGGCGGGGAAGAGCAGGGCGTCGCGCGAGCTGTTGCAGGAGTCGGGCAGGTCGGCGAGGGCGGCGGGGTAGGCGGGGTCGTCCCACCGCCGGGCGGCCAGGCGGAGGGGCACCATGAGCAGGCACGGCTTGAAGGGCGAGATCTGCTTGTGGGTCCACTTCCGCCTGCCGGCGGCCCAAGGCAGCAGCCAGTCGAGGGCTCGGCGGATGGACCGTTTGTCGTCGGACCGCCAGGCCCAGAGGTCCACGCCCACGTGCCTGCCAAGCAGTGCCAGGTGGCAGAGGTTGCGGAGGTTGTGGCAGGAGTAGTCCCAGCTCTTCGTGCGGGCCAGCTCGCGGGGCTGGCGACCGTCGGGCTCGATCTGCGTGGCGATGCGGCGTTCGCCCACGGCCCCGAGCACCCGCCGGGCCAGGTCCCGCCGCCCGACGAACAGGGCGTATGCGGCGACCTGGGCGTCGTACTGCGTGGCGTGGTTGTTCCTGGTGCGGGCCTCGTCGCGGCCATGGTCGCTGGTCAGCAGCCAGTCCAGCAGGCTGGCGAACCACGCCCGGAGCCTGTCGGCGTCGCCGTCGGACCAGCCGGGCGCGTCGTGGAGGAGCCCGACGGCCTCGACGACGTAGATCATCCGCGCGGCGTCGACGATGCCGATCCCGCGGCCCTCACAGCGGCCGGGGATGGCCTGGGCGTAGGTCATGTTCGGGTTCATCCGCGTGGCGGGCTCGAGGTACCACGTGCGCAGCAGCAGGGCGGCGCGGTCGGCGTATCGGCGGTCGGCGGTGTAGTGCCACGCGGTTGCCAGCGTGGTCACATGGTCGATCATGGCCCGGAGGCGTTGGCTGTCGCCGACCTTGTCGCGTTCGGGGTTGACCTCTCCGTCGCGGCGGATGTAGGGCAGGCCGTCGGGCTTGCCGGGGTCGGGCCACCAGTACGGCCCGACGCTCCGGTAGTCGTGCCTGTCTCCGCTGGGCGGGGTCGCGGCCTTGTGGGTGACCGAGTACGGTCCGGCGGCGAGGGCCTCGTTGGCGTCGGCCCGCAGGCGTTGCAGCGCCGGCGCGAGGCGGCGGTCGCCTGCGCGGGCGGCGTCTCGCGCGGCGGCAAGGGCGTCGGGGTCCAGCAGGAAGAGGCGCGGTGCGGGTGGTGTCTCACCCGCACCGGCCAGGGCGCACAGGAGCTGGATCATGGTCGACACCATCGGTTACTTGATCTTGACCTCTTTGCCGGTCTCGCCGGACTTGTAGATGCCGTCGATGATCTTCTGAACCCAGACGACTTCGTGCCCGGGCACGCGGGTCTTCTTGCCGGCCTGGATGCAGTTGACGAAGTGCTCGATCTCGAGCTCGTGGTTGGTCTTGCGGCTGGGGCGGCCGTCCTCGCCGACGGCCATGACGTGGTGGGGGGTACAGTCCATCAGGTGCCCGTTGAGCTCCGTCTGGACCATCAGCGGGCTGATGCCCGCCCCGCCCTTGGTGCCGACGATCTGGCTGGCGCCGCTGTCCTTGTCTACGTTGGCGATGAAGCTGCACTCGATGGTCATGGTCGCGTCGTTGTCGAAGCGGACGAGCCCGCAGGCGAAGTCCTCGACGGTGTAGGTCTTGTGGTCCCACTGCCCGAACATGCCCCAGTGCCCGGGCGTGCTGCCGATCGTGTGGTAGGTCTGCCCGGTGACCGAGACGGGCGTGGGCTTGCCCATCATGTACCAGGTCAGGTCGATGTGGTGGACGCCGATGTCGATCAGCCCGCCGCCGCCCTGCTCCTCCTTGACGCCGAAGACGCCCCAGCTCGGCACGCCGCGGCGGCGGATGGCGTGGCAGCGGGCGTAGTAGACGTCGCCCAGTTCGCCGGCGTCGACGAGGTCCTTGACGTAGTTGACGTCGGCGCGGAAGCGCTGCATCAGCCCGATCTGGAGGATCTTGCCGGCCTTCTCGGCGGCGTCGACCATCCGCTGGCCCTGGCGGGCGTTCATGGCGATGGGCTTCTCGCAGAGCGTGTGCTTGCCGGCCTTGAGGGCGTTGACGGTGATCTCGCAGTGCGAGCCGTTGGGCGTGCAGACGCTGACGGCGTCGAGCTCCTTGAGCTTCAGCAGGTCGCGGTGGTCGTCGAAGCACCGCTCGGTGGGGACCTCGTACTTCTCGGATTTCTCCTTGAGCACGTCGGGCTTGATGTCGCAGATGGCGTACAGCTCGACGGCGTCGCATTTGCTGTAGCCGCTGTGGTGCACGCCCGAGATGCCGCCGACGCCGATGATGCCGACCTTCAACTTCTTCCTGGCCATGATCCGTCCTGTTCCTTCCTCGCCGCCGCCCGGCTGCCGGGGCCCGACCCCGGAGCTGCGCGGCGAACCGCGAACCGCAAAACGCGGGGATTGCACCATACCAACGCGGCGGGGGCAAGAGGATAGCGGGGGTTTCGTACGGAACGCATTTCGCTGCCGGTGGCGAGCACCCGGCGGCCGGCTGCATCGGGCCAGTGGCTGCGGGCTAACGGCCGCCGTCCTCCTGGTCCTGTCCCACGTGGAAGCTGAGCTGCTCCAACTGGGCGGCGTGGTCGACCTGGCGGACGGTCACGCCCTCGGGGGTTTGCAGCGAGGTGGGAGCGAAGTTCAGGATGCCCCGGACCCCCGCGGCGCAGAGGCGGTCGGCGACGTCCTGGGCGGCGTCGGGGGGCACGGCGATGATCGCCACGCGGATGCCCAGCCGCCGGACCGTCTCGGCGAGCTCGTCGACGTGCTGCACCGTCACCCGCCCGACCTTCGAGCCGACGATCTCCGCGGCGGTGTCGAAGGCGGCCGCCAGGTCGAAGCCCTTGCGGGCGAACCGCTGGTGACGGACGAGCGCCCGGCCGAGGTCGCCGGTGCCGACGACCGCGACGGGCCAGAGCCGGTCGGTGCGGAGGATGCGGCGGAGCTCGTCGATCAGGTCGCCGACGCGGTAGCCCACGCCCGGCTGGCCGAACTGCCCGAAGTAGGCGAGGTCCTTGCGGACCTGGGCGTCGGTGGCCTGGAGGGTCTCGGCCAGTCGGCGGCTGGAGACCTTCTCCACGCCGTGGGCGGCGAGGTGCTCCAACTGGCGGAGGTACAGGCTGAGCCGCCACACCGCCGGGGATGGGATGGACTGATTCTTCATTGTTGAGGTCCGCCGGGGCGGGCCTCCCGCCCTCGTGTGCGCCGGGTGCGTCGGGACCCCGGCCGAGTCGCTGACACCGGGCAGCATGATAGGCCTGCCGCCGGCGGCGGTCAAGGCCCGCCAGATCGTGCTTGACACCCCCGGTTGGCGGGGCATAGCATCGCCGCAGAAGCCATTCGACCGCGCCCTCGCCGGGCGACTGCATGGAGATCGACGCGGATGAAGACCCTCTCTGGCCTTTCGGTAATGTGGCTGGCGGTGCTGGCGGCGGGGACCGCCGCCGCCGCCCCCGTCCTGAACCTGCCGCGCAGCGCCGCCCTCAACGGGCTGTCGGACAGCCAGCGAGACCAGGTGGACGCCTTCGTCGGCCACTGGCTGGACGTGATGGCCGAGACCACCGATCCGGCGGCGATCACCAACGCCCGCGGGATGCTGCTGGGCGCGTGGACCAAGTACGGCCCGGACGCCGAGGCCTACCGCGGCGCGTTTGCCGCCAGCCTGGCCAAGCGGGGGCAGGCGTTCCTGACCGCCGTGGCCGAAAAGGCCGACGCGCTGCAGCGCCTCCGGGAAGTGAACCTGGCCATCGCGGCGGGGCGGGCGGGCCGGCCCAATATCGTGGGCCTTGCCGACGCGATGGTCCGCCACGCCAACCCGGCCGTGCGGTACTACGGCTGGGACGCCTACGCTGACATTCGCGCCGCCGCCATCGCCGAAGGCGCCGACCTTGCCGTGGCGATGTACAAGGCTCTCCAGCTCCGCCTGGCCGAGGAGAGCGACGCCGAGGTGCTCGGGAAGATCGTCGCCATGTTCCGCTTGGCGCCGAATCCCGAGCCGGACTCCGGCGTCTCCCCCGCGGCCTGGCGGGTGGGGCAGAAGAAGCTCTTCGACATCCTCCGCCAGCACTGGAACACGCTCTGCAAGGCGACCGCCAGTCCCGATCCCGCAGCCGCGGAGGCCGGGCGCACCGGCGTGGTCTCCCTGAGCCTGCTGGCCAACGGGCTCGGCGAGGAGATCGACCGCAAGGCGATGCTCCAGATGCTCGCCAACATCGCCTACACCGGCTCGATCGGCTTCGACGAGGCCGAGAAGCTCCTGGCCGCGGCGACCAAGGCCGTCCAGGCCCGCACGGGCGACCCGGAGATGGCCGAGACGATGCGGCCGGCGATCGACGCCCTGGCCGAGAAGTTCGGCCTGGCGGACGCCGAGGCTTTGGCGGCCCGATACAGCGAGGCCCAGCGTGCGGTCTCGTCGTTGTCGCTGATGCTCAAGGAGTGCGAGCGGGTGCTGAACCAGTTGACGACGGAGCAGCCTGCCCTGGGCAAGCGGCACATCACCAACCCGCTTCGCGATGCCGGCGCCGCCCGGGGGGCGCAGGTCCGCCTCGGCGTGCTCAAGTGGATCGATGACCTGGAGGAGCAGGGCGTCCAGCATCCCAAGGACCTGATCGCGACCGAGACGCCCACGACCGCCCCGGCCGAGTGAAGCAAGCCCGTCGCGGGCGCGGTGACCGGCCCGAAACCGACACGGATCCCACCGACGCATGAAGTGGTTCTACATCATCTCGTTGGCCGTCGTGGTGGGTGTGGTGCTGTCGGTCTTCCTGCTGCTGCCGGCCGATGAGTCCGCCGAGCTGTACGAGGGCAAGGTCGTCGCGTGGGACAGCTACAGTTCGGCGGTGAAGTCCGTGGACCCCGCCACGTGCGGGGACACCACCAGCAGCGGCATCCAGGGCAACTTCTACGAGGGGCTCTACACGTACCATTTCCTCAATCGCCCCGTCACCGTCGTCCCCCAGCTTGCGGCGAACATGCCGGAGGTCTCCGACGACGGGCTGGTCTACACGATCCGGCTCAAGCCGGACGTCGTCTTCCATCGCAACGAGTGCTTCGGCTTCGAGCCCGGAAGCGACCCGCCGCGCCCCCGCACCCGCCCGGTGCGGGCCGGGGACTTCGTCCTGGCGATGAAGCGGTGCGCGGACTACCACGTCAACGCCGGGCTGTCCTGGGCGTTCCTCAGCGGGCGCGTCGCCGGGCTGGATGCGTGGCGGGAGAAGTCCCGGACCTACACCATCGGCGACTTCTCGCGGTACGATCTGCCGGTCGAGGGGCTCGAGGCTGTCGATGCCCGCACGCTGCGCATCCGCCTGACCGAGCGGTTCCCGCAGTTCCGCTACGTCCTGGCGATGCACGTCTACGCCCCGGTCGCCCGCGAGGCGGTGGACTACTGGCTGGCGACCGAGGCCGACGGCCACGGCGGACGGCGGGAAATCCCCCCCGCCCAGCGGTCCACGGAGTTCCGCGAGGCGAAGATGGTCGTCGGCACCGGGCCGTACGTGCTGCGGACCTTCGAGCGGAAGAAGAAGATCGTCATGGTCCGCAATCCCGACTTCCGCACCCAACTCTACCCCGCCGAGGGCGAGCCGGAAGACCGCGAGGCCGGACTGCTCGAAGACGCCGGCAAGCCCGTGCCCTTCATCGACGTGCTGCACCTGGACTACGTGGCCGAGACCTACTCGGCGTGGATGCGGTTCCTGTCGAAGCAGACGGACCTGAGCGGCATTCCGCGGGAGGCGTTCGAGTTCGTCATCACGCCGGACCGCGGCCTGTCGGAGTCCTGGAGGTCCAAGGGCATCGTGCTGACGAAGTACAGCAGCCCGGCGATCTACTGGCTCGCCTTCAACATGGAGGACGAGGTCGTCGGGGCCAGCAAGTCCCTCCGCCAGGCGCTGTGTCTGGCCTACGACGTCGAGAACCATATCAAGGTCCTCTACAACGGGCGGGGCAAGCGGGCGGTGACCATCATCCCCAGCAGTTTCAAGGGCTGGGCCGAGGCCGGGCCCGGGCCGTACTACCGCCTGGACGTCGAGGCCGCCCGGGAGAAGCTCGAGCAGGCGAAGCAGGAACTCGCTGCCGCCGGGCAGCTTGTAGACGGGGAGATCCCCGAGCTGAAGCTGGACCTGCCCGGGCGGGACCAGTCGTTGGTCCGCTTCGGCGAATTCGTCCAGCAGCAGTTCCAGAAGGTCGGCGTGCCGGTCAAGCCGGTCTACAACGACTGGCCGACGCTTCAGAAGAAGGTCCACAACAAGAACGTGCAATTGTACACGATGGGCTGGCATGCCGATTACCCGGACGCCGAGAACTTCCTCCAGCTCTTCTACGGCCCGAACATCAAGAAGGGCACGAACAACACGAATTACGCCAACGCCGAGTTCGACCGCCTGTACGAGCAAGTCCGCACCATGCCGGACTCGCCGGAGCGGATGGCGATCTACGTTCAGATGATGCACATGATCTGCGAAGACTGCCCGGTGCTGCTGCTCAGCGAGCCGCAGAGCTTCCTGCTTCGATACGAGTGGGTCAAGAACGTCAAGCCCCACCCCATCGGCTACGGGTTCAGCCGCTACCGGCGGATCGACGTCGACCTCCGCCGACGCATGGGCGGGAGGTAGCCGCCATGCTCCGGTTCATCTTTCGCCGGCTCGTCCAGGCCGTCTTCACCGTCTTCGGTGTCATGCTGCTGACGTTCCTGTTGTTCCGCGTGATCGCCGGGGACGTCTCGGCCGACTACGTCAACCCCAAGCTCGGCGCCGAGGCCCGCGAGACCTGGCTGCACAAGCACGGGCTGGACCGCCCCTGGCCTCAGCAGTTCCTCGACCACCTCGTCAACAGCGTCACCTTCCAGAGCAAGAGCTACCAGACCGAGCAGAAGCTCACCGCGATTCTCGCCCGCCGGGCCAAGTACAGCCTCGCGCTGACGGTGCCCGCGATGGCCATCGGGTGGATGCTCGCGCTGATCGTCAGTTGTTTCGTGGCCTACTACCGCGACACGTGGATCGACCGCGTCGGCGTGTTCCTCAGCGTGGTGGGGATGTGCATCCCCTTCCTGGCCTACATGATTCTCGGGCAACTGCTGATGGCGAATATCTACCCCCCCGCCATGTGGGGCCTGCGCTACCGGGCGAACATCTTCGTTCCGATCGGCATCAGCGTCGTCGCCGGGCTGGGTATGTCCGTGCGGTTCTACCGGACGGTGATCCTCGACCAGATCGGCCAGGACTACGTCCGCACCGCCCGCGCCAAGGGCGCGCCGCTGACGACGGTGCTGTTCCGCCACGTGATCCGCAACTCCATGCTTCCGATCCTGACCAACCTGATCGCCGCGATCCCGTTCTTGATCATGGGCAGCCTGCTGCTGGAGCGGTTTTTCGGCGTCCCCGGGCTCGGCGACCTGATGATCGACAGCATCTCCCGGCGCGACGTGCCCATCGTCACCGGACTGACGTTCCTGCTGAGCCTTGTCTACGTGCTGGCGCTGCTGATTACCGACGTGCTCTACGCCGTCGTCGATCCCCGCGTCCGTTTGAGCTGAGAAACCAGATGACCGCCACGACCGCGACAACACCGATCGACGGCGAGACCGGAGGACGCAGCCTCTGGTCCGACGCCGTCCGCCGCCTGAAGCGCGATCCCGCGGCCATGATCTGTCTGGGCATCATCGCCTTCTACGTCGCCGTCGCACTGATCTCTCCGCTCGCCTTCGCCGGCTGGAAGGAGAGCTACGACTACGACAACATCAACGCCGCGCCGTCGGGCGAGTACTGGCTGGGCACGGACGTCTTCGGGCGGTCCGTGCTCCAGAAGACGTTCCTCGGTGCGCGGACGAGCATGACGGTGGCCTTCATGGCCAACATCATCGCCGTGCCGCTGGGCATGCTGCTGGGGGCGATCGCCGGCTACTACGGCGGGTGGATCGACGACGCGATCGTCTGGCTGTTCACCACGCTGGCCAGCATCCCGGGGATCATCCGACTGATCGCCATCCGCTTCGCCTTCATGGACAAGGTGCTCTTCGAGGGCACGTGGTTCGCGATCGACCTCGACGGGATCGCCGGGCTGTACATCGCTCTCGGTGTGATGACCTGGATCGGCACTTGCAGGCTCGTTCGCGCCGAGACCATGAAGATTCGCCAACTCGATTATGTCCTGGCCGCGCGGGCGATCGGCACGCCCGGGCTGCCGACGCTTCTGCGCCACGTGATCCCCAACGTGCTGCACATCGGCATCATTCAGTTTTCGCTGGGCTTCTACGGCGCGATCATGTCGGAGGTGACGCTGAGCTACCTCGGGCTGGGCGTCAAGCGCCTGCCGAGCTGGGGCAAGATGATCGACGCGGCCAAGATGGACCTGGTGGTCGGGCGCTGGTGGGAGATCACCGCCGCGGTCGTCGCGACGTTCTTCATCGTCCTGGCGTGGAACATCTTCGGCGACCGCCTCCGCGACGCCCTCGACCCCAAGCTCAGGACTTCATAGTGGCCGGCGCCCGCGGCCGGCGGCCGGGGGGAACGTCGGCGGTTGGCAAGGCGACGAGAGACAGGCCCCGGCAGATGACGGGGCACGACGAGAGAGCATGGAAGACGCAAAAGCGCTGCTGACGGTTCGCGACTTGCGGACGCACTTCCACACCACCGGGGGCGTCGTCCGCGCCGTCGACGGGGTGAGTTTCGGTATCGGCGAGGGGCAGACCTTCGCGCTGGTCGGAGAGAGCGGCTGCGGCAAGAGCGTCACCGCCTACTCGATCATCGGGCTCGTCGAGAAGCCCGCCGGACGCGTCGTCGGAGGGGACATCCGCCTCGACGGTCAGTCGCTACTGGAGCTGGACGAGAAGCAGATGCAGCAGGTCCGCGGCCGGCGGGTCAGCATGATCTTCCAGGAGCCGATGACCTCCCTGAACCCGGTGTTCACGTGCGGCAACCAGATCGTGGAGGCCATCCGCCTTCACCGCCGGGTCTCGCCGGCCGAGGGGCGGCGGCTGGCGATCGAGATGCTCGACAAGGTCGGCATCCCGGGCCCGACACAGCGGTTCGACGAGTACCCCCACCAGCTTTCGGGGGGGATGCGGCAGCGGGTGATGATCGCGATGGCCCTGTCGTGCAGCCCGCGGTTGCTGATCGCCGACGAGCCGACCACCGCCCTGGACGTGACCATCCAGGCGCAGATCCTCGACCTCATGCGGGAACTCCAGCGCGGCGAGTCGTTGAGCATCCTGCTGATCACCCACGACCTCGCCGTCGTCGCCGAGACCGCCCATGCCGTCGGCGTCATGTACGCATCGCGGCTCGCCGAGTTGGCGGGCGTGCGGCCGCTGTTCGACGAGCCGCTGCACCCCTACACCCGCGGGCTGTTCCGCTCGCTGCCGCGCCTGGGCGACAAGAAGCAACGGCTGGACACGATCGCCGGGACCGTCCCGGACCCGCTGAGCTTCCCCAGCGGCTGCAAGTTCCATCCCCGCTGCGAGATCGGCTGCGACCTCAAGCGGTGCCGCACCCTCGAGCCGGACCTGCGGGAGGTCCGCCCGCGGCACTGGGTGGCCTGCTGGGAAGTGCCCGGCTACGAGGGGGCCGCCGCGTCCGACCCGGCGGAGTTCATCCCCACCGCCGCCGAGGGCGAGACGGAGGATCAGCCTGAATCGGACGCCGAATCGCCCGGCCCCGCCGACACCGCCGGGCCCGCGGAGGGCGCCCCGGCCGAGTGAACACATGACCACCGACACCGCACAGCGCGACGACGTCCTCCTGACGGCCGAGGGGCTCAAGACATGGTTCCCCGTTCGCGGCGGGGCGCTGGGGTTGGTCCAGGGCCATGTCCGGGCGGTAGACGGCGTGGACCTGACACTCCGCCGCGGCCGGACGCTCGGACTCGTCGGCGAGAGCGGCTCGGGCAAGACCACCGTGGGGCGGACCATCCTGCGGCTGCTGCCCGCCACCGAGGGGCGGGTCGTCTTCGACGGGATGGAGCTGTTCGATCTTCCCGGCCGGCAGATGCGTTCGCTGCGGCGACGGATGCAGGTGATCTTCCAGGACCCGTTCGGCTCGCTGAACCCGCGGATGACCGTCGGCTCGATCGTGGCCGAGCCGCTGCGCGTTCACACGCGGATGTCGCGGCGGCAGCGTCGGCGGGAGGTCGGGCGGCTGCTGGAGCGCGTGGGCCTCTCGGGTGCCTACGCCGACCGCTACCCTCACGAGTTTTCCGGCGGGCAGCGCCAGCGGATCGGCGTCGCACGGGCCCTCGCCACCGGCCCGGACTTCATCGTCTGCGACGAGCCCGTCAGTGCCCTGGACGTCTCCATCCAGGCCCAGATCCTCAACCTCCTCGACGACCTCCAGCAGGAGATGAAGCTGACGTACCTGTTCATCGCCCACAACCTCGCGGTCGTCGAGCATTTCGCCGACGACGTGGCCGTGATGTACCTCGGACGGATCGTCGAGACCGCCGGGCGGGACGAGTTGTACGCCCGCCCGACGCACCCGTACACGCAGTCGCTGATGGCGGCGATTCCCCGCCCCGAGCCGGCCCGCCGGCGGACGCACGTGCCGCTGCCCGGCGAGGTCCCCTCGCCGATCCACCCGCCGTCCGGCTGCCCCTTCCACCCGAGGTGCCCGCTGACCCGCAAGGTCGCCGGCGAGCTGCCTGCCGACCAGACCGTCGAGATTTCCAGCCACGGCCGGCGGGTGCGGATCGTCGCCCGCTGCGCCCGCGAGGTCCCGGGCCTCGACGCCATGCCCGACACCCCCGACCACCGCCACGCCTGCCTGCTTCGCTGAGCCGTCGTAGAGCGGCAGGAGCCGGTCCTCAGGTGCCAGGGAGCACGTTGGCCTGCTGCCGAAGGCAGAGCTCCGAAGGGCAGCCCGAGGTCCACCCCCGCCTCTTCCGTGTTCGGGACCGGGCATTCGTCGTCCCGTCCGAGGCGGCTCCAAAGGAAAACCCCCGCAAAAAGAGAATCCTTCGCGCCTTGCCGGTTTAAGGGAGTAGCCGCGGTCTGGACCGCGGGATTTCGAGGCTACCGGGCACATGGCAACGAACTCTGCAAACATGACACGGCGTGCGTTTCTCGGCGGGCTGGCGGCCGCGGCGGGGGCGCCGCTCGTCCTGGGCCGGGCCGCGCGCGGCGACGACCCCAAGAGCGAGGACCGGATCGGCGTCGGCTATATCGGCTGCGGGCGCCGCGGTCACGCGTGGGTTCGCCACCTTGGCAACTACCGCCAGGGCCGGACGTTGTGGGTCTGCGACGTCGACGCCAAGGTCCGCGATAAGTCTCAGCAGTATGCGGCGCGGAGTCACAAGGGCTGCCAGGCCACCGGCGACTTCCGCGAGGTCCTGGCCGACCCGAACGTCGACGCCGTCGTCATCGCCACGCCGGATCACTGGCACGCGGCCATCGCGGTCCGGGCCGCACGCGCCGGCAAGGACATCCTCTGCGAGTCCCCGCTGTCGCTGACCGTCCACGAAGCCCGCGCCATGGAACGCATCGTCCGACGCTACGGACGCGTCTTCCAGTGCGGTACGCAGTACCGCTCCAGGGGCTACTACCGCCTGGCCGCCAGGATCGTTCGCGAGGGCCGCCTCGGGCAGATCAAGACCGCTCACGTTTCCGGGGGCGGCCCGAGCAAGCAGTGCTTCCTGGGCGCCAAGCCGGTGCCGGACCACCTGGACTGGGACATGTGGCTGGGCCCGGCCCCGCGGGCGCCGTATCACCCGGGCCGCTGCTCGGGGACGTTCGGCTCCTACAGCGGCTGGCGGGCCTGGCGGGACTACTCCGGCGGGTACATGACCGCCACCGGCGCCGAGTACATCGACCTGGCCCAATGGGCACTGGGGCGTGACGACACCGGGCCGGTCGAGGTCGTCCCCGCTGCCGGCGAGGGCGAGAAGCGCACCGCCTCCCGCGCCGTCTACGCCGACGGCGTCGAGCTGATCAACGACCGGGGGCCCCACAAGGCATCGCTGGAGATCACCGGCTCGAAGGGGGCATTGGCCTTCGGTCGAGGCCGACGGGGCATCGAGAGCTATCCCGAGACGATCGTCGAGCAGGCCTTCGCCGAGGAAGACGAGAACGCCCGGCGCAACCTCGACCATGCCGAGAACTTCCTGGACGCCATCCGCACCCGCCAACGCTGCGCCGCCGACGTCGGGCCCGCGGCGCGGTCGGTGAGCGTGGCCCATCTGTTCAACATCGTCGCCTGGCTCGGGCGGGCCGTCCGCTACGACCCGGCGACGTGGTCCATCGTCGGCGACCCGGTCGCCGCACGTTGGCTGGACCGACCCCGCCGCGCGCCGTGGCGGCTGTGAGCGCAAGAGACGAACCATGCGATCCTCGATCCTCATTGCGGCGACGTGCCTGGCGCTCGCGGCGGCGCTGCTGCCGGCGGCGTCCCGGGAGTCCGAGCTGCGCTCCCTCGTGGCCGAACTCACCGGTGAGGCCAAGCCCAAGCAGCGCCCCGATGCCAACTGGCCCGCCGCCTACAACGATGCCGTTCGCTACCTGCTCGACCGGATGACCAACCGCGGGCTGTCGACCTCCTACCGCATCCGCGCCCGCGACGACCTCGAGACCGTCTGCCTGCGCACGACCCGCCCGGATGCGCCCTCCAACCGCCGCGCGATGATGTGCGGGGTGCTGCTGAAGCTGCTGGCCGAGCCGCCGGAGAAGGTTCCTCCCGGCGTGATCCTTACCATGCTGGAGTATATCGGGGGCGCCGAAAGCGTTGACGCGCTCGCCGCGCGGCTGTTCGACCGCGACCAGACCATGCGCGAGCGGGCCCTGCGGGCGCTGCAGCGGAACGACTCGCCCGAGGCGTCCGCGAAGCTCCGCCAGGCGGCGTTCCAGGCCGTTCGCCCGGAATGGAAGGTCGCGCTGATCAACGCGATCGGCTACCGTCGCGACCGCCGCGCGATCGAGTGGCTGGCCAAAATGCTTCGAGAGGAGGACGAGCGCATCGCGCGCGCCGCCGCGGCCGCGCTGGGGAAAATCGGCGGGCCCGACGCCCAGAAGGCCCTCAACGACATGCGCCTGCTGGCCACGCCCGTGCTGCGGACGACCATCGCCGACGCGCTGTTCGCCATCGCCCACGCAGCCCGCGCCGCCGGGGACGCCCGCACGGCCGAGACCGTCTACCGCAAGTTCTATGAGAATCCCACCGAGCCGAAGCGCAACCGGATCGCGGCCCTTCGGTGCATGGTGGCCGCCCGGGGCGAGCAGGCCGTCGGCGCGATCCTCAAGCTGATCGCCGGGGGCGATTCGGCCATCATGCCGGTTGCGATGGAACTCGCCCGGGAGCTGCCCGGCAGCGACGCCACGCGCGCCCTGGCCGACCAGTTGGCCAAGGCGACGGACCTGAACCGCAAGATCGCGCTGATCGAACTGCTCGGCGCGCGGGCCGACCGCGCCGGGCGGGCCGCGGTGCTCCAGGCCATGACCAATCCCGCCGGCAGCAAGGAAGACCGCCAGCGCCTGCGCCTGGCGGGAATCGACGCGCTCGCCGGCGTCGGGACGGCCGAGGATGTCATCCTCCTGGCCCGCCTGGCGACCCAGCATGTCAAGGGCAAGGAGAAGGAGCGCGAACTGGCCGAACGGGCGCTCCGCCGCCTCCGCGGGCCGGACGTGCATCAGGCCATGATCGCCGGCGTGCGGTCCGGCGAGCCGCAGGTCCGCCGCCAGCTCATCCAGACCCTCGGCGCACGCCGCGCCGCCGAGGCGACCGATGTCCTGCTCTCGCTGGCCGCCGATGCCGACACGGGCATCCGCCACACCGCCCTGTCCGCGCTGGGCCAGGTCGGCGACGCCAATGCCATACCCCCGATCTGCAAGTGGCTCGACGCCGCCAAAGACCGCTACGAACGCCGCTACGCCGAGCGCGCCCTGACGTACATCGCCGGCCGCGCCGAGGACGATGAGGACGTCGCGTTTCTCCTGGCTGACAACCTCCGCGGCGCCCGAGACCCCAACTCCCGCGCCGCCCTGATGAGCGTCTGCGGGCACCTTACCGGGCCGACGGCCATGGCGGCCCTGGCCTCGGGGCTTTCCGACGAGAACGAGACCGTCCGGGAGGCTGCGGTGGAGGCCCTCGCCCGCGCCCGCGACCCTGCCGCCGCCCAGCAGTTGCTGAAGGTCGCGCGCAACGCAACCAGCAAGGAAGAGCGTGCCCTCGCCGTCCGCGGCTACATCCGCCTGCTGCGGCGGATCGAGCTGCCCCCGGAGAAGAAGATCTGGATGTACATCCAGATCATGGACCTCGCCGCGCGGCCCGAGGAGCGCAAGTACATCATCCAGGGCCTCGGCCAGCTCCGCACGGCCGCGTCGGTCAAGATGGTCATGGAGTACATCGATCACCCCGAGCTTCGCTCGACGGCCGAGCAGGCCGCCTGCCACGCCGCGCGGTACGTCGCCCGGGAGAATCCCGAGGCGGCCATCGAGGACATGCAGCGCCTGCTGACGCTCACCCAGAGCGACCGCACGCGGAAGGAAGCCGGCAAGATCATCAAGCAGGCGCAGCAGTACCTCAAGCAGAAGCGCGAGCGGGAGAAGCAGAAGTAGCCGGCGGCCCGTCGGCACCTTGATCTGCGGGGGCGAATGGGGGAGACTGTCGCCGCCGGTCGGCGACGGACGGCCGGGCCGTTGCGAACCCCCGATGGAAAGGCACCCTCGATGTCCAAGGACTACGATCTGGTCACGTTCGGCGAGGCGATGGTCCGCCTGGCGTCGCCGAATCACATGCGTCTGGAGGCGGCCACGCAGATGGACGTCAGCGCCGGCGGGGCGGAATGGAATGTTGCGGTCAACGCCGCGAGGCTGGGCCTGCGGTCGGCGTGGGTCAGCCGGCTGGTGGACGTCTGGTCCGGGCGGCTGATCGCCAACACGGCCCGTTTCCACGGCGTGGATACCTCCCACGTGCTGTGGGCGGACTTCGACGGCGTGGGGCATGAGCGGAACGGCTTCTACCACATCGAGATCGGTGCCGGGCCCCGGGCCAGCGCGGTCACGTACGACCGTGGGCACACCGCCGTCAGCCGCATGACGCCCGACATGCTCGACTGGAAGGCCCTCCTCGGCCGGGCGCGGTGGCTGCACTGCAGCGGCATCACGCCGGCGTTGTCGGAGGACCTCGCCGAGACGGTCATCGCCGCGTTCACCGCCGCGGCCGAGTGCGGCTGCGGGACCAGCTACGACCTGAACTTCCGCGGCAAGCTCTGGTCGGCGGAACAGGCGCAGCGGACCAACGCCCGGATCATCCCGCACGTGAAGGTGCTGATCGGCAACGAGGAGGACTTCGAGAAGTGCCTGGGCCTTGCGGCCGAGGGCACCGACGAGAGCTACTCGAAGCTGGATCCCGAGAGTTACAAGCAGGTCGTCCGCCGCGCGGTGGAACGGTACCCGAACCTCGAGAAGGTGGGCACGACGTTGCGGGACGCCAAGACCGGCCTGCTGAACGACTGGCGCTGCCTGCTGTTCGACGGCCAGGAGTTCCACCTCAGCAGCGTTTACGAGAACCTGGAGCTCGTCGACCGCGTCGGCGGGGGAGACAGCTTCTCCGCCGGGCTGATTTCCTGCCTCCTGGATGGTCGCGAGCCCGCCGAGGCCGTCGAGTTCGCCGCCGCCTACTCCGCCCTGGCACACACCTTCCCCGGCGACCTGAACTGGGCCACGCGTGTCGAAGCCGAGAAGGCCCTCGCCGGCGGGGGGGCGCGGATCAGCAGGTAGTCGGCGCGGGGCGCGTTGCCGAACCCCGCGCGGGGTATTCCCAACGGCACCGGCTCGGCGTATGATCGGGCGTGAAACAGGGAGGCTTCGCGTGAGCAAGACGCGCTTCGATAGTGCCTACGTACTGAACGTCGTCGCCGACGACCACCCCGGCATCGTTGCCGCCGTCGGCGGGGCGGTCATCGCCGCCGGAGGCAACATCGACGCGTGCAGCCAGACCGTTCTGGGGGGCTACTTCACGCTGATCATGATCGTCAGCTTCCCCGAGGCCGTCGAGCCCGACACGCTTGCCGACGACGTCCGCTCCCGTGGGCGCAAGCTCCAGGTCATCGTCCGCCCCTACGTCGAGCCCTCGCCCGCCGTCGCCGGCAGCCAGGGGCGGTTCGTGGTCACGGCCTTCGGCGCCGACCGACCGGGGATCATCCATCGCTTCACGCAGTACCTCGCCGGCAAGGACATCAACATCCTGGATCTCTACGGCGACCGCAGCGGGAAGGAGTTCGTCCTCATCAGCGAGGTGGACATCCCCTCCCGCTGGTCCATCCCCATGCTCCAGGCGGACCTGGAGCAGATCGGGCGCGAGGAGGGCTTCACCGTGCGGCTCCAGCACGAGGGGATATTCGTGGCCACCAATCAGCTTCGCCTTGCGGCCCGGGAGGTCCGCGCAGACCATGCTTAGAACCGACGAGATCCTCTCGACCATCCAGATGCTCCACGCCGAGTACCTGGACGTGCGGACGGTGACGCTGGCGGTCAACGTCAACGATTGCGCCGCCAGCAGCATGGATCACCTCTGCCGCAAGCTGCGGGAGAAGATCCTCGCCCGCGCGGGGCGCCTCGTGGCCGTCTGCGACAGGGTGGGGGGCAAGTACGGCATCCCGGTGACCAACAAGCGCCTGGCGCTCTCCCCGGCGTCGATGCTGCTGGCGGGGCACGGCAAGGCGGCGGCGCTTCAGGCGGCGCGGACGATCGACGGCGCCGCGGCCGAGTGCGGCGTGGATCTCGTCGGCGGCTTCACCGCGCTGGTGCACAAGGGCATCTCCGACGGCGATCGCGTGGTCATGGACGCCCTGCCGGATGTGCTCAGCCAGACCGAGCGGGTGTGCTCGTCGGTGAACGTCGCCAGCCGCAAAGCCGGCGTGAACATGGACGCCATCGGTCGGATGGGGCGGGTGATCCGCGAGATCGCCGACGCCACCGCCGACGCCGGCGGCTTCGGCTGCGCCAAGCTGGTCGTCTTCGCCAACATCCCCGAGGACAATCCTTTCATGGCCGGGGCCTACATGGGCCCCGGCGAGCCGGAGGCCACGGTCAACATCGGCGTCTCCGGGCCCGGGGTGGTGGGCAGCGCGCTGAAGCGCCGCCTCCAGCAGGCCGACGGAGATCTGACCCTCGGGGACCTGGCCGAAGAGATCAAGATCACAAGCTTCCGCGTCACCCGTGTCGGCGAGTTGATCGGGCGGGAGGTCGCCTCCGAACTGGGCGTGGCCTTCGGGATCGTGGACCTGTCGCTGGCGCCCACGCCCAAGGTCGGCGACAGCGTCGGCGAGATCCTCCAGACGCTCGGGATCGCCCGTATCGGCGCGCCGGGATCGACCGCGGCGGTCATGATGCTCAACGATGCGGTCAAGAAGGGAGGCGCCTTCGCCTCCAGCAGCGTCGGCGGGCTCAGCGGTGCGTTCATCCCGATCAGCGAGGACGCCGCCCTCTCGGCTGCGGTGGCGGCCGGCGAGTTGACCCTCGAGAAGCTGGAGGCCATGACCAGCGTGTGCAGCGTGGGGCTGGACATGATCGCGATTCCCGGCGACACACCGGCCGAAACGATTGCGGCGATCCTGGCCGACGAGACGGCGATCGGGGTGGTCAACGACAAGACCACGGCGGTGCGCGTGATCCCGGTTCCCGGCAAGTCGGCGGGGGAGACGGTGGAGTTCGGCGGGCTTTTCGGCACGGCGACGATCCTGCCGGTCCGCGGCTGCGGCGGAAGCGACGCCTTCGTGCGCCACGGGGGGCGCATCCCCGCTCCGATTCAGTCGCTCGGCAATTGAGGCTCGGAGGCAGCGGCCGCTTGCCGGCGGCCAGCGGTCGGAAGCGGACGCGGGGCCATACGGGAACCCGGCGCCGGCGAGGACGATTAAAGAGAGAAGCCTGACTGAAAGGAGTCCGCCATGGGCGAGGCGTCTCGGGAGATCTATGTCGAGTCCAGCGTCGAGCAGGCCACCGGCCTGGCCTCGCGATTCGTCAAGAGCATCGTGCGCGAGAGCGTGCAGCGCCACGGCTATTGCTACCTGGCCCTGGCCGGAGGGACCACGCCGCACGGGCTGTACCTCCGCCTGGCTGCCGACGCCGCCAGCGGCGACGTGCCCTGGCAGAACGTCGTCGTATTCTTCGGCGACGAACGCGATGTGCCCCAGGACCACGTCGAGAGCAACTACCGCATGGCCCAGCGGACGCTGCTCGATCACGTGCCCATCCAGCTCATGCACGTACACCCCATGCCCGCAGACGCCGAGGACCTCGACGCCGCGGCGGCCGAGTACGAGCGTTCCGTTCGCCAGACCGTCCCCGCCGGCGACGGCGGGCTGCCCCGGTTCGACCTCATCCTCCTGGGCATGGGCCGCGACGGGCACACCGCCAGCCTCTTCCCCGATACCGAGGCACTCAGCGAGACCGACAAGCTCGTGATGTCCTACCACGTGCCCGTCCTCGGCCGGGAGAGAATGACCTTCACCTACCCGCTGATCAACGCCGCCCGCAACGTGGTGCTCTTCGTCACCGGCGCCGACAAGACCGAGGCCGTCGCCCGACTGGTGTGCGACGACCCCGAAGCCGCCGCGGACCTTCCGGTCGCGGGCGTACGGCCGACCGACGGCACGATGAAGGTCGTACTGGATGCCGAGGCCGCCCGCGCCGCATCGATCGACTGACTCCGGAGCCGCCATGGAGACTCGCACGCTCGGACGGACCGACCTGGAGGTCTCGCGGCTGGGCTTCGGCGGCGCGCCGCTGGGGCTCCAGGGCTACCTCACCGGCGACGACCGCCACAGCGATGCCTTTCGCACCCGGGCCGTCGCCGCCGTCCGCGAGGCCGTCCGGCTGGGCGTGACCTACTTCGACACCGCAGCCGGCTACGGCGACGGGCTCGGCGAGCGAATCATGGGCGAGGCCCTCGAAGGCTGCCGCGACCGCGTCGCGGTCGCCACGAAGTACACCTTCGATCCCGACGCCGGCGAGAAGGCCTGGACCGCCCGCCTGGATGAATCCCTCGCCAATCTCCGCACCGACCGCGTGGACGTCCTCCAGCTCCATGGCGGGTTCTACGACGAGGAGCTCACCGCCCGTGTGCTGGCCTCCGGCGTGCTCGACTGGTCCCGCCACATGTGCGATACCGGGCGGGTTCGCTTTCCGGGCATCACCGCCGAGGGCCCCAGTGGAGGCCTGGAACGCATCCTGCGGACCGGCAAGGTCGATGTGCTCCAGGTTGCCTACAACGCCATCTACCAAAGCTGCTGCGACTACCAGCGCGAGCCCACCGGCGTGATCCCGCTGGCGAAGGCCCTCGACCTCGGGGTGGTGACCATGCGATCGACCACCTGCCAGGTCCTGCCTCGCCTGCTGGCCGCGGAGTTCGACGGGCTGGACCCCGCGCGCGTGGTCCGCCTTGCCCTGCGGTTCATCCTCTCCACGCCGGAGGTCGACTGCATGCTTGTGGGGATGCGGACGCCGGAGGAGGTCGCCGCCAACGTCGCCCTCGCCGAAGACACCGACGCCCGCATCGACCTCCGCGAGCTGCACCGGAGGTACGTCTGACCATGCCCGTTCTTGACGCATACGGCCATGCGGGGCTGCCGCGGTTCATGACCTGCGATGACTTCCTCCGCTGCATGGACGCCGCCGGCGTCGAGCGCGCCGTCGTCGCCCAGGCTGAGACGTGCCCGGACCTGCTGGAGCTGTCGCGCGGGATCGTCGCCCACGGGGACCGCCTCCGCGCCGTCGGGCTGCCCATGGGCACCTCGCCGGGGGAGATCCGGGAGTCCGTCGTCGCCCAGATGGAGGCCGGCTTCCTCGGCATCCGCCTGCCCTCGACGCTTCTGGCCCGCCAGCCGGAGTTGCTGGAGACGCTGGCCGACGCCGGGGGCGTGCCCTACGTCGTCGGCCCGCGCGGCCTTGCCGACGCTGCCGGCGTGCTCTGCGACTTCCTCGACGGCCGCGAGGACGCCCGTGCCTTCGCGCCGCACTTTGCCGGGGGCTGCGACCTGTCGGTCTTCGAGGCCGACCCCGACGTGGCCCGGCTGTTCGACCACCCGCGGTTCTGCGTGATCTTCTCCCGCCAAGGCGCGATGCCGGCCGAGCGGCTGCTGCCCTGGGCCCGCGAGGTCGTCCGCCGCGTCGGCTGGGGGCGCATCCTCTACGGCAGCGAGTACCCGGTCTGCCTCTGGCGGGACGAGACGTTCGCGGACACCATCGGCTGGCTGGCCTCGACGCCCCTCGCGCCCGATGCCGTCGGCCTCGCCGCCTTCCACCGTGACAACGCCGAGGGGATGCTGTTCTCGCGGTTGCTGCCGCCTGCCAGGCTGCTGGGCGGCCGCTTCCAGCGGATGGACCTCGCCCACGATGCACCGGTCTGGCTGTTCCCTCGCGATACGATCGATCTGCCGGGCGAGACGCAGCAGCGGCTGATCCGGGCCTATCTGGCCGCCGGGGGCGATGCGACCGGCGGCTTCCGCGCCTTCGTCACCCGCGTGCTCATCGACGCCGCCGACAGACTCGACTGACAGGAGACTCCCATGACCGCCCAACTCACCCGGCGCGGGTTCCTCAAGCGCCTCGCCGCCGCGACGGCTGCCTCCGCACTGCCCGCCCTTGCCCGCGCCGCCGCCAAACCCAGCCGACCGAACATCGTCTTCTTCCTCATCGACGACATGGGCTGGCGGGACGTGTCCTTCATGGGCAGCACGTTCTACCGCACGCCGCGGGTCGACAAGCTCGCCTCCGAGGGCATGGTCTTCCGCCGCGCATACGCCAACGCCCCCAACTGTGCCCCGACGCGGGCGTGCCTCATGAGCGGGCAGTACTCCCCGCGCCACGGCGTGTACACGGTCAACACCAGCGAGCGCGGCAAGGCCGCCCACCGCAAGCTGATCCCGACGAAGAATCGCACGCACCTGCCGGCGGAGGTCGTCACGCTGGCCGAGTCGCTCGCCAGGGCCGGCTACACCTGCGGGCACTTCGGCAAGTGGCACCTCGGCGACGGGCCGACCGGGCCGGAGGGGCAGGGCTTCGCGGTCAACGCCGGGGGCAACAAGGCCGGGCATCCGCGGACGTATTTCAGCCCCTACCGCAACAGGGACCTGTCTGACGGGCCCAAGGGCGAGTACCTCACCGACCGGCTGACCGACGAGGCGCTGAAGTTCCTCGACGCCCACCACGACAAGCCGTTCTTCCTCTACGTCCCCCACTACGCCGTCCACACGCCGATCCAGGCCAAGAAGGGGATCACCGCGAGGTACAAGGACCGCCAGCCCGACGGCGGCCAGGACAACCCCAAGTATGCCGCCATGATCGAGAGCGTCGACCAGAGCGTCGGGCGCGTGCTGGACAAGCTCGACGACCTGGGCATCGCCGAGGACACGATCGTGGTGTTCTTCTCCGACAACGGGGGGCACGGCGGGGTGACGTCCAACGCCCCGCTGCGGGGGGCCAAGGGAATGCTCTACGAGGGCGGCATCCGCGAGCCGCTCGTGGTCCGCTGGCCGGGGAAAGTCCAGGCCGGCTCGACGTGCGACACCGCCGTGATCGGCATCGACTTCTATCCCACGTTCCTGGAGGTCGCCGGCGCGCCGAAACCGAAGGGCCAGGTGCTCGACGGAGAGAGCCTCCTCGGCCTGCTGACCCGCGGCGAGGCGTTGAAGCGGGAGGCGATCTTCTGGCACTTCCCCTGCTACCTCCAGGGCTCGGGGCCGGGACGGATCTGGCGGACCACGCCGGCCGGGGCGGTGCAGAAGGGCGACTACAAGCTCATCGAGTTCTTCGAGGACGGGCGCCTGGAGCTGTACAACCTCGCCGAGGACATCGGCGAGAAGAACGATCTCGCCGGGAAGATGCCCGAGAGGGTCCGCGAACTGCACGAGTTGATGAAGGCGTGGCGCAGGAAGGTGAACGCCCCCGTCCCGACCGAGCCGAATCCCAAGTACGATCCAGAGGCCACCGCCGAGGCGCTCCGCAAGGTTTCCCGGGGGGGGCGGGGCAGACCGAAAGGAAAGACATGAGCACCCGGCTTCCCGTTGCTCTGGCCGCCCTGATTTCACTCTTCGCTGCCGCCTCGTCCGCCCTCCCGTCCGAGGCGGTGAAGGCGTACCCCTGCCGCATCGTCGACTTCGGTTCGGACGTCGGCGGGGGCTTCTACCGCGGCGGCGGGGCGTGGCAGAAGAAGCACCCGGACGCCGACGTCGACGGCGACGGAGAGACCGAAGACGACAGCCTCGCGTTCGTTCCCTTCTCGCTGACCGACCCGCTGAACCCGGGGTTCCCATGGTACGACACGGCCGCGACGAACGCCGTGCTGTACGGCGGGCTTACCGGCGAGTACGCCAACCTCCCGGACGGGCGGATCACCGAAGGTCTGCTGAACGAGAACCACGAGATGCGGGACGACTACAACTTCATGCTGCACGCCCTCGGGCCCGGCCAGGCCTGCCGCGGGGCGGCGGTGTGGATGTGGCTGAAGCGCGACTTCCTCAACGGGGGCGACCGCCACCGGGTGACCTTCGACGCCAACAGCATCCTCGCCCCGCATATCTCGCGGTACTGGGAGGGCCTCGACGAGGGGCGCTGGCTCGTCCGCGATGGCGGGAGGATCTACCTCTCGGAGCAGACCTTCGCCGGCCGCCGCCGCACGCACGTGCTGCGCCCCGTCGACAGTCGCTGGGCCCCCTACGAGCCCGGCTCTGCCCGGAAGCTGTACTTCGACGCCAACGCTGCCGCATTTCGCCCGCAGGCGTTCCGGGACGTCACGGCCGTGGGGTTCTACGTCGCCCGCACGAAGCTCCGCCGCGGCGAGGTCTGGTGCAAGTGGCATGCGTTCGAGGCCCGCGCGGTGGTGCACCGTCCGCCCGCACCGAGTTGGCATGTCGAGATGGTCCGCGTGCCCGCCGGTCCGGCCGCGGGGGTCGGCGGCGACGTCCCCGCGTTCTACGTGGGCCGGACGGAGGTGTCTTACGCCCTGTGGCGGCGCGTCTGGCGATGGGCGGCGAGCAGCCAGTACGGTTTTGACCTCGACCCCGGCTATGTCTTCGATCGCGACGGGGACATGGGCGGCATGGACCTCGGTGGCGCCCACGCCCCGGGCGAGCCGGCTACCGACATGACCTGGCTGGACGCCGCCGCCTGGTGCAACGCCCTCTCGGAACTGGAGGGCCTGACGCCCTGCTACTATGCCGACGCCGACTGCACCGAGGTCTTTCGTGTGGTCATCGATCGCGACGACCCTTCCCGCTACGCGTGGCGGCCGAAGGTGTACGTCCGCTGGGATGCCGACGGCTTCCGCCTGCCGACGGCGGGCGAGCGGCTCCGGGCGGCGAAGCGCGCCGCCGACAGCGACGTGTGGGAGTTCTGCTGGGACGCGCCCGGGGCCGTGCTCGACGGCGCGAAGGTCGCCTCGCACACGGTTCTCGGCGGGCGCGGCCCGGCCCCGGCGACGACCCCGCTGCCCTTTGGCGAGCATCCCTTTGTCGGCAGCTTCCGCGTGGGCGTGCGGCTGGTTCGCCGCGAGGCCGGCCTGCCGGCCCCGCCCCGGCTTGAGGCCGCGAACGTCCGCGGTGTGCCCGTCTGGACGTTCGGCAAGGACGACGTCCTCCCGCCGGCTGCCGCGGCGGGGATCGACCCGCCGGCGATCCCCACCGTCACGGTCGAGGGCGGCTTCACCCGACGGGCCGACGGGGCGAAGGTGGCCGTCTCCCCCGTCCACGTCGGCCGGACCGAGGTCACGTTCGCCCAGTGGAACCGCGTGTATCAATGGGCCGTTCGCCACGGCTACGGTTTCGACGCCGATGGCGACATGGGCAGCATGGACCACCCCGCCGCCGGCCAGCGCCATGGCCCCGACGAACCGGTCACCGACATCACCTGGTACGACGCTGTCCTGTGGTGCAACGCCCTTTCCGAGATGGCCGGTCTGACGCCCTGCTACACCACCGACCCCGACCGCATGAAGGTCTTTCGCAACGCCCCGCGGTTCCGCGTCGCGATGTGGCGGGGGACAAAGGGCTACCCTGCCCCGGCCGTGCGCGGGCGGCCGATTACCTGTCGCTGGCACGCCGACGGCTGGCGACTGCCCACCGAGGCCGAGTGGCAGACCGCCCGCCGGCTGGGTCTCGATGGCGCCGAGGGCGAGCCGGCCGACCGGGCCTGGCTGGCGGGCAACAGCGGCGGGCGGACGCACCCGGTCGCCACGCGAAGGCCCGACGCCATCGGCCTCTGCGACCTGGCCGGCAACGTCGCCGAGCGCGTCTGGGACTGGCCCGGTTACGACTACTACCGCGCCCGGAATCCCAAGGGCACCGACAATCCGAACATGTTCGGCAAGGTGATCCAGGGCAGTTGCTTCGGTTCTCCCGAGCCGCTTGCCCCGGACAAGTACATCCAGGAACTGCCGACGGTCCCGCGGCCGATCTTCGGCTTCCGTGTGGTCCGTTGCCGTGCCGGCGTGCATCCCGAGGTCGAGGCCTTCGATCCGCCGGTCGTGCTGGACCTCGACGCCAACGACTTCGATCCCCTCCAGGGCCGCGTCCACCGGGCGAATCTCCATCGCACCGGCGCGTTCCGCTCGGACCCGCCGGCGGAACTGCGAGGCGTGAAGTGGCGGTTCAACACGGGCGGGGCCGTGCGGTCCTCGCCCGTCGTCGTCGGCGGGGCCGTCTACGTCGGCAGCGCCGACGGCCACGTGTACGCCCTCGACGCCGCCACGGGCAAGCCGCGCTGGCGGTACCGCACCGGCGGGCCTGTGCACAGCTCGGCTGCCGTGGCCGACGGCGTGGTCTACATCGGCAGCGACGACCGCCATCTCTACGCCCTCGACGCCGCCACGGGCGAGCCGCGGTGGCGGTTCCGGCGCCACCACGCGCCGGTCCGGAACGCCCCCGGTGTCGCCTACGGGCTGGTCTTCGCGGGGTTCGGGACGTACGGCGGTGGGGGGCTCAGCGGGATCGACGCCGCGACTGGACGGGAACGTTGGCGGTACCGCTTCCGAGGCATGAACGCCGGGCCGACCGCGCCGGCGTTCGATGCCCAGACCGTCTACGCCCCGGCTGCGGATATCCACCTTTTCGCCGCCGACCTCCGCACGGAGTACCCCCGCTGGCGGATTCACGGCGGGGTCTGCCGCGCTCCGCTGGCGGTGGCGGGCGGGTTGGTGATCCAGCACGGTCACGGACGCGTGCTGGCGCTCGATCGACGCACGGGCATGCAGCGCTGGGCCCAGCGCGGGCCGCGCCCAAGGGACGTGGACCGCAACCCGACCGCCGGCCCGGCCGTCGCCGGCGGCGTGGTCTACACCTGCTGGCGGAGCGGCGCCGTGCGGGCATTCAACCTTGCCGACGGTCAGGAAGTCTGGAGCACCGCCACGCCGAAGCGGCAGGGCACGGAGTTCAGCGAGGCGATCTTCTCCTCGCCTGCTGCGGCGGGGAAGCTGGTGCTCTTCGGATGCGACGACGGGCGGCTTTACGCTCTCGACGCCGTCACCGGCTCGGTCCGGTGGACGTTCAAGACCGGCGGGCGTGTCCGCTCCTCGCCGTGGGTCGCCGACGGAACGGTCCTCGTCGGCAGCGACGATGGTTTCATCTACGCATTGCACTGACCGCCCGCAGATGCGGGCACGAACAGGGAGACATGATGGACTGCCGTATACTCTGCACCGCTGTTGCTGCTCTCGCCGCAGCCCTGGCTGGCCCGGCCTTCGCCGATGAGGCCCGAACCGTCCTCTCCGACGGTTTCGAGGGGCCGACCGACAAAAAGGGCCTGCCCGCCGGCTGGACCATGTGGGGCAAATCACGGTACAAGGACCCCGCCAATTACACCCCTGACACGACGAACCCCCACGGCGGCGAGACGTGCTTCCGCATCCATCACCCGGCCGGGACGGCGGGATACGTAATCTCCTCCCCCGAGAAGGCCCTGCACCCCCGGCCGGGGATGATGTACGCGGTGACGTTCTGGGCCCGTGCGGACAAGCCGACCGTCGCCCGGTTCGGTCTCCAGGCGTTCCGGACGATCTCGCCGTACACGATGGGTGGCAATCCCGGCCACCACGAGATCGAGGTCCCCACCGAGTGGACGCGCTTCAAGTTCATGTACCACGAAGGCTGGGAGTTCTTCGCCGACCGGGCGAAGCACATCGTGCTGGACTTCAAGGCGGCCGTGGACAAGGACAGGGCCTGCACGTTGTGGATCGACGACGTGCGGGTCGTCGAGGCCCCCTCCGACCGGACGGGCCGCCTGCTGGACCCGAGGAAGATGGACTACGAGAAGCTCAACCATCGACTGCGGAAGGGCGACCGGTTGGCCTTCGCGGTTGATCCCGCCCGCCGCATCGGCCCGGCCAACCGCAACGTCGGCGGCGTCTCCTTTCACCGCGTCGCCGGCTGGGCCGGGCTGCCCTACGACAAGAAGGGCCGCTACGTCCTGCCGGAATCGATGGAGCGGGCCATCCGCGCCCTGCGCCTGCCACTGACGCGGTTCTACGGCGTCGGCGACGAGGAATTCCCGCTCAGCGAGTCCATCGACAAGGCAGCGGCCATGTGCAAGCGGATCGGCGTGGACCCCGCCGCCGTGCCCCTGGAGTTCGAGGTCCAGGGCGCCACCCGCGCCCTGCCGCCGGAGACGTGGGCCGCCGGCGTCAAGCACTCCCTCGCCCGCGGACACGGCTTCCGCTACTGGGAGATCACCAACGAACCCTACGTGCCGCACGAGCCGATGGCCTTCCCCACGGCAGACGACTACGCCGAACACGTGGTCGCGGTCGGCAAGGCCATTCGCGCCGTCCACCCCGAGGGCAGGATCGGCATGTCCGTCAAGATGCGATCGATCCCCTGGGGCCAGGCGCTGATCGCCAGGCTCGCAGGGCACTACGACTGGATCGCGCCGCACTATTACTGCTTCATCGACGCTTACGACAGCGACTTCGAGGACGTCGTTCTCACCGGGAACTACCACGTGATGGACCTGCTGCTCCAGACGCGCCACGTCCTGGCCGTTCACAACCCCGGCCGCAAAGTCGTCCAGTACGATACCGAATGGGGCCTGCACAGCCGCGGCCCCGACGGCGAGAAGGCCGGGCTCGCCTTCCGGAACGGGAATGTCTACGGCACGCTCCACCGGGCGGTGCGGCTGATCTACTACGCCCGCGAGAACCTCCTCGCGGCGGCGAGCAGTTGGGAGATGTTCAGCACCGACAGCACGCCGGGGATGGGCTTTTTCTCCAAGGCCAGCCCGGAGAAGCGCCACATGCTCTACTGGCTGTACTATTACTTCAACCGCCACGTCGGCGACCGGGCCCTGGCGATGGACGGCGAGGCACCTTACCACACGGGTACGTACAAGCACGTCGAACGCACCGGGCCGCTGACGCCGGCGATGGTGACCGCCGACGACGACGGGCGGACGCTGTATGTCGTGGCCGCCAACGGCTCGTGGGGGCGGGACGTGCCCGCGCGGATCGACCTGGGCGGTTTCCCCGCCGCCGAGGCCGCGGGCGTGCGGCTCGGCCACGACGGGCGAGACGCCCACCCCCGCTCGGCGCGGAAGGCGGATTTCGTCACCGACCTGCCCGTGCGGCTGGACGGCGGTGCCCTGACCTTCGACCTGCCCGCACACAGCGTGGTGTTCATCACGGTGAAAGCCAGGCCATAGGGCCGCACCCCGGCCGGCGACGGAAGGAGACAACGATGAACCGGCGACGCTTCCTCAAGACACTCGGCCTCGGCGCGGCCTGGCTGGCAGGGCGGCGGTGCCTCGCGGCCGAGATGGACCGGCCGAACGTGATCCTCTGCATGACCGACGACCAAGGCTGGGGCGATACCGCCTACAACGGGCACCCGATTCTCAAGACCCCCGCGCTGGACGCCATGGCGGCCGGAGGGCTGCGGTTCGACCGTTTCTACTCCGGCGCGCCGGTGTGCAGCCCGACGCGTGGAAGCTGTCTGACTGGCCGACACCCTTACCGCTATGGGATCGTGTTCGCCAACGCCGGGCACATGAAGCGGCCGGAGGTCACGCTGGCGGAGGTGCTGAAGGACTGCGGCTACGTGACGGGCCATTTCGGCAAGTGGCACCTCGGTACGCTGACCAAGACGGTCAAGGAGTCCAACCGCGGCGGGCCGCGGGGCGTGAAGCACTACAGTCCGCCGTGGGAGAACGGTTTCGATGTGTGCTTCGCCACCGAGGCGAAGGTGCCCACGTGGAACCCGATGCTCAAGCCGGGCACGGACAGGCCGTATGGCACGCATTACTGGTCCGGGCCCGAACGGCGGGTGATAGAGGAGCTCGACGGCGACGACTCCCGCGTGATCATGGACCGCGCCGTGCCCTTCATCCGCGACGCGGCCAAAGCCCGCAGGCCGTTCCTGGCCGTCATCTGGTTCCACACGCCGCACAAGCCCGTCGTCGCCGGGCCGCGACACCGCAAGCTCTACGCCGACCAGCCCGAGGCGGGGCAGCACTACTTCGGCTGCCTGACCGCCATGGACGAGCAGATGGGCCGGTTGCGAAAGGAGCTCCGCGAGCTCGGCGTGGCCGAGAACACCATGCTGTGGTTCTGCAGCGACAACGGACCCGAGGAACGGAAGGAAACGCCCACGAATGGTCGGACCGGCGGGCTGAGGGGGCGCAAGCGGAGCCTCTTCGAGGGCGGCATCCGCGTGCCCGGCTTGCTGGAATGGCCCGCTGTGGTCACCAAGCCCCGCCGCGTTACCGTCCCGTGCGGCACGGAGGACTACTTCCCGACGGTTCTCTCGGCCGTTGGCAATCGCGACAAGGCGACCGTTCGCCCGGTCGATGGCGTGGACCTCATGCCGCTGATCCGCGGGGAGATGACCTCCCGCCCCCGGCCGATGGGCAGGCAGTCCAAGGGGCAACTCGCCCTGATCGACAACCGCTGGAAGCTCATCCGCCCGGGTCGCAAGAGCCCGTGGATGCTGTTCGACCTGATCGAGGACCCCAACGAGACGAAGGACCTCGCCGCCGAAAACCCCGAGCTCGTCACGAACATGACCGGGGCGGTTCTGGCGTGGCAGCAATCGTGCGATGACTCTGCGAAGGGCAAGGACTACCGCTGAGGCCCGGCGCGGGCTTTCTCCGCGATCCACCGGCTGGCAGCCGGGCGCCCAGTCAGATGCTCTCGCATTCGTTTGACGGCCACTGGCCACGGCCCCGACGGCGTGCACTGGAGCGTTTCCGCCCCCTTGGCCGATACAGGTTTCATGGTGCTGAACGCCGGGTTTCTGCGCGGAGGTTGACGCCGTGGTGTATGTCGAGTTCGTGATCTGGCTGCTGCTGATCTGTTTCTGCGGAATCGGGATCTACCGGCTGTGGACGCAGCTTCTCCGCCCGGCGTGGGTCTCGTGGGTGCTGCTGCCGGCGACGCTGGTCTCGGAGATGGCGTACATCTTCGGCTGCCTCATCACGGGCGGGGAGGTCCGCCGGGCGAAGCTTGTCGCCGACGCCGGCGGCGATGCCGAGCCGACCACCGAGGCCCAGCCGCGGTGGAAGACACTCGGCCCGGTCGTTGCGGCCCTGCTGGCGATCCTCGCCTGCGGCGGGGCCATCGGACTGGCCGACTGGCTGCTCGGCGAGCCGGTGATGGCGGAGTTCGACTTCGCCGCCAACCTGGCCGACCCGTCGCGGCAGTCGGCGGGGCTGAACGTCTGGCACCTGCTGTGGATCCGCGTGGACAACCAGGTGCGGCTGCTGCGGGAGACATGCGAGACGCTCGCCCGCCTGAACTGGCTCGACTGGCGCGTCGTGTTGTTCGTCTACCTGTCGGCCTGCCTGTCCGTCCGCCTGACCCCGGTGGGGCGCCAGCTCCGCGCGACGCTGGTCGCCGCGGCCATCGTGGCGGTCACGTTCGTGCTCGTCGGCGCCGTGACCACGCGGTTCGACGACATTCTCCACTTCGTGCGCCCCATCCTGACGTACGTCTGGGGCCTGCTGCTCCTGCTGCTGGCGGTTACGCTGACGCTCCGCGGCGCCGTGGGGCTGGTGCGGATCTTCTCGGGGGAGGCCAAGGGGTAGGGGACGCCAAGCGCCCGCCACCATGCTCCCTTCCGTTTACAGTTGCAAACGGTTCGCGCTCTCCGTACAGTAGCCAGCCCTGACGCAGGCGACGGATGGGTCTGCGCGGTCGAGACTCCTCCAGGCACGAGGTGCGGGACGTGACGGGCGCGCCGGACGAGGTGCGTGAGGACGTGGAGCGATTCGTCCGCTCCCTGGCCAGGGAGGAACGGATGCTGGTCGTCCTCAAGCATGAACTGTACGAAGGCAGCTGGGACGATATGGTCGCCGACCTCCAGGCCCGGCTGAGCGGCGGGCCGTACATCTTCAAACTGGCCAGCCGTATCACCGACGACCTCGAACGCATCCGACGCCTCAGGGAATTCGAGCAGTCGCACGACGTGGACCTCAGCGACTACGTCCGCCTCGAGCCGTGACGCCGTCGCGGCACGGCGACAAGGCGGGAACTGGCAAGGAGCAGCGCATGCGCGGTGTGGTGAAACTGGCGGCGGCCGTTGTGATCGCCGCGACGGCGGCCGGGTGCGGACAGCAGCAGCCGGTCAGCATGACCGACGACAACGTCCTGGACAAGGCCGGGTTGAAGAGCTACTGGCAGCTCGATCTCGAGCTCCAGGACGGCGAGCGGATCGAGCGGCTGTACCTGCTCGATGAGATGCTCTACTGCCTGACGGATACCGAGTACATGCTGGCCGTCGACGCCGCTCGGGGAGTGCGGCTGTGGTCCCGCAAGGTCGCCCGCCCCGGCCAGGAGATCTTCCCGCCCTGCCACGGCAACGGCGTGCCGATGAGCCCCAACACGCCGGACGTACGCAAGATCACCGCGCCGCCGGCGCCGGAGGCGCTGCCGACCCACGATGTCGTCATCGTCAATACCCCCGCCTACGCGATGGTGCTCGACCGCGACACCGGGCGGACGCTGAGACACATAGACTTCCAGCGGCCGCCGGACTCCCTGACCGCCAACACCGGCGGGGCCTGCGACAGCAAGTGGTTCTACGTCGGGGCCGTCAGCGGGCGCTGCTACGCCTTCCGCCTCAACACGAACGTCATCTCCTGGATCCTGCGGACCCAGGACATCCTCAGCGCCGCGCCCGAGACACACAGCCCCGGCGGCTCGCCGCGCGTGTTCGTCGCCGGGGAGGACGGGGAGTTCTACGTCCTCAAGGCCGGGCCGGTCTTCTCGCAGGTCTGGCCCCCCGAGGGCATCCCCGAGTGGCCCGCCCTGGCCGGGCCGGTCACCACGGGCTTCCACGTCGACGACCGCGGTGCGTTCATCCCCTGCGTCAACCGCCGTGTGTACCGCTTCAGCCTCACCGGCGGGGAGCCCACCTGGTGGTTCACCTGCAAGGGCGCGCTGAAGGACCCCGTGCAGGTTTCCGAGAACACGGTCTTCCAGTACGCCGAGGACGACACCTTCTACGCGATCGACCCGGCCAACGGGAAGCAGCGCTGGCATATGCCCGAGGCTCGCGTGGTCGTCGCGTCCATTCGCGACGGCGACGTGCCCCTGGCCTACATCGTCGACGACGCCCACAACCTGCTGGTCGTCGACGAAATCCTCGGCACCGTTCGGGCCTCCGTGCCGCTGACCGGCGTGGACATCGTCGCCAAGAACACCGCCGCCCCGGCGATCTATGTCGCCGGCAGCAAGGGCCGGCTGCAATGCATCCGACCCGCCGGTTCCGGCAGGCTGACCGAGAAGATGCTGCGGGAGGCTTCGAAGTAGCCCGGGATCGCCCCGCCTTGCCTGACGGGCACCCCAGACCTATTCAGATGGAAAGGCACGTCATGGAGAAGACCGCCATCCGTCGCGCGCTGATCAGCGTGTACGACAAGACCGGCATCGAGGATTTCGCCCGCGAGCTCGATGGAATGGGCGTCGAGATCATCTCCTCCGGCGGCACCGCCCGCGCGATCGAAGCCGCCGGGATCAAGGTTCGCTACGTCCAGGAGTGGACCGGCTTTCCCGAGATGCTCGGCCACCGCGTCGTGACCCTCCACCCCAAGGTCCACGGCAGCATCCTCGCCGTCCGCGACGACGAGAGCCACCAGAGGGACATCGACCAGTACGGCCTCGAGCCGGTCGATCTCGTCTGCGTCTCGCTGTATCCCTTCGAGCAGGCGGTCGCCAAGGAAGGCTGCACACTTGCCGACGCCGTCGAGATGATCGATATCGGCGGGCCGACGCTGGTTCGGGCGGCCGCGAAGAACCACCGTTTTGTCACCGTGGTCACGAGCGTCGAGCAGTACGGCGACGTGCTGGAGGCGATGCGTGCAGGCGATGGCGCGGTGGGCTTCGAGCTGCGGCAGCGGTTGGCGCGGGAGGCGTTCGCGCTGACGATGAGCTACGACGCGGCCATCGCGGACTACCTCGCCGGCGAGCAGGGCGTGAAGTTCCCCGAGCGTCTGGGCATGTCGTACACGAAGGTCCGCGAGCTGCGTTACGGCGAGAACCCCCACCAGGCGGGGGCGTTCTATGCCGACGGCGATCAGTCCGAGCCGTCGGTCGCCAACGCCGAGCTGCTCGGGGGCAAGGAGATATCCTACAACAACTACTTCGACGCCAACGGCGCCGTCGAGCTGGTCAAGGAGTTCGACGAGCCCACCGTCGCGATCATCAAGCACGCCAACCCCGCCGGCTGCGCCAGCGACGACGACCTCGTCGAGGCCTACCGCAAGGCGTACTTCGGCGACGTCAACGCCTGCATGGGCGGGATCATCGCCGTCAACCGCCCCGTCACCGAAGAGCTCGCCACTGCCATCACCGAGACGTTCCAGCGCTGGGGCAAGGCCGCCGGCGCCGGAGGGTTCTTCGCGGAGATCGTCGCCGCTCCCGGTTACCAGGACGGGGCCGTCGACATCATCCGCGCCCGCAAGGGCTGGGGCCCGAACGTCCGCATCCTCGAGCTGCCGCCGCTGACGGGCGCCCGCAACGCGCGACGGTACTTCAAGTACATCGTCGGCGGGCTGATCGTCCAGGACCGAGACCTCGTCGGGCTCAACGAGGGCGACTGGAACGTGGTCACGAAGCGTCGCCCCGACGACCGCGAGATGGCGGACCTGCGCTTCGGCTGGCTGATCTGCAAGCACGTCAAGTCCAACGCGATCGTGCTGGCCAAGGACAAGGCCCTGCTTGGCGCCGGCGCAGGGCAGATGTCCCGCGTGACCTCCGCGAGACTGGCCGCCGAGATCGCCCGCGGCTACGGCGGGGGCGACGTGGTGGACACCAAGGGATGCGCCATCGCCTCCGACGCCTTCTTCCCCTTCCCCGACAGCCTCGACCAGGCCGCCGAGGTCGGCGTCACCGCCGTCATCCAGCCCGGAGGCGCCAAGAAGGACGACGACGTCATCGCCCGCGCCGACGAACTGGGCATGGCGATGGTCTTCACGGGCACGCGCCACTTCAACCACTGACGACCCGGCCGGCCCGCACGGGAGCGACGCCATGAACGCACTCGCGCGCATCGCGGCGGGGGTGCTGGCGGGCGTCGGGGCACTCGCGGCCGCCGGCGAACCCGTCCGCCCGTGCGAGATTCGCGTCGTCGACCGCGACGGCGCCTGGCCCGTGCCCCTCGTCGAGCTTCGCACCACTCACCGCTGCCGCTTCGTCACCGACAACGCCGGACGCATCGCCTTCGACCTGCCGGAGCTGATGGGCACCGAGACGTTCTTCCACGTTCGCGGGCACGGCTACGGGGTGCGAAAGGATGGGTTCGGCCAGCGCGGCGTGCGGCTGACGCCCCGGCCCGGGGGCAAGCTCGAGGTCCGCGTCAGGCGTGCATCCATCGCCCGGCGCCTCGGAAGGCTCACCGGCGGGGGGCTGTTTGCCGAAAGCCGGAAGCTCGGCCACGACGTGCCCGGCCCGGCCGCGCCGGGCGGTGTCCTCGGCTGCGACAGCGTGCAGTTGGCCAACCATCGCGGGCGGCTGTTCTGGCTGTGGGGCGACACGACGCTGGCCCGCTATCCCCTGGGCGTATTCCACTCGACGGCGGCATGGACGCCCCCGGCCCCGCTGGCCAGGTCCCGCCCGCCGGTGCGGATCGCGTACGACATCTTCACCGGCGACGACGGCCGAGCGCGGGCCGTCGCCAAGATGCCGGGCGAGGGGCCGACGTGGCTCAGTGGTGTGGTCAGCCTGCCGGCCGCCGAGGGCAGGCCGCGACTCCTGGCTACGTACGTCAAGATCACCCCGCCCCTGACCGAACGCGAGAAGGGCCTGTGCGTCTGGGGCGACGACGCCGAGCGGTTCGAGCGGCTGACCGTGCTGTGGACGCGGTCGGATCGGTCCGACCGGCCCCCGGCGGCCCCGCATGGCCACGCGACGCGGTGGACCGACGCCCACGGGCGGAAGTGGGTGCTGTTCGGCAACCCGCTGCCGACGCTCCGCTGCCGGGCGACGTTCGAGGCCTGGCGCGATCCCGACGCCTGGGAGCACCTGACGCCGCAAGAGACCATTCCCGCTGCCGGCACCGACCGGGCCGTCACGCCGCACACCGGCTCGATCGCCTTCAGCGGCTTTCGCAAGCGATGGGTCACCGTCTTCATGGAGAAGTTCGGCAAGCCCTCGGCCTTCGGCGAGCTCTGGTATGCCGAGGCCGACGCCCCGATCGGCCCGTGGGGCCCGGCCGTCAAGGTGCTCAGCCACGAGAACTACACCTTCTACAACCCGCGTCTGCACCCGGAACTGACCGACGCCGACTCGCCCGTCCTGCTGTTCGAGGGCACCTACACCGCACAATTCGCCGACGACCCCACCCCCACGCCGCGCTACGACTACAACCAGGTCCTCTACCGGCTGGACCTGGACGACCCGGCCCTCACCCCGGCGCGGCGGACCGCCACACCCCCCCTCCAGAGGCCCTGCCGCTGAAGACGTTCGGGGCCGCCGGACCCCGCCGTTGAGGGCGACGCCGAAGAGGGCTCCCGTTACTCCGCCCGGCCGTGGCGGTAGTGGTCGTGGTTGCCGGCCGGGTCGGTTGGCAGGCCCATGGCCCCGCGCGGTCGCGGGCAGTCGCTGTGGCGTGCGTTTTCCCCTTGACCGGATCGGGGGGCGGGCGGACAATGCCTGATTCTCCGAGGACCGTGAGTCCCTGCGCCGACCTTGGCGGGGGGCGGTCCTTGCCTGGCCAGCGACCCCTCGGGCGCGATTGAAGTAAGTCGATATCTGGGAACAACATGAACGCCAAGAATCTTCCGATGAAGTTCGCCTTCGTCGCCGTTCTCGCGGCGGTGTGCCTGTGGTCGCTTTACACCGAGGGTTGCCGCCAGGGGATCGACCTCCAGGGCGGCTACAGCCTCATCTTCGAGATCCGCACCCCGGAGAAGGAGATCGAGAACGACAAGGCCCAGAAAGCTGCCCTCGAGAAGGAGCTTCAGGCCGCCCGGGCCGCCGGGAATTCCGATGAGGTCGAGCGGCTCAAGCGGATGATCGCCAAGATCGAGGAGGACATCGAGCGGAAGTCCGCCGGCATGGGCGAGGGCAACCTCAGCGACCGCATGATCAACATCCTCAAGGAGCGGATCGACCCGCAGGGCCTGGCCAACCTCGAATGGCGCCCGGTCGGGCAGAACCGCTTCGAGGTCCGCATGCCGGCCGGCAAGGAAGAGACTCGCGAGCGGCGCCGCGCCTACGAAAAGGCCCGCGACGAGTTGGTCGAGGGCAACGTTACCCGCGCCGAGCAGCGCCGGTACCTCTACGGCTCGCCCGAGCAGCGGAAGGACATCCTCGACGACGTCACCGACCTCCAGGCAGAGCGGCTCAAGGCCCTCGGCGAGGCGTTTGACGCCCAGCAGCAGGCCGAGAAGGCCCTGGGCGCCGCCCGCGAGACCGGCGACGCCGAGAAGCTCCGGGCCGCACGCGACGCCTACGACAACGCCCGTGCCGAGACCCGCGCCGCCGAGCTGGCGCTGCAGGAGACCAATGTCCTGTTCAGCCGGCTCGAGTCGATCCTCAGCAACTACCGCACGCCCGCCGAGGCCGAAGCCCTCCAGAAGGAGGAGCGCGAGCAGCTTCGTGAGCAATTGGCCAAGGACCTGGCGCAGATCAAGGCCGACCATCCGGACCGGGTGGAGGACATCGAGCCCGTCGTCGCGGCGTACAAGGAGTGGGCGGAGGTCCGCCACCGCCTCAGCGACGCCGAGGACCTCCGCCGGCGGATCGCCCGGGCCGGCGTGCTGGAGTTCCGCATCGTCGCCGGCTACCGCGGCGTGCAGATCCCCCGCGAGAAGAAGCAGTACTACGTCGACCTGCTGGAGAAAGAAGGGCCCGAGCAGGTCCTGCGCCGCGGGCTGGAGTTCGCCTGGTTCCCCATCCGCTCGGCCGACCGGGAGAAGCTCTCAGGGCTGGTCCTCGAGCAGTACGCCGGGCGCTGGTACGCCCTGCTGAGCAACCAACCGGGTTACCGCATGGTCCGCGAGCGGCGCGTCGGGGGGTGGACCCTCACCGACGCCTACCGGGACCACGACAGCGTCGGCCGCCCCGCCATCGGCTTCCAGTTCGACGAGGCGGGAGCCCAGAAGTTCTACAACCTCACGTCCAGCCACAAGGGCAAGGCGATGGCCATCCTGCTGGACGACGAGGTCTTCAGCGCCCCGGAGATCCAGTCGGCGATCTCCGACCGCGGGCAGATCACGGGGACGTTCACGGCCGAGGAGATCGACGAGACGATCCGCCTGCTGGAGGCCGGCTCGCTGCCGGCGCGCCTGAACCCCAACCCGGTGGCGGTCAAGGCGTTCGGGCCCAGCCTCGGGGCCGAGAACCGCCGCAAGGGCATCCGCGCGGCGTACATCGGCCTGATCTGCGTGGCGGCGTTCATGCTGGTCTACTACCTGCTGGCCGGGGCGATCGCGGACGTGGCGCTGCTGCTGAACATCATCTTCGTGCTGGGCACGATGAGCTTGCTCAGCGCCGTGTTCACCCTTCCGGGCATCGCGGGGGTGATCCTGACGATCGGCATCGCGGTGGACGCCAACGTGCTGATCTTCGAGCGGCTGCGGGAAGAGCAGGCCAAGGGCCAGTCGGTCCGCATGGCGGTCAAGAACGCCTACGAGCGGGCGTTCAGTGCGATTTTCGACGCGAACATCACCACGCTGCTGACCTGCCTGATCCTCGGCTGGGTGGGCACGATCGAGGTCCGCGGGTTCGCGGTCACACTCGGTCTGGGCGTGCTGTTCAGCCTCTTTACCGCCCTGATCGTCACCCGCTGGGTCTTCCTGCTGCTGTTGGAGCGGAACATCCTCAAGACGCCGGTGAAGATGCTGAGCATCATCGGTACGCCGACCATCAACTGGATGGCCAAGCGGAAGCTCTTCTGGTGCGTCTCCGCCTTGTTGTTGGTGTTGGGGATCGCCTCGCTGTGGCAGCAGGGCAGCAACATCCTGGGCATCGAGTTCTCTTCCGGCACGCAGGCGGTGCTGCAGTTCCGCGACGATGCCTTGCTCGGCGAGGAAAAGGCCCTGCCCAACGATGAGGTCGTTCGGCGGATGTTCACCGATCGCGCCGGCGAGGCCGGGCACGAAAGCCTCCGCCAGCCGCGCGTCGAGACGCTGCTGGACAGCGACAAGGCCGGCCGGTTCCTGGACAACTACGACGCCGATGAGGACGGGACGGTGACCCTCGCCGAGGGCAAGGAGGCCGGCCTCAGCGAGGCGTGGATGACGAAGGTCGACGCCGACAACGACGGCGCGCTGGGCGGCGATGAGTTGGAGAACCTGCCCCCGACGCAGTACCAGCTCTCCACCACGGAGACGACCCTGGAGCTGATCCAGGAGGTCGCCCGGAACGCGTTCGGCGGGGCGCTGTCGCGACGGACGAAACTCTCGTTCAAACCGGCGGCCAACAAGGAGGTACCGCCCCTGGGTTTGGCCCTCGACGCTCGGGGGGCCGGGCGCATCCGGCCCATGCCCGACTCGCCCTATCGCGCCCTGCTCGACGAGTACGAGGGCGGCGTGGCCGTGGTGGTCGAGGACGTTCAGCCGCCCATTACCGAGAACGAGCTGGGCCAGCGCATCCGCGAGGTGCGAGCCCAGGAGGGCCAGGGGCCCGACGCCGTGCCCATGCGAAGGTCGCGGGCTGTCGGACTCGGCGCCCCGGCCGAGGGCGGCGGGTTTTCCTCCTTCGCCGTGCTGGTGGACCTGGAGATGGTCGCGCGGGCACGGTGGTCGGAGGCGGCCGCTCGGGAGGCGGCTCTGGTCGCCGACGCCCTGGAGCGCGAAGAGGCCATGATCGCCCAGAATTTCGACAAGGCGATTTCCGGCCTGGCGGCCCAGCGGGCGCTCGTGGCGATCATGCTGAGCTGGGCAGCGATCGTGCTGTACCTGTGGCTGCGGTTCGGCTCGATCCAGTGGGGCCTGGCCGCGGTAATCTGCCTGGTGCACGACGTGGTGATCGTGCTGGGCCTGGTGGCGATGACCGGCTGGCTGTACGACACGTTCGTCGGCGCGGCGCTGGGCCTGGAGGCGTTCAAGGTCGACCTGGCGATGGTCGCGGCGATCCTGACGGTGATCGGCTACTCGGTCAACGACACGATCGTGGTCTTCGACCGCATCCGTGAGAACCGCGGGAAGCTGACGACGGTCTCCGTGCCGGTGATCAACAAGTCGATCAATCAGACGCTGGCCCGCACGCTGCTTACGTCGGGCACGACCTTCATCGTCGTGTTCATCATGTACGTCTGGGGCGGGCAGGGCATCAAGGCGTTCAACTACGCCCTGCTGGTGGGCATCATCTTCGGCACGTACTCCTCGGTTGCCATCGCCAGCCCGTTGCTGCTTGGCTTCAAGCAGGCCGTGCTGACCAAGGCCGCCGAAGCGGCCCCCGCGGCCTGACCCCGCTGCGACAACGCCGGCGCAGACCGCGCCGGCAACGCGAGACGATGCACGCGCACCGGCACATCCTGGCCGTCGCCGTCGCCGCATGCTGCATCACGGCCTGCTGCGGGTGCGGGCAGGATGCGCCCGATTGGCTGGCACGGCTGATGGGCCGGCGCGACCCCAACCGGCCGGAACGCCCGGCCATCACCGGTGGCCCCATGGGACCGGGCGCCGCCGGCAGCGCCCCGCGCATCGATCCCCTGCCCGTCCAGCAGGCCAAGGCCTACCCCGAAACCGTCACCGGGCTGTTCGCCTCGCTCGCCGACTTCGAGGACGTACCCGGCGGGCCCCGCGGCTTCCAGCAGGCGGCCGCGTTCGACTTTCACCCCCCTTCGCCCGACGCCGAGCGGGAGTTCGTCGTCAACGTCACCCGCACGGGGGTCGGGGCGCTCGAGGTGACCCTCCCCGCCGGTTGCGAGTTGGTCTTCCGCATACAGGACGTGCACGACTTCACTGGCTACAAGGTGCTGTCGATGGCCCTTCACAGCAGGGCGCTGCGGGACGACGCCACGGTGCGGCTTGTGACGGACGGGGCATCATGGCAGTCCGGCCGGGCGCTGCTGCGGCCGGGGTGGAACACCGTGCAGTTCGATATTCGCCGCCTGGCCGACGTCCCGGGCGTGGAGCTGGCGGGGGTCCGCGAACTGCGGCTGAGCTTCACCGACGCCGCCGGGCCGGTATGGTTCCATCTCGATGACATCATGGTCATCGACAATGCCCGGACGCTCCGCCCCAGCCCGCCGGGCGTGACGCTGCACAAAGCCGGTCTGGACTACGCAATTCACCTGCCCGGCGAGCGGCGGCCCACGCTGCTCAAGCAGGGGGACGACGGCCTCTGGCGGCTGAACGACCCGCGGATGGAGCTTCGCCTGGCCGCGCCCGGCGAGCCACCACCGGAACGGGGCGAACGCGTCGAGTTGATGGGCTCGAGGCGCATCGGGCAGGTCGAGTTGCTGGAGCACAACGCCGTTCGCGTCCGTCTGGCGGCGACGTGGTACTTCCCCTCCCGTGCCGGCCAATGGGCGTCCATGGCCGTGCGACGGGTGCGATGGGAGTACACCTTCTACGCCGACGGGCGGCGCGTCGTGGAAGTCCGCCTCAACAACGCCGGAGGGGCGGAGATCGCCTCGGCCGAACTCGCCTTGGACCGGGCGGCCGCGTGGGCCGGCGGAGGCGTGGACACGGCCAACGTCTTGCGGGACTTCCCGGGGCAGGTCGGGCGGTGGCGATTCATGGTACCGCCGGCCGGCGACGAAGCCGAACGGATCGCCGACGCCTACCTCCGCCCCGGACGGTTGCGGGCCACGCTTGCCGACCCGGACGCCCGCGCCGCCGGGGACGCCGACCGCGACGGCTTCGACGAGTCCCGCGGCTGCTATGTGCTGGGCTCGCGAGCGGGGCACTGCCGGTTCACGATCGATCCTCCCGCCGGAGGGCTGATCCGCCCGGCGTTCCGCGTGCTCGGCCGCTGGCAGGGGCGGGTGGCGGTCTCCAGCGAGGGCCGGGCCGTTCGCGACGTCGTTCGCCTTGAGGACGGCTCGGCGCTGTTCGTGCTCCCAGGGCGGGTCATGCGCCCGACGGCGGTGGAGGTCACCGCAGCGGCTCCTCCGGTCGCGCGGTGAGCTCATCCAGGTGGGATTTCCCCCGTCGGGCGCGACCTTCACGGGGGTCCGGCTCGTAGAAGGGGCCGACAAGCGCGTTCGACCGCGTGGGTCGGAGGCTTGAAGGGTCGTTTTAAGCCCTTCCATTCAATCAAGATGTGATAGGGAACAGCCGATACGTCCCCCAGTGTCGGTGTGTGCGCCGCCTCCATTGTGGTGCGGGTATTGCATTGGAAAATGCAGGCGGACTGCTTTAGACTGAGGCACACGTGGAATGGCGTTCTTCCCCGCTTTGGCACGGCCGTGTTGTACGGCCTTCGCGATCCCGCTCTTCGTCGGGGGCGCGGGTTCCGACGGCGGCGGACAGCAGCCTGAGACAGCCGGCTGGCTTCCCGGCAAGCACATCGAGCGTTATTGAAGGAAGGTTGACCGTGAGTAGACCAACGCGCCTGGCAATCGCGATGATGCTGGTTCTGGCGGCCGTGCAGCTGTTGGCCGGCTGCACCGGCCCCGTTGCCGACTGGTTCAAGACCGACCGCACGCGTCTGCTGGGTCCCGAGAAGGTGATCCGCAAGCCGGAGGGCTCACCGATCAACCCGATTCTCGGCAGCATCGGCCCGACCGACCGCAGCCAGGAACTCGTCCCCAACGCCGAGTTCCCTCGCGAGGGGGACTGGTCCTACAGTGACGAGGACTACGTCATCGGTCCGACCGATGTGCTGGACATCTCGATCCTCGACCTGTTCAACGAGGGCCTGGAGACCGTGTTGCGCCGCCAGGTCTCCGCCAGCGGCTACGTCGACCTCCCGTTGCTGCCGGAGCGCATCAAGGCCGAGGGGCTGACCAAGGATCAGCTCAAAGACGCCGTGATCAACGCCTACAGCCCGGACATCCTGCGCGACCCGACGATCTCGGTAACCCTGGCAGCCCAGAGGCAGAATACGTTCTCGGTTCTGGGCGCCATCGCCCGCCCGGGTACGTACAACATCCTCCGCAAGGACATGCGCCTCATGGAAGCCCTGGCCCTGGCCGGGGGGATCACGCAGAGCAACATCAAGTACCTCTATGTGATCCGTCCTTCCCCGGCCGAGCGGGTCACCGCTGAAGGCGGCCCGGCCAGGCCGGGCGTGACGCCGATGGGCCCGGCCGAACTGCCCGAGCTGCCCGAGGCGATCGCCCCCGACACCGAGCCGACGACCGCTCCGTCGCCCCCTCCGGCAACGCAGCCGGGGCCGGGGGACGACACGGATGCGGCCCTTCGCGAACTGGGGGAGGCCTTGGGCGGCGATGCGAAGCCCCCGGCTACGGCGCCGGCGACCAGCCCGGCCCCCGGCGTGATGCGGTTCAGCGAGACCGGCGCTGCCGGCTCGGGAGGCTCCGGGTCGGGCGGGGGTACGAAGTGGATCTACTCGGCCGGCAAATGGGTCCGGGCCCGACCGGCGGAAGGGCCGAGAACGCGTCCGGCCCCGGCCCCGGCCGGCAAGCCGGGCGAGGAAGACGCCGCCGACCCGTTCGGCTGGAGGGAGTTGGACAAGTCCGACCAGGCCCGCATCGTCGCCATCAACATCGACCAGCTCCGCAGCGGCGATCCCCGCATGAACATCGTCATGCGGAATAACGACATCGTGCAGGTGCCGACCCTCGAAGTCGGCGAGTTCTACATCATGGGCGAGGTCGTTCGTCCGGGCGTGTATTCCCTGACCGGCCGGCAGATTACCGTGAAGATGGCCGTCGCTGCCGCGGGGAACATGAACGCGCTGGCCTGGCCGGAGAACTCGGTGCTGATTCGCCGGATCGGCGGACGGCAGGAGCAGATCATCCCGCTGGACCTCGAGGCCATCTTCCAGGGCGAAGACCCGGACGTGTTCCTCAAGCCCAACGATGTCGTGGCCGTGGGAACGGACGTGCGGTCGAACTTCTTCGCGGTGATCCGCAACGCCTTCCGGATGTCCTACGGTTTCGGGTTCATTTACGACCGCAATTTCGCGGACCCGCAGGCCTTCACCCCCACCAGCCGGCGGTTCACGCGATGGTGATCCAGCCAGGACGCGATGGGATGGCATGAGTGACACGTCGGCTCAAAACGGCAGCGAGCAGCCCGCTCCGGGGAGGCTGGCGTCCCTCGTCCACGAGGCGCCACCCCCGGACCTGGCCGGCAGCTTTCCCGCCCGGACGTGCGTGAAGATCGCCGTCCTGGCCGCGGTGTTCGTCTGGCTGAACTTCTGGCAGTTTCGCATTCTCACGACCAAGTGGATCAACGACGGCAACTGGTCCCACGGCTTTCTCATCCCGCTGTTCAGCCTCTACTTCCTCTACAGCCGCCGCGATGAGCTGCTGTCGGCGCCGCGGAAGGTGAACATCCTCGGTCTGCCGATCCTGCTGCTGGGCATCGTCCAGACGCTCGTGGGCGTCTACCCGATCCAGAACAACTGGACCAGCCACGTCGGCATGATCGTGACGATCTTCGGCATGGTGCTCTACCTCGGCGGATGGAGGATCATTCGCGTAACGTGGCTGCCCATCGTGTTCCTGATCTTCGCCATGCCCATTCCCGAAACGCTGTACGGGCAGATCGCCCTGCCGCTTCAGAACCTCGCCGCGTCGGCATCCTACGTCATCCTCAAGGCCTGCGGCGTGGTCATCCCGGGCGGGCCCAAGGCCAGCACGCTGACGCTCATCAGCGTCAGCGGCACGCCTCAGCCGCTGGTGGTGGCCGAGGCGTGCAGCGGCATGCGGATGCTGATGGCCTTCCTCGCGCTCGGCGTGGCCATGGCTTACCTCGACGACCGCCCCGTCTGGCAGCGGATCACGCTGGTGGTCATGGGCGTCCCCATCGCAGTCGTGTGCAACATCCTCCGTGTTGTCATCACCAGCACCATGTTTGTCTGGGACCGTCCGGAGTTGGGCAGGGACTTCATGCATTCCTTCACCGGAATGCTCATGCTGATCCCCGCGCTGCTGATGCTCCTGGGGCTCAGCCGACTGCTACAGGCCCTGTACGTGGAAGAGGATGAGGAGCCGGACGACGAGGCCGACGGCGAATCCGACGAACCCAGCCCAGCGACCCCGAAGGCCATGGAAGGCCCCCCGACCATCGAGAGGGCCGGAGCATGACCGACATACGGGCCGACACCCCACAAACGCTCGCCGGCAGCAAGGCGGGGTGGATTCACTTCGGCATCGCCGCAGGGGTGCTGATCCTCGCCGCAGCCGGCTGGACCCTCGCTGTCGACGCCCTGCGGATCGCCACGATCAAGTCGGCCGTGCCCTGGCCGGCGAGCGTGGAGGTGAACGACGAGTTCCGCCTGACCTCGTTTCCCGAGCGGGTCGGTCCGTACGCGTATGTTTCCGAGGACGGGGTCATGCGCGGCGGCCAGAAGGACGGGGTGCCCGACGGGCACATCAAGATGTCGCACGACACGATGGAGCAGTTGGACATCGGCACGTTCAGTGACAAGAAGTTGCTGCCGGACAGGCAGAGCAACTGGCTGTTCGCCGCCCACTACCAGGACACGCGCCTGCCGCCGCAGCACCCACTGCGGTTCTGGCGGATCGAGGTCTATTATTACACCGGCGGCGTGGACCTGGTGCCTCACGTTCCGGAGATCTGCCTGGAAGCCGGCGGGCTCATCCCCGTGGGTACCACGGATATGCCGATCTCCGTCCCGGGAACATACGACCCCTGGGACGACGGCGAACTCACCTTCCGACGCGTGCTGTTCCGCCGCGAAATGTACGGGCGGTCCGAGCCGGTGGTGACCTACTACCTGTTCAGCCTGAACGGCCGCCCCGAGAGCCAACGCAGCGTCGTGCGGCTTAAGCTGGCCTCGCCGTTTGTCCGACACGCGTACTTCGCGAAGATCCAGTTCTCTCCCGTGCGGGTGTATAGCGCGATCGACCCTCGCGCCGCAGACCCCGCCGCAAGAGAGTTTGTACGGGCGATGCTGCCGCCTGTCCTCGAGGCCCTGCCGAGGGCCGAGACGATCGAGAAATTGGACGCCGAGGAATCCTCCGGCGGCCGAGATTCGTAGAAACCACCGAGACTTATCCATGGCGAAACGCAAACGACTCAATAGACGTGTGGCCGTACTTCTGGGCGCGATGGGTGCCGTCCTCGTCGCCCTTGTGCTGACCATCCTCATCCGGGGCACGGGCTCAGGCGGATTCCTGGACCGCCTGTTCCCACGCGACCCCGAGGCGCTGCTGCAGCAGGCCGAGGCCGCCCAGGAGGCGGGGCGGTATCGCGACGCGGCCGAGCTTCACAGCCGGGCCGTGGACGCCGCCCGCAGCGCCGAGGTGCCGGACATGCACCGCTACTACCTCGAGCGCGGACAGTTCAGCTACCACTGGGCCGAACGGGGTACGGGCCTGACGAAGACGCAGCGCGGCGAGCGGTTCCGGCAGGCCGTCTCGGACCTGCGGCGAGCCCTGCTGCGGAAGCAGGATTTCGTGCCCGCCCAGGAGACGCTGTGCGACATCTACTGGAAGGTTGCCCTCCAGAGCCGCGGAGAGGGCTGGGAGCAGTTCATCCGGGAGGCCGACGCCTACCTGGAACTCGACCCCAACAACGCGGAGATATGCTTCCGCCGCGGCCTCGCCCGAAGCCAGCTTGCCTCGCGACAGATCCCCGGCGACAAGGCCAAGGGCGCTATCGCCGACATGGAACGGGCCATCGAACTGGACAAGGACCACGCCACCTATTGGCTCGGACTGGCGAGGTTTCTCGGACAGTTGACCGGCTACGACGCGCGCGTCGAGGAGACGTTCCGCCAGGCCGTCCGTACAGTCCCCGATAACCCGACGATCCTGATCGGCTTCGCGAGGCATCTCCGCTCCCGCGGGCAGAACGACGAGGCCGAAAGGCACCTCCACGACGCCATCAAGCAGGATCCGATCCTCGGCAAGCTGGCCCTGGCGGATCACTATGCCGCCACCGACCGGACCACCGAGGCCGTGGCGCTGCTGCGGGACGTCCGCCAGGCCGATGAGCTGGACCCGCGGGGGTACCTCCGCGAGGCACGGATTCATATGCGCCAGGACAAGCACGAGCAGGCCGTCGCGGTCCTGGAGGAAGGCATCGCCGCAGCCGAGACCGCCGGGGCCACCCAACCCGCGGACCCCGAAAGCCGCGAGTCCTCCCGCCGCACCCGCGCCGAGCTGTACTACCTTCTGGCCGATGTGCTGCTGGAGATGATCGAGCAGGAGACGGGAGACTCCGAACAACTTCTGGCCAAGGCCCGGGACTGCCTCTCAAAGCTGACCACGCTGAATGTCCGCGGCCCGATGCTGGCCAAGACCGCCGGGCGCGTCGCGCTGGCCGAAGGCAAGCCTCAGCAGGCGATGGAGCAGCTTGAGGCCGCCCTGCGCGGCTTGGGCTTCGACCTGAAGGTCGCCAACCTGCTGATCAACCTCTACATGAAGCAGAATCTTCCCGGCAAGGCGGATGCGATCCTCGACAGGCTGCTGAGCATCCCCAGCCAGCAGCGGAACGTTTCGGCCCTGCTGGCCAAGGCGCGGCTTCTGATGCGCTACCGCGACTACGAGAAGGCTTACCGGACGATCCAGCAGGTGCTCAAGCAGGACCCCGGCAACGCCGCGGCCCTGAACCTGGGCATGGCGCTTCGCGCCGTGCGGGGGGAGGCCCCCACGCTGCCGGAGGGCATGGAGCCCGACGCCCAGACCGTCGCGATGCTGCTGCGGCGGGCGAGCATGATGTGGCTTGACGACCGCCAGGACGAGGCCATCCGGTATGTCGAGCAGCTCCACCAGCGCGTTCCCGGGAACCGGCAGGTGCTCGGGCAGCTTTTCAGCATGTACCGAAGGGCCCAGCGGCTCGAAGACGCCGAGAAGCTCATCGACAAAGCCCTGGAGCTCTTCCCCGACGACGCCACCTTCCAGGCCCGGCGACGGCTGATCCACGAGCAGGACCCCGAGAAGCAGTATGCCATCCTGCTGGAGGTCGCCGACGAGTACGAGCCCCTCCAGGCCGCCCTGGAGAAGGCGGAGGTCGCCCGCCGCTACGGGCGGGAAGGGGAGTACATCGAGTTCCTTGACCAGGCGGCCGCCATCGACGCCAACGCCCCCGCCGTCGTGGACTCGCTGTTCCGCTACGCGCTGGGGAAGAAGGACTGGAAGCTGGCCGAGGAGTGCATCGAGCGGGCGGAGAAGAAGAACCTCGACGGCGCGCAGGGCAGGCTCTACCAGATGCGTCTTGCGATGATGCAGCGGGATTACGATACCGTGATCGCCACCGCCCTGGCGGTCCTCCAAGACAACGAAAGCCGCAAGGAGGCCCGCGTCGGCCTCGCCCAGGCCTACCTCCAGAAGGAGATGTTCGAGGAGGCCTACAAGGAGTTCAAGATCGTTGCCGAGAACGACCCGGGCTACGCGCCCGCGGCCGTGGGGCTGGCGATCGTGACCGGGCGGTTGGGCAAGGAGGACGAGCACCGTCACTACGTGTATGCGGCACACCGTCTGGCGCCCCGCAACGAGTATGTCCGGCAGGAGTATCTGCGTTACGAACAGCAGGACGCCAGCCCGGAGGAGTTGATCGTTCAGCGCGAGCGCGACATGAAGCGCAAGCCGAACGACCTTCAGAATCTCGCCGCCCTTGCGCGGCTGTACGAGCGCGTCCAGCGGTACGCCGACGCCGAGAAGATGTACACGACGGTCCATCAGAAGAGCGAGGACAAGCTCTACAGTGCCCGGTTGCTGGGCGGTTTCTACGCCCGTCGCGGGCGATGGGTGGACGTCCAGCGCGTCCTGGAGCCCCTGGTCAGCAACTGGAAGGATCGCGTCGGGGCGCGGGTGCTTTACGGCCAACTGTTTGCCGAGGTCGATCCCGAGCGCGCCCGTCGGGCCTTCGAGGGCGCCATCACCGCCGATCCCGAGGACGCGCGCGGACACCTGGGGATGGCGCGCTACTGGGCGCGGCTGCGAAACTGGCCCAAGGCCGTCGAGGCCATGCGGACCTACATCCGCCTGCGCCCCGACGATACCGCCGGAGTCAAGGAACTCGTGCGATACGCCCTGGAGGCCGGCCAGTTCGACTACGCCGAGGACCGGATCGCCGAGTTGCTCGAAGCCAGCCCCGATGATGCTGCTGCCATTACGCTCAAGGGCGTGCTGGCGATGAAACGGGGCAAGTACCCCGAGGCGCACGCCCTCCTCGGCCGGGCCATCCAGAACAACCCCACCTACGCCGAACCGCTGATCTGGCGGGCGCAGGCCTTCCTCGCCCAAGGCGACACCGACAAGGCCAAGCAGGACCTCCAGGCCGCCAAGCGGTTGAGCAACCGTGTCGATGTGGCGATGCAGCTCGGGTCGGTCTACCAGACCGTCAAAGACTACGACAAGGCCGAGTTGGTCTACCGCGAGATTCTCCAGGAGAACAAGGACTACACGCCGGCGATCGACCGGCTGCTGAGCATCTACGCCCGGCGGCGGAAGTGGGGGCTGCTGGAAGAGTTGCTCGTTGAGGCCAAGGAACTCCATCCCAACCGCGTGGCCTACCTGATGGCCGAGGCCAACATGTGGAAGGAGCGCCAGAACCAGGAGAAGATGCTTGCCGCGATGGCCCGAGCGGTCCAGACCGCTCCGGACTCCACCGCGACGCTGCGCGTGTATCTGCTGGCCCTCCAGGAGGCCGACTTGTTCGACCGGGCCCTCACCGTCACGGAGCCCTACAAGGACAAGCCGGGCTTCTCCGGCTGGGTGGCTGCTGTCCGTGGGGCGGCACTGGCCAAGGCCAAGCGCCTCGACGAGGCCAAGGCCGCCTTCCTCAAAGCGCTCGAGACCATCCGCGCCGATCAGACGCTGCTGGTGGTGCATGAGCTCCAGGAGGCCTACGGGATCGAGGGGGGGATCGAGAAACTCAAGGCGTGGCAGTCAGAGTTGACATCGACGTGGCGGACCAACCTGGTCGCCGGCGTCCTGCATGGCGAGGCCAAGCAGTTCGCAGAGGCGCTGGAATACCTCAAACGAGCCCGGGCCCTGGCAGGCGACAAGCTCTCCCGGTTCCTCGCCGAGAGGCACCTCGGGGCCATGCACTACCAGCTCAAGCAATTCGACGAGGCCGAGAAGGTCTACCTGTCGGCCCTGAAGATCCGCCCCGACGACATCCAGATCCTCAACAACCTCGCCTACCTTTACACGAACGATCTGAACCAGCCCGCGCGGGCGCTGCCTTTCGCAAGCAGGGCGGCCGAACGACGCCCCGACAATGCCAAGGTTCTGGATACCTACGGCTGGACGCTGGCGAAGGTCGAGCGGTTCGCCGACGCCGAACAGGCGCTGGTCCGGGCCGTGCAACTGGAGAAACCCCTGGCGGCGAGTCGATACCACCTGGGGTGGGTCTACGAGAGGCTCGGGCGCCTCGACGAGGCGCTGAAGCAATACAGGCAAGGATTCGAGATGGTCCGCGATGACACAGCAGACCCCCTCCATGCGCCCCTCAGGGCCGCGCTGGAGCGCGTGCAGCGTGAAGCGGAAGGCGGGAGCGACACATGAGCGTCATACCCACTCGAGAAGTATCTCCCCAGATGGTCCGCGTGGGCCATCCGCTCAGCGGGCGACAGGGCGGGGGGCGGGGCGGCCCCGGCGGCCCGGGCGGCCCCGGTGGGCCTGCCGGGCCGGTTACCGGCGCCCGGGCTGCCTCCGGACGTGGCGGCGCCGAGTCCGGCATGACCGGACGCGACATCGTTCGCATCCTGCTCAAGCGCAAGTGGCTGATCCTGTTCTCCCTCGTGCTGTTCATCGGCCTGGCCGTTGCCTCCACGCTGCTGTGGCTGCAGTACGCGCCGCTGTTCACGACCGCCGCGGTGATGGAAGTCCGCCCGCCGGAGAATACCGCCATCCAGGCACAGAACATCAATGTGCCCACGCAGTACATGGACAGCCTGGCCGCCAAGTACGTCAGCCTGACCATCAGCGAAACGGTGCTCCAGGACGCGGTCGCGACCGATCGCATCCGCACGACCACGTGGTTCCAGCAGAGCCCGGACGACGCGGTCTCCAGGCTTCGCGACGATCTGAGGGTCTCGCCCCGCGGGGGCACGTCGCTGATCGATGTCGCCATGACCGGCACGAGGCGACAGGAACTGCCCGAGATCGTCAACGCCGTTGCCGAGGCCGCACGCGACCGCAGCCGGGAGATGGACAACCGCGGCCGGCAGGAGCAGATCCGCCAGCTTCGCGAGGAGCGTGCCAGTCTGGGCGAGCAGCGCGACCGCGTACGCGCCGAGAAGGCCAAGCTGCTCCGCGATGCGGACGTGCCGGACATGCTCGAGCGGACCAATGTGCTGACCATGAAGTTGCACAGCCTGGCGCCCCAGGTGACGGCCCTGGAGTTGGAACTGGCCCAGGCCGATGGCGCGCTGGAGATGATCCGCAAGCAGATGCAGACCGGCGAGGTCGAGTCGCTGCCGGAAGTCCTCCAGGCGCTGGACCTCGACCCCTCGCTTCGCTCGCTGCGGACATCGCAGCTGAATCTCAAGGCCGAGTTGCAGAACCTGCTGCGGAAGTTCGGCCCCAAGCATCGGACGGTCCAGAACGTCGAGGCCCGGATTCGAAGCTTGGATGACCAGATCGCCGAGCGCGAGAAGAAGCTGGTGGACTCGCAGGTCAAGAGCATGATCGCCAACGCCGAGGCGCGTAAGGCGATCGTCCTGGAGCGCCTGACGAAGCTGCGCGAGCAGTACCGGTTTGTCGACGTAAGCGTCCGCGGCTTGCGGGCGACTTACAGCGCCTACAACCAACTGGAGCTGCAGGATACCAACCTGACCAACAGCATCGAGCGCATCGACAACCGCCTGGTGGACCTGCGCATCCTGCTGAAGGGCAACCCCCCGTTGCAGATCATGCAGACGGCGTCGACGCCGCGGACGCCATCGGTGCCGCAGTGGCGGGTGATGATCCCGGTCGGCGTGCTGCTGGGCCTGGCGTTCGGCCTGGGCCTGGCGTTCCTGCTCGAGTTCGTGGACACCTCCATCAAGGGCCCGTCGGACGTGGCCCGACGGATCGACCTGCCGCTGCTCGGCGTCGTGCCCCACCAGGACGATCTCGAGGAGGACATCAAGGACCTCCGCGTGGCGTTCTCCAGCCATCCGAACAGCATCGTCTCCGAGGCCTTCCGCCAGGTACGGACCTGCCTGCTGTTCAGCGGTCCGGCAAGCCAGCGGCGATCCATGCTGGTCACCAGCCCGCTGCCCGAGGACGGGCGGACGACCGTCACGCTGAACTTGGCGGCCTCGATCGCCCGCAGCGGCAAGCGGGTGCTGGTGGTGGACGCCAACTTCCGCCAGGCGTCGATCCGTCGCCTCTTCGCATCCTGTCCCGAGGGCGGGCTGAGCAGCGCGCTGGTCGGGCAGGAGGACTGGCGGCAGATGGTCGCCGAGTTGGAGCCGAACCTTTCGGTGATGGGCTCGGGCCCGTTGCCCCCCAACCCCAGCGAGCTGCTGGGTTCGGACCAGATGGCCACCATCATCTCCCAGATGGTTGGCGAGTACGATCAGGTGATCTTCGACAGTTCGCCGTGCCTGCTGGTCAGCGATGCCGCGGCCCTTGCCCGTCTGGTGGACGGCGTGATCCTCGTCGTCCGCGCCGGCGCCAACACGCACGGCGTGGTCCAGCGGGCCCGCCACATGCTCGCCAGCGTCGGCGCGCACATGGTCGGCATCGTTCTCAACGGCATGCGGGCCATCGCCGGCGGGTATCTGCGGAAGAACTACGAAGCGTTCTACGACTACCACGAGAAGGCCGAGCTGCCCGGAAAGTGATCGCCACGGCGCTCCCGCTGGAAGGCTTAGTGCGTAGAGCGCGACAGACAACGCAGAACCGGTGGAGCGGGCGAAGCCGCCTTTCGGCCCGCCGTGAAGCGCATCGCTCAACCGCTCGCTAAAACACCACCCGCGAGCCCGCCGACAGAGGGTGCACGCGCCCGGGCAACTCGCGGCTGAGGTGCTCGGTGGCCGCATCCCCCGTGCAGTGGCATGGGTAGAGGTTCCGCACGTCATACTCGTCGACGAGCGACACGGCCTCGTCGAGTTCGTGCGGGCGGGCGCTGCGGAGATGCAGGCCGCCGACGATCGCGGTCAAGGGCTCGTCGTGCACCAGAAAGCGGGCCGTTCGCAACGTGTTCCGCAGGCCTCGGTGGCAGCAGCCGGTCAGGACGATCCAGCCGTCGTGTCCGCGGACGAGCAAGCAGAGCTCGTCTTCGAATCCGTCGACGACCATCTCCCCGGCCTTGCGGACGACGAAGACCTCCCGCCCGTGTTTTGGGCCGCCGATCGGTCCGGAGATCACCAGCCAGTCCGCCAGCATTTCCGGGTGGGTCACGGAGTGGAAGACCGCCCCCAGCCCGCAGAGCTGCTCGATCGAGTGGGGGCACGAGACGTCCTTCAGTGGCCGGCCCGGGTGATCGCTCCACCGCCGGCTGAACGCCCCCGAGCTTCCGTACACGTTCAGGCCCGGGCATTGCTGGACGACGTGCACCAGGCCGCCGGTGTGGTCGTAGTGGCCATGGGAGATGACCGCCGTGTCCAGCCCGGACAGGTCGATCCCCAGCTTCTCGGCGTTGGTCCGCAGTGTTTCGCCTGCGGCCCCGGCGTCGAAGAGCACGGTCTTTCCCGGCCCCGAGATGAGCATGGAAAGCCCGTGCTCGCCGCGGAGCCCGTCGCGGGCGGCAGTGTTGTCCACCAGGATGCGAACTTCGACACTCATCGCCAGACCGTTCAGATGGGCTCGCGGCGAGGGGGCCGCAGCCCTGTGGAAGTGCTTCCCATTCATACCGTTGCGGCGACCCGGTGTCCAGCCGTAAACACCCACGCCCGCGGCGAATCCCCGCCGGCCGGGCTTGACACGACAACGCGGAACTGCCTATACTGTGCGGCTTGTATTCAGGCCGCCCGACGCGCAGGCAAAGGCGTCTTCCCGCCGGACGGCGAGGCGTACATGAGGGTCCGTGCCGTGGCCAAAAAGGCAGCTTCCAGGAAGAAGACGGCGAAGCGCAGCTCCTCTGCGGCGTCGAAGAAGACGGCCGGCAAGAAGTCCGCCAAGGCCTCGAAGAAGTCCGCGGCCCAGCCCAAGACCAAGGGCCAGGACAAAGCCGCCGAGACGAAGAAGCGCCCGCGGAAGAAGCCCAAGGGCAAGAGCCCGATGACCAAGGCTCAGCTCAAGACGTTCCGCGAGATGCTGCTGGAGAAGCGCCGCGAACTGGTCGGAGACATGACCGGGATCGAGGCGGAGGCCTTCGGCGGCGACCGCGATGAATCGAAGGGCGACATCTCCGATCACCCCGCCGATGCCGGTACGGACAATTTCGAGCAGGAGTTCTCGCTGGGGCTGCTTGAGAGCGAGCGGGTGCTTCTGGCCGAGATCGACGCGGCCCTCCACCGCATTGACGAGGGAACCTACGGTATCTGCCTGGGTACCGGCAAGCCCATCGGCGTGCCGCGCCTCAAGGCCAGGCCCTGGGCGCCGTACAGCATCGAGTACGCCCGGATGATCGAGAAGGGACTCGTCCGTCCCGGCGAACGCGTCGAGGGCGGCGAGGACGAGGACGAGGACGAGTAGGCCCCCGATACCCCGGAGCGCACACGGTGGCTGAGAACCGCCCGACCCGGCGCCCCGAGCCCGCCGACGCCGACGCATCCCGCCCGGCCGGGCGGAGCGCGCGGGCTGTCGCGGTCTTCCTGCTCCTCACCGTCGTCACCGCCGCCGCCGACCTCTGGACCAAGCACGCCGTCTTCAGTGCACTCCTCGCCCGACCGGACATCCGCCGTCGCGTCGACGCTCTGCGAGATGCCTACGGCGAGGGGCTTTCTCCCTCGGCCGTGCTGCGAACGTTGCGCCTCCGCCACGAGTTGCCCGCGGGAGTCCGCCTGACGCTCTCGACCAACCCCGGCGTGGTTTTCGGCCTGCCCATGCCGCCTTGGATGGTTGCCATCGCCACGTTGGCTACCATCGCCTTCGTCGGGTGGTTCTTCGCTGTTTCCGACCGCCACGCCGCCTGGCTGCACGTGGCCCTGGCGATGATCCTGGGCGGGGCGGTGGGGAATTTCTACGACCGGATGATCGCGGCGGTGGATATCCCCGGCGTCGCCGCGCCGATCACCGGGCAGGTCCGGGACTTCCTCGACTTCTCGCAGGTGAAGGTCTTCGGCGTCGGCTACCCGTATATTTTCAACGTCGCGGACGTCTGGCTCGTCGTTGGCGTGGCCATGCTCATGATCCACTGGTGGCGAGCCGCCGGCGCCGAACGCCGCGCCGCCGCGGCCGAGAAGAGCGGCGCCTGACGCACCGGCGGCTTTTCCCGTTTCCAGCCCGGACGCGCCCATGCGCAGAAGACGGGAAATATGGTACAATCCCGCTTTCCTCGCGTGCGGCCGAACGGCCCGGCGGGAGACGAGAGAGGACATGGACGTATTCCTGGCTGGCATCATGCAGGGCTCGAAGGTGGACGCGGAGATTCACCGCCAGGACTGGCGCGAGCGGCTGCGGGCGCTTCTGGCCCACCACGTGCCGGAGGCCGACGTCTACTGCCACTACAGCCTCCACCCCGAGAGCCTCGGCTACGATTTGTCGGCCATCCGTGAGACGTTTGACGACGGCCTCGATCGCGCCCGCCGCTGCGACTTGCTGCTGGCGTACCTTCCCGAGGCGTCGATGGGTACGGCGATCGAGATGGCTGTCGCGGCCGAGGGCGGCGCGGCCGTGCTGACCGTCACCCCCATGGTGGGCAACTGGGTGGTGCTGCGGTACAGCGACCGCGTGTTCCCGGACTTCGACGCGTTCGAGGCCTTCCTGGCCGACGGAAAGCTCGCCCGGTTGCTGGCCGAGAAGAGGGCGCCGGCCTAGGCGTATCCTCCCCCGCGATTTCCGCAATCCCCTATGGGCCGCCAAGAGGCCCGCCTGATCGATTCCGAGAGACTGTGAGACACCTTCTGAACATGACCGGCGGGGAGTTGACCGAGGAGATCGCCGCCCTCGGCGAGCCGGCCTACCGCGCCGCCCAGGTCGCCGGCTGGGTCTGGCGCAGGCACGTGACGGACTTCGCCAGCATGACGAACCTGCCGGCCAGGCTGCGAGAGGCCCTCGCGGGTCGCCTGTGCGGGCTGTCCGGCGCCGTCGAGCGGGCGGACCGCACGGCCGACGGGACGGACAAACTGCTGCTGCGCCTCGTCGACGGCGAGGCCGTCGAGTGCGTCGCGATTCCCACCGCTCGACGTCTGACGGCCTGCGTGTCCACGCAGGTCGGTTGCGCAATGAACTGCGTGTTCTGCGCGACGGGCCTGGACGGACTCGTCCGCAATCTGACAGCGGGCGAGATCGTCGAGCAGGTCTTTCACCTTCAGGCCCACGCCCAACGTCCCGTGACCAATGTTGTCTTCATGGGCATGGGCGAGCCGCTGGCGAACTACGACGCGGCGGTCTCGGCCGTGCGGGCCATGGTGGACCCCGACCGGTTGGACCTGTCGGCACGCCACGTGACGGTCTCGACGGTGGGGCTGCCTGCGGCGATCCGCCGGCTGGCGGCGGAGGACCTGCCGATCACGCTGGCGATCTCGCTGCACGCGCCGGATGATGCGCTGCGAGCCCGGCTGATGCCGGCCGCGGCGAGGGCGCCGCTGGCCGACGTGCTCGATGCGGCGGCGGCATTCTACAACAGCCGTCACCGCGAGGTGACGCTTGAGTATACGCTGTTGGCTGGCGAGAACGACTCGCTGGCGTGCGCCGACGCCCTGGCGCGGATCGCCGGGCGCCTGCGGTGCAACGTGAACGTCATTCCGTACAATCCGGTCCCCGCGCTGCCGTACCGCCGGCCGAGCCCGTCGGCGTGCAAGGCCTTCCTCCAAAGGCTGCGTGCGGCGGGGGTGAACGCGAACCTGAGACGCCCGCGGGGCGTGGGCGCTTCGGCGGCCTGCGGGCAACTGAGTCAATCGGCCGGCGCGAGCCGGTAAGGTGTTGCCTGTGGCCAAGAAAGCCAAATCGACGAGCAAGAAGTCGCGCCGTCGCGACGCAAAGATCGACGAGAACGGACTGACCCGCTGGGCGCGGGAGGATGAGGACGTCAAGCTCATGCTCCGCTTTCAGGCCGGGGAGACCGAGGCCTTCGACGAGTTGGTCCGTCGCAACGCCCCCAAGGTCAACACGCTGATCTACCGCTTCCTCGGCGACCCGGGCAAGGTGGAGGACCTCACCCAGGAGGTCTTCCTGCGGGTCTTTCGCACAAGCCAGCGGTATCAGCCGACAGCCAAGTTCAGCACCTGGCTGTACCGCATCGCCGCCAACCTGTCCTTTAACGTCCTGCGGGCGAAGAAACGGGGCCAGCCCGTGCAGTTGGAGATCGCCTACTCCGAGGACGGCGAGCCATTCTACCGCGATGTCCCCGACGCACGTTACGATCCCCCCGGGGGACGACTCGACAGCGAGGAGATGCGGGCCAAGGTCGCCGAGGCCATCGACCAACTCCCCGAAAACCAGAAAGTCGCCATTATCCTCAACAAGTACGAGCACAAGAGCTACGAGGAAATCGCGACGATCCTGGACTGCTCGACAATGGCCGTCAAGAGCCTGCTCAGCCGGGCGCGGGGCAATCTCCGCAGCGCCCTGACGCGGTACGTCCGCCAGGGGTGACTCTTCCCGGCAGAAACCGGTGAAAAGCGCCGGAAAAGCGACCGCGGTCCGCGAATCTTTGCTTGACAGCGGGGGTTATAGGTACAGAAGCGAACCTTCGCACGTGCCGAAAAGTCCTCACGAGGCGGCGCGCGGTTCGACGACGTATGTGCCTGGAACGGATTCCGCGGCGCGTCTTCGGTATGGATGCCATCAGTTGCCCGCCGGAGGGCGTCTGCCGACGTCCCCGGGGCTTGAGACGAATCTGAGATGACCGATCATCTGGAACAACACGACCTGGCCGACCTGGTGGCATACCTTGACGGCGAGTTGCCCGCCGATCGGGCGGCCGAAATCCGTAAACGTATCCAGGCCGACCCCGTTTGGGGCGGGGCCGCAGAAGACCTCCGCGAGCTCGACGCCTCTCTCGACACCTGGACCGTCCCGTCGCCGTCGGAGGGTCTGGCCGACCGCGTGCTGGCCCACGTGGCTGCCAACGAACTGCCCGTAAAGGATTTCGAGAATCTCTCGGCCTGGACCGACGGTGAGCTTTCCGGCCCCGAGGCCGATAGCGTCACCCGGCTGGTCGCCGAGGCCCCCGCATGGGAGCGGACCCGTCGCCACCTCGCGGAGGTCGACAGCGCTCTGGACGCCTGGATCGTGCCGACCCCCGACGAAGGTCTGGCCGACCGCGTGCTGGCCCATGTGGCCGCCAACGAGCTGTCCGAAAAGGACTTCGAGGACCTTTCGGCCTGGACTGACGGCGAACTCTCCGGTTCCGATGCCGATCGCGTTGCCCGGCTGGTCGCCGAGGCCTCCGCATGGGAGCAGGCCCGTCGCGACCTCGACGACGTAGACCATGCCCTGGACGCCTGGACTGTCCCGGCCGCCGCCGAGGGCCTGGCCGACCGCGTCCTTGGGCGAACCCGGGGCCACCGACGCCGACGGCGCGTCCTTCGCGTCGCCGCGTGGGTCGGTCCCGCAGTCGCCGCCGCGGCCGCGCTGCTGGTCGCACTGGCCGTGTTCAACTCGACCCCGCCCGCCGAGGAGGCCGCCTCCGTCGCGACCGGGCCGCTGCAACGCGAAGTGAAGTCCTCTCCGGCGTTTGAGGAGATTCCCCCGGCCGAGCGGCAACAGTTGGAAGAGGAGATCGTTCGACACCTCGGGCTCTTCCGCGGGTTGATGCAGGACGAGGAAGTCGTAACGGACTTCGAGACCCTTGCCGCCATCGAGCGGATCGAGAACGAAGGGACGTGAGGACGACGATGCGACGGGTGAGTCTGGCCATTCTGTTCGCGGCGGCTGCGACGCTGCTGCCCGCTTTCGCCCGGGCCGATGCGTCCGCCGGCGACGACGGCGCCAGCGTCCTGACGCGCCCGCCGCGCGGCAGCCTCGCGGCGCAGCTTCGTCTGAAGCTCAGTCTCCAGATGGCTGGCGGGGTCAGCCTTGCCGCCACGCTCGACAACAACCGCGAGCAGTGGCGGATGCTCTCGCCCGATCAGCGGGAGCGCTTCCGCGAGTACGTCGTCTCCTTCCTCAAGAAGGACGCCGGCGACCAGGAACGTATTCTCAAGAGCTACTCGGCGTTTCTCTCCCTCACGAAGCAGAAGCGGGAGGCGTATCGCCGTCGGGCCAGGTGGGTCCAGGCGGTGGTGGCGACCTTCACGCCCGATGAGCGAGAGGAACTCCGAAGGATGTCGTCGGTCGATCGGGCCAAGGCCCTGATCACAAGAAGGGACAAGCTCGTCCGAGAGGGCAAACTCGTCCTCGACGAGCCGGCCTCCGCGCCGGCACGCCCGGCTGTGCCCGACAAGACCGACCAGTAGAGGCCCTCCCGCTTGCCTTAGTTTTACTCGGGCCGTCCGGCTGACCCCTCGGCCGGACGCGCCCGAGCCGGTTGGCCTTCTCCCCGTCTCCGCCCTCGACCTCGCCTCCCGTCCGACGCCGCTTTGCCCGTGGATATCTTCCCTGAAATGTGGGATAAGTCCGGGGGATGTGGCCATTGCCCCCACGACTGCGGAAGGCCCTGGTGCTACTGCTGAAGCTCGCCGTCACCGTCGCGCTGTTGGCGTGGGTGGTCTCCGGCGTGCGGTGGGGGGACTATGTCGTCACCCACGACGGACGGGTTCTCACCGTACTCGACCAGCGGGACGGCGCGGTGCGCGTCGACACCGAGGACGGGCCTCAATGGCTGGAAGCTGTACGTGTCGAGCGAATCGAGGGCCGGGCTGTTCGCCCCGGCTTCGGTCGCGTGCTCGGGCGGCTGCGCGCGGACCTGTTCGCCGCCGCGGCGGTCATGATCCTTGGCCAGCTTACGCTGATGGGCGTCCGCTGGTGGTACATCCTGCGGTTCGAGTCCGTGGCCATCGGGCTCGGGGCGACCGTGCGGCTGATGTTCGTGGGGCACTTCCTCAACTTCTTCCTGCCTGGCAGCACCGGGGGGGACGTCATGCGCGCCTGGCTGGTCACACGCCGCACCGACCGCCGAACCGTCGCCGTCGCCACCGTGCTGCTGGACCGGTTTTCCGGCCTGGCGGGCATGGCCGTCCTCGCCGCCGTGATGACGCTGCTGACGTGGCAGGACCCACGCACGGCACGGGCATCGGTGGCCGTGGGGGCGACCGTCGCCGTGATCGCCGCCGTTTCACTGGTGCTGTTCAGCCGGCGCGTCGGGCGGCTCATCCGCCTCGATGCCCTCATCGATCGGATGCCCCGAAGCGCCAACCTCCGTCTCGCCGTCGATACGCTCCGCCGCCTGCCTCGCTCACCCGGAACCAGTCTCGTCGTTGCCGCGATGACCATCGGCGTCCACCTGCTGCTGGCCGGGGGAATCGCCTGCATCGGCGCCGCCGTTGGGCTACGGACCGAGCCGCACCTGTACTTCCTCTTCGTGCCGGTGATCTACATCCTCGCCGCCGTGCCGATCAGCGTCGGCGGGCTCGGGGTCGTCGAGGGGATGTACGTCGTCTTCTTCGCCGCCCCGGGCGATGTGGCGAACTCCGCCGTGCTCGCCCTGGCCCTGCTGGCCCGATTCACCCCCATGCTGCTTTCGCTTCCCGGCTTGCTGTTCTGGCTGCTGGAGCGCGGCCCGGACAAGCAACCGGCGTCAGCCGCGGTCGAATCGACCAGCCCTTCGACCTCGTCAGCGGACGATCCATCGGCGTGATGCCCGGCTTCGTCTCGGTCCAGGCTCGGCGATGCGGCGAGCGAATCACTGCACGGGCTTGCCCATGGCTTTCGAATGAGTTGGGGCTTGCCGAGGCAAGTTTGTCCGTGGATTAACCGCCGCTCGATGCGGGCGAGTCTGAGCCGCCCCGTGCATCCTTCGTCCTGCCGGTCGCCACCAGCTCGCGTGCGACCGCCCGGCCGGCCTGGGTCCTCAACTGGCGCTCGATTCGCGCGTTCGTGGCCTCTCCCGGCGGCGGGGGAGCGTCAGCGTAGTGGTTCACCAGGTTGTCGGCGTCGCACAGGATGCGGAACTCCGGCGTGTCCATTCGCTCGGCCGTGTGGTGGTCGGCGATGATCCGGCAGACGTGGTCGATCCGCTCGGGCGAGACGCCGGCGGCTTCGAGAATCCTCCGGGCGATCGGCGGGCCCTCGACTTGCTGATGCACGCCCGCAGCCGAGCCGTGCTTCCGCTCGGCCTCGTGAATGCCGATGTCGTGCAGCACCGCGGCCGCCTTGACCACCAGCGGGTCGGCCTGCTCGTCGGCGAGGATCCGCTCGGCGTAGTCCAGCACGCGCAGTGCGTGGCGGATGCGGCGCTCGTCGTCGCCGAAGACGGCCTCCATCTCGCGGATCAGGGCGTCGCAGAGCGTCCGCTCAGCCAACTCCTCCGCCGGGATGCCCGTGCACTCCTCGGCGAACTTGCACCCGGCCGCACAGCCCATGTCGAATCGGCGGTTGCGAACGGTGGCCCCGCACCGCCCGCACCGCCGCGAGGCGTCGTCCTTCCAGAGCTCCACCGTCTGCCCGCAGGCCGGGCACGCCTGCTCGGAGATGTCGTCGGCCTTCCAGTACCGCCAGTCCTGTCCGGGGCATTTGCTCACGTTCATATTGTAGGCGCTGCCTCATTCACTGCATGCCGTCCGAAGCCTCCTCACTGGATCGTCCGCAGTTCGACGTGTCCTTCGTTGATCTGGCGGCAGCGCCTGGGGACCCCTTCGCGGTCAAGGAAGGTGCACCACGTTCTCCCCATTGTGCATCTCTTGCCGCTATTTCGCGGTCTCTCTTCTGGAGGACCACGGCCAGTATTGTCACATCTTCCGATCCAGCCGTCGGTACTGGACGGCTTCGGCGATGTGGTTGGCCTGGACAGCCTCGGCGGCTTCGAGGTCGGCGATGGTCCGGGCGATGCGGAGGACCTTGTCGTGGGCGCGGGCGCTGAGGCCCATCTCGGTGATGGCCTGCTTGAGCAGCACCTCGCCGGCGGATTCGAGCTTGCAGAACTGGCGGACCTGGCGGCTGGTCATCGAGGCGTTGGTCGCCAGGGCCGCGCCGCCGACGGCCGAGCCGGCGAAGCGTTGTCGCTGGGCGGCACGGGCGGCGACGACCTGCCGGCGCATGGAGGCGGAGTCGGTCCCGTCCGTCGTCGAGCGAAGCTGGCGCCAAGGCACCGGCGGGACCTCGACATGGATGTCGATCCGGTCGATCAGCGGGCCCGAGACGCGCGAGAGGTACCGCTCGATCTGGTTCGGCGTGCAGTTGCACTTGCGCTTCGGGTCGGTGAAGTAGCCGCAGGGGCAGGGGTTCATCGCGGCCACGAGCATGATCCGCGCGGGGAACTTCAACGTGCTGTGGACGCGGGGGATGGTAACGCAGCCGTCCTCCAGTGGCTGGCGGATCATCTCCAGCGTGGGGCGGGCGAACTCGGGGAACTCGTCGAGGAACAGCACGCCGTGGTGGGCCAGCGAGACCTCGCCGGCCTGCGGCACGCTGCCCCCGCCGATCAGCGCCGCGGCGCTGGAGGAGTGGTGTGGCGTCCGCACCGGGCGCACGGCCATCAGTGACTGCCCCGCCTCCAGCAGCCCCCGGGAGGAGTACACCCGCGTGGTCTCCAGGGACTCCTCGGGCGTCAGCGGCGGCAGGACGGAGGGGATCCGTTTGGCCAGCATCGTCTTGCCCGAGCCCGGCGGGCCGATCATGAGGATGTTGTGGTGCCCGGCCGCGGCGACGGTCAGGGCGCGTTTGGCGGACTCCTGGCCGCGGACGTCCGAGAAGTCCAGATCGTACCGCCCGGCAACGGCGAAGACCTCTTCGAGGTCGACGGCCACCGGCTCGATGGGCAGCTCGTCGGTCAGAAACGCGACGGCCTCGGAGAGGTAGTTGACGCCGATGACGTCGATGCCGTCTACGACGGCGGCCTCGGCGGCGTTCTCGACCGGGAGGATGAGGCCGCGGCGCTTCTGCGCGGCCGCGAGCATGGCGGCGGCGAGCGCCCCGCGGATCGGCCGGACGCGCCCGTCGAGTGCGAGCTCGCCGACGAGGAGGAATTCGTCGGTCTTCTCGGCGAAGAACTGCCCGCCGGCGATCATGCAGGCGACGGCGATGGGCAGGTCGAGTGCGGAGGAGTCCTTTTTGACGTCGGCGGGGGCGAGATTGATGGTGACCTTCGGTCCGGGCCAGCGGTAGCCGCTGTTGCGCAGCGCCGCCTGGATGCGGGAGACGCTCTCCTGGACGGCCTTGTCGGCCATGCCCACGAGCTTGATCTTGGGCTCGTCGGTCTCGGTGCCCGCGACGTCGGCTTCGACCTCGCAGGCCCCCGCGTCGATCCCCAGCAGCATCGAGCTGTGCACCCGTGCAATCATAGCGGGAATGATACGCCCGGGCGTGAGCCGGGGCAAGCGGCTGCGCGCTGGGGAGGCGGCCTATGCGTGCCGCCCTCGGTGCCGCCCTCGGTGCCGCCAGCCGTCCATGCCATGGCTTGCGGGATGCCTGGCCCGGGGACCCGGACTCAATCCGGTTGGCGGGAGGGTCCATCCTCGCCGACGTGGCCGGCTTGCGTTTCGTGCGGGAAGCCGGGCAGAACGTGACCGTCGATCCGGGCCATGCCTCTGACGAGGTCAAGGCGTTTGCATCCGAATCCGCGGACGCGGCGGAGCTGTTCGAAGGACACGAAGGGCCGTTGCGCGATGATTCGGTCTGCGATGGCCTTTCCGATTCCGGGAAGGAGGCAGAGCTCGTCCCGGCCGGCCTCATTGATTTCGATGGCGTCCTTGCGAGGGTCGATGAAGGCGATTGCCGCGAGCAAGCAGGCCATGGCGAACAGCCAGGCCTCCAGCCGGGGCAGCGCCAGGCTGAAGGCGAAGACGCCAATCAAGATGGACGCCGACAGTCCGAAGGCGAGCGTTCCGAGGCTTGGCAGGACCAGCGCTACGCCCAGGATGAAAGGCAGGAACAGCAGCGGCGCGCTGATGAGGACGAGGATGCCCATGAGGCTGTCGGCCCAATCGGTCTGCATTCGAACGGCCCGACGGAACCTCCCCTGGACGACCTGTTCCTCAAACTGACTCAAGGCTTCTCCCTGCCGTAGTGCTTGTTTGCGAATTCGATGTATTGCCGCCAGTCGAAGTCGGTCACGCCGTGTCGGCCGGTGCGGATGTGATAGCCGATGCGGCCGTGAAGGGGTTTGCCCACTTCGGGCATCTTCTTGGCGGGCAGACCCTCGGTCTCGAGCAGCCGGTAGACGGGGTCGGCACCGACGCAGGAGAGGAACTCCCCGCGCGGGTCGGCCCAGCGGTCGCCCTCCGCGCTGGCGACGTACACCGGGCGTGGAGCGGCCAAGGCGATGAGCATGTGCTGATCGACGGGCAACTCGTTGACCTTCGTGCCGTAGGCGTGGAAGGTCCGGCAGAACCAGTGAGGGAAGCTGCGGTTGATTCGGGCGACGGTCTCGCCGAATTCTCGCCGGCTCAGGGCGGCCCCGCCGCAGCCGGAGTTGTTGGAGATCACGATCGCGAACCGCTGATCCTCCGCCCCGGCCCACAGGGCGGTCTTGCCCAGCCGCGAGTGGCCCATGACGGCCACGCGTTCGCCGTCGATGTCCTCGTCGCCGGCGAGGTAGTCCATGGCCCGGCTGAGCCCCCAGGCCCATGCTGCGATCGAGCCCCAGGCGTCGCCGGGGCGCTTCTTGTCGTCCTTGTCGTCGTACAGGGCGTGCATGCCGTTGCGGAAACGGTCGTGGTAGTCCGGGTCGATATCGCCGTAATACGCCGTCGCCAAGGCGTACCCGGCCGAGACGATCAGTTCCGCCGGCCAGCGGTCGCTGGCGACGCCCCGGGCGGCCTCGGTCGCGCGGTTGTCCTTGACGCCCTTCCGTCGCCCGGGCAGCCAACTGCTGGCCAGGCGAATCCCCGGGTCGGGCTCGATCGAATGGTTCCCCTGGAAGTTCAGCGTCATGAAGGCCGGGGCCGGCTTGGTCGCCCCCGCCGGCAAGTAGATCAACAGGTCGATGCCGGGGCCGTCCGGCTTGCCCGTCAGGTCGATTCGCACCTGCCGCCGGATCGCCTTGCCGTCCAGAGCCTTGCCTGCTGCCTCCAGGACGCGGAAACGCATCGCCGACGGTTTGCCCGGCGCACGGCCGTAGACGTACTCGCGGAACAGCTCGATGATTTCCGGCCGGCGCTTGGTTCGCCAGGTCTCGGCGTCATCGACTTTCGTACCGTCTGCGAGGGTGAGCGGATCGGGCAGCGCGTAGTCGGGGACCTTGCTCTCATCGTAGTTGGCCGCGTCGGCGTCGTCGGCGCGGGCGAGCAGGACGCAGAACACCACGAGCACGCAGGCGGCTGCCGGTAGATGGGTCGTTCTCATCGTGCGGACCTCCGGTTGAGGGATCGTCGCGGCGACCGGCCCCGCGGCCAATCGCGATCCTCATCCTCGCTGTCGGCGCCTGCGGAGTCAAACGCCAACACGATAGCCGATCCGCGCGCTGCCCGTGCCTGGTCGCCCCGAATGCGATGGGGCCGGCTGGTCCATCGGCGGGTTCAACCTACCATGGACATCTCACCGAAGGCTCCATCAGGAACTTGAGAGTGCGAAGGCCGCCGCCTCACGGCTGGCTTCGCAGGAAGGGAATCGGATGCCCCGACACTTCACATTCTGCTGCGTGCTTCTAGGTCTCTTCTGCTGTGGAGTCGCCCGCGGCCGGGATGACCCGAAGAAGCTCCCCCGCGAGGACGTCGTGGACGTGCTGGCCATCGGGGAAGGCCTGTGCGTCAGCAACATTTTCCAGACGAACATGGTCCTCCAACGGCACAAGCCGCTTGCCGTGTGGGGATGGGCTGCGCCGGGGGAGAAGGTCACCGTCTCCTTCGGCGGCCAGACCGCCCATGTCGTTGCCGGTCCCGACCGATCCTGGAAGGTTGCCCTGGAGCCCATGCCGGCGAGCAGCACACCGCGGGTGATGGCCGTCAAGGGCAAGAGCGAGACGCTGACACTTGAGAATGTCCTCGTCGGCGACGTGTGGGTTCTCGGCGGCCAGAGCAACATGGAGTTTCCGCTGGTCAAGGTCGATGACGGGGAATTGGAGGTCGTCTCAGCGAACTTCCCGCAGATCCGGCTGCTGACCGTGCCGCGCGGACAGGGGTTCGAGTCGGTCGCGAGTTTCCACCGCCTGCACGAGTGGAGCGGCTGGTCCAAGAGGCACTTCCGCAAGGGCGACTGGGATATCTGCACGCCGGAGCTGGCGCGGGAGTTCTCGGCCATCGGCTACGTGTTCGGCCGGCGGTTGCACATGGCTGCGCAGGTCCCGATCGGCCTGATCGACGTCTCCGTCGGCGGGACGACCGTGGAAGCCTGGACTCCGGAGTCCGTGCTGAAGAAGACCCCCGGCGCCGAGACGCAGGCGATGCTCCGGGACTGGGCGGAGAAGATCGCCGCCTGGGACCCGCAGGCCGACCTCGAGAAGCGCATCGCCGCCTTCCATCGGCGGAACGAGGCCCGCAAGGCAAAGGGCCAGCCCGTCCCGGCCGACCAGAAGCCGCCCAGCGACCTGCGCCCCGGCCCTGTCGCGGACAAGAACCGGCCCGGCTGCCGCTACGCCAGCATGATCCGGCCGCTGGAGGGTCTGCCGGTAGCCGGGGCACTGTTCCACCAGGGCTTCAACAACGCCTTCTCCGGCTCGGCCGGCGCCCGGATGTACTACCAGGTTTTCGGCAAGATGATCACCGCCTGGCGTCGCGCGTTCGTCGACGAGAAGCTGCCGTTCTGCATCATCTCGCTCTGCACCGCCGGGAAACCTCAGACGCCCGAGAACTTCACCCAGAGCATGTACGACGCCGGCGTGCTGCTGCGGGAGGCGCAGTACAAGACGTTCCTGGACTTCCGCGAGGCCGGCGACGAGACCATCGGGTTCGTCAGCAGCTTCGATCAGCGCAAGAGCTGGTACCATCCGCAGATCAAGGTTCCCGTCGGCGAACGGGCAGCCAGGTGGGCGCTGACGACCCGTTACGAACTCCTCACCGCTCACAGGGCCCACGAGTACTGGCTGCCGCCGTCGATTACCGACGTGACCGTCGGCGACGGGACCCTTCGCCTGGCCCTGACCACCTCCGTCCGGACACGCGACGACAGCGACGGGAAGATGCTCGGGTTCGCCATCGCCGGCGAGGACCGGCGGTTCCACCCCGCCGTCGTCGCGTACTATACCGACGGCAAGCGCGACGGCCGCAATCGGCTGAAGTACAGGCGCGATATGCTCGTGCTGAGCAGCCCGTTCGTGCCGGAACCGAAGCACTATCGCTACGCGTGGGCCCGCAACCCGATGGGAAACATCGTCAACAACCACGGCGTCCCCATCGCCACTCAGCGCAGCGACGACTGGCTCCTGGAGGAGACGCCGATCAAGCTGCCGCCGCCGCCCGGTATGGACGCTCGGTCCGTTCGCCGGTGGCTGTCCGGGCGATTGCGGAAGGAACTGGCCCTGATCGACCTCGACCGTCGCATCCGCCAGGCCGAGGCCACCATTGCGGAATTGAAGGACCGCTACGCCAAGGACAAGGCCGCCTGGGAGAAGCAGAAGGCAGCCGAAGCCGAACGCCACAAGGCGGCGAAGGAAAACTGAGCGGACGCGAGGCATCGGCAGGCCCGTCAGCGGCCACGCGGTGTCTGCATCCCGGCCAGGGGACCAGGTGCTGGCGCTCCGGCCCGGCCGCCGGGCGGCCTGCCTCCGGTCAACCGTTCAGTTCTTCTCCATCTCCAGCATGGCTTCGGCAAAGGCCTGGCCGATCAAGGCCATGGTCTTGGCGCAGCCGAGGTAGTGGTAGCCAGCGTTGGACGACCCGCGCTTCCACATCGCCTCGTCTTCGGGCGTGATGAGCTTCGCGCGGTACTGTTTGATGTACTCGCGTTGCTGCTCCCGCGTCATCGTGCCGTCTTCGTTGGGGTGGCCCTTGCTCTTGTTCCGGAGGTAGTGGGCCATCTTCCGGACCTCGCCGTGCTTGGCCGCGATCGCCGCCAGCGGCTTGTCCCAGTACAGTTCGGTCAGTACGGCCGCGACGTTGCCCTTGAACTCAGGCAGCTTCGCCGGGGCGGCCATGGCGTCCCGGAAGTTCTGGTGGATGCCCTTGTACCGCGGGCTGACGTACTCGCGGGTCGGGCCGTTGACGCCCATCACGCCGATGACGAAGGGCATCTTCGCCGCGCCGAGGTCCTTGCGGACGTCGCGAATGAAATGGGCCAGCAGCTCGGAGTACTCGGCGTACCCGCCGGGCTTGCCCCGGTTTGGATACGTGCCGCGGTCGACCATGTCGTTCCAGCCCTGGAACCAGACGAACCCGGCGAGCTCGTATCCGTGGTCCGCGTCGTAGGCGGGCACCACACGCTTGGGATCGCTCAGCACGCGTTTGACATGCTCGATCATCAGCCGGTAGTAGTGACCGGTCCGGGAGGCCCTCTCGGCCTTGATCTTCTCGATGTCCTTGTCCTGCTTCTTGAAGTTCGCCAGTTGGGACTCGTTGAACTCGTACGGCCCCGCGCTGGGCGGGCGGAAGTCCGTGTTCAGGGACTTGCCCCCCCACGCCGTCTTGATCAGCAGGACCGGGCCATCGACCGCTTCGGCCATCGTGATGCCGAAGGTGAACTCCGGGCCGATCTTCTCTCCGGGCTCGGCCGGCTCGCGGCGTGCCCCGTAGCCGGCCGTCAGCTTGCCGTGCCCCTCGCCCAGCTTGTCCCCGCCGCCGGTGAGGTAGGATATCCACACGTCCTCGCACACGCGCGGCGTGCCGTCGGGGCCGAGCATACTCTTCAGCAGTGGCGCGGTGGCCGGGTCGTCGCCGATGTAGTCGAACGTCTCGATCTTCGCCTGCCCCTGCATGTTCGACTGCCCGGCGAGGATATACACCTTCAGCGGCGCGGCCGGGGCCTGACCGGCCAGCATCCCCGCCACACACGCTACCACCACGACAACCATCAGCAACCTTCTCATGCCACGTTCCTTTCCGTTGGCGATCGGGCTCGGGCGGAATCTCGCTGCCTGCCGCCAGTGTACACCGTTCACGGCCCGGCCGTGCAGAGGCTTTCGACGCGGAGTTGGCCCTTGCCGCTTTCGGCGGGCAGGACAGGCCGGAGCTCGAGCGTGTGCTTGCCGGGGGCCAGGTCGGAGGCGAGGACGCGCCAGATGAACAGTCGGCCCTTGCCGAAGCGGCTGGTGTTCCAGGCCCACGTGTCGCGGGCGGGCTTCTTGGGGTTGGGGCGGTAGGGAACGCGTTTGCCGTCGATGCGGACCTCGACGTCCAGTCCGTTCTCGTCGGCCTCGCCGAACAGCCCCACCAGCGTGCCGGTGAACTCGAACGTAAGCGGGGAGGTCCGCTCGCGCCCGGCGGCGTCGAAGACGGCCACGTCGTCCATCCACCGGCTGGACAGCCCGTCGAACCACAGACTCGTGCGGTAGGTGAGCTTGCGCGTCCAGCCGTCGGGCAGGTCGGTGGCGACCAGCCGCAGCCGCCGGCGGCCCCGCAGCGCCGGGGGGAACACCGGCTCGGCGGGCATGCGGCAGGTGCGTTTCTCGGCCACGGCCCGGCGGAAGCCGTCCCGGGCGGCCTCGAAGAACAGTTCGTAGCCGCGGTCGCCCGGGTGCACACCGTCCAACGGCCACATGACCTTCAGCGTCGTGCGGTTGGCGTCGAGGGCCTGTTGGATGTGCGGGAAGCTGTCGGCGACGCCCAGGCCGTAGGCGGCGGCGATCTTCAGGTGGTCGCGGCGGCGGGGCATGGTGTCGGGGCGGAACCGCGGCGCGAAGTTCCACTTGAACCCAAGCAGCACCTGGACGACGGGAGTGCCGCGTGCGACCAACTCCCGTACGAGGCATTCGTATGCGGCGAGCGTCGGCTGGTCCGTGCCCTCGAGCCCGTCGTTGGCGGTGAAGTCGAGGAAGACCAGGTCCGGCCGGTGTGCGAGCACGTCGCGCCGGAGGCGGAAGAGCCCGAGCTTCGAGCCGGTCCCGCCGATGGCGGCGTCGTGGAAGGCGAATGGGCAGCGCGGGTAGGCTTCTCGAAGCCACCGGCCCATGCGGGCCCGGTAGCTGGTCCGCTGGGGGTCGGAGGCGTTGGCGCCCCACGTCAGCGACCCGCCGAAGAAGACGACGTTCATCGGCTTGCCCGCGCGGGCCCGGCGGTCGAAGTCGGCGAACGACGCCGGCCGGGCGCCCGGGCGTGCGGCGGCGTTGGCGTCGTCGGCGGTCGCCGATCCGGCGGCCAGCGCACATGCGGCCGCGACGGCGGGGAGGAGGGGGATCAAGGGCACGTGCATCGCGCATTCTCCTGGCGGGCCATGTCGGGCTCAGTCCGGCAGTTTGGGCAGGTCGGCCGGCGCGTCAAGGGGTTTGTCCTCGGGCAGGTGGCGGAGGACGATCGGCGGTCCGCCGGCGAGGCCGTCGGGGTAGGGAATGCCCTTGAAATGCACCGCGACGCCGCGGTGGTGTCGTCGCAGCCCGTCGAGGTCCAGTAGCGGCTTGTGGGGGTCGTTGGCGAACAGCACGGCCCGGTCGCCCCGGGCGCGGATGCAGAAGGCGATGGCCCGGCCCGGTCCGGCCCCGGGCACCCGTCCGCACGCGCTGGCGCCGGCGCAATCGCTGAGCCAGCAGTTGGGGTCCCTGACGGCGAAGCGGAGGGAAGGAGAGGAGGCCTCGGGCACCTCGTCTCCCCCGAGGATCGGGCCGTCCCAGGACAGTTGCCAACTGGTGTACTTCTCCAGCTTGGCCGGGACCGGCAGGATGCCGGTGACCTCCACGTCCGCCGGCATCGGCAGGGGCAGGCAGCGCCGGCCCCAACTCCTGTCCAAAACGGCCTTGCGCGTGCCGCGCTTGATGACGCTGCGTATGGCACGGATCGCCGGGCGGCGACGGAGCACCTCCTTCGACGAGAACACCAGCCCGTTCGGCGTGAAGAGCCGGGCGTAGAGATCCACCAGGTGCTCGTGGGCGTCCAGGTACCGCGCCGCTGCCGGTACGGGTGCCAGAAGGGACTTCAGCTCGGCCTGCCGGGCCCGAACGGCCGGTAGATCCCCGGCGATCATCGCATCGCGGCGCGCGGCCATGGCCGCGGCGACGGCGGCGTTGTCCACCGGCGCGGCGGAGGGCACGTAGCAGCGGATGGCGCGGACGACTGCTGTCGCGCCTGTGACGCGAAACAGCAGCGCCGCACCGCCGACGTTGGCGTCGTGACGCCACAGCCTCACCCGCCGGCCGTTGACGGTCACGAACGTGCGCCCGGGGGCGTAGCCGACGCCGATGCGGTTGCCCTTCTTCTGGTATCCCCATAAGCAAAGGCGGTCGTCTCCTTCGACCGGGCGGCCCCTGCCTCCGAAACGCAGCCGTCCCGTGCGGCGCAGGTTCACGTGGATCTGCGTGGGGGAGGTGGGATACGCACAGAGCTTGACCTCGGTGGGGGACTGGCGGTGCTCGTCAGGCAGGAAGGACGGCATGCAAAGATCGACTTCGATCAGCGCCGGCATCGGCATGGACGGCTGTCGCACCCAGACGGGCGAGCGGCGGAGCCGGCAGATCCCCAGCGGGGCGGTTCGCCAGGCCAGCACGCGGTGGGGTTCGAGCGGTACGTCGTTCTCCGCGAGCCGCCGCTGTTCCCGGCGGAAGTCGATCAGCTTCCTGATCGGCGGTGTTGGGCGGAGGGACGCCAGGAAGTCGAGAGGGCGCTGCTGGTTCCCGTCGGCGGCGAGGGTTTCGACGACGCCCAGCAGCGTCTCGAAGGGCCAGTCGTCGGGCTTCAGTTCGGCACCGTGGGCTTTCAGAATGTTGGCGAGGGCGACGGCGCCCTCCGCCTGCCGCACCTCCAGCTCGCAGCGGCGGAGTATCGTGACGGCCTCGAAGGCCCCGGTCTTGCCCGCCTCGGCGAGGGAACTCTCCAGCAGCGCCAGCCCCTGCTCGCGCCGGCCGAGAACGCGGCAGGCGTGGACGATCCGCGCGGGGATCTCCCCCAGCCGCCACCGCCCGCCCGGGTGAAAGCCCTTCAGCGACGGCAGTTCCCGCAAGCCCACTTCGAGGGCTCTGTCCGCCTGGCCGGCTGCAATCAGGGCCTCCAGCAAGATCTGGAGGGCCACGCCGTCCCGGCAACCCAGTTCCCACGCCTGCCGGGCTTTGACAATGGCCTCCGGCTCGCGGTCGTAGTAGTCGCGGATCGCTTCCTGGATGTGTTCGTCCCATGGGCCGTGATGGCCGAACCGCTGGTACAGCGCGGCCGTGTCCGGCCAAGTCCTGAAGTTCGGATGCGCCTTGTTTGTCCACGCGAGCGAGGCCGGCACCTCCCCGAGGCCATCCCTCCAGACTCGGAACTTGTGGGGGGTGCCGCTGTAGCGCCCGAACATGGCGACCAATTGCTCCCGCGTGTGCACGGGTTTGCCCTCGGCGGCGGTGATCACGTCCCCGTCCCGGATCTTGCCGAGCCGCGAGAAGCGCCCCTCCTTCAGGCATATCCCGCCCCAGAGCTCATAGTTGACCACCTCGCGCCAGACGACGCCGTGGCCCGGCCCGGAGAGGCGCGTCAGCAGCCACTTGGCGCGGTGGACGCCCTCGGGGCTGAGCTCGTCGAAGTCCAGGGCCTTCTCCAGCGGCTCGATGGCCGGCTTGCCGATCGCCAGCAGCCGACGCATCGCCGACTCGCGCTGCTTGAAGCGGTCACCGTCCAGTTCGCGGACCAGCCGGGCGATCTCCCGGGCCGATGGCCCCGCCGACTCCGCACCAACAGCCGGGAAACCGACGCAGGAAACAACCGCCCACAGCCCGACGCACCCGACGCGATGGAACATCCCCTGTCTCCCTTGCCGCAGGCTACGGAACGTCCCCGATCCTACTGCCCGCCGCGCAGAAAGGCAATAGGGGCGCGGCGGTGGCCGGTCCGTGTGGTAGATTGGCCCCGATAGGAGAACATGGCGATGACGACGACGTACCAGCGGATCGCGGTTGGGATGGTGGTCGCGGGGCTTTGTGCCGCGGCGCCGGCCCAGCGGTACGACGACGAGGGGAAGAAGGCCCGGGCTTGGAAGAAGCAGGTCACGCGGCTGACCGGCGAGTACGCCAGGCTCCTGGAAGGCGAGCAGACCGGCGAGGTGGTCCGGCGGCTGCTGGCGGCTTGGCCTACGGCGGACGGCTCGGCGAATTCGGCGGCCCTGGCGGCGGCGATGGACGGGTTCGCGGCCGGGCCTCGACGGGCGAAGAAGCCCTGCCCGCCGGCGTTCGATGCGGTGCTGGACGCCCTGACGGCCGAGGAGAGCGTCGCCGCGCGCACGGCGTTGGCGGAGGTAATCCTGGAGATCGGCTTCGAGGAGCGGGCGGAGGACCTGCTGGCCCGCGCGGCCAGGCTTCTGGACACCGAAGACCCGTTCGTCGCGGGCATCGCCGAATGGGCGATCGGCCTGCGCGTCGCCGAACGGAACAACTGCCGCCACGTCCCCCCGCCATGGACAGACAAGACAAAGGACCCGCCGGCCTGGTTCGTGACGTGGCGCAAGCTGTGGAACGCCGGAAACCTCGCCCGATGGGACCACGTCCGACAGGCCGTGCGCCTTGATCTGCACCGTTCCGCGGCCGCGCTGGCCGACAACGCACCCGCTGTGGCCGAGCGGGCCCGGAAGCTGGCGGCGTACGCCGAACTCGGCGGGCACGCCGGGGCCGGGGAGGCCCTCGCCAGCCTGGGCGCCGCCGTCGCGGCCGTGAAGGCGGCGGCGAAGGAGAACGACCTTCTCGCCGCCCGCCGGGCGTGGCTTTCGCTTCGCGGGACGGCCCGGGAGGTCGTTCTGGCGGCCGCGGCAAGGTGGGTGCCTCGGCTGGCGTACGTGCGTCGTCGGTCGTTCCAGGGCCAGCACAATATTTCGGGCAACAGCCAGCACCAGGGCAAGGTGCCCCCGCCGTCGGACATCCTGATCCAGCACGGCCTGGACCTTCCCGAGCCGACGAGCCTCCTGGGCGACACGCTGCCGATCGGCTCGATTCGCGGGGCGGACCTGTTCTTCGACGCCGATCGCATCGTCTTCTCCTACGCTGTGCAGACGCCGGACGTCTGGGAGCACTGGCCGGGCAATCACTGGCGGAAGGGCAACAGCAACTACGAGCGTCCCAAGGGCGGCGGGCTGCCGCAGAAGCTCTACGAGATCGGCATCGACCCGGACACCGGCGAGCGGACGTCCGGTCCGACGAAGATCACCGGCGACGAGAAGTACATCGACATGGAGCCGACCTACCTGCCCGACGGCTCGGTGGTGTTCGCCTCCGACCGCGGGCACGGCTCGTCGGAGTGCGGGGGGTGGGAGCAGAACGCCACGACGCTGAACCTCTTCCGCGTCTGGCCGGCCGAGGGGCGGATCAAGCGGCTCACGTGGAACAAGGACTACGACCGCTATCCGCACGCGCTGCCGAACGGCCAGATCGGCTACCTGCGATGGGACTACCAGGAGCGGAGCATCTTCCCGCCGCACACGCTCTGGACCGTCCGTCCGGACGGCACGTACAACGACGCACTGTTCAAGGAGCACCTCCGCAGGCCCTACTCGCTCCGCGACGCCATGCCCGTGCCCGGCACGGAGAAACTCCTCGCCATCGGTACCGGGCACCATCATTGCCCGGAAGGCTGGCTGATCGAGATCGCGCCGGGCAAGGGGCTCAACGAGCCGGAGGCCCTGCGGGCGATGGCATTCGGCTCGACGGATGTGCAAGGCGGGATGCCCAACGACCTCCGCCCCGTTGCCGAAGGCGGCGTCCACGACGCAAACCATCTCCGCGGCGGCTGGTACCAGACACCTTTCCCGCTGAACGACAAGGCCCTGCTGGTCGCCCATTGCGAGGACAACGGCCGCGCCAAGGGCGAGTCCTTCGGCTTCGCGATCTACTTCCAGGACGCCTGGGGAAACAAGGAGATCGTCGCCCGCGACCCGTTCGTCGAGTTGGCGTACCCCATGGCCGTGACCCCCCGAACGAAGCCGCCGATCCTGCCGGATACCACCCGTCCCGAGATGGAGCACGCGACGTGCTATGTCTCGGACGTCTACGCGGACCTGCCTGGGATCGAGCGCGGGGAGGTGAAGTACATTCGCATCTCGCACCGGACGGACTGGACGTTCTTCAAGGGCCCGGAGGGCAACTTCCGGTGGTACCCGCACTACCCCGGCTTCGGCGGGACGACGGTGGGGTGGTGGACATGGTGCGGCACGCGGGTGATCGGCACGGTGCCGGTCGCCGACGACGGCTCGGCATATTTCAAGGTGCCCGTCTACACGCCGGTGTACTTCCAGGCCCTCGACGCCGACCTCATGGAGCTCCGCCGCATGCGGTCGCACGTGGAGTTCCAGCCCGGCGAGGCCCGGGGATGCATCGGTTGCCACGAAACGCGCGCGGTGGCCATCGGGCCCAAGCCGCCCGCCTTCGCGGCCAGCGGGCGGCGACCGGACCATCCGCAGCCCCCGCCTTGGGGCACACGGCGGATGATCGACTACGAGGAGATGGTCCATCCCATCCTCGTCCGGCAGTGCGGCCGATGCCACTCGCGGAATGACCCCGAGGCCGGGATCGAGTTTTCCTCGCGGCGGGACGGCTACGGGCTGCTCCAGTCCTACCGCAGCCTGTTCGGGCTGAAATGGGGCGACCCCATGCCCGGGTCGAAGAACCTGCACAAGTGGTTTCGCGAGCTCTGGCCTCATTACCGTCCCGGCGTCACCGAACCGATGGACCACAGCGACAGCCGCGCGTGGTTCCGCAAGGTCTACGCCGGGCGGGCGCCGGGGCAACTCGTCAGCGTGCTCAACCACCAGGGGTCGTTCTTCCTTTCGATGCCCAAGGCGTTCGGCTCGCACCGCAGCAAGCTGATCACCACGCTCACCCGCCACCCCAGGCACCGGAAGGTCCGCCGCGGGCTCACCGCCGATGAATGGGAGACGCTCGTGACGTTCGTCGACGCCGGGGCGCCCTACAGCGGCAAGATGCTGATGAAGTACGACCGCACCGGCCGGGACCTGCCCCGCGTAATGCAGGTCGAGTACGTCTACCCGGACCCGTGGGAGGGCATGGACGAGTACTCCTCCGCCGGGCGACCGATTATCCCCGACGACCTCGTCGAACGCGCCCGCGCCGCCGACGCCCGCGTCCGCGCTGCGGGCAGGGCAAAGCAGCGTGGCAGGGACCGGGACCGGGGGAGTGGATTGTGATGTGGACGCCAAGAAGCCTCGGCTCCCTCGGGCCGGTCGTTCGCGATCGTTGCGTGTCTCGCGCTGCGACGCGACGGGATTCCTGACGACGCGCAGCCACCCAATGCGGCGGCTCCCGGCCGTTGACTGGCGGGCGGGAGCCGCGTATACGTGGGCTCGCGAGCCCGGCGTGTGTCCGGGGACGAAGGAGAATGCGGCATGGTGGTCCAGGTCGGTCATGGGGCGGTGGTGTTGATCGTGGCGGCGTGTGCGGCCGCGTGCATGGCGGCCGAGGGCGCAGGGGCAGATGCCGGCGCCGGCGGCAAGCTTCGCGTGTATGTCGGCGGGCGAGGCAAGGGGCGCGGGGGGGCGATCTGGCGGTGCGAACTGGACCTCGCAGCCGGGACGTTGGGCGAGCCGGAGATCGCCGCCGAGTTGGACAACCCGTCGTTCCAGGAACTGCATCCGAGCGGGCGGTATCTCTACTCCGTCATGGAGGGCGGGCGGTTCGAGGGCAAACCCGGCGGGGGCGTGGCGGCCTTCGCCATCGACAGCGCCGGCGGCGCGCTGACACCGCTGAACCGGGGCCCCAGCGGCGGCCGCGCGCCCTGCCACCTCTCCCTGAGCCCGGACGGGAAGTGCCTGCTGGGGGCGAACTACAGCGGCGGGAACGTGTTCGCATACAAGCTCGCCGCCGACGGCCGGCTTGGCGAGAGGACGGCGCTGGTCCAGCACAAGGGCAAGAGCGTCCATCCCCGCCGCCAGAAGGGCCCGCACGCCCATTCCATCAACCCTTCGCCGGATGGTCGCTTCGCTTTCGCGTGCGACCTCGGCCTGGACAAGGTGCTCATCTACCGCCTCGATGCCAATGCCGCATCGCTGGTTCCCCACGGCCACCTGTCCACGGCGCCGGGGGCCGGGCCGCGACACTTCGCGTTCCATCCGAGCGGCAAGTTCGCATACGTCATCAACGAGCTGGACTCGACGATGATCGCCTGCACCTACGACGCCGCCAAGGGCACGCTGACGGCCGTCCAGACGCTCAGCACGCTGCCCGCCGACTACGAGGGCCGCAGCTACTGCGCCGAGGTGCAGGTGCACCCGAATGGCAAGTTCGTCTACGGTTCCAATCGCGGGCACGAGAGCATTGTCGTCTTCGCGATCGACGGAACGTCGGGCAAGATCACGCCGGTCGAATACGAGCCCACGCGGGGCAAGCACCCGCGGAACTTCCGCGTGGACCCCACCGGCCGCTACCTCCTCGCCGCCAACCGCAACAGCGACAACGTGGTCGTATTCCGCATCGACCCGTCCGACGGGACGCTGACGCCCACCGGGTGCGAAATCACCGTCCCGTCCCCGGCGTGTGTGCGTGTCATGCGGCCCTAGCCTCGCCCACAACGCAAAGGGAGCCCCATGCACTGGATCGCGTGCGTATCGACTGCCGTCCTGGCCGCCGCCGGCGGCGACGCCAACCAGGCAACCAAGCCCGTCGTGGATGCCAACGTCGTCTTCGAGGAGGTTCGCGGCTACGTCGCCGTCGAGGCTGAGCACTTCTTCAAGCAGACGCTGACCGACAAGCGGGCGTGGTATCGGTACACCGCGCGGTCGCGTCCGAAGGTCGAGCCCGACGGGGACCCGGTGCACATCGTCGGCGCCGGCGGCGGGGCGTACCTTGAGGTCCTGCCCGACACCCGCCGCAGCCACGGCGACAAGCTCATCAAGGGCGAGAACTTCTCCAACGAGCCGGGCAAGATGGCCGTGCTGCACTACAAGGTGCATTTCAACACGCCCGGGCGGTACTACGTGTGGGCGCGGATCTGCTCGACGACGACGGAGGACAACGGCCTGCACGTGGGCATCGACGGCACCTGGCCGGAGAGCGGCCAGCGGATGCAGTGGACGACCAAGCGCCGGTGGGTCTGGGGCAGCAAGCAGCGGACGAAGCGCAGACACACCGGCGAACCGGGCAAGCTGTACATCGACGTCGAGAAGCCCGGCCTCCACGAGATCGCCTTCTCGATGCGCGAGGACGGCATCGAGTTCGACAAGTGGCTGATGACCACGAAGAAGGTCAAGAAGCTCGAGGGCCTCGGCCCCGCCCCGCGCCTCAAGAAGGGCCGCCTGCCCAAGCCGCCGCCCTACGTCCCGGCGAAACGGCGGTAGGCGGCGCGGCGGCGTCCGCCCCGACGAACGTCACGGGGCCGACATGCCGCGGGGACGCCGCGGAACGCGGGCATTGCTCCCGCGGACTTGACGAACGACGCTCCCGGTGGCGAGATCCCGCTCTACCAGACGCCGGACGGCGGCACGCGAGTGGAGTGCCGCACCCAGGACGAGACCCTCTGGCTGACCCAGGCGCTGACGGCGGAGCTGTATCAGAAACAGGTCTTCATGGCCGACTGGCAGCGGAAGCTCGACGTTTCCCTGCCTTCAACGAACGGGACGTTCTCGGCGAACGCCGGCCACGTCAAAATGGCCGAGGCGCATGAGCAGGCCAGGGCCGGGTACGAACACTTCGCCGAGCGGCGACGCAGGCACAAGCAACTCTCCGACCAAGAGGTGAGAATCCGGGCCCTCGAGGAGACCGCCAACCGCCTGCCGAAGCGCCAACGCAACGGGAAGCAGTGACACCGACACCCCCGGCCGCCATCGACAACGTCGATCCCCGGCCCGCGATCCTCTCCTGACAACGGGCAACGGGCCACCGTGCGGGTCAGCTACTTCCCGATGACGCCCAGCTCGGCGACGGAGGCCCAGGGGCCGTCGCCGATGGCCGAGAGGGTTCGCAGCATGACGTACCGGCCGCGGGTGGGCTTGCAGGTGGCGTCCTGGGCCTTGCGCGTCTTCTCGAACGTGGCCGTCACGGCGGGCTTGGCGAATGTGTCGGGCTTGGATGAGACGTAGAACTCGCACCGGGCCAGCGCGCCGTTCCAGCCGCGGTCCTGGCGGGCCATGTAGCGGAAGCCGCGGACCTCGTGCTCGGTGCCCAGATCGATCACCAGTTCGTGGGGGTGCTGCTCGACCTTGTTCGCGAACGCCGAGTGCCACCACGTCCCCGGGTCGCCGTCGATGGCGTGCTCGGCCAGCCGGCCGCTCGCCTTCGACTCGCTGCTCGACCGGACCACCTTCCAGTCCTTGTTGGGGATCAGGCCGTCCTGCGGCATCGTCTCGGTCTTCTCCGGCCGTCGGCCGCGACGCCCACCGTGCTTGGCCCGCCGGTCCCGCTCGTGCGGCTCGCGGTCGTGGAATGTGCCCTCGCGCGCCGGCTCGTGAGCCCCGGCCGCGAAGGCCGCCAGCTTCGCCGCTACGTCCGGCTTCTTCTCGGCGAGGTCGTTGCTCTCGGTGATGTCGGCCTCGAGGTCGTACAGTTCCCAGGGCCGTTTGCGCCCGCGGCGGACGGCCTTCCATTTGCCCATCCGCACGGCCGTCTGGCCCCCGAGCTCCCAATAGAGGAACTCGTGGTCCTTCTGTTTGCGTCCGGCGACCTTCTCGCCGAGCAGCTCGGGCACGATGGAGATGCCGTCGACATCATCGGGCGTCTCCGCCCCGGCCAGTTCCGTGACGGTGGGCAGCACGTCGGGGAAGTACCACAGGTGGTCGCTGACCCGGCCGGGCTCGATGCGCCCGGGCCAGCGGACGATCATGGGGATCCGCAGCCCGCCCTCGTAGAGGTTGCCCTTGTGCCCGCGGAAGGCGACGCCGGTCTTGGGGTTGACGTTCGGGCCGTGGAAGCCGCGGGGATGGTCCTTGTCGCGGAAGTAGTCGTTCCCGCCGTTGTCGCCGCAGAAGAAGAGGATCGTGTCCTCATCCAGACCCAGCTCCTTCAGCAGTGCGATCACCTGCCCGACGTTGCGGTCTACCATGGTCACCATGGCGGCGTAGCGCTTCGCCGGTTCGGGCCAGGGCTTGTCCTTGTAGAGCTGCCACGCCGGGTCGTCGTCGGGGATGTCGAAGATGCCGTGCGGCGGGGTGACGGGGAAGTAGCAGAAGAACGGCCGGTCCGCGTGCTCGCGGATGAACTTCAGCCCGGCGTCGAAGATCACGTAGTGGGAATAGGTCTCGCCGTCGCTGCCGCCCTTGTTGCCGGCCAGGGGCACTTCCTCGCTGTTGCGGACGATGTATGGCGGGTAGTAGCTGTGGGCGTGGACCTGGTCGTAGTAGCCGAGGAACACGTCGAAGCCGTGCTTCTCGGGCACGCCGGTCGAGCCGCGCCCGCCGCAGCCCCACTTGCCGAACCCGCCGGCGGCGTAGCCGGCCCGCTTGAGCACGCTGGCGACGGTTGCCTCCCCGGCCCGCATCGGCGTGCCCCCGCCGTTGGTCCGCACCGACGTGTGCCCGCTGTGCTTGCCGGTCATCAGGCAGCACCGCGTCGGCGCGCACACGCTCGAGCCGGCCAGGGCCTGCGTGAACCGCACCCCCTCGGCCGCGAGACGGTCGATGTTCGGCGTGCGGATGTGTGGATGCCCCATGCACGACAGCTCGTAGTAGCCCAGCTCGTCGGACATGAAGTAGACGATGTTGGGCTTGCGGCTCTTCCGGGCGGCGCGGGCGAGTGCGGCACGGCCGGCGATCGCCAGCGCGCCGGTCCCGGCCAGTCGGAGGAATTCTCTTCGCGTGCGTGCCATGATGTGCTCCTCACGTTGGGCGGCTGAAAGCGGCGAGGGCTATTATCGCCGCTAACGCCGGCGGGGAAAAGATGTCATAATGCGCGGGCCGCTCTCCCGCGGCGGCAAGGAGATGTTCATGATGCGGTACGGTTTTGACGGGCCCGGGCGCACGGCGCGCCGGGCGGCGATGGCTCTTCTGGCCGGGGCGGTCATGGCGGGCGGATGCCTGCGGACGGATGTTCACTCCGTGGCGTTCAGCCCGGACGGCCGGCGGCTGGCGGCGGGGGGGAATCTCGACACGGTGGACGTCTGGGACGTCCGCGCCGGAACGGCGGTCGGGCAACTGGGCCGGCATGAAGGCGACGTCCGCGCGGTGGCCTGGAGCCCGGACGGTCGGCTGGTGGCCTCCGGCGGCGACGACAGCGTCGTACGGTTCTGGGACCCCGGCGGACGGGGCCTGCTGGCGGTCCTGCGGGGCCATACCGAGCCCGTCCGCGCCCTGGCGTTCGGCCCGGACAGTCGGGTGCTGGCCTCGACGAGCAACGACGACACGGTCCGGCTGTGGGACGTCGCGGAGTGGAAGGCACTCGGCGTTGTCGGCGCCCACGAGGCCAACGTGCGGGCCGTGGCGATCAGCCCGAACGGGCGGCTGCTGGCTTCCGGCGACGATCACGGGCTCATCAAGCTCTGGAGCCTCGGCGACCGGCAGTTGCTGGCCACGCTGCCCGGCCATGGCGACGACATCAAGGACCTGGCATTCAGCCCCGGCGGGCTGCTGCTGGCCTCGGCCAGCGACGATGAGACCGTCCGGCTGTGGGACGTCGAGAGTTGCCGCGTCCTGCGAACGCTCTCCGGTCACGGCGACGACGTCAACGCCGTCGCGTTCAGCCCCGACGGGCGCCACATCGCCTCGGCCAGCAACGATGACGACATCCGCGTCTGGGACGTTGCCAGTGGGGTCCTCGTGACGACGTGGACGGGGCACCCCAGTGACGTGACGGACGTCGCCTTTGCGCCGGGGGGCAAGCGGATCGCCTCGGCCAGCAAGGGCTCGACGACGGTGTTGTTCTGGGGCCGGCGGCTGCTCGGCGGCGAGATGCCCCCGCCGGCCGGGGGGGTGGACGTCGAGCGGGACGTCGAACCGGTCGCCGAGCCTGCCGCCCCCAGACCCCCGAAGACCGTTCCCGCACCCGAGCCGCCGGCGACGGCCCCGAGCCCAACGCCGCCGGATACCGGCCCCGCGCCGGCACCGCCGACGGTGGACGTCGAGCCGCCCGCCAGATCCGAGCCGGCGCCCCGGCCCGAACCGGGCCCCAAGCCGTCGATGAAGAAGTCCCCGCCCGAGGTCGTTCCTCCCGACGAGGAGATTCCCGACGTCACCATCGAGGTCCCGCCCGGCGCGGCCGAGCCGACCCCCGGCCTGCCCGACAAGCGCCCCGAGCCGGCCCCGGAACCGACCACCCGCCCGGCCGAGACACGTCCCGCCGAGACCGAGCCCGCTCCCGACGAGCCGCCGCTTCCGGCGCCGCCGAAGGTGGACGTCGAGGGGCCCGGACAGGACACGTGAGCCCATGGGGCATGCCCCTGACACGCTGGCAATTCCCGGCTGCGACGAGGCGATCGACCTGGCCCTGCCGCCACATCTGGCGCGGCTTCGCGAAAGGGCGTTGAACGGGCATCGCGGCCCGCGCCCGTCACTGCCGGAGAACCCTCTCGCCGATGCCGCCGCGTGGGCCGAGCACACGCCCGAGGAGCCGTGGCTGGTCTGGCGCGGCCGGCGGACGGCGGCGCGGCTTCGGGCCATGCCGTTCGCCGTCGATCCCGGCGAGCCGATCGTCGGCCGCCCGCAGCTTCGCACGCCGCGCGATCACGAGCTGCTGGCCCTTGCCGCCGCGGCCGAGGCCCTCGCCGACGAGCCGGTCATGCCCGCCGGCGACACCGGGCACTTTCACCCCGATTACGAGACGTTATTCCGCGCCGGGATCGCCGGCCTGGCCGACGAGGTCGCCCGCCGCCGCGACTCCGCCGCCGACGCCGAGACCGCCGCGTTCTACGACGCCTGCCGGATCACCCTCGACGCCTTCGCCGACTTCTCCCGCCGTGCCGCCGACGCCGCCGACGATCCCGCAGCCGCGGCCGCCTGCCGACATGTTGCCTCCCGCCCCCCGCGGACCTTCCGCCAGGCCATCCAGTTGATGTTCCTCACCCAGGTCGCCTGCTGGTTCGGGGAGGATCACTACCTCACCGCCCCCGGGCGCATGGACCGCACGCTGGCGGGCTTCTACCGCGACGACGTCGCCGCCGGGAGGCTCTCCCGCCGCGAGGCCTTCGAGCTGATCTGCTGCCTGTTCATCCACATGAACTACCTGCTCTGGCCGGGCTCGGCCGTCTCTGTGATGGTCGGCGGGCGCGACGCCCACGGCGCGGACGTCACGAACGAACTGACCTATCTCTGCCTCGCCGCACGGCGTGCGACGCGCCTGGTCTACCCCACGGTGGGGCTGGCCTGGCACGAGGGGACGCCGGATGAATTGATGGCCTTCGCCACGGACATGCTCGCGGCGGGGACGGGCGATCCGGCGTTCTTTCACGACGATCTCATCGCCGTCGGCCTGGGCGATCTTGGCGTCCCCCCGGCCGACCGGCGCAACTACATGAACTCCACCTGCGTGGAGATCAAGGTCGTCGGGGCGTCCAACATCTGGGTCACCCAGCCGTACTTCAACCTGCCCCAGTGCCTGCTGGACGTGCTGGACGCCGCCGCTGGCGAGGGCGCCGCCCCGGCGACCTTCGACGACCTCCAGGCCCGCGTCGAGGCCGACCTGGCCGCCAGGATTCGAACGGCCGCCGAGGCAAGACACGTTGCCTGGCTGCGGCGGGAGGAGGTGGGCGGCTTCCCCCTGGCGAGCTGCCTGACCCGTGATTGCCTATCCCGCGGCCGGGACTTCGACCGCGGCGGGGCGCGGTACAACTGGGTCGAGAATTCCTTCGTCGGGCTGGCCAACCTCGCCGACAGCCTGCTGGCCGTGCGGGAACTGGTCTACGACCGCGGCGAGATGACGCTGGGGGAGCTGCACGGCATTCTCGAGACCGACTTCGCCGGGCACGAGCCGCTTCGCCTGCGGTTGGCGACATCGCTGCCGAAATACGGCAACGACGACGACCGCGCCGACGCCCTCGCCCGGCGGTGGGCGGAGTTCTGCATTGCCGAGACGCGCCGCCACACCGTCGGCCTGGCACGCTACGTGCCGGGCTTCTTCTGCTGGATCCAGCACGAGCGGCTGGGCTCGCAGACCGGCGCGACGCCCGACGGCCGGCGGGCGGGTGAGCCGCTGGCTCCCGGCGCCGGCGCCGCCCAGGGCCGCGACCGGCGCGGCCCGACCGCGTCGGTGCTCTCGACAACCAAGTGGTCGCACCGGTCGGCGATGGGCGGGCTGGTTCACAACCTGAGGTTCTCCGCCGGCATGCTGGCCGATCCGGCCGGTCGGGCCGCCTTCCGCGGCGTGGTCGAGACCTACCTCCGCCGCGGCGGCTTCGAGGTGCAGGTGAACGTGGTCAGCCACGACATGCTGCTGGACGCCCGCGAGAACCCCGAGGCCCATCGCGATCTGCTCGTCCGCGTGGCGGGCTACAGCGATTACTTCGTGCACCTCAACCCCAACCTCCAGGCCGAGATCATCGCCCGGACCGAGCACGGCGCCACCTAGTCGTCCGGGTCAGTCTCGCCCCAGTGCCTTGAAGCGGGCCTTCAGCCAGGCGACGCGCTTGGGCTGGTGACCGGCGGTGTCGGTGTCGGGGTCGAGGTGGAAGGTCAGCTTGTTCGGCAGCGTGACCACGCCGGTCTTCAGCACGCGCCGCCCGTTGGCCTTGATCCACTCCGCCAGCGACTCCCGGTACGTGCGGTCCTCGGCGATGGTCCAGTCGCCCTTGCGGCTGGAGCGCATCTTCAGGTGCACGCCGAAGCGCTTCTCCGGCTCGTCGCCCAGCCGATCGGGCAGCGGGATGCTGGGGTACTTCGAGGGGTCGGCGAGCAACTCGGCCATCAAGTGCGCGCCGATCACCCGCCGCGCGCCCGCCATCGGGCCCTTGCCGTACTTGTCCATGAAGGCCGCGCAGTAGATGTGCAGCCCGTACCGCCGTCCCGGGGGGGTGGCGTAGTACAGCGTCGTCACGTTGGACCAGAAGGCCGAGTAGCGGTTGAAGCGGAGCTTGTCGGCCTCGCTCATCCGGGCGAGGGTGCGGACGGGCAGGCTGGTCCACGCCGCGGCCATGGTGATGTTGCCCCAGACGGTCACGCAGGCCTGGTCGCCGGCGCGGAAACCGTACGGGCCTTTGCCGTCGCTGTCCATGGCGTCGGCGGGCCAGTTCAGCGTGATCTCCATCCCCGCAGCGGTCTGGCGCATCTGCATGCCCTTCTTGCCGGACGGGTCGTAGAGGGCCTGGAACCGCCGGCCCCACAGCGCCTGGCGGATGGGCACACGCCGGCCGGCCTTGACCTTCTCCCACCAGGGGGGGCGGCATTCCTTGACCGCGTCGCGAACGTAGGCGATGTCCTTCCGCCCGGCGGGAGTGAGCCCGGCCAGGTCCGCCGCGGGGGCCGAGAGAGCCTCGGCGAGCCGCTCCCATTGTCCCTGCATGTAGGCCTCGGTGACGCGGGCGTGGAGGTCCCCGCCCTCGGCGCCGGGTGCCGCGGCGGCCAGTGCCAGCGCGGCCGAAAGCGTGGTCATGGCGAAGGCGGTCCTCATTGCGCGTCCTTTCCATCGGCGGCGGGAAGTGGGTTCATTCCGTCCGGCGTGGCCGGCGGGGTATAACCGCCGCCGGTGACTTCGAACGCCAGCCGCTCGACGAGCTTGCGGTTGGCGGGCCTGGCGAGGAAGGCCTTGCCGACGTCTGCATGCATGGCCCGGCCGCCGCGGGCGGCGGGGCAGGTGAGGTACTTGCCTTCCAGGTAGCCCTTGGCGACCGGCCCGCCCTGCCAGGAATGGTCCATCCGCGCCGCGCGCTCGCGCTGCCGCCGGCCGGTGTAGAGGCGGTCGTGGACCCGCTGGTGGAACGGGGCCAGCGCGGCGGCGACGTAGCTGCCGGAATGCTTCCGCCATCGCGGTGTCACGGACTCCTCGCCCCAGCGCATGGCGAGCTGGTGGGCGACGAAGCGCCCCACGTCCTTGCGATCGAACACCAGCCCGTGGTGGTACATCGCGATCGCCTGGGCGAGGCTGGAGGCATAGTAGCCGCTGCGGTGCTCTCGGCCGATCCAGTGCTTCCAGCGTTTCGCGGCGTCGGGGTGGACGTCCCAGGCCCCGGCGGGGTCCCAGTAGTTCCACTCGTAGCGGCCGTCGATGAGCGCGAGGCAGTGCTTGAACCGGGTGGCCAGCTTGACCGCCCGGCGGAGGTGGGCGTCGTCGCCGGTGGCGCGGTGCATCGCCAGCAGCGCCCGCAGGATGATCGAGTGCTTGTTGTGCGGCTGGGTGAGGTCGGCCTTGACGTCCCGCAGGTCCTCCCGCGTGCGGTAGATGCCCCCGCCGTCGCCGAGGTTCACGAACCGCCCGCGGGCGTCCCACTTGGCGATCAACTCGCCGGCGAGCTTCTGCCACGCCGCGCGGCGGTCGGCGTGCTTGGCCGCCAGGGCCGGGTTCGCCGCGGTCAGCTCGCAGAACTCCGCCAGCAGCCGCACCGCCCGGAAGGAGGTGATCAGCACGTCCACCTTGCGGTCGGGGCTGGCCGGGTCGCGGAAAATCTTCAGTGCCTTGCCGTACCACCCCGGCCGGCCTTCTGCGTCGGTGGTCATCGCGGACCGCAGGTTCTCCATCGTCTCGACGAAGGCGTCGAGGTACTGCTCCTCGCCGGTCAGCCGCCAGGCGAGAAGCGGCATCTCCGCGCGGGGCAGGGCCAGCCAGCAGACGCCCTCGGCGCTGTCGGCGGCAAGCTTGCGGCAGGCCTCCGCCGACATCCGCCGCGGGACGTCCGCCGCGTGCCCGCAGAAGGCCGAGAGGATCTTCCGGTCCAGGGGGTCGTCGATCGTCACCGGCCCGGCTGCGGGGGCCGTCGCGGCTGCAAGGGCGAGGATCAGCAGGGCGGTCGCGCGTCGCATGGTCGTCTCCTCGGCGGCGCTATTCGAAACGTCCGTAATCGCGGCAGGTCTCGAACAGCGCGTCGATGTTGGCCAGGGGGACCTCGGGCTCCAGCACGTGGGTGGGTGCGACGATGAGCCCGCCGTCGCGCCCGTACTTGTCGATGACCTCCCGAGTCCGGTCCCGCACCTCGTCGGGCGTGCCCCAGGGCATGGTGCTCTGGGTGCCGATACAGCCGTCGAAGGTCAGCCGCGTGCCGAACCGCCGGCGGATGGCGTCGAGGTCCATGCACTCCGGCTGGACGGGGTTGAGGATATCCAGCCCGGCGTCGACGAGGTCGTCGAGCAGGGGCATGACGTTGCCGTCGCTGTGGTACTTGGTCCGCACGCCGGGGGCGGCTTCTTTGACGGCCCGCCATATCTCGGCCCAGCGGGAGTGGATCAGGCGCCGCCAGGTCTCGGGGGCGAACATGGGCGCGTTCTGATTGGCCACGTCGTCGCCGCAGAAGACCAGGTCCGCCCCGGCCCGGGCGCCGGCGAGGGCTCTGGCGCGGTTGGCGCGGTACAGCCGCTCGAGGAGGCATTCGGCCCAGGCGGGGCGCTCGATGGTGTCGATAAGGAACTCCTCGTAGCCGCGAATCTGCCAGGCCGTCTCGTACATGTGCCCGACGTGGAGGATCGCCACGGCGCCGTCGGCGTGGGCGGCGGCGACCTCGTCGGGCATGTGCGAGTGGTCCCAGTCGGTCGGGTCGTCGAGGGGGTATTCCTCGATCTCCCGCAGGCTGGAGGCGTTCTTCAGCGGGTGGCGGTAGCCGAAGAAGTGGTACACCCCGCTGGGCACGCGGGCGCATCCTTTGTCGTCGATCCGCGTGCCCTCCGGAAGGTCCACGCCCTCCCAGTATCGGCTGTAGTCCAGCGGGGGCAGGTCGGCGGGGCGGCGGATCGAGATCCCGCGCATCTTCCAGAAGCCGTAATGTGCGGCGATGTCCTCCGTGCCGATGTGTTCGATCACCCGCCGGCGGAGGTCCGGCGTGAACCCGCCGTAGTACAGCACCCGCGCGGGACGGCGGTGCGCGACGGTGTCGCGGAAAGACTCCAGATCGGTCGCCATGCTTTACCCTCGCTCGCTCGCGGCGTATACAGACTGAAACAAGGGCAGTCTAGCATGGAGGACCCGGGCATGAAACTCGCCACCATCGGATCGTACGGACACGTCGGCTATGTCCTCGACGGGCTGGGCAAGGTTGACGGCGTGGACCTCGTCGCCGCCGCCGCGGCCGAGCCGGGCAAGCCGCCTGCATTCGCCTCCGAGCACCCCGCCGCCGCCGGCGCGACCGTGTACGACGACTACCGCCGCATGCTCGACGAGGTGCGCCCGGACGTCGTCGGCGTGTTCATGCCGCTCTACCGCAACGCCGAAGCCGCCACCGCCGCCGCCGAGGCCGGGGCCCACGTCGTCGCCGAGAAGCCCCTGGCGACGGAGCCGGCGGACCTGGCCCGCCTTCGCGAGGCCGTCGCGGCCGCGGGTGTGCGGATCGCCGCGCTGCTGGCGATGCGGGGCCAGCCGCCCTACCTCGCCGCCCGCGCCGCCGTGGCCGCCGGCCGCCTCGGCGAGCCGCTGCTGGCCTTCGGGCAGAAGAGCTACCCGTTCGCCACGCGGGACGAGCTGTACAAGCGCCGGGAGACCTATGGCGGGTCGATCCCGTGGTGCGCGATCCACGCGATCGATTTCGTCAGCTTCGCCGCCGGCAAGGACTACACCCGCGTGATGGCCACTCAGTCCAATGCCGCCCACCCCAGCCATCCCGGCATGGAGGACGCCGGGGCGATCCTGCTGGACTTCGCCGACGGTGGGCATGCGGCGATCACGTTCGACTACCTCCGCCCCTGGCCCGGTTCACCGGGGGGCAAGCGGAGTTGGGGGGACGAGCGGCTCCGGATCGTCGGCAGCGAGGCGATGCTGGAGCTCGCCGACGAGGGCCGCCGCGTCGTGCTGACCACGCCGGACGGCGAGGAGGACCTGCCCCTGCCGCCGAAGCGGGACCTGTTCGCCGAATTCATCGGCTCGCTGGACGGTGACGGCGAGGGCCTGATCTCCCCGGCCGAGAGCTTCCGCGCTACCGAGGTCGCCCTCAAGGCCCGCGACGCGGCCGACCAGGGCATCGCGCTGACGCTGTAGGGCCGGCGGTCCGGTCCTTGCCCGGCGGGCGCCCGGGGCGTATACTCTCGGCACAGTGGGACGGACCATCCCGTTCCCCGGGAGCAGGCGAGATGAAGACTTACGAAGGCAAGCTGGTCGCTCCGGCCGAGGCGAAGTTCGCGCTCGTCGTCAGCCGGTTCAACGAGTTCGTGACGGGCAAGTTGCTGGACGGCGCGACCGACGCGCTGCGCCGCCACCACGTCGCCGACGAGAACATCGAGGTGATCTGGTCGCCGGGCAGCTTCGAGATCCCCCTGCTGGCCCGCAGGCTGGCCGAGTGCGGCGTCTACGATGCCGTCGTCTGCCTCGGGGCCGTCATCCGCGGCGGGACCGATCACCACCAGTACATCGCCTCGGAGGTCGCCAAGGGCGTCGCCTTGGCCGGGCTGGAGACGGACGTGCCCTGCATCTTCGGCGTGCTCACCTGCGATACCGTCGAGCAGGCCGTCGACCGCGCCGGCGCCAAGGCCGGCAACAAGGGCGCCGAGGCCGCCTGCGCCGCGATCGAGATGGTCAACCTGCTCGGCCAGCTCCCGGTCGCGGCGGACAGCGACTCCCCGTGAACCCCCGCCACAGGGCAAGACGCCTCGCCCTCCAGGGCCTCTGCTGCCTCGACGCTCAGGGCGACCGGGCCCTCGGGCTCGTCCACGAGTTCATCGCCGACAGCCGCGAGTCTCCCGAGACGCTCACCGCCGCCCGCGAGTTGATGGACTCCGTCTGGGCCGACCGCGATGCCTGCGACGAACTGCTCAGCCGCCACGCGCGCGACTGGGGCCTCGGGCGCCTGGCGCTGGTTGACCGCAATACCCTCCGCCTTGCCTGCCACGAGCTGCGACTCGGTCGCGTGCCCGTCAAGGTCGTCATCACCGAGGCACTCCGCCTCGCCCGCGAGTTCTCCACCGCCGAGAGCCCCCGCTTCATCAACGGCATCCTCGACGCGGTCGCCAGACACCTCTCCGGGGCGGTGGGTGACGGGACGGAGGATTCCAGCAGGGATGCAGGGGATGCAGGGGATTGAAGAGGGGGTTCGGAGAAGAGAGAAGAGAGAAGACCACAGAGGATAGGAGGCGAGAGATACCGAGGCCCGGGACGGCACAGCAGGGAAGGGGATGGGATGGCGCGGTGGGAGGATGAGGAGGTCACGGGGCGGATTCTCCAGTGTGCGTTCCGGGTCCAGAACACGCTCGGGTGCGGCTTCCTGGAGAAGGTCTACGAGAACGCGATGGGCGTCGCGCTGCGGAAGGAGGGGCTGGAAGTCGTCCAGCAGATGCCGATTCGCGTCCATTACGAAGATGTGCTTGTCGGGGAGCATGTCGCGGATATCATTGTCGCCCGATGTGGCCTCGTGGAGGTCAAGGCTGCCGAGGGTGAGCCGAAGGTCTTCTCGGCCCGGGTGCTGAACTGCCTGAAGGCGACCGGCCTGCCGGTAGGCATGCTCCTGAACTTCGCCAGCCTCAGCTCCAGTATCGGCGGTACTCGCTACGGAAGGACAGGTCACGGACGCCGAAGAAGTGACCTGAATCCCCTGCATCCCCTGAATCCCTGGTAAAAGGAATGCCCAAGCAATGGCCCTGTTTCGCAAGACGATCGAGAAGCTCAAGAGCGGGTTGAGTCGGACGCGGCAGCGGTTCGTGGGATCGCTGCGGTCGCTGCTGAGCGGGCGGAAGCTCGACGCCGAGACGCTCGACGAGCTCGAGGCCGTGCTCATCCAGGCCGACATGGGCGTCGCCACGGCCGTGCGGATCCGGGAGGACCTCGAGGCCGCGGGCAAGGATGGGCGGGTCAGCCGCGGCGACGACGTCATCGAGTTCCTCAAGGGCGAGCTGAAGCAGTACTGGCCCGAGAGCGACCGGACGGTTCACTTCGCCGATCAGCCGCCGACGGTCATCCTCGTGGCCGGGATCAACGGCTCGGGCAAGACCACGTCGGTGGCCAAGCTGGCCTGGACGTTCAAGAACGAGGGCATGAACGTATGCCTGGCGGCGGGGGACACGTTCCGCGCCGCGGCCGTCGAGCAGTTGACGATCTGGTCCGAGCGGATCGACGTGGACATCATCAAGGGCACGGGCAAGGACCCGGCGGCGGTCGTTTTCGACGCATGCGACGCCGCCATGGCCCGCAGCGCCGACGTGCTGCTGGTGGACACCGCCGGTCGGCTTCACACGCAGGACCACCTCATGCGGGAGCTGACGAAGATCCGCGACGTGGTCGCCCGCAAGATCCCCGGCGCCCCGCACGAGGTGCTGCTGGTCGTGGACGCCACCACGGGTCAGAACGCCATCAACCAGGCCAAGGCCTTCTCGCAGGCCATCGACGTGACGGGCATCTTCCTGGCCAAGCTGGACGGCACGGCCAAGGGAGGGATCGTGGTGGCGATCCGCAACGAGGTGAACCTGCCGGTGAAGTTCATCGGCATCGGCGAGGGCTTCGACGACGTCGAGGCCTTCCGCCCCGAGGCGTTCGTCGAGGCGCTGTTTTCCTGAAGCTCCCCGCCCCCAACGCCCGACGATGAACCAAGTGAATCCGGCGGCCCCCGCCGGCCGTGGGGCTTTCGCCTACGGAATGTCGTTGACACGTCCGCGTGCGGCCGATAGGTTCCGCAGCGGCACTTCGCGGGGTTTCTCGTACGGCCCCGCGCCTTCGCAAACCATCGGAAAGGAGACCGCGACATGACGCAAGAGCCTCCCCAGGCCCCCGCACCGGGCGGTGCCGGCGCCGCACAGGCTAACCCGGGCAAGGGACTCGGTATCGCAGGGATGATCCTCGGCATCGTTGCCCTGGTCATCTTCTGCTTCTGGTACATCGCCATCCCATGCGCCGTCGTGGGCCTGATTCTCAGCATGATCGGCCGCAAGAAGTCCAAGGAAGCCGGCGCACCGACGGGGATGGCCACGGCGGGCATGGTGCTCAGCATCATCGCACTGGCGTTGGACATCATCCTGGGCATCCTGCTGGCCAGCGTCATCGGCGGTGTCATGTATGGGGCCTCCGAACTCCAACGGCAGATGGGCCCCAACAGCCCCAACAGCATGAACAACCTGCTGGACCTGCTGCCGCTGCGCTGAGCGCGGCCCCGGCAGGTTGCACCGGACCGGACGGGCGGGCAGGCGCGATGCCTGCCCGCCCGTCGGTCCTCACGCCACCGACGCCGACCGTGGCGGTTTAACCGACGGGTATGCTCACCATGGACCCTGAGACCGCCACAGCCTTCGAACACCCCGACGCGCCCGCCCCGGCCGCGACGGAGAACCTGGCCCTGCCCCATCGCGCGCGGGCGGTGACCGTCTTCGCGCTGGCCGCCGCCGGCTGCCTCGCCGCCGCCGCGCTGCTCTGGGGGGGCTTGCGGATCGACCTGCTCGCCCCGGGCTCGCCGCCGGGAAGGCTGGCCGGCTACCTCGCACTGCTTGCCCTCGCCGCCTTCGTCACGCTTGCCTCCGCCGCCTGGCGGATGGGCTCCCGCGACCTCGCCGGCATGGACGCCGGCCGCGTCGATCCCGCCGGCCGGGCTCGGACCCGAAAAGGACGCACCCTCGCCATGATCCTCCTCACCGCGGCGGTGGCGCTGGCCCTGTCGCTGCTCTGCCTGCACCTGATCGGCATCGCCGAGATCCGCCTCCTGCCGCCCGAGGCCGCCGGGTGACCCTCCGCGAGGAGATCGACCTGCACCGGCGGTGGTGGCTGCGCGACAACGACGTGCCGCTGGTCTCGACTTTCGCGCCGGCCCCGCCGCCCCGTGGAGGCGGCGGCGAGCCATTCGACCTCCGCCTGACCCCCGGCGAGATCGTCGATCGCAAGCTCCGCGGCATCGAGGCCGGCGCGGTCATCCCCAGCGACAAGCCGCCGGTCGCGCTGGTCAACTTCGGCACGCCCATGGTGCCCGTCCTCGCCGGGTGCGGGTTCGAGTACGACGGCGTCAACTGCTGGGCCACGCCCTGCGCCCGCGACGCCGCCGAACTCTGCGTGCCGCCCTTCGACCCCGACCACCCGCACTGGCAGCGGTACCTCCGGCTGCTCGAGCCGCTGCTGGACGCTTGGAGCTGGGAGACATTCCTGCCCGGGTGCTGCCCGCTGCTCGGACCGGCCGACATCCTCGCCTGCATGCTCGGCAACGAGACGTTCGCCCTCGAGCTTGCCCTCCACCCCGCCGCGCTGCGAACCGCGGCCGCCGACGCCGCCGAGCTCGTCGCCGCCGTCCTGGCCGAGCACTTCCGCCTTTTCGCCGAGGCCGGGCTGAGCGAGGGGTCCATCGACTGGATGCGGATCTGGCGCGACGGGACGGGCTCGTGCTACTCCGAGGACGTCACCGCCCTGATGGGCCCGACGCACTTCCGCGACGTCTTCGCCGAGGCGAACGCCACCGTACTCGGCGGGCTGGAGTACGGGATGCTTCACATTCACTCGGGCGCTGGGGCGTGCGTTCCGGAGCTGCTTGGCTTGCCGGGCCTGCGTGCGATGGAGTTGAGCAACGATCCCAACGGTCCGGACCTCGACGGGATCATCGAACTGGCCCGGTCGGCCCAGGCGGCGGGGCTGTCGGTGCAGGTCTCCAACTGGGAGCACCCGCTGGCCGAGGCGGAGATCGAGCGCCTCCTCGGCGCCCTCGATCCGGCGGGGCTGTTCGTCTCCCTCCAAGGCGAGAGCCTCGCCCACGCCGGGGACCTCTACGCCCTCGCCAAGCGCACACCGCAGGTTCGCTGAGCGAAGCGAAGGTCGGTCACCGCTTGCTCAGCAGCTTCGCGAGGGCCTCGGCCTTGCCGGCGGGGGCGTGGAGGTAGGCGACGTGCAGGCCGAGGTTCGTCCCGGCCGGCAGGGGGTTGCCGTACACGTCCAACAGCTCGACGCCGGCGTCGTCCGGCAGGGCCAGCGGCGCATGGCGGGGTCGGGGGCTGAGCACGGCGACGGCGCGTTCGTCGCCCTGGAAGAGGTAGCACGTCACGCCCTCGGCCGGCTGGACGTGGCGGACGAACCGCGTGTCCTCCAGCAGCCATGCCGCCGCCGACAGCGACGCGGCCGAGGGGTGCAGGTAGCCGTCCGGCGTGACGAGCACCCGCCAGCTCTCCCCGCCGAAGTGCGTGTGGGTGTGCATGGAGTAGAGGAAGATCTTGCTCACGCCGTTGGCGAGCATGCTGACGCAGTATCGCACGAGGCGGTCGGACGAGCCGAGCACGTCCTCGGTCGGCTCGTAGGGCAGCGTGATGTTGTAGAAGCCCTCGCCCAGCCCGCGGGGGTTGGGGTTGCCCTCGGTCATCCACACCGGCCGGGGCAGCTTGCCGTACTTGTCGAGGATCGGCTTGACCGTCCCATTCAGCCCTGTCTCGACCGCGTCGCCGGGGTGGCCCAGTGGGCCGTTGGTGTACTGGTGGTAGGCGATCACGTCGCAGTGCTCGATGCCCCCGGCGCCCACGACGCCCTCCGTCCAGTGCTGCCCCCGCGTCGCCCCGGCGTAGGTGTTGATCCCGCAGACCACCGCGTCCTCGTCGGCGGCCTTGGACGCCTCGTAGGCGACGGCCTGGAGCCTGGCGAAATCCTCCCGCGGCTTCTCGCTGGTGATGTAGCCGGCCCGGCCCCCCTTGTCTTCGTCGTAGCGTACGGCCCACCATTCGTGGTTCCAGGGCTCGTTCCAGACGTCCCAGTGCTGAATGACGCCGTCCTTGTAGCGCTCGGTGACGGTGCGGACGTAGCGGGCGAAGGCGTCCATCTCGATCGGCTGGTAGTAGCGGTCGAAGTAGCCGATGTGCGGCTTCTCGTGGCGGAAGTGGCTGGCCCACTTCGGTGCGGTGGAGTAGGCCCCCAGGATCATCATGCCGTGCTTGCGGAAGCGTTTCAGGGCGGCGTCGCGGAAGGCCCACTCGCCCTTGGCCGGCTCCAGGTGGAACCAGCCGATGTACTCCGACCCGGCGTCGTGGAGGCGTGTCCAGTTCACCCCGGCGGCCTTGGCCATGAGGATATGCCGGGTGGTCGACAGCGTGTGCGTGCCGAACGGGCTGTCGGGCGCGTCGGCGTTCCAGTACCGCGGACGACGGAGGCGGTAGAGTACCAGTTCGTTGGGCGGGCTGATGCGGTCGCCGTCGGCGTCGGTGACCCACGCCTCGATCCGCATCGGCCCCCGCGGGCGGGCGGGCAGGACGGCGTAGTCCAGCTCGCCGGTCTGGAGGAAGCCGCCGCCGAGCTTGACCGGCTTCAGCGCCGCCGCGTCGCCGTACGGGGTTACCACGCGTGCTCGAAGCGTCGCGCCGCGGGCCTCGCCCGTCACCGCCCAGCGGACCCGGGCGGGCTCGTCGTCGAACTGCACCCGCGCCGGGGAGTCCACCGCCAGGGCGACCTCGCACGCGCCGGCCGGGGCGTAGTCCGTCCCCTTCCGCCCGCGCTCGACCTGGAGGGCGTCGACCCACAGCTCGCCCTCGCAATGGAGGACCAGGGCGTGACAGCGGCTCAGCAGGCGCGGCTGGAAGGTGACGGTGGCCCGCTTCCACTGATCGCCGTCGAGCGTGACGGGCTTTCCGGTTCGGACCTGGTGGCCCTCGGCGGAGGCGGCCAACTGGAGCCGCCCCCTGCCGCGGACGAACAGCGAGGCGGTGTGCGGCTCGGTCTGGACGGGGACGCCGAACGGCGCGGCGAAGAGGCGCATCTTCTCGGGCGTGCGGATGTGGAGCGCGGGGCTGCCCGTGGGGCCGGCGACGTCGGGGTCGGCGGCGACGTGGACATGGTCGCCGTCGGAGAGCTCCCGGTCGATCGACCAGCCGCTCTGGAGGCCCAGCGGCAGGCGGGTGACGCGGAGGAGGTTCTTCGGCCCGCCGGCCTTGGCGCGGGCGGCCATCTCGGCGACGAGCTGCGCCTTCGTCCGCTGCACGAGCCGCACGCGGGCGATGTCCAGCGTACCCTCGGCGCCGAGGTTGATCCACAGCCCCATCTGCTGGGGCCAGCGGGTCAGGCGGAAGTCGAAGGTGTAGTCCCGCCAGTCGGCGGGGACGGCGAGCGTGCGGCTCCAGAGGAACTCGTAGGGCTGGGACCGCATCCGCAGGCCGACCTCCGGCCGGGCCGCGGTGGGGCTGCGGAGCGTCAGCTCCAGGCGAAAGTAGGCCGGCGTCTCGTACTTGGGGATCAGGTGCATGAGCTGGAGCCGCCCGTCGCGGAGCTTCGCGACGTCCATGCGGAGGAACGTCCGCCCGCCCTCGGTGGCCCGGCGGTAGCTGCCGTGGACCGGCGCCCAGCCGGAGTCGTCCGCCCAGTCCCCGGGCAGGCTGCCGGAGACGCGCTGGCCGGCGACGGGCTTCATGGCGTCGGCGGGGACATCGCCCATGTCGGTATCGATCACGGCCGTGCCGGTCTGCCCGGCGGCGACCGCGGCGGTCAGCAGCAGGGCGGCGAGGGACGGTATCGTGGACGGGCTCATCTCGGGCTCCTTGACTTGTGGGTCGTGGATCGGCGGGTTCGGGCTCGCCGATGGCGGGGCAAGCGTACCATCTCGGCGGCGGACGGTCATGATCGGTTGCCCTGCTCGAACCGCCGGGGAGGATACCACGAAGGGGGCTCGGGGGCCAGTGTGTCAGTTCTGTCCACCCCTCCGGACACCTGGACACAGCGGGATTTCAGATGTGTAAGTGGTTCTATTATATAGTGATATATCGTGTCCACTCCGGTGTCCACTGGGGAGGGGGTGGACACACCCCGTAAACACATAAAAGTAGTAATACTTGACTTGCAACGGAGCAAGCTTGGAGCGGGCAGGGGGTTGGGGAGTCAATCGGGGACGATGACGTGTTCCAGGTGGCCGGTGTCGGTGTCGAGGACGGCGACGGTGTGGAGGCGGGCGTTGTGGATGGCCCCCGGGTTGATGACGCGGACGCCGTCGACGGTCTCGTCGCGCGTCTTGTGGGAGTGCCCGCAGCAGACGTAGGGGAACTGGGCGTCGTGGATCAGCTCTCCGAGAATCTTGTCGTCGTGGCCGTGGGTGGCCACGAGGTGGCGCCCGTCGCCGAGGTCGATCTCGACGACCTCCCAGGCGAAATGGACGCCGAACTTCGCGGCGGCGGCGACGAGGTCCTCGACGTGGTGGTCGGTGTTCCCTGCGACGACGTGGACGTCGCAGTCGCCGTCGGCGAGCACTTCGAGGCAGTCGGGGCTTCCGACGTCGCCGCAATGGACGAGGACCTCGACGTCGTGGGCGTCGAAGATCTCCATCGCCCGCCGCAGCCGGTCCACGTCGCCGTGGGAATCCGAGACGATCCCGATCCTCATGCAGCGGCTCCTTTGGCCTTGCAGAACCATACGTTCAACACCGAAGGCATGGTCCACGTGTCCCATGTATTCGGCGGTTTCGGTGCTTTGACGGCCCAGGACCCAAACCTCAAAATAGCTCAAAAAGCCAAATCGCGGAATACCAGACAAGGACAGGCATCGCCCTGACAGGTCCGGTGCAACCGGGCAACACGATGCTGCTTGCGGAGACGGACCGCGGATCAGGCGTCAGCCGTTTGTTTCCTGGCGTCCGTTTCCTGGTGCTTGCGCAGCGGCGCGGCGCTAGTCGGCTTCCGCGGCGGTGAGGACTTCGTCGGGCATGTCGAAGTTGGCGTAGACGTGCTGGACGTCGTCGTGGTCTTCGAGGGCCTCTATGTGGCGGAGGACCTGGCGGGCCTGGTCGCCCTCGACGGGGACGGTGCTGGTGGGGACCATGGCGATCTCGGCCGAGACGGTCTCGATCTCGCGGTCGGCGAGGGCCTGCTTGACGTCGGAGAAGGCCTGTGGCGAGCAGGTGATCTCGAAGAGGTCGCCGTCGGCGTCGACGTCGTCGGCCCCGCTTTCGAGGGCGACTTCCATGAGCGTCTCCTCGTCGGCGACCTCGTTGGAGACGACGAAGCTGCCCTTCTTCTCGAACATCCAGGCGACGCAGTTGGTCGAGCCGAGCTGCCCGCCGGCCTTCTCGAAGAGCTTGCGCATCTCCGGGGCGGTGCGGTTTCGGTTGTCGGTGAGGCACTCGACGAGGAAGGCCACCCCGCCGGCGCCGTAGCCCTCGTAGATGATCTCCTCGTAGCTCTCGCCGTCCAACTCGCCGGAGCCCTTCTGGATCGCCTTCTTGATGGTGTCCTTGGGCATGTTGGCGCCCTTGGCGTCGTCGATGGCGTAGCGGAGGGTGAGGTTCTCCTCCGGGTTGCCGCCGCCGGCCTTGGCGGCCACGATGATCCGCCGCGCCAGCTTGCTCCAGACGCGCCCCCGCTTGGCATCGTTGGCGGCCTTGGCCCGCCGAATGGTCGCCCAATGGGAATGTCCCGACATCTCGCAATCTCCGTCAGCTTGCGGTCAATGGTCTATGCGTCCGCGGCCCCGGTGTCCGGGCGGCCGGCGGTGTCCTTGTCGTCGTCCTCGTCCGCCGGCGGGCCCACGACGGGGGCCAGCGGCGGCTCGGCGCCACGTTCGACGGCCTCGATCTTGCGCGGCACGACGTCGAGGAGGTGCTTCTCCTCCCGCGTGGGCGTCTCGATCTTCCGGGCCATCCGGAGGGCCCGCCTCCAGTACTCCAGGGCCCGGTCCTTCCAGCCGAGGCGGTAGTAGACGTCCCCGGCGTGGTCGAGGATGACGCCGTGGCCGATCGCGTCGTCGTCGGCGTCCTGTACGATCCGCTGGAACGTTCGCCCGGCCTGGACCATCTTGCCCTGCTTGTAGAATATCCATCCGAGCGAATCGATGAAAGCCGTTTCCGTCGGGCGCAGGCGAAGCGCCTCGCGGAGCATCTCCTCGGCCCGGGCCAGCTCGATGCCCTGCTCGGCGTAGAGGTAGCCGAGGTTGTTCTTGAGCCCCGGGTCGGCCTTGTTGAGCCGCTGGGCGGCCTCCATGGCCGCGACGGCCTCGTCGTCCCGACCCAGCTCCGTCAGCGAGGCGCTCTTCAGCGAGAGCAGCTCGCTGTTGGCCGCGTCGTCGGCGAGAAACCGGTCCGCCAGCTTGACCGCCTCGGCGGGGCGGTGCTGGGAGAGCCGCACCCGGACCAGCGTCTCCCGCATCCACGTGACGGCCGGGTCGTCCTTCGCCGGGCGGGTCGCGGCCGCCGTGGTGGGGGTGGCCTCCTTCAGCCACGCCGTCAGCAGGTCGACGGCCTGGCGGTACTTCTCGGCGTCGGCCAGGACGCCCACGAGGGCCTTGCGGGCGGCGAGGGAGCCGGGCTCCTCCTCCAGCCAGCCCTCGGCGGCCTTGCGGGCCTCGTCCTGGCGCTCGGCCTGGCCCAACACCAGCACGCGGAAGGTCTTGAGCGTGTTGAGGGACTCGGCCACGTCGACGGCGAAGCGGGTGATCTGATCGGAGGCCTTGGCGTGCTCGGCGAACTCGGTCAGCCGCCCGATGGGCTCGCGGAGCGGCTCGGGCAACCGGGCCAGGGCCTTCTCCGCTTCCTCGACCTCGTCCTTGCCGCCCTTGGTCAGCCTGGCCACCATCTCCTGCATGATCGAGAGGTCGTCGGCCAGCTTCTGCCGCTTCGCCTGCCAGGTCCCGATGGTCTCCAGCGCCTGGTCGAAATCGTTGGCGTCCAGGGCGGCGGAGACCAGCAGGCGCCAGATGTCGGTGACCGGCTCGTCTTCGGCGACGGCCTCGGCCAGTTTGCCGGCCTCGTCATACCGTTCGGCCAGGGCCAGCAACTGCACGCGGCGGAGCCGGAGGCGCTGGCGGGCGAGCTCGCCGGTCTCGGCCTTGCGCCATTCGTCGACGGCATCGAGGGCCTTGTCGTACTGCTGGCCGATGGTGAGGATGCGGACCAACTGCTGGCGGTAGTGGTCTTTGAGGTTGTCGCCTTCGGCGGCGCGGATCCAGTCGCCGAGGAGCTGGACGGCGCGGTCGTGTCGTCCGGCCTCGCCGAGCAGCTCGACGTGGCGGACGCGTGCCCAGATGTCTTCGGGCCTGTCCTGGCGGAACCGTTCGACGGCCCGCAGGGCCGAGGCGTGCTGGTCGGTCTGGATCAGCGCGGTGATGTAGCGTCTGGCGGTCTCGGCGTCGGCGGGGTCTTCCTCGAAGAGGGTCGCCCAGGTGGCGGCGGCCTCGGCGGTCTTGCCCACGGCGGCGAGCAGTTCGGCGAGGCGCTGGCGTGTGGGCCTGTGGTCTGGCCTGGCGCGGAGGACGCGGTGGAGCCTCTCGACGGACTCCTCGAAGGTCTCCCGGGCGACCAGCCCGATCGAGCCGCCCATGGCGGCCTGGACGCGGAGAAGCTGGACCTCGGGGTTCTCGGGTGCCTCCAGGGCGAGCTGGTCCAGCAGCAGCAGGGCCTGGCGTTTCTTTCCGGCCCGCAGGGCGAGCTGGACGGTCATCAGGCGCCCGGCGACGGACTGGCGGTCGCGGCGGAGCAGTTCGGCGGCGACCTGCTGGGCCTGGCGGTAGCGGCGGCGAGCGAGGTAGAGGTCGAACAGCCGCTTGGCGACGGCCTCGTTGGACTCGTCGGCCTCGCGAAGGGCTTCGAGGGTCTCGGCGGCGTCGTCGGGGCGGTCGGCGGCGAGGTAGGCGTCGGCCAGCAGCAGGGCGGTGGCGGCGTTGTCGGGCTTCCGCTGGCGGGCCTGCTCCAGGGCCTCGACGGCGGCGTCGGCCTCGCCTCGGCTGAGGGCCACCTTGCCGCGGAAGTAGGCCGGCAGGTGGGTTTCACCGGCCAGGCGTTTGACGCGTGTCAGCAGGCGGTCGACGCGGTCGGCTCGCTTCTGTGCGAGATAGGCCTCGAGCAGGGCCTCGTAGGCCCGGAAGAACTCCGGCCTGCGGTCTGTGGCCTGCTTGTAGAGGTCCGAGGCGAGCAGGTGTTTCCCGCGTGCGGCGGCGAACCGCCCGGCGAGGTAGAGCAGCTCGGGGCGGACGTCGGACTTGTCCTTGCGGGCCATGGTGCCGAGGTCGCGTTCGGCGCCCTCGCGGTCGGCGGCGGGCGCGGCGCGGACGAGGCCGTCGGCGATCGCCCCCAGCGCGTTGGCGTCGGCCTGGAGGGCCTTGGCCATCTCGTCGAACAGCTCGCCGAGCTCGCCGGCCTCGGCGCGGGTGCGGCAGAGCATCCGCCACAGCCGCGGCGAGGACGGATTGGCCGGCATCGCCGAGGAGAGGATCGACATCGCCAGGTCTTTCCAGCCGAGGTCGCCGGCGACGCCCGCCAGCGAGGCCGCCAGGGGCGCCTCGGCGTGGCTGTCGGCCTCGATGGCCTTCCAGAACCGTTCGAGGACGCCGCGGTCGCGGGTCTTCTCGCAGAGGGTCCGCAGCATGTCGGGCACGTTGGGGCGCTGGCCGGGCAGCTCGACCATCGCCCGCAGCAGCTCCTCGGCGCGGGCGTGGTCGCCCTTGGCCAGCAGGGCGTCGACGAGCAGCTTGGCGGTCCGCCCGTTGGTGCGGTCCCGGCGGTAGGCCCGCTCCAGGAGCTTGACGGCGGGGGCGTGTTGGCGGAGCAGCAGCAGCAGGGCGCCGCGGCGGCTGAGCAGCCGCTCGGGGCGCAGCACCCACTCGCGGAGCGCTCGGCGTTCGGCGTAGGCCCGCCCGTGACGGTCGATGCGGTCGCTGAGCAGCTTGTAGGCCTCCAGGGCGGCCGTCCAGTAGCCCTGGCGGTCCAGCAGCAGCGACAGCGTCAGCAGCGCCTCGCCGGTGCGGGGGTCGTCCGGGTCGGCGGCGTCGCAGGCCAGGGCGGTTCGCAGGCGGAGGATGGCGTTCTCGTTCTGGTTCTGGGCGGCGAAGAGCTGGCCCAGCAGGAGCTGGGTGTCGATGTCGTTGGGCGCCGCGTCGGCGGCCTCGGCGAGATGTGTCAGGGCCTTGCCGCGGTTGTTGAGCCCGAGGTAGGCCCGTCCCAGCATCCGCTGGATTCGCGCGTTGTCGGGGTCGAAGGCGACGGCTCGCTCGAGGGGCTGGATGGCCGCGGCATAGCTCTTGGCGGCCAGGAGGGCCTCGGCCTTCTCGACGTCGTCCTTGGCACGGTCGGGGATGTCGGTGGCGCCGGGGGGGTTGACGGGCGGCTTGACGGGCGGATCGAGCTCGTCGAGCCCGACGAGGGCCTTGGCGGGCAGGGCGGCGGCGTGGTCGGCCGGCGCGGTGGCCGGGGCGGGCGCGGTGGCGGGGGGGGCTGCGCGGTCGGCGCCGCGGGCCGGCCAGCCGGCCAGGATGATCGCCCCCGCGCACAGCATTCGCAGCGGATTCATGACGCCTGCATCTCCCGAGGTTGTACGGATCAGGGAATAACCTTGTTCAAGGGGTAGGTAATCAGGCCGGTGGCCCCGGCGCGTTTGAGCCGGGGGACCAGCTCGCGTTCGACCTTCTCCTCGACGATGACCTCCAGGGCGACCCAGTCGCTCTCGTGCAGCGGCGAGACGGTGGGGGACTTCTCGGAGGGCAGCAGGTCGATCACCGCGTCGAGGCGGTCCCGCGGGACGTTCATCTTCAGCCCGACCTTCTCCCGCGCGTCGATCGCGCCGGTCAGCAGCAGCGAGATGTTCTCGATCATCTGCCGCTTCCAGTCGGTCTCCATCGCCTCGCGGTTGGCGATCAGGCGCGTCGAGGAGGTCAACAGCGTGTCGATCACCCGCAGCTTGTTCGCCCGGAGGCTCGAGCCGGTCTCGGTGACGTCCACGATCGCGTCGATCAGCCGGGCCTTGACCTCCGTGGCGCCCCAACTGAACTCGACCCTCACGTCCACGCCCCTGGCGGCGAAGTACTCCCGCGTGACGTTCACCAGCTCGGTCGCCACGATCCCGCCGGCGAGCTGCTCGGGGGCTGTCACCTCGGACTCCTCGGGCACGGCGAGGACCCACCGGACGGGGCGGAGGTTCTGCTTGGCGTAGATCAGCTCGGTGATCTCGGCGACGTCCGAACCGTTCTCGCGGACCCAGTCGGCCCCGGTCAGGCCGGCATCGAGCACGCCGTCCTCGACGTAGCGGCTCATCTCCTGGGCGCGGAACATGATCACGCGGATGCGGTCGTCGTCGATCGTCGGGAAGTAGCTCCGCGACGAGACGTGGATGTCGTACCCCGCGCGGTGGAACAGGTCCAGCGTGCTCTCCTGGAGCGAGCCCTTGGGAATTCCCAGCATCAGCTTGTCGGACGGTCGGTCGATCATGGGTCCTGCTTCTTCGCCTTGGATGACTTCTTGCTCTTCTTGCCCGCCGTCTTCCGCTTCGACGCCTTGGACGAGGACTTCGAGGACGTCTTCTTCGCCTTCGAGGACGCGGGGGCCTGCTTCCCGGCCGACTTGGCGGCCTTCTTTCCGCCGGCCTTGGCGGCGGCCTTCTTCGCCTTGGCGCCCTTGGCGGATTTGCGGGACTTCTTCGCCTTGCTGCGGGCGGCGGCTTCTTCCCTGGCCTTGGCCTCGGCCTCTTCCTTGGCCTTCGCTTCGGCCTCCTGCCTGGCCCTGGCTTCGGCTTCGGCCTTGGCGGCGGCTTCGGCCTCGGCCTTGTGCTTGCGCTCGAGGTCCTTGGCGTGGTCGGTCACGTACGCCCGGAAGAACAGGTGGGCGGCCCAGGCATCCTTCTGGCGGATGATGCGTTCGAGGAACCCCTGGACGTCCTCCAACTCGCTGCCGGGCTCGATGCACTCGTCCATCTCGAGGCACTCGACGAGGGAGCGGTCGACGGGGATGGCGTGCCCTCCGAAGACCACGAGCATCATGTACGCCGCGCCGTAGGGGCTGAGCCCCAACTCCAGCAGGTGTCTTCGGAGGTCGCGCTTGCTCATCTCCTCGGTGTGGGCGAAGGAGAGCGTGTTGCGGCGGGTGAAGATCGCGTTCAGCGAGCCGGTCAGCTCGCGGGCCTTGGCGCGGGCGTAGGGGTAGTCCCGCCCGATGGCGTCGACGATCTCCTTCGGCGGGGAGACCCGCAGCTCGTTGACGTCCACGAACTCCTTCTCGAGGGCCTCGATGGCCTTGTCGACATCGGCCTCGGCCGCGTCGGCGGTCAGCACGGCGCGGGGGATCCAGTCCAGCGGGTCGGGCTCGGCGGGCAGCTCCCGCGACGGCTTGGGCATCCCCGAGAGGAGCTTGCGGACCTTCTTCTGGTATTTCGTGGCGTTCTTCATCGAGGCGGTTCCTGCTGCTCTGTCTCCGGCGGCGTTCGGTCGGGGCCTTCCTGGAGGTCCTCGCGGCGGCGGACGTCATCCATGGCCTGGTCGATCAGGTCGAGTGTCTGGAGGGTCTTCTTGAATTGCTCGTCGGGGTGGAAGGTCAGCACGGGCGTGTGGCGGAGGGAGATCTTCCGCATGAGCAGCTCCTGGAGGCGGCCGGCGGCGTGCTGGAGGGCCTCGACGGCGCGGGCCTGCTCGCTCTCGGTGCCGATCACGGAGACGTACACCCTGGCGGTCAGCAGGTCCTCGGGTACCTCCACGCGCGTCAGCGACGTCCGCGCGGGGGTCACCCGCGGGTCCGCCAGCTTGCTGAACAGCGCTTCGGCCAGCGTCTGGCGGATCAGGTTTCCGACACGTTGGGTTCTGCGGCTCATCCGGTCCCGTCGTCGCTCGCGCCCGCCGGCGCGGGCCTCTCACAGCCATTCCACGTCGCTGGTCGCCAGGATCATGTCCCGCCAGGCCGTCCCGGCGTTGATGATCCGCTGGAGCGTTCCTTCAAGGCGCCGCCGGTCGTTGCCCACGACCGCCACCGCCAGCACCGCCCGGCGGCGATTGTCCTGGGCGTCCACCTCGGCGATCGACACGTTGAACCGCGACGCGACGCGGTCCCGGAAGCTCTTGACCGAACGCCGCTTGTCCTTGAGGCTCACGGTGCCCAGCAGGTGGAACTCCAGGTGCAGAAGCCCCAGTTGCGTGGCCATGGCGTTCTCGCGGGGCAACCCGGCGTCAGAGCTTCCGTGCGACCTCGACCTTCTGGTAGAATTCCAGGATGTCGCCTTCCTTGATGTCGTCGTAGCCGGCGACCTTCAGGCCGCATTCCATGCCCGAGCGGACCTCCCGGGCGTCGTCCTTGAATCGCTTGAGGCTGTCCAGCGAACGCTCGTCCTCGACCACGATGTTGTCCCGCGTGATCCGCACCTTCGCCGAACGACTCGCCACGCCGTCGGTGACGTAGCAGCCGGCCACCGTGCCCACGCGGGAGACCTTGAAGACCTGCCGCACCTCGGCCCGGCCGATCGTCTCCTCGCGGACCTCCGGCGCCAGGCCCTCTTCCAGGGCCTTGCGGACGTCGTCGATGATGTCGTAGATCACGCGGTAGAGGCGGATGTTCACGCCGGTGCTCTCGGCCAACTGGCGGGCGGCGGGGTCCGGCACGCTGTTGAAGCCGATGATGATCGCGCCGGAGGCCTCGGCCAGCGTCACGTCGCCGGTCGAGATGCCCCCGACGGCCGTGTGAAGCAGGTTCACGCGGACCTCGTCGGTGTTGAGTTTCTCCAGCGAGCCCTGGAGCGCCTCGACCGAGCCCTGCACGTCGGCCTTGATGATCAGAGGCACTTCCGTCTTCTCGCCGGATTCGATCTGGCTGAGGAGGCTCTCCAGCGTCACCTTCGAGCCGGCCGCCAGGGTCTTCGTCCGGGCCTTCTCGCGGCGGTCCTCGGCGACGCCGCGGGCGGCGTCGATGTCCGACAGCACGTAGAAGCGGTCGCCGGCGACGGGGACCTCGTTGAGCCCGGCGATCTCGACCGGCGTGGCCGGGCCGGCCTGCTCGATCTCCTTGCCCTTGTCGTTGACGATCTGGCGGATGCGCCCGTAGCCGTGCCCGGCCAGGGCCACGTCGCCGACCTTCAGCGTGCCGTTGAGCACCAGCAGCCTCGCCAGCACGCCGCGGGCGTTGTCGACCTCGGCCTCGATGACATAGCCGCTGGCGGGGGCCTCCACCTCGGATTTGAGTTCGAGCAGCTCGGCCTCGAGGCTGAGGATCTCCACGAGGTCGTCGATGCCCTCGCCCGTCTCGGCGCTGGTGCGGATGACCTCGACCTCCCCGCCCCACTCGCGGGGCTGGAGGCTGTATTCGGCAAGCTGCCCGAGGGCACGCTGGACGTTGGCGTTCGGCACGTCGATCTTGTTCAGCGCCACCACGATGGGGACTTTCGCCGCCCGGGCGTGGTTGATTGCCTCGACGGTCTGCGGCATCACGCCGTCGTCGGCGGCCACGACCAGGACGACCACGTCGGTCATGTTCGCCCCGCGCCCGCGCATGGCGGTGAAGGCCTCGTGCCCCGGCGTGTCCAGGAAGACCACGTGGCGTTCGCCCACGTCGTAGCGGTAGGCGCCGATGTGCTGGGTGATCCCCCCGGCCTCGCCGGTGGCCACCGACGTCTCGCGGATGCGGTCCAGCAGCGACGTCTTGCCGTGATCGACGTGACCGAGGAACGTCACCACCGGCGCGCGGGGGCTCTTCTCGCCCTCCTCGCGGCCCTCGAGCTCGCTCTCGAGCTCTTCCTCGGCCGTCTTGGCGCGGCGGACGACGATCTCGATCTCGTAGTCGGAAACCACCGTCTCGGCGGTCTCCACGTCGATTGTCTGGTTCACCGTCACCATCACGCCGTGTTCCTGCATCAGCCGCCGGATGATCTCGTTGGCCTTGATGCCCGTCGCGGCCGAGAGGCTCTTGACCGTGATCGGCTCGTCGATCTCGACCTTGCCGACCTTGACGTTGGGCCCGCCGCCTCCGCCGCCTCGCCGCCCGACGGACGCGCGGTGGCGCCGCAGCCCGCCGCCGGAGGCGGCCGCCATGCGGGCGGCGCGCTCCTGGAGGTCGCGTTCGCGCCATTCCTTGAGCCGCTCGCCGGCGCCGCTGTCGCCGCTGCGACCCCGGCGGCGCTTGCTGCGGGGCTTGCCCCCGCCCTTCTTGCCACGGCTGGGGGCGCTGCTGCCGTTGGTGAAGCCGCCCCGGCCTCCGGCGGCCCCGCCCCCGCCGCCTCCACCGCGCATCGACGGGCCCACGCCCGCCGGCGCCGGCGGCTGACGCCGGCGAGGAGGCCGGCGGTCCATGTAGTCCGGGGCCTCCACGCGGACGACCCGCGGGCCCTGAAGCTTCGCCGGACGAGGCACCAGTTGCGGCCCGGCCGGCTTGACGTCCTCGCCCTCTTCCTCGCCCTCGTCGGCCTCGCCTTCCTCCGACTCGCCTTCGCCTTCCTGCTCGCCGGCCTGCGGCTCGGCGACCTCCGCGGCCGCGCGGGACGGGGCCTCGGGCTCGCCGGCCTCCTCGGCCGGGGGCTGGGCCTCCTCGGCGGCGGGGGGCTGCTCGGCGGCGGGCGCCGCGGCCTCGGCCTCGGCCTCGACCGGCTGGGGCGGCGTTTCCGTGGTGGCTTCGGCGGCGGCCTCGGCGGGTTCGGCCTTGGTCTCGGCCTCGCCCTCGGCGGCTTGGGGTTGCTCGCCGGCTTCAGCGGCCTCGGCACCCTCGGCGTCGGCGCCCGGCTCGCCCTCGGCGACGGCCGTGGCGGCCGGGGCCTGCTCGGCGGCCTCGGCACCCTCGGCGGCCTCGGGTTCCTCGGCGGTTGCTTCGGCGGCTTCGGCGGCGGCGGCTTCGGCTGCTTCGGCAGCGGCCTGCTCGGCGGCCTCCTCGGCCTCCTTGGACTTCCGTCGTCGTCTGCGCTGAGCGGCCTTGCGGGCCTTCTCGAGGTCGACGTGCTCGGCGGTCTCCACGGCGGTGTGGGGAGCGTTCTCGGCTTCCTCGCTGAACCACTCCTGGATGGTGGCCTGGAGCCCCGCCGAGACCGTGGACATGTGGTTCTTGATGTCGAGACCCTCGGCGCGGCATTTCTCCAGGACGGCCTTGCTGGTCACGCCGAGTTCTCTTGCAAGTTCAAAAACACGCTTTGCCAAGGAAGCCTCCCGGGCTGGGTCTATCGGCTCTTGCTGGCTGTGCATCTGCCCGCCGGCGCTGCCGGGCGGGTACGTCGGCTATCGGATTACGTCTCCGCGGACGGTCGATTCGCTTACGGTGTCGTCGTGTTCGGCGGGGCCTGGGGGCCCTCGCCGGCCGGCTCGGGCGCGTCGCCGCCCTGCGGCTTCGGCTCCGGCGGGGCCTCGCCCGGAGCCTGCTCGACGACCGGCGCCTCGGGGGGCGGGACGGGCGAGGGCTCTTCGGGCGCGGCGTCGGCGTTGGTCTCCGGCTCCGGCGCGGGTGTCTGCGACGCGCCGGCCAGCTCCACCCGGGTCTCGTCGGCCGGGGCGGGCATCGCCTCCGGCGGCGCCGCGGCGGGCTCGCCTTCGGTCGATCCGCCGCCGGCGGGCGTCTCGGCCTTCTCGGGCGTCTCGGCCTTCTCGTCGGCCTGGCCGGCTTCGCCCTTGCTCTCGCCGGCGGCCTCGGCCCGCTTGCGCTCCTCTTCCAGGCGTTTCTCTTCGGCCTTTTCGGCCTCGGCGGCCTTGGCGGCCTCGGCGCAGCGGACGACGATCTGCTGGGCGAGGTTCCGGTCGAGCTCCAGCTCGTTGATCAGCGGCTCGGGGCCGACCTCCTCGACGTCCAGGACGTTGACCATGCCCATGGCGATGACCTTGTCGACGACGGTGGAGTCCACGCCCTCGACGCTGCGGAGGCTCTTCTCCAGCAGGTCCAGCCCGGCGTTGAACTCCGCCGGCGTGAGGATGTCGATGTCCCACGTGGTCAGCCGCGCCGCCAGGCGAACGTTCTGCCCCCGCTTGCCGATCGCCAGCGAAAGCTGGTCCTCGGTGACCACGACCGTCGCCCGCCCCAGCTCGAAGCACAGGGCGATCTCGGCGACCTCGGCGGGCTTCAGCGCGTTGGCGATGAGGATCTTCGACGAGTCGTTCCACCGGACGATGTCGATCTTCTCCCCGCCCAGCTCGTCGACGATGTTCTTGATGCGGCTGCCGCGGATGCCCACGCACGCGCCGACGGCGTCGACCTTCGCGTCGAGGCTGTTGACGGCGACCTTCGTGCGGTAGCCGGCCTCGCGGGCGAGAGCCTTGATCTCGATGATCCGCTCGGCGACCTCGGGGACCTCCAGGTCGAACAGCGCCCGGATGAAGTCCGGGTGCGTCCGCGAGAGGATGATCTTCACCGCGCTGGGCTGCTCGCGGACGTCCAGCACCAGCGCCCGGATCCGCTCCTCGGGCTGGTGGCTCTCGCCGGGGATCTGCTCGCTCTTGGGCAGGATCGCCTCGGTCCGCCCGAGGTCCACGATCAGCGAGCCGCCTTCCCACCGGGCCGTCCGCCCCGTGACGATCTCGCCCTTGCGGTCGAGGTACTCGTCGTAGATGCTGCCCCGCTCGGCCTCGCGAATCCGCTGGATCATCACCTGCTTGGCCGTCTGGGCCGCGATGCGCCCCAGCTCCCGGATGCTCATCGCCTCGCCGTCGACCGTGGCGGTGATCTCGCCGTTCTCACGGTCGATCCGGACGGTGATGTCCTCGGTCTCGGTGTTGGCCTTGCGAATCGCCGAGAGCATCGCCGCCTCGAGATCCTCAAGGACGACCTCCCGGTCGATGTTCTTGTCCCGGGCCAGGCCGTCAACGATTCGCAACAGTTCCTGATTCATGGGCCTTTCCACGCTGTTCCAGGGCGGCCGGTGTCGCACCGGCCCGCCGAACGCCCAACAAAAAAAGTGGGTTGCCTCGCCCACTTTCCAAGCCGCCGCCGCATTCGGTCTGGATGCGTGTCACCCGCTGCTCCGTCGGCCCTCCTTCCGCGGAGACATACGCTGACGCCACGCATCGCCCGTTGCCGCGTTCCCGGCGCCGCGTCCGTTGCGGCACCCCGCGGGCGGCAAGGCCGGACTGGCCTTACGCTGATGCACCGGCTTGGATCCTGGTCAGGCACGACATTTCGCTGAAGCTCCCGGCCTGATCTCGCTCGTCTCGACGCCGCGCCCGGGCCCTCCGGCCATCCGGGGCTCCGCCCGGTCCACGGCTGCCGCTGGTTCCTAACCTTATCGCCAACAAGACGATACCAAAACACCAAAGCCCTTGCGCCCACGGCAATACTCCACCCGAAACCGCCGGGCGGGCCATCGGCAGCAAGCGCTCTACGCTACAGATAACTCCAAACGATACAGGATTATAGAAAATCCAAAACCTCCGTCAACAAAAAAAGAACTCCCTCACGCCGCTGGTGAACGTGAGAAGCAGACCGTAGCGCCGCACCTGCCCAGCCGCAAGGGCCGACGCTCGGCCGGGTATCGGGGCCCTGCGGCCAGCAGCCCATCTGCCGCTCTTTCGCCTGGCCAACCGTCCCGCCGCTGCGCAGCGCGCCGTTGGCCGCCCGCAAGCAATCTCGCACACCACGCCACCGGTTCCCCTGCGCATCGCCGGGGTTCCATACAAAGCGGCCCGCCGAGGCCGACATCACGCACCCGCGCCCTGCCGGAGACGCCCATGAACACGGTTCTCACCATCGGCCCGCCCGCGCTGGTCCTGCTCGCCGCCGCTGCCCTGGCCGCCGCGAGCGAGGCCTGGACCTACGACGTCCCCGGCGGGGCGGACCTCCGCTCGGACGACTACGCCGTCACCGTCGAGGCCGACGGAAAGGCCCACCGCGCGTTCGTCCAGTACAGCCGCGGGCGAGACGAGTACATCCGCTGCAACTGGCAGGGCGAGTTCAAGGAGAAGAGGCCTTACGGGCGTCGCGGCGTCGCATCCCACTCGGCCGCCTGCTTCTCCTTCCGCGGGAAGGTCACCGTTCGCGTCACCGTCGCGGAGGGCGCCGAGCACATCGCCCTGCCGCTGACCAGCGCGAAAGTCCTGCCGTCATCCTACGGCATCCCCTGCACGGTCGAGGACGGCAACACGATCGTCTTCACGCTCGACAGGCCCGAGAAGGTCGCCGTCATCCCCAACTACGACAAGGCGATGGCCGTCTACGAGCGCCGGGGGCGCGGGCACGTTCCGGCGAGGTCCTGGCGGGATGAGTACCGCGATCTGCTCGATCGCAAGTCGTTCCACGGAGGGAAGTTGAAGTCTCTGCTGTCGGAGGGCTTCAGGAACCCGCTGATCGTTCTCGCCCACGGCCCCGAGCGGGACGTCCCGGAGAAGGCCTCCGCCGGGACGCTCGTGGTGCGGCCGGGCGACGAAGTAACCCAAGCCAGGATTGACGGTTGCCGGACAGTCTGGTTCGCCCCGGGCGTGCACGACCTCTCGGAGCTCGGGGAGGCGCCGTGGCAGCAGGTGCTGGTCGGGGGGGGGCAGACGATGTACCTCGAGGGCGGCTCGTACGTCTTCGGGCGGTTCAAGCGGCGGCAGGGGGGCAGCGGCGAGGCGTGCGTCCGCGGACGCGGCACGCTGTCGGGGGGCAGGCACAAGTGGATCCTCAACTTCCAGGAGGGCAGCCAGGTCATCGGCATCGACCGCCTGACGGGGATCACCATCACGGACCGGGCGTGCTTCGGCATCCACGGGGGGCGCGTGATCGACGACATCGCCATGCTGGGGGCGTGGCATGGCAATACCGACGGGCCGGACTACGTCGACGACTGCACGATCACCAACAGCTTCCTGATGGCCCACGATGACAACCTCAAGCTCAACGACAACACCCGCGCCCGCCACCTGGTCATCTGGCAGCTGGCAAACGCCCACGCGATCATGGTCAAGGAAATGCGCGACAACGTCACCTTTGCCGACAGCGTCGTCGAGGACGTGGACATCATCGCCTACCTCCGCCCACCCAGCGGCTGGAAGCACCCGTGGGGGCGCCTCGGCCCGGCCGCCATCGCCTGCATCACCGGCAGCGACCTGAAGATACGCAACTTCACGTACCGCGACATCCGCATCGAGTCGCCGTACCTGTTCCGCGTGTTCTGCGTGTACAATCTGGACACGAATCGCCCGTACGCGCCGAAGTGGTTCACGCCGACGTCGGCGTCGCGGCATACGCGGATCGACGGGATGCTATTCAAGGACATCACCGTCAACACGCCGGTGATCGCCTATCGGTCGCTGCTGGGCTCGGGCTACGATGACTCCTTGTCGAACATCCGCTTTGTCAATCTGCGGATCAACGGCAGGCTCGTGACCGAGGCCAACTGCGAGGAGTTCTTCGAGATCGAGCGCGACAGGATCGACGGCCTGGAGTTCACCGCCGCCGACCGCCGGGGCGAACAGCCGCCTCGGCCCGGCGGGCGGGGGCGACAGCGGGAGCGAGAAAGATGACCATGAGATACTGTGTTCTCGCGGCGCTATGGATGCTGGCGGCCGCGTCGGCCGACGGGGGCGAGTGGGTCGTCACCAGCCGGGACTTCACCGAGCCGTCGTTTCCCTGGCAGGCGCCGTCGAAGGCCCATCGCCTCGACGGGCCGTTGCGGATCGTCGGCTGTGCGGGGGAGTACGAGCCGGTGACGTTCACCGTTCACCCGCCCGCCGACGCCGGCGAGACCCGGCTGACGGTGACCGGGCCCGAGGGATGGCGGTTCGACCCATTCTGGGTCAAGTGCCTCCAACGCGAGCGGTTGGGCGTGGCAGCCTTCATCAACGACCTGCCGGGCCTCCCCGGGAAGTGGAAGAGCGTCTCGCCGGAGCTGCTGATCCCCTTCGCGCGCGAGCGGCCGACGCTGACGGCGGGGCTGGGGCAACGGTTCTACGTGGACTGCCCCATCCCCTCCGATGCCGCCCCGGGCACGTACCGCGCGACGCTTCGCCTGCTGGCCGGGGGACGCGAGGCCCTGGCGCTGCCCCTGGAGGTCCGCGTCCTGCCCTTCGCCCTGGCAGCGGCCCCGAGCACCTACTGGATGTGGCGGCTGACGTGGTCGCCGATCGATCGCCCGGAGAATCTCGCCTGCCTCCGCGACATCGCGGCCCACGGCTACACGGGCCTGGCCCGCAAGATGGGGGCGTCCTTCGACGTCGGCTTCGAGGGCGACGCCATCCGCGTGCGCCCCGGGACCATGCCCGCCTTCGCCCGCGCCCTGCGGGAAACGGGCCTCGCGCCGCGCTTCGCCGACGACCAGATCGCCGGGCGCATCCTCCGGGCCGTCGCCAAACACCTCGACCTGCCCGTCAAGGACGTACCCCGCGAACTGCCCACGCTGGCCGACGCGATCCTCGCCGAGAAGCAGAGGCGGGCCGGGCGGGCGGCGGCCGAGGCGTCGCTGAACGCGGGCGGGAGCAGCCCGGCCCGGCCCGGGCCGGCACTGAAAGGAGACGCCGACGCCGCCGACCTCGCCGCCCTGCGCGCCGCCGCCGAGCGGGAGGCCGCGGAGACCCATGCCCGCATCCGCCCGCTGGCCGTCGAGGGCTTCCGGCAGGTCAAGGCGATCTGCAAGGACCTCGGCGTGACGCTCCACGTCTTCCCCGTCGACGAGCCGTGCGGCACGCCCTGGCAGCGGCGGTGGACCGCCTACGCCGCCGGCCTCGCCCGCCGGGCGGGGCTGGAGACCTGGTCCACCCGGAACAACTGGGACTGGCAGGCGAACCTCGACCACGGCGCCGCCGGGGCGATGATCAACGCCATGTATCGCCCGCCGGCGTTGGCGGAGGTCGCCTGCCCCGGCGTGCCCGCGTTCGACCCCCTGCCGTGGATCGGTGCCCACCGCCAGGCGCCCAAGTACCACTTCCGCGGCTGCATTGACGACGTCCGCATCTACCACCGCGCCCTCACGCGGGATGAGGTCCTTGCCCAGCATCGCACGCCCGCGCCCGGCCCGGCGGCGCATTTCCCCTGCGACGGCCCCCCCGACAACGCCGCGCTGGTCGGCGGGCCGGCGTTCGTCCCCGGGCGGGTGGGCAAGGCGCTGAAGCTCAACGGCGTCGACCAGCACCTGGTTCCCGCCGGGGAGGGCCCCGCGGACCTCTCCGACGGCTGGGCCATCTCGCTGTGGTACCGCGGGCGGGGATCCCTTTTCGGCAAGGGGTACGACATCTATCAGCAGCAGGGGCGCATCCGCTACACCACCACGAAGGTCAAGCGCGTCTGGGCGGACTACGAGGGCCACGAAAGCGACCGCTTCTGGTGCCACCTGACCGTCAGCTTCGACCCGGGCGCGGGGGTGCTTCGGGCCTACTGCGCCGACGCGGAGCTGCGCCGCTGGCACCGCGAGAACATCCGGTGGAACTACGTGCAGGTGCGGTCGTTCCCGCCGTGGAACCCGCGGTACAAGACCGGCGTGATGAGCTGGTGGTACGCCACCCACGGCGCGCTCGACAACGTCACGACGTTCTGCTACGACTGGAACGCGTCGTACCTGTACGTGGTCTACCCGGCCGGGGGCGAACGGTTCGCCAACGACGGCGTCTGGCACCGCACGCTCGGCTGGGAGGCCTGCCGGGAGGGCATCGACGACGCCCGGTACCTCCAGACGCTGCTGGAGGCGCTTCGCATGCGTGGCGGGCTTGGCGAAGCCGAAGCCCTTCGCCGCGTCGAGCGCCTGCTCGAGCCTGTCCGCGGGTCGTACAGGGGCATCGCCGGCGTCCGCGAGGCGTTCGGCGGGTACCCGGCCATGCGGCAGCGCGTCATCAACGAGATCCTGAAACTGCGGAAGGCACCATGAAACGCACGCTGACCGTCGCAAGTGTCCTCTTGTGCTGGCTGGCCCCCGCGGCCGCCGCGAACGTGACCGCCCGCCGCGGGCCGGTCAGCAAGGCCGGCAAGGTCCTCGATCCCTGCGCGGTCTGGCTGGAGAACGACCTGCTCAAGCTCGCCGTCACCACCAACCGCTACGCGGGCCAGGTGATGAGCTTCGTCTACAAGCCGATGGGCGTGGACCTCGCCGCGGCCGAGCACGACCAGGGCTACTGCACCGACCGCATGGGCGAGGACCGGTTCTTCTGGTCGCGGAAGTCGCGGGACTACGGCGGGGAGATCGTCTCGCAGTCGGAGGGCGAGGCCGCCGCCCGGGTCGCGTACGTGTGGGACTACGACTACAACGACGCGAAGACCACCGTCCGCGTGACCAAGACCTTCCGCCTGCCCGCCGGCGAGGCCGTGCTCTGGGTGACCTGGCGGCTGGAGAACGTCGGCGAGACGGCGGCGCAGATGACGCCGTGGGTCAAGCATCTCGGGCGGCGCGGCGAGAAGGTGCTTGCCGGCCCGACGGTGATGCTCCTTCCAGCCGGCCCGCGGGACCCCGGCGGGGAGTTCGTCAAGCCCGCCACCGACTGGGTGGCCAGGCTGTCGGGCACGGAGACCACCGACAAGCTGCCGATGGTCGCCAGCGTCATGGACTACGCGAAGATCTTCCAGCAGTTCCCCTGGCGGGGGAAGGTGCGGTTCACGCTCGAGACCGTCCTCAACCGCACCGTCCTCGAGCCGGGCAAGAGCTGGCAGGTCACCTACGCCCTCGCGGCGATGGCCAACCTCGCCCGCCCGTGGTACGTCGCCCCCGAGTTGGCGGCCGAGGCGGAACTGACCGACGGCCGCATCGAGGTGAGCATCTCGCCGGCCAAGGCCTTGGGCGAGCGGCGGATCGAGGGCGAGCTGCTCGACGGCGAGGGCGGACTGATCGCCAAGTTGCCCAACCGCCAGGCGTCGCTGGTGCCCGGGAAGATCGCCCGGTTGAGCTACGACGCCCAACCTCCCGGCGACGGGGTGTACACCCTCTCGCTGTCGGTCTTCGACGACCGCCAGCAGATCATCCGCCTCGGGCGGGGGGTGAATTCCCGGCAGGCGAGCATCACGCTGCCGGTCGTCGTCGGCCAGCCGCCCGAGAAGGTCGTCGAGCCGTGGCAGGCCGAGGGGTTCTCCTGGCCGCGGCGCAAGGGCCGCGATGTCGAGCCGCTGCGCGTCCTGCTGGCCGGCGACCGCCTCCGGGCGGCGCAGCTCGCCGTGCCCCGACGCATCTTCCCCGAGGACCGCATCGCCTGCCGGGCCGCCCCCGAGTCCGCACGCATCCGCCTTGCCAAAGGCGAGTACGAGGACCTCCAGGTGGCCGTGGATTTCGCTCGCGGGCGGGACGTCTTCGACCTCGACGTGCGGCTCGAGCCGCCCACGCGCAACGGGCGGGCGCTGGCGTCCGCCGACCTGCGCGAGGCGATCTACGTCACCACCGAGACACCCAGCTCCTACAAGGACTTCCCCGTCGGCGAGTACCCCGACCCGCTGTTCCCCCTCGGCTGGCAGCGGATGATCCCCGACGCGCCGGTCACCAGGCGTAACGTCAAGGTCATGACCGAATCGAAGCGGCGGGTGTTCTGGCTGATCGTCCGCGCCGGCCGCGACGCCCCGGCCGGGGTGTACCGCGGGGCGCTGAGCCTCTCCCTGCCCGACGGCCCGGCCGCGAAGATACCCGTCGAGGTCGAGGTGCTGGATTTCGCCCTTCCCAAGCGCCCGGCGCTGCGCTGCTCGACGAACATGGTCGGCTTCAGCGGGCGGAAGTGGCGGAGCAACCTGCGGATCATGGGCCTCGGCGACGACCGGATCGAGGCCATCCAGTCCGAGCGGGACGTGTTCGACCGCTACCGCCGGCTGGTGCTCGGGTATGGCTGGACGCCGACGATGTACTTCGGCCCCGAGCAGTGGAAGCGGTACTACGACTTCGGGCGGGGGGTGAACGTCTTCCCGATCAACCGCCCGGACGCCGAGGCCGAGGCCTGGCTGAAGGACAAGGGCCTGCTGGACTACGCGTTCGTGTACGCGCCGTTCGACGAGCATGCCGACGTCGAGGTCCCGCAGGTGGTCGCCTGGGCGAAGAAGTGGAAGGCCGGCAGCGACATCCCCATCCTGGACTGCTTCTACGGCAAGAACGTCCAGCCGCTGTTCGGCCTGGTGGACATCTGGCTGGGCCAGGGGACCGACCAGCCCTGGGTGGCGGCGCGGCGGAAGGCGGGGGACCTGTTCTTCGCGTGCAACAGCTCGCTGATCTGGCACATCGAGTACGCCCCCGTGCAGGGGCGGGCGCAGTTCTGGCAGGACTTCGCCGACGGCGTCGACGGCCGATACGTCTACTCGACCATCCGCTGGACCGAGGACGTCTACAGGAAGAACTGGACGAGCGGCAACTACATGGGCTGCGCGGTATACCCGAGCCCGGACGGCATCTGCCCGAGCATCCGCCTGGAGACGCTCCGCGACGGCGTGGAGGACTACGACTACCTCGCCCTGCTCCGCCGGGCCGGCGGCGGCAAGGAGATCGAGGCGTTCCTCAAGCGCGTCGACGCCGGCAAGGTGGGCACCGTCGAGAAGCTCCGCGCCGCCAGGAACCGCCTGGCCGACTGGCTGGATTCGCGGAAGTGACGGCCGGGGGCCCGGACAACGCGGCGATCGACGCCGCCGTCAAGAAGGCCCTCCGCTGGCGTGCCGGACGGCGGGAGCTCTCGCTCGACGTGCCCGCCGACGTGTTCAGCACGTACCAGGTGGACCGGGGCACGCGGCTGCTGCTGCGGCGGATCGATCGCGCCGAGCCGGCCTGGGAGGCGGCGCTCGATCTCGGCTGCGGGTACGGACCCATCGCCCTGCACCTGGCGGCGGCGGGCCGGGCGCGGCGCGTGGACGCCGTGGACCGCGACGCCCTCGCCGTCGCCTTCGCACAGCGCAACGCCGCCGCCAACGGCCTGGACAACGTTCGCGCCGCCGGCGGGCTCGCATGGGACGGCGTGCCCGGCCGGGACTACGACGCCGTGGTCACCAACCTGCCCGCCAAGGCCGGCGAGAGCGTCCACCGGCTGCTGCTGCTGGGCGCGGCCGAGCGGCTGAGTGCCCGCGGGGAAGTCTGGGCCGTGGTCGTCCAGCCGCTGGCCGAGAGGATCGACGCCATGCTCGCCGAGGCCGGCGTCGAACTCCGCGACCGCGACGCGCTCAGCGGGCACGTGGTCTATCGCTACGCGCTGCCCGCCGCCCCGCCGCCCGTGCCGGACGACGCCTACCTGCGGTCCGTCGAGAACCTTACCTGGCGGGAACACGCCTACGAGTTGACCGCCCGCCACGGCCTGGCCGAGTTCGACAGCCGAAGCTGGCAGACCGATCTGCTGCTGGACGTCCTCGCCGACGTGCTGGGCAAGCGCCCCGTCGAGCGCCTGGCATGCTGCGACCCCACGCAGGGCCACGTGCCCCTGCTCGCCGCGAGGCTGTGCCCCCGGGTGGCGGAGATCGACCTGGTCGGCCGGGACCTGCTCGCCCTCGGCGCCGCCGAGGCCAACCTCCGCGGCGACGGCTTCCCCGGCGCCGTCCGCACCACCCACGCCGCCGGCCTGTCCGCCCCCGCCGGCCGGGCCCCGCTGGAGCTCGCCGCGTGGACGGTCAGCGAAAAGGCGGGCCTCGATTTCGCCATCGCCAATCTCCGCGCCCTGCTGGCCTCCCACCCGACCTGCCGCGTCCTGGTCGCCGCCCGCAGCGCCTTCGCCTCCCGCCTGATCACGGCCGCCCGCCGCGCCGGGCTCCAGTGCCCCCTTCGCAAGAAACGCAAAGGCTACTGCGTCCAGCTCTTCCAACACACCCAGTGAGCATTTCGCTCAAACCGGCAGGGATGAACCCGAAAGACGCCGACGCGGCGGGCGCCATGGCGCCGGCCTGCCCGAGCGTGGCATCCGAGTTGCTCCGTGTACCCCCGCGTGGAACCTCTTGCTCGTCTGGGGGAAATCGGCTACACTTCCGGGCTCGTTTGAGGCGGGCTGACTGCGCCCGTCGCGCAACCTGAAAGGAACAGCAGCATGAAGATCGCGGTGATCGGTGGAGACGGGACCGGGCCGGAGGTCGTGGCCGAGGGGCTCAAGGTCCTCGCCGCCGTGGCCGAGAAAGTCGGCTTCGAATACGAGACAAAGCACTTCAACGTCAGCGGCGACCGGTATCTCCAGGCCGGCGGGGACCCGGCCGAGCCGTCCATCCCCGTGATCCACCCCGAGGAGATCGAGGAGCTTCGCGGCTTCGACGCGATCTACCTCGGCGCGGTCGGGCACCCCGGCGTGGCGCCGGGCATCCTGGAGAAGGGCCTGCTGCTTCGCCTGCGGTTCGAGTTGGACCAGTACATCAACCTCCGCCCGGTGACGCTGTACCCCAACGTGGACACGCCGCTGAAGGACAAGGGCCCCGAGGACATCGACTTCGTCGTGGTCCGCGAGAACACCGAGGGCCTCTACAGCGGCATGGGCGGGGTGCAGTACAAGAACACGCCCAACGAGGTCGCCACGCAGGTGATGTGCAACACCCGCCAGGGCGTCGAGCGAGCCATCCGCTACACCTTCGAGCTGTGCAAGCGGCGGAACAACCCCAAGCGGATGGTCACGCTGGTGGGCAAGAACAACGTGCTGACATACGCCCACGACCTGTGGTACCGGGCCTTCATGCAGATCGGCGAGGAATACCCCGACATCAAGAAGGACTACAACCACGTCGACGCCTGCTGCATGTGGTTCGTCAAGAACCCCGAGTACTACGACACCATCGTCGTCTGCAACATGTTCGGTGACATCATCACCGATCTCGGCGCGATGATCCAGGGCGGCATGGGCGTCGCCGCCGGCGGGAACATCAACCCCGACGGCGTGAGCATGTTCGAGCCCATCGGCGGCTCGGCCCCCAAGTACACCGGGCAGAACGTCATCAACCCCATCGCCGCCATCGCCTCGCTGGCGATGCTGCTGCGGGAGACCGGCAACAACACCGGCAACGCCAGGCTCGTCGAGGCCGGCAACCGCGTCGAGGACGCCATCAAGGCCACCACGCCGAAGATGGACAGCATGTCGGCCAAACGCATGGGCCACTCGACCAGCGAGGTCGGCGACCTCGTCGTCGCCGCCGTCGCCGAAGCCGACTGACCGCCGCCGCGGATGGCCCGCCGGGGATGAACGCGGATGAACGCCGAGAGCACCAACGCAACGGATGTCCCGCCCGCCGGCCGCGTCGAGAAGGTCGAGGTCAACCCGGCGGGGGAGCTTGTCGTGCACGTGGCCGGGCGGGACGAGCCGTACGTGGACGCCAAGGTCGCGCGGTGCTTTCCCTGGTCGCTGCCGGAGCGGTTCGTCAGCCTCGTCGATGCCGACGGCAAGGAGATCGCGCTGTTCGAGACGCTCGACGAGCTCGAGCCGGCGGTGCGTGAGGTCGTCGAGGCCCAGCTCGCCCGCCGCGTGTTCAACCCCGTCATCCGCGACGTGCTGGAGTACAAGCACGAGTTCGGCATCACGGAGATCACGGCCGAGACCGACCGCGGGCGGGTGACCTTCCAGCTCCGCGGGCGGGACGACATCCGCACGCTGACGCCGACGCGGGCGCTGCTCCGCGATGCCGACGGCAACGTCTACGAGCTGCCGGACCTGACCACGCTGAACCCCGCGGCGCGGAAGCGGCTTGAGCACTACTTCTGAGGGCGACATGCCACTTCGGGATGCGGATACGACGCTGGCCGATCTGCGGGAGCGGATGGCGGCGTTCGTGGGCGAGCGGGCCTGGGAGAAATACCACCGGCCGAAGAACCTCGCGATGTCCGTCGCGATCGAGGCCGCAGAGCTGATGGAGCTTTTCCAGTGGCTCACGCCGGCCGAGGCCGACGAGCTCTGCCGCGGCGACGCCTTCCGCCGCGAGGTCGCCGACGAGATGTCCGACGTGCTGGCGTTCCTGCTTTCGCTGGCGAACCGGCTGGAGTTGGACGTTTCGGGCGCGTTCGAGCGCAAGCTGGCGGCCAACGCCGAGAAATACCCCCCGCGGGACTTCCACGGGCACTATGACCGGCGGGACAAGCCTGGGCGTGGCGAGTGAGGCACCGGCAGGCGGGCGCCGCCGGCGCTGGCGGCGCTACGCCGACTCGGCCGCCTCGCCTTCGTCCTGGACCTCCTCGATCGTCGCCTTCTCCTTCAGCGAGTCGACGAAGGCCTCGACGGCCTCCTGGCGGCGCTGCTCGGCGAGTTGGCGGGCGAGGTCGTCCTTGACCTGTGCGAACGGGGCCGTCCGGGCGGCCCGGCGCTCGTAGACCTTGGCGATGTGGTAGCCGAACTGCGTCTCGAAGACGTCGCTGACCTCCCCGACGTTCATGCCGAAGACCACGTCCTCGAACTCCTGGACCATCTGCCCGCGCGGGAAGAAGCCCAGGTCGCCCGCCCGCTCGGGGCAGTCGGAGTCCTCCCCGGCCAGCTCGTCGAACTCCTCCCCGCCGACCAGCCGCATCTTCAGCGCCACGATGTCCTCGTACGCCTGCTTCTTCTGGCCCGGGTGGTCGACGTGCTTGACGATGTGGCTGGCGCGAACCATCTCCGGCGTGATGAACTCGTCCCTGTGCCGGTCGTACTGCTCGCGGAGCTCGTCCTCGGTCGGCTCGGGGACGTCGGCGACGTTCTCCTGGAGCAGCCGGTCGATCCGCAACCGCAGCTCCAGGTCGGCCTTGACCTCTTCCGGGTCGGCGTCGCCGATGCGGTCCTTGACCTCCTCGAAGGCCTTCTCGACCTCCTCGGCCGGGATGTCCGCGTCCATCTCCCGCGCCGCCTGGCGGACCACCGCCCGCTCGACGACGTTCTCCTTCGCCCACTCGCGGAGACGGTCGAGGTCCGGCTCGCCGTCCTCTTCCTCGCGGACGTGCATCTCGTAGTGCGGCCGGAGGCGCTCGAACTCCGCCTCGATCTCCGCCGAATCGATTCTCTCGCCGTTGACTACCGTGGCCATGCGTTCTCCAGGTCTTCTGGACGTCGAAACACCAGCCCCAAAGCCTACGCGTTCCCGGCGGCGACCGAAAGCCCCCGTCGGAGGTTTCCGCGCAGCACGGCGGGCGGCCTGCCGCCGGACAGGCCGCCCGCCGCGCGCTGCCCGCGGGGCGTGCGCCGTTACGGCGCCTCTTCGCCTGAGCCCTCGCCCTCGGCGAGCTTCTCCTTCAGCCCCGCGATCTCCGCCTGGAGATCCTGGATCTTCGCCTTCAGCGAGGCCGACTCGTTCTCGGCGGCCGAGAGGCTCGTCTCGGCGGCCTCCCGGGCGTCGTTGGCGGCCTTGAGGTCTGCCTTGGCCTTGGTCAGGTCCTGCTCGAACCTGGCCAACTGCTTTGCGGCCTGGTCGGCCTTGGCGGCGTCGGTCTTGAGCTTGGCTACCTGGGCCTCCAGCGTGGCGATCTTCGCCTCGGCCCCGGCCTTGCCGGTCTCGGCCTTGGCGGCGTCGGCCTTGGCCTTCTTCAGGTCGGCCTTGAGCTTGGCGAGCTCGTCGGCCCGCCCGGCCTGGGTCTCCTTCGCCGCGGTCAGCTTGGCCTCGGCCTCGGCGAGCTGCTTCTCCGTGGCATCCAGCTCGCCGGCGGTCTGCTTCAGCTCGCCCCGGGCTTTCTCCAGTTGGGCCTGGCACTGGGCCAACTGCTGGGACTTCGCCTCGAACTCCTCCTGGCTGACGCAGCCGACCGCGACGGTCGCGATGAGGCCGCAGGCCAGGAACAGAACCGTTGTGTGTCGTCGTATCATGGTGACTCTCCTCTCTGCTGAAACCGTAGCCGTACCGTTCGGCAGGAATCCGACCGGAGAACCTAAAGCGCACGCGCCCGGAAGTGCAAGGCCCCGCCGTCGCGTTTGGACGGCCCGCCCGTCCGGCGTACAATCGCCCGTGTCGTGCTGTCACAGTGCAAACACATCCTGCGGGCGGCTGCGGTGGCGGTCGCGGCAGCCCCGGCCATCGGCGGGGCGCCGCCGCTGGAGCTTGCCGACCCCGCGCCGCCGGCGGTTCGCGAGCCGTCCGAGGCGGGACCGAAGCGTTCGCCGCGGCGCCACCCGCGCGTGGAGCTGCTCGCCCGCCCCCGGCCGCTCGCCGAGGGCGCCGTCACCGAGGACTGGCCCTGCTTCCTCGGCCCGCGTCACCGCCCGGTCAGCGCCGAGACGAAGCTGCGGAAGGAGTTCGCCGCCGCCGCCGCGAACGCCCCGCCCGGCCCGCGGCTGCTCTGGCAGATGGCGATGGGGGAGGGCTACGCCGCCCCGGCCGTCGCCGACGGGCGGCTGGTGGTCTTCCACCGGCTGGGCGACGCGGAGGTCGTCGAGTGCCTCTCGCCGGAGACGGGGCGGCTGCACTGGCAGCACCGGTACCCGACGCGGTACCGGGACCGCTTCAACTACAACGGCGGCCCGCGGGCGACGCCGACGATCGCCGGGGGGAAGGTCTACACCCATGGCGCCGAGGGCAGGCTCCACTGCCTTGACCTCGCCGGCGGCGACGTGCTCTGGCAGCGCGACCTGCGGCGGGAGTTCCGCACGCGGCCCAGCTTCTTCGGGGCCGGCTGCTCGCCGCTGGTCGAGGGCGGCCGAGTCATCCTCAACATCGGCGGCGACCTGCTCGACGGCGGGGGGCCGTCGGTCATCGCCCTCGACGCCAACACCGGCCGGCTGGCCTGGGCGGCCGAGCGGCGGTGGGGGGCGGGCTACGCCGGATGCGTCCCGGCGACGGTCCATGCACGTCGCGTGGTGTTCGTCTTCGCCGGCGGCGAGAGCGACCCGCCGACCGGCGGGCTGATCTGCCTGGACGCGGCCACGGGGGCAACGCACTTTCGCTTCCCGTTCCGCAGCAAGCGGGTGGCGTCGGTCAACGCCTCCTCGCCGGTCGTCGTCGGCCGGCGGGTGTTCCTCTCCAGCATCTACGACATCGGCGGGGCGATGCTCGGCATCCGCGCGGACATGACCGCCGAACTGCTTGGCCGCACCAAACGCTTCGCCAGCCACTGGATGACGCCCATCCCCCTCGCCGGGCACCTGTACGGCTTCGCCGACGCGACGCTGGGCTGCCTGGAGATCGCCTCCTGCCGCCGGGCCTGGTCGTGTCGCCCGAGCTGGCCCCTGCCGGGCCGAGGCGGGGCAACCGCCCGCGTCGGGCGGGCCAGCCTGCTGCGGGCCGATGGCGCCTTCCTCTGCCTCGGCGAGTACGGCGACCTGGCCTGGCTGGAACTGACGCCGGACGGCGCGAAGGTGCTCTCGGCCGCGAAGCTGTTTCACGCACGCCAGACGTGGACCTGCCCGGTGATCAGCCGTGGGCTGCTGTACGTCTGCCAGAACGCCCCGGACCGCTCGGCCGGCACGGGCCCGCGGCTGCTGTGCTACGACCTGCGCGGGCGGTAGCGCGGCGGGGGCGGGTCAGTCCTCGCGGGCCTCGACGACGACGCGGAAGCCGATGTTGCTGCTTCGGTGCGGAGGCTCTTCCCTGGCGCGGTCTCCGCTGCGGCACCATTGAGGGACGTCGAACCAGCATCCGCCGCGCAGCACGCGCCGGGTGCCCGTCGTCGGCCCGGTGGGGTCGGTGACAGGCCCGAGGGGCACGTAGCTGGTCGACCACCAGTCGCTGCACCATTCCCAGACGTGCCCGTGCATGTCGTACAGCCCCCGGGCGTTGGGCTTCTTCGATGCCACCGAGTGCGTCCGGCCCCGGCTGTTCTCACGGTACCAGGCGTAGTCGCCGAGCTGCCTCTCGTCGTTGCCGAAGTGGAATCGGGTCCGCGTGCCGGCGCGGCAGGCGCATTCCCACTCGGCCTCGGTGGGCAGGCGGACCGTCCGCCGGGAGACCTTCGACAGCCATTGGCAGAACTCCTCGGCATCGCCGAAGCTCACGCACACCACCGGGTGGTCCTTGCCCTGCATGAACCCCGGGCGTTTCCACGAGGCGTAGCGGAACTTCCGCCAACGCCCCTTGTAGGCGTTCGCCCAGCCCTTGCGCTCGGCATGCGTGCGGTAGCCGGTGGCGTCCACGAAGGCCTTGAACTGCGCGAAGGTCACCGGTGTCTTGCCCATGTAGTACGGTCTGCTGAGGGTCACCTCGCGCAGGTTCTCGTCCGGTTGCCGTCCCTTCTCGTCGCCCGGCGTGCCCATCTGGAACGTGCCCGGCTCGATGCGGATGAACGCCATTTCCGCGTCCTTGCCCAGCGGAAGCGTCAGCTCCTTGCCCTCCGAGGCCGGCTCCCCGGCCGCGTCGGTCAACTGCTTGCGCGTCTTCTCCAGCGCCAGGCGGACTCTCAAGGCCTCGGCGTCCCCCTTGCCGTGCTTGTCCAGGAACCGCTGGAAACACCCCTCGGCCCGCCGCAGGGCGTTCACCCGCCCGGCGGCCGACGCCTCGCCCGCCAGGGTGGCGTACCAGAACCCCAACTCGCGGGCCAGCGGGGCCGGGAGCTCCTTCACCGGCCGGGCCGCGAGGGGCACGTACGTGCGGAACGCCTCGGAGATGCTCGGGTCGACGAGCTTCGCCGCGGCGGCGGGGTCGTTCATGTCCAGCAGGTGCAGCAGGATCAGCGCCTCGCGGTCGGCGGGGCGGTTGTCCTTGCCGAGCTTCTCGGTCAGTTCGCCCAGGCGCTTGCGGGCGCGGACGCGGGCGAGGTCCAGCTCCTGCCGCCGCTCGATGGCCGGGTGCCGCGGGCTGCGGATCGTCTCGGCCGTGCGGAGCGCGCGGCGGTACAGCAACTCGACCTGCTCGATCTCGCCGGCGGCGGTCTCCATGTCCGCCGCGGCCAGGAGGGCGTCGATCAGGGCGTCTCCCGCGGCCGCCCTTGCGGTCAGCTCCGCGTCGGCGAACCGCCTGGAGAGCACCGTGACGAGGTGATCGGTCCATCGCGACCGGTTGGCGCGGTCCAGCTTCAGCAGCGCCCGGGTGGCCGTCTCGGCGGCGGCGAGCCCGGCGGCGTCCTTGATGCCGAACTCGGCGGTCTTGGCGTAGAGGAACCGCTGGAGATCCTTCTGATCGGAAACGGTCTTCGCGGCGTCGAGCAGCTTGACGGCGAACGCCCCGTCGTCTTCCGTTGTCCTTGTGGCCAGCACGCGGGCCTCGGCGTCGCCGAACAGCGCCTTGTAGTCCGTCTCCGGGCCGGCGAGCGCCGCGCCCGGGCACAGCCCCGCTGCCACCGCCCCCAGCAAGGCCGCTGCCGCCCATCGCCGTCCTGTTGCCGTGCCGTTCATGCCACCCAGTATAACCCACGTTCCCCGGTCGCGTCTCGCCATCTCGCGGTCGGCGCGGGGCGGCGCAGACGCCCTCGGACCTGCCTGTGGCCGGGCTGTCCGAGGGCGTTCGCATCGCGCCGGCGCGGGCCTTTCGTCGTCGGCTTGCGTTCCATAGGAAGTGAACCGTTCCGCTCCCCGCGACCTCTGGAGACCCCGCGATGAACAACGCCTTCGCCCTCGTCGCCGTGACGCTCGCCCTGGTCCTTCCCGCGGCCGCCGCGCCGACGGTCCTGCACGTCGCCCCCGGCGGGGATGACGCGGCCGCCGGCACGGCGGAGGCGCCGCTGGCCGGCATCGAGGGTGCCCGCGACGCCCTGCGCAAGCTCCGGGGGGACGGCAAGCTCGCCGGTGGGGCGGTCGTCGTGCTCGCCGCCGGGAGGTACGAGCGGACGAAGGCGCTGACGCTCGGCAAGGGCGACGGCGGCACGGCCGAGGCGCCGATCGTCTACCGCGCCGCCGACGGCGCGGAGGTCCGCATCTCCGGCGGACGCGTGGTGACCGGCTTCGAGCCGGTGACCGACCCGGCCGAGCTGAAACGCCTTCCCCCCGGCTCGAAGGGCAAGGTTCTCCGCGCGGACTTGAAGGCCCCGGGGATCGCCGAGTACGGCAGGATGAGCCGGCGGGGCTTCGCCGAGCCCGGCCGCCTGGCCCACATGGAGCTGTTCTACCGCGACCGCCCGATGACGCTTTCCCGCTGGCCGAACGAGGGCTTCGCCCGCATTGCCTCCCTGCCGAAGGGCAAACGCGCCCGCGTATTCGCCTACGAGGGCGACCGACCGAAGCGCTGGCGGGACGAGCCCGACGCGTGGGTGTACGGCTACTGGTACCACGACTGGGCGGACACGTACATGAAGGTCGAGGCGATCGACCCGGCGGGGAAGACCCTCACCGTCCGCGCCCCCGCCCACCGCTACGGGCTGCGGAAGGGGAACCGGTGGCATGCGCTGAACCTGCTGTGCGAGCTGGACTCTCCCGGCGAGTTCTACGTCGACCGCGAGGCCGGCGTGCTCTACTTCCGCCCGCCCGGCGAGCTTCGCGAGGGGGACTGCGTCGTCAGCATCGCGCCGAGCCTCGTCGAGGCCGAGGACGCCTCCCACGTGACGTTCCGCGGGCTGACGTTCGAGGCTTGCCGCGGCACGGCCGTCAAGGTCGAGGGCGGGCGCGGCGTCCGCGTCGTCGGCTGCACGATCCGCAACACCGGCAAGAAGGGCGTGGTGCTGGTCGGCCGGGATCACGCGGCCGTCGGCTGCGACATCCACGACACCGGCGGCGGGGGGATCGTCCTCCGCGGCGGGGATCGCAAGACGCTCACGCCGGGCAACGTCACGGCGGAGAACAACCACGTGCACCGTTACAGCCGGTGGTGTCACACGTACCGCGCGGCGGTGAGCGTCGGCGGGTGCGGGAACGTGGTGCGTCATAATCTGCTGCACGACGGGCACCACAACGCGATCCAGCTCGGGGGCAACGACCACGTGATCGAGTTCAACGAGGTGCACAGCGTATGCTGGAACACCGGCGACGTAGGGGCGTTCTACATGGGCCGTGACTGGACGGCGCGGGGGACGGTGATCCGCCACAATTTCTTTCACCACATTTCCGGGCCCGGGCACCACGGCGCGATGGGCGTGTACCTCGACGACCAGGCCAGCGGCATCCGGATCGTCGGCAACGTGTTCCACAAGGTCACCCGGGCGGTCTTCCTCGGCGGCGGCTGCGACAACGTGGTGGCCAACAACCTGTTCGTCGCGTGCGTCCCGGCCGTGCACCTGGACAACCGCGGGATGGGCTGGCAGAAGAAGGCCACCGACGACCCGAAGGGCACGCTGCGGACGCGCTTCAAGGCCATGCCGGTCACCAGCGAGCTCTGGCGGAAGCGTTACCCGAAGCTGGCGGGCATCCTGGACGACGACCCGGGGGTGCCCAAGCGGAACCGGTTCGTCCGCAACGTCTGCATCGGCGGGCAGTGGGAGCACATCCACCGCGGGACGCGGCACCTCCAGACGATCGAGAACAACCTCACCGACGCCGACGCGTCGCTGGTGGACCCGCCCGGGGGCGATTTCCGCGTCGCCGACGCCGCCGCGGTGCAGGCGATCGGCTTCGAGCCCATCCCGTTCGAGAAGATCGGCCTTCTCCGCGACCGGACGCGGGCGAGCTGGCCCGTGCATCACCAGCCGCGCAAGACGCCCGCCCCCAAGGTCCGCCGGCCCGTGCCCGCCACGCCCAAGCCCGTTGCCGCGGTGCCCCGTATCGCCGAGCCCCCGACGATCGACGGCCGGCTTGGAGAAGGCGAGCATACCGGCAAGCCGCTGACGCTGGCCGAAGGGTTCGACGGCTCGAAGACGCCGCGGACCAGCCGCGTCTGGATCGGCCGCGACGACACGTGCATCTACGTCGCGTTCGACAACACCGTGCTCGCCAAACCCCCGCTGAAGCGCAAGCCCCGCTGGGGCCACAACGACGCCTGCGAGATCGCCCTGCGAAACCCCGCCGCCGGGGCCAAGGCGCCGATACTCGTCCTGCGCGGCTACGCCGACGACGCCTCCACCTTCACCAGCGGAAGCGAGGCCGGGGCGCCCAAGGCCCTCGCGGCCGCCGTCGCCAAGGCGACGACCTACGCCGCCGGCGTGGTCTCCCCGACGCGATGGACCTGCGAGTGGCGGATCCCGCTGCCGGCCGCGGGGATCGACCCGAAGCGCCACGAGCGCCTGGAGGCCAATTTCTCCGTCCGCAAGACGGCCGACGATCTGTGGCTCCAGTGGCACAGCACGCGGGGGAACACGTACGCCGTCGAGCGCGCCGGCGTGCTGAAGCTCGCCAGGTAGCTCGAGCGGGAATACCGGAGGACCGGGAGGCCGGAAGGCCTGGCGACAGAACGGCGCTGTGTGTTGTCAGGCCTTCGTGGTTGCCCGGGGCTTGGGAAGCGCCCGCGGGGCTGTTACGGGGCTTTCGGTTCCCACCATTGGTTCAGGAGCGAGCTCAGGCGGGCGACGACGTCGGGGTGGTCCTTGGCGAGGTTGGCTTTCTCGTGGGGGTCGGCGAGGATGTCGTAAAGCTCGGCCGGCGGCTTGTGGTTCGTCCGCGGGGCGTGGAGGATGAGCTTCCAGCGGTCCGAGACGCACCAGCGGGCGGTCAGGCTCTTTGCCGGGGCCGACAGGTCGGCCACGTCGTGCTCGAAGACCTCGCCGAAGACCGTATCCCGCTCGGCCGCGGCGTCGGCGTCCAGCAGGTTCACGCCGGGCAGCTTCGACGGGGCGTCCAGGCCGCAGGCGGCAAGGATCGTCGGCGCCAGGTCGATGCTGCCGGCCAGATGCTTCTCGTCCCGCCGGGGCGTCACCTTGCCCGGCCAGTGGATCATGATCGGCGTCCGCACGCCGCCCTCGTAAGGGGTCCGCTTGTGGCGGAGCGTGAAGAACTCCCGCTTGCCCGTCTCGCTCTGCACCCAGCCGTTGTCCACCACGAAGGCCACCAGCGTGTTCTCGGCCAGGGCCCGGTCGGCCAGGGCGTCCAGCACCTGCCCGCACGTCTCGTCGAACCATTCGCACATGGCGTAGTACTTCGCCAGCGGCCTGGCCCGGCCGGGGGCGGTGTACTTCTCCAGCAGCCGCTTGGGCGGATTGTGCGGCGTGTGCGGCAGGAACGGGGCGTACCAGATGAAGAACGGCTTGTCGGCGGCCTTGGCGGCGTCGAGGAACTGCGTGATCGGCTCGATGCCCTCCCGCCCGATCCGCAGCCCCACGTCACCGTGCCGCCCGCCCTTCTTGACGACCCCGTGCGTCATGCCCTCGGTGAACCCGGCCTCGACGGCGCTGCCCTCCCACCATTTGCCGGTCTGGAGGCTCATGTAGCCGGCCTTGCCGAGGAGCCTGGCGAGGTTGGGCAGCTCGCCGAATCGGTCGATCATCGGCCTCCGGCCCTGCTGCGTCCGCTTGTCCCGCGACGGGTCGTTGCCGACGATCCGGTGCTGGTGCGGGTAGAGCCCCGTGGAGATCGTCGCCAGCGACGGCCTGCACAGCGACGTGGGCACGTACCCGCGGGTCATCAGCAGCGACCGCGTGGCCAGGCGGTCCAGCCGCGGCGTGCGGATGATCTCGTGGCCCATGAAGCCGAAGTCCGTCCAGCCCTGGTCGTCGGAGATGATCAGCAGCACGTTGGGCCGGTCGGCCTTGTCGGCGGCGGCCAGCCGCCCGGCGGCCACGGCGAAGGGGGCCAGCCCGGCCAGGCGGAGAAAGCGGCGTCGGTTCATCGTCAGGCTCCTGTCTTCTCTTCGGTTCGCGGCGTTCGCCACGGTATTGCCCACGCGACCGCGCAACGGTACGCTCGGCCTCGCCCATAACGCGAAAGGGACTACCACGATGAACGCTCCAGCCGCCCCGCCGTTCCGGTCGCTTGCCGCCTCCCTCGCCGCCCTTGCCGCGCTCGCCGGCTGCGGGGCCCCGCAGCCGGCCCTGGAGCCCGACCAGCTCGCGGCCGAGGAGCACCTGCTGACGCTGACCAACGGCGAGGTCGTCGTCGGCCTGCTGCCCGCCGTCGGGGGGCGCGTGGTCGTCTACCGCGACGCCGCCGGGGCGAATCTGCTGTTCGCCGACCCCGACACGTGGGCCGGCCCGCATCCCGAACCCGCCGTCGAGACCCCCTGGAAGGCCTACAACGGGCACATCGTCTGGATCGGGCCCCAGGGCGAGTGGTGGACCCACACCGACCTCGCCCCCGAACGGAAGAGACGCCACGCCGGCTGGCCGCCGGACCCGTTCCTCGTCTTCGGCCGGTTCACCGTCGTCGAGCGGTCGGCCGCGCACGCCGTCCTCCAGGGACCCCCCAGCCCCGTCACCGGCCTGCAACTGACCAAGACCGTCCGCCTGCTCGGAGGGCGGAAGGTGGAGCTGACCGTCTCGGCCGTCAACCGCCGCGACGAGCCGGTCGCCTGGGACCTGTGGTCGAACACGCGCGTCTCCAACGACGTACCCGCCTTCGTGCCCGTCCGGCCCGAGCGGGGGTTCCGCTTCGAGTTCCGCACCGGCGACGTGATCCACCGCGGCATGTTCCCGTGGGAGGTCACCGACGGCTGGTTCCACTTCGACGCCGATGCCCGCCCGGTCCCGCCGGTGAAGGCCCTCGCGTCGAAGGCCTTCATCGCCCCGGCCGAGGGGCTCATCGCCACGTTCAGGGGCCCGTACTGTTTCGCCAAGCGTGCCGAGGCGCCCCCGGACGGCAGCGTCCATCCCGACCAGGCGTTCGTGGAGATCTGGTGCCAGCGCGACGACGCCGGCGGGGGGTTCCAGGAAATGGAGATGCACGGCCCGTACCGCATGCTCGCGCCGGGCGAGTCGATGAGCTTCACCGAGACGTGGGACATCCTCGATTACGCCGGCCCGCCCACGCCCCGGGCCCGGACGGCGTTCCTCGAAGGCCGCTTCGCCATCGACCGCACCGTCCCGCCGAAGGACTGACCGGCCCGGACGCTACGACGTGGCGAACCGGTACACCGTCGTCGTGCGGTACGTCTCGCCCGGGCGGAGCACCGTCGAGGGGAACTGCGGCTTGTTCGGCGAGTCCGGGTAGTGCTGCGTCTCCAGGCAGAAGCCGCTCCGCCGGCCGTACGGCGCCCCGCCCTTGCCCGTCAGGCTCCCGTCCAGGAAGTTGCCCGTGTAGAGCTGCACCCCCGGCTCGGTGGTCAGGACCTCCATCGTCCGCCCGGCGGTCGCCTCGACGACCCTCGCGGCCGGCCGGAGCTCGCCGGGCTCGCCGTCGATCACGAAGTTGTGGTCGTACCCGCCGCCGAGGCGGAGCTGCTCGTCGTCGGCGTCGATCCGCTCGCCGATCCGCCGGGGCGTGCGGAAATCCATCGGCGTGCCCTCCACCCCGCGGAGCTCGCCGGTGGGGATCAGCGTCGCGTCCACCGGCGTGAACCGCGAGGCGTGCACCTGGAGCTCGTGGTCCAGCACGTCGCCCGAGCCGGCGCCGGCGAGATGGAAGTACGCGTGCTGCGTGAGGTTCACGATCGTCGGCCGCGTCGTCGTCGCCGTGTAGTCGATCCGAAGGGCGTGGTCATTGCCCCACGTGTAGCGGACGTGGACGGCCAGTTCGCCCGGGTAGCCCTCCTCGCCGTCGTCGCTGACGTAGCGCAGGTCCAGCGCCGGCCCGTCGGGCGTCTCGGCCGGCTCGGCCTGCCAGAGCACCTTGTCGAACCCGCGCCGCCCGCCGTGGAGGTGGTTCTCGCCGTCGTTGCGGGCGAGTTGGTACTCCTCGCCGTCCAGCCTGAACCGCCCCCCGGCGATACGGTTGCCGTACCGCCCGACCAGCGCTCCGAAGAACGGGTTGTCCCGCTCGTACGCCGCCAGCGAGTCGAAGCCGAGGGTCACGTCGGCGGCGTTCCCGTCGCGGTCGGGCACGACGATCCCGGTGATGATCCCCCCGTAATCCGTCGCCCGCAGCACGCACCCCGCGTCGTTGACCAGCGCAAACACCTCCGCCGTCCGCCCCTCCGCCACCGCCCCGAACTCCGCCCGCTCGATGGTCATCTTCGCCTCCTATTCGTCCTGCGCCGTGGCCTTGATGCGCTTCAGCCATTCGGCGAACTCGTTCATCTCGTGGGCCCAGAACAGCCGCAGTCCCATCTCCTGCGCGCCGCGGAGAGAATCCAGGGAGAATACCCCGCTGATGACCGCCACGGGTACGACGGACCGGCTGCCGAGCTGCTTCAGCCAGAAGTCGGCCTTGGCGGCGGTGTCGTTGTTGAGGCGCTTGATCGAGTTGACCATGGAGTTGGAGTCCTTGCACTCGATCAGCGCGTGTCGGCCGTCCCATAGCCCGAGGACGAAGTCGGACCGCCTGCCGACCACGGAGACCTCCCCGCAGAACGTGCCCGGCTCGGGAGCGTCGCGCAACAGCCTGACGCTTCGTTTCTCGGCCGGTCGGAACCCGATCTGGAGCAGGCGCTGCTCGGTGGCGCCCTCCAGCCGCTTCTTGCCGCTGGAGCGCCGCTCGGTCTGTGTGCGCTGGTAGGCCCACATACAGGCGGACGCCAGCACAGCGGCGTCGCGTTCCGCCGGCGTCGGGCAGCGTTTCTCGGCGATCCATGGGAATCGCTCGGCGTCGATGGACTCCAGGATGACGCCCGCCAGCCGCCGCAGCGCGCCGGGATCGTCCCGGAGCCTGGCCGCCGCCATGGACCCGGCCTCGGCGAGCGTTCGCCAGTCATCCTGCGAGACCGGTGGCCCCGCGAGGTACCGGAACGCGTCGCGGGCCCTGTCGTCGGTCAGCACGCGGAGGAGGGCTGCGTCGTCGAGGTCCCGCAGGTCGGCCGTTGCCTCCAGCAGTGCATCCACGACCGCCCGCTGGTCTTGGACGAGCGATGCGTACAGGTCCACGGGCTCTTCCAGCCGTTCCTTGCGGAAGAGGGCGATGGCCTCGCGACGGTCCCGCTCGAGGCGCTGCTCGTCCCAGATCGGCGGGTCGATCATGACGACATCCCCGCGACCATCGCCGCCGGCTGCGGCACGAGCAGGCGCTCCATCTCCCGGGGCTCGAACTTGGTCAATCCCCCGGCGTAGGTTCGGCCGTCGGCGAGGCTGACGTGCCCGTTGAGCCACGCCGCGAGGGCGCGGATCGCCGCATCGTCGAGGTGTTCTCGCGGGTACAGCCCGTGGGCGATGTTCAGGTGGCGCGCCGCGGCGCTGTTGACCACGAACGCCGGCGGGCGGCGGGCCATGTAGGTGGCGAGAATCGGCGCCGGCTCGCGGAGGCGGACCGACCACCACGGCGAGCGGTGGCGCGCGATGTAGCCCGCGTCGGCGCCTTCGCTGCGGGCGTGATCGAGGAACGCCTCGACGCGGCGGCGTTCGGCAGGGGGGAGCTCATCCAGCTCCGCCGGCAGGTCGATCACCCGCCGCAGGCTCGATGCATCGGTCAGTTCCGGGCAGGCGGCGTACAGCTCCCGGGCCTTCGTTACCGCCGGCAGAAGCACCGACGGCGGCAGCCCTTCGCTGTGAGGGCCGGCGATCCAGATGCGGTTCGCGCCGGTCACCTGACCGCGATGGACACGGCAAAGCTCGCCGAGTTCCACCAGCCCGCTGTCGGCCGACCGGGGCCGGCGCGACAGGCCCGACCAACGCGCCGTGCTCTCCAGACGCCGGCGGGATACGGGGCGGCCCCCGGCAAGGCTCGCGAGTTCGCCGCTGTCGGCCACGCGGCGGAATGTCATTCCCCCGTCTGTCGCGCCGACCTTCATGCACGTGATCACGCCCGTCGTCTGGGCGTCCGGGAACGGGTCGGCCGTCGGCTCGATCAGCACCAGCCGCTGCCCGCCAAGGCCGTTGAGCAGCAGTTCGCGGACCATCCGGCCGTAGTTGACGTCCAGCCACTCTGCCGAGGTGATGAAGCAGGCCAGGTCGCCCGGCCTCGCCAGGCGGGCGGTGGCGAGGAAGAAGTGCACGTGCAGGCCGGCCAGCCGGCTGGGATGGAGCCCGCGGCGCCTGGCCTCCCGGGCCAGCCACCGCTTCCACGCCGCCCCGATCCCGTGGTGGCGAACGTATGGCGGGTTGCCCAGGAACAGCGTCGGCCCCGCCGCGGGAGGCAACTCGATGTCCCGGTAGTCCGCCTGCCGCACGGTCGCGCGGTCGGCCAGGCCGGCCGCCGCCAGGTGCCCGCGACACAGCACCGAGGCTACCGGATCGAGCTCCACCGCCACGAGCCCTGCCGACGGGAACCGCCGCCCGGCCGCGACGAGAAACCGCCCCGACCCGGCCCCCGGATCGACCACGCGGGCGGGGGTGGCCTGCTCGGCGGACCACGTGACCATCGCCCGGACGATCTCCGGCGGGGTGTAGGTGGCCCCGCTCTCCCGGCGCTGCCGGGGCGACCGCACCGAGCAGAACCACTCGCCCAGCGGGTCGTCGCCGGCGCGGATTCGCTTGCGGACGTCGGCGACGCTCTCCGCCGATACCGCCGGCAGATCGCCAACCAACCCCCGTTCCGCCGCCGACCAGCCGCGCACAGACCCCGCGCCCAGGCCGTCGGCCAGCGCGAGAAGGAAGGATTCATCGTACAGCATCCGTGCCATCGGCCGCCCTCTGTCTAACTGACCTCACCGAGTATACCGGTTGCGGCCGGCGCTGTCACCGCGCTACGCCGGCGTGATGACGCCTTCGGGGTCCCAGAGGTCCTGCCAGGTTTGGTTGTCTTTCCAGAGGAAGACCTGCCCCTTGATCAGGCGGCAGTTGCGGTCGATGCAGGCGATGGCGGCCATGTCCGCGGCCGTCAGCGGTTCCGTGGTCGCGCAGCGGAGGTTGGCAAGGTAGTGAGACCGCTTCGTCGAGAACGGGATCACCACCTCGCCCCGCTGCACGCCCCACTTGACGCACACCTCGGCCGGGTGAATCCCCAGCCGCTCGGCGATGCCCACGATCACCGGGTCCTCGATGTCCACCGTGTCGTCGGCCGTGCGGTCCCGCTCGGGCCGGGCCGGCGAGCCGACCGGGCAGAACCCGATCGCCGCCATGCCGCGACCGCAAACGTACGCGAACAGCTCAGGCTGCTGGAAGTGCGGGTGAAGCTCCATCTCGTTGCAGACCGGCGGGACCTCCGCATCCCGCAGCAGAAGCTCCAGCTTCGGGATCGTCATGTTGCTCGTGCCGATGTGACGCACCAGGCCCTCGCCCACCAGCCGCTCCAACTGCCTCCACGTCCGCATGTACGCCTCGTGAACGTACGGCCGGGCGCCGGGGCTGCGGCTGGTCACGTCGCAGCCGGGCGGGTGGAAGTTGGGGAACGGCCAGTGGATCAGGTAGAGGTCCAGGTAGTCCAGCCCGAGGTCCCGAAGCGACCGCTCGCAGGCGGGGATCACGTCCGCCTCGCCGTGCTTGTCGTTCCACAGCTTCGACGTGATCCACAGCTCCTCGCGGGCGATCCCCGAGCCCGTCACGTCCCGCAATGCCTCGCCGATCTCCCGTTCGTTGCCGTATACGGCCGCACAGTCGAAGTGGCGGTAGCCCACCGCGGCCGCGCCGCGGACGGCCTCGGCGACCTCCTCGGGCGAGACGTGGTCCGAGCCGAACGTCCCGAGCCCTACGGCGGGGATCTCGCCCCCGCCGCGGAGGGCGACCTTGGGCACGGCGGCGGGATCGACGGCGTCCGCGGGCGGCGTGGGTCGGCTGTCGGTCATGGGGCGGTTCCCTTGCTGCGGTCACGGCGGCCGGGGCGGGCCCGGCCCGGTCGCGGGCCACTGCCTGCCTGCCGGCCGGCGCATCGCGGCCGGGGGCGCGGCGCTACTCGCCAGCGTTCATCGCCTCGATCGCCTTCTGCTTGCCGGCGACGTCGAAGTTCTCCGGCGCCTCGCCGGGCAGGTACTCCAGCATCTCCTTCGCCGTGGGGGTCGGCGTCTTCACGCCCCCCTCGGGCACGTCCGCGCCGGCCAGCCATACGATCGCGTTGAGCACCAGCGTCCGCAGGTCGTCCTGGGCGAAGTTCCAGTGGAAGTGCCCCGCCGTCGTGCCGAAGCCTCGCTGCACCCCGCCCCCGGGCAGTTCCCGCACCGACGCCCACGCCAGGTGCTGGGGCTCCTTCCGCTCCAGCACGGCCTCGCGGACATGCGGGTTGTTCGAGTGGGCGCCGTCGGGGCGCTTCAGCGTGTTCGCCGGCGGCAGGGCGCTCAGCAGCGGGGTGACGCCCTTCATCTCCGGGCGGAACCGCATGTGGTAGTACCACTCGTCGCGCAGGCTGAAGCCGCCCACGCCCCGCGTGATCGCGTGGGACGGAACGCTCTTGAACTCCGCCGTCCAGTGCGGGTTCACCGACCAGTGCGCCTCGAAATACCCGCCGATCCAGTCCAGCATCCGCTCGCCCGCCTTGCCCTTGGGCACCTCCACGGCATAGTGGATGCAGCCGATGCCCACCCCGGCGTCGGCGAGCTTGCCCACCTCCTCCAACCGGCGGACGAACGGCTGACGCCCCCCGCCGTCGGAGAAGACCACCACCGCGTCGACGTCCTCGAAGACCTTGGCGTCCTTCGGCCAGCCCTCGCTGACCGTCGCGGACACGCCCGCGGCGTGCTTGTTGATGCACTCGGCCAAGAACCTGCACCCGCCGACGTGGGCGTGGGAGTCGAAGCCGTGGCTGTCGCGCCCGGCGATCAGGAGCACCGTCTTCTCGCCGCCGCCGGCGGACGTCTCGGGCTTGTCGGTCATGTCGGAAAGGTCCTTCAGATAGATGTCCTTGAACTGCACCGTCATCGGCGGGCCCGCGTGAAGCTGAAGCGCCAGGATGCCCTCCATCGCACGCTTGCTCGCCTGCTCGTCGGTGACCTCCACCGTCGTAAGCCCGTTGAGCCGCTGAACCAGCCGGTTCCCCCGGGCCACGATTACGTACTCGTTCCAGCCGTCCTTCTTCACCGCCGCCGCGATCGACTTGGCGCCGGCCGTCTTGCCCGTCACACGCTTCTTGCCCTCCGAAGTGATCGTCACCCGCGTGCCCCGGCCGGCCAGAATCCCCCGGCCCTTCTCCTCGTACAGGATGCCCGTGTACCGATTGCCGTAGTCCATGTCCGCCTGGTAGCCCGCCACCACGTGCTTGCCCAGGTGCCGGCTGCGGTATTGAACGCCGGAGTTGTGCGCCAACAGCTTCCACTTGATCCGGAGCTCGAAGTCCCGCACCGTCCCCCCCGTCCAGATCAGGAACGTGTTGCCACGCGTGGGCTTGGCCTTCGTCGTTCGCCCGACGATCGCCCCGTCCTCGACGCTCCAGAACTCGCTCTTGCCCTCCCACCCCGCAAGGTCCTTGCCGTTGAACAGCGGCCGGAAGCCCTCCGGCGCATCCCCGCCCAGGGCGACCCCGACCGGCGCCGCCAACACCGCGGCCGCCACCCCGGCCGCCAGAAACCGTCTCGTGTTCTCGAACATCGCTGCCATCTCCTTGGTTAACAGGCTCATCCGGGAGAATGAACCCCTCGCAATGCTCGGCGTCCCGCGCTTTCCCGTCAAGCGCGAACGCCGACCTTGCCAGCCGCCCCCCGCGCGACGACAATGAACGTCGGACAGCCTCGCCCCGCTCCGAACACCAGCCGGGGCCGGCCAACAGGCGCCGGGAGAAAGGGATGGGCACGACTCCGCCATCTCGTCTGCGATTGTCGGCTTACCCCGACGCCGGGGCCGCGTACGTCTTCCGCCGGACCACCGGCGGGGCGTTGGTGAAGGACTGGTCGTTGGACCCGTTGGGCAACTGGCTGTCTGTGACGACCAACGGCCAGACGCAGACGCGGACGCACAACGACGTCAACGAACTGACGGGCTTCTCGGACGACTGGGCCGACCCGAACCACGACCCGGCCGGGAACATGACCTACGGGCCCACCGAGG
>CAYLPJ010000006.1:0-143807 GCA_964385465.1 uncultured Planctomycetaceae bacterium | reverse complement strand
GTCCAGCGTGACGGTCTGGCTGGTCAGGCTCGACCCGTCGTTGAAGTAGACGAAGGCCGGGGCGGTGGCGTTCTCGCCGCCGAAGCCGTGGTCCATGTGGAAGTCGGTGCCGGCGGTGCTGATCTCGCCGTTGACTCGGACGTGGCCCTGTGCGTGAGGGAAGACGCCCGCCTGCTCGGCGTAGAAGTTCAGCGTGCCGGGCCCGGCGAAATCGTTGACGAAGATCACGTCGCTCTCGTCGGCACAGAGGTAGGCGTCGCCCTCGGCGGTTCCGCCGACGGTGATGGAGATGCCGTCGCCCTCGGCCAGCAGCGTCCAGGAGTTGGGCTCCAGGACGACGTCGTTCATGACGAGCCCGCCGTCCTGCCCGCCGCCGTCGCCCTCGCGGGTGCGGACCCAGACGAGGGAGTCCTCGAGCACGCGATACTCGCCGAGGAACTCGCTGGTCAGCGGGGTGTTGGGCGCGTCGTCGATGAAGAAGGACGTCATGATCTGCGGGCCGTCGACGATCGCCCCGCCCGTGCCGGCGACGCCGGCGTGGATGTCGAGGTCGGCCCCGAAGGTCCCGCCGGTGCGGCCGAGGTGGACGGGCATCTCGCCTTCGTCATCGCGGGCGCCCTTCTGGATGATGGTGCCCGCCTGCTCGGTGGTCAGGCTGATGGTGCCGCGCGCAATCTCCAACGTCGCGCCGTTGAGCGCCCAGTTGGGATCGCTCAGGTCGATCCCGCTGGAGTTGTTCCAGACGACGTGGATGTTCGGGTCCCACGGACCGTTGAAGACGAGGTCCTTGTTGCCCAGGAACGTCAGCTTCCGCCCGGGGGCGTCGGCGGTGAGGGTGGTGAACACCGTACCGTCCACGCCGACCTCGGCGGCCTCGATGGACGCGTCGCCGGTGACGAGGACCTCCTCGAAGGTCAGGGAGCAGTAGCCCTTGTCGAGGCGCGGTGCGGCGCCGTCGCCGAGGACCATGCGGCGGAAGATGACCGCGGACGCCCCGTTGCCGTCGTCGTCGTTGAGGTCGTCGGCGTAGAGCAGCGGGTCGGCCCCGGCGGGGATGACGAGGTCGCCGAGGAAGTGGTTGACGTTCGTCTCGTTGGCGTCGAGGGCGTCGTCGGTCCAGAAGTGCAGGCTCGAGCCTGCGATCTCCAGCGTCGTGCCCGCACCCCAGCCGTCGTCGCCGAGGGTGTCGTGGCGGCTCTCGCCGGTGTGGAGGTTCAGCGTGCCCGAGCCGTCGGTCGTGCGGATCACGCCCGAGTCGGCCAGGCCGTGGAAACTGCTGGACTTGGCGACCTGGAGCTCGACGGTCTGCCCGTTGAGGTCGAAGGTGTCCGTGAAGAGGATCCCGCCGCTGTCGTTGTTGCCGCGGACGACGTAGACGGTCAGCCCGTGCCCGTTGCCGTCCCCCGACAGCGGGCCGTACAGCAGCCCGCGGGTGCCGGAGACGTTGGTCTGGAGGACCACGTTCGCGTCGGCCCCGACGGCCGGGTCCAGGGCGATCTCGCCGATGCCGATCACGTCCTGCGAGCCGTCCTCGAACTCGAACTCGGCGCCGTGCCCGGCGACGGTGAGCTTCTCGACGTGCATCGTCAGGGCGCTCTCGCCGGGCCAGTTGTCCTCGAGGTTCGCCTCGATGCGGCTGCCGTCCAGCAGGACGACCTCGCCGACGCGGATGTCCGCGCCCAGCGTATTGGGATCATAGCCGTCGACCAGCCCGTCGAGGTCCGCCACCGCGCCGGGCTCGACGACGTACACGGCATCCACGCGGTTGACCGTCTCGACGTGCCCGACCTGGTCGATATCGATAAACGTCTGAGCCCCGTCGGCCAGGCGCACCGTCGTGCCGCTCAGCACGGGCGGGTCGGACGCGTTGGCGTCGCGATTGACCTGCACGCGGAACTCCGGCGCGTGCGTGCCGTCGCCCACGACGAACGTCCCGCCGTTCGGGTCGGTCCGCAGGTCCACGCGAGCTCTGAGAATGGTCATCGTGTGCCCGTTGAGCGTGAAGCCCCGGGCGTAGCCGATGTCCTGGTTCGGGTCGAGCTCGAGGGAGTTGTCACGCTGGTCGGTGAGTTCCATGAGCTCGGTGTGTTCGTACACGATGTCCGTGGTCACCGCCCCGAGAATCCGCGCCCCGCCGCCGATAATCGTCAGCGTGCCCGGGCCGTCCACGTGGCCGAGGTGCAGGTCCGCCGCATCGCCTTGGAGATCGACCACGCCGTTGCCGTCCATCGTCAGATCGGCCAGCACGTCGGCGTGGTCGTCGTGCTCGCGGAGCGCCGCGCCCGCGCCTTCCTGGATGCGGACGTCGGCGAAGTGCGCGATCGGCCAGCGGTCGTACGGGGGCTTGCGGTCGGAGTGGAGCGACCCGTCGAGCGTCGCGGAGTTGCCGTCGCTGAGGACCAGCACGGGCGTCAGCAGCTTGTTGACCACCGCGCCGTTGCCGTCGTCGGTCCCCATGGCCGAGAGGATGACGTCCGGTACGCCCGCGTCGTCGCCGCCGAGGAGGATCCGCCCGCCGGAGAGGAAGCCCTCGCTGTTGCCGTCCATCCCCGCGTCGATGAGCACACGCCCGTCCCGGCGGTTCTCGATGACGCTGCCGCCGGCGAGCGATGCGCCCTGATGGACCAGCAGGTCGCCGCGGACGAGCTCGATCGTGCCGGCGCCGGGGTCGTGGGCCAGGTCCGTCGTCCCGCCGACGTCCAGGCGGAGCCTCTGCCCGCCGAGGTCGAAGGTGTCGGCCAGCAGGACGCGGTGCTGTGCGTCCACGGTCAGCGTGTTGCCGTCGGCATTGCCCGCCAGCAGCCCGCCGAGGAGGAACCGCCCGTTGTTGCCGGTGTTCGTCAGCAGCAGCGTGCCGTCCCCCCCGGCCCCGTCGCCGAGCGCCAGGTCGTTGAGGATGACCACGTCGTTGTCGCCCTCGCGCTGCCCGATCGTCCCGGCCGTGCCGTCGAGCGTCACGTCCAGCGTGATCGTCGAGGGGGCGTACTTGCCTGCCTTGGGGTTGCGGACGTTCGTCGAGAGCGTCCCGCCCTGCTGGATGACCACGTCGGTGAGGTAGCCGTCCATCAGTTCCGCGGTGCCGGGGACGTCGGTGGCCTCGGTGATGACCTCGCCGGACTCGCCCGCCGGGACGAGGATCGTCGCGTCGATGACGTTGCGGCGCATCACGCCGTTGCCGTCGTCCATCTGGATCCACAGCCGCGGGTCGCCGGTGAGGACGAACGTCACGTCGCCCATGACCCCGGGGTCGCCGACGACGGCGTCCTTGTTGCCGTAGACGCGGAACTCGATGCGCCCGCCGGCGTTCGGGTCGCCCTGGAGGACGAACTGCCCGGCGTCGGGGACGGTCTCGAGGACGACGCTGCTGCTGTCGGCGCCGCCGACCTCGTTGGTGACGGTCACGGACCCGTCGGCGGTCATGTTGAAGCCTTCGGCGTAGCCGATCGTCTGGTTGGGCGCCAGGCCGACGCGGTCGCGGGCCTCGTCGATGAGGTACAGCGTGCTGCCGCGGTTCCAGATCACGTCGGTGGAGACCTCGCCGATGATGCTTCCGGTCCCGCCGCCGACCTCGTCGCGGACGGTCAGCGAGCCGGGCCCGGCGATGTCCCCGAACAGCGCGAAGTTGCCGCCGGCGAAGTCCGCGTACCCGTTGCCGTCCATCGTCAGGTCCACGAGCACGCGGCTGCCGTCCTCGTTTTTCGGCCTCACGGTGGCGTTCTCGAGCACGTGCACGTCGGTGTAGTGGGCGATCGGGCGGGCCTCGTCGCCGTTCTCCCGGTTGCCCATCAACTGCCCGTCAACGGTCGCCGTGTTGCCGTCTGCGAGGATCGTCACGGCGCTGAGCAGGCGGTTGATCCCGGTGTTGCCGTCCGGGTCGAGGTCGTCGATCCGCAGCTCCATCCCCTCGCCGTTGCCCAGGACGAAGGTCCCGCCGGCGAGGTAGTCGGCCGGGTTGGAGTCCTGCCCGGTGAAGACGCGGCTGTAGGAGTCCTCGGGGAAAGTGCCGGCAAGGCAGTCCACGTCGCGGACGACCGTGTTGGGCGCCAGGGACGAGCCGGGCATGAAGTCCAGCGATCCGCTGGTCAGCTCGACGGTCAGCGTGCCCTCGGCGTCGTCGCCGAGCCGCCCGTAGACCTTGTGGTTCATCCACTTCTCGCCGGCCTCGCCGACGGTCCACAGCGCGTCGCCGCCGACGGGTCGGACGTCGTGGACGTCGAAGTCCTCGGTGCGGTTGCCCTTCTCCCCGCTCAACCGGTCGGCGGTGGTCACGTCGCCCTCGAGCTTGAGGTCCAGCACCGGCTGGGCGTAGCGCCAGTCGTTCCCGCCGTCCTGGTCCTGGTTGCGGTAGACGCGCAGGACCGCGCCGTCCTCGAGGGTCACGTCGGTGAAATAGATCAGGTCCGAGTCGCCGCCGAGGACATCCCCGCCGTCCTCGACCTGAAGGCTGTACTGCCAGTGGTTGTTCGGGTCGTAAGCCTGGAAGCGGATCGGCTGGCGGATGATCCGGCCGTTGGCGTCGGGATTCCAGGGGATGGGCGTCGAGCCCTTGGGCGGCTCCATGTTCAGGAAGGCGTTGCCGCCGACGACGATCTCATCGGCCAGCCAGCCGTTGGGATCGGTCCCTCCGAGGCCCTGCCAGAGATTGTCCAGGCCGCCATTGTTCATCCAGAGCTGTCCGCTGAGGATGGTGACGGTGCCCTGGATGCTCCGGACGCCGCCGGCGTTGAGGGCGGAGGCCTTCTCGAGCTTCAGCCCGTCGGGGTCTGCCGGCGGATACGGGATGCCCGCCTCGACGGTGATGTCGCCGGTGCGGACCGCCTCGTCGGTGGCCAGGCGGAAGTCGCCGCTGCGGATCGAGATGTCGCCGACGGCGAAGCGGTCCTCGATGCGAATCTCGCCCGAGGCCGGGCCGGTCACGCGGTACCGGCCCTCGTCGGTGTACTCGTCTTCGTGATCGCCGGCGATGGTCAGCACGTCGGTGAAGCTGCCGACGTTCAGGTCGAGGTAGAAGTTCGGGTCCCCGCCGCCGTCGACCTCCAGGTCGAACGGGTTCTTGACGTAGTAGCGCCGCCCGTCCATCGCGCCGATGCCGACCGTGTCGCCGGCCTCGGCGGTCTGGAGTGCCCGGACGCCTACGCCGCCGTCGATGTCGCCGTCCTCGTTGGCGGAGGTCAGCAGGAACGCGCCGTCGCCGACGGGCAGGCCGCCGCCGTCGAACTTGTCGTACCAGGGACCGGTCGGCACGAGGGTGACGTTCTCGGCGGGCCAGTTCATCGCGGCCGGATCGAGCGCGTCGTTGTGGTAGGCGAAGACCGACCCGGGCTGCCATGTCCAGTCGGCGCCGCCGGCGAGGTTGTCGTTGACGCTGGAGTAGACGATCGCGCCGCTGCGGACGTCGATCGTGCCCTGGGAAAGCTGCATGTTGCCGCCCATTTCGAGGAACGCCCCGTCGTCGAGGATCAGCGTGCCGCCGGGGGCGAGGGCGTCGTCGGTCAGCCAGACCCGCCCGTTGGCGACCGAGACGGTCTTGCCCGCCGGGACGGTATTGGAGGCCGACAGGCCGAGAATGACGTCGTTGACGTCCCGGTTGGCGGTCGTGCCCGTGCGGGTGATGAGGCTCCACGTCCCGGCCGGGGCGCCATAGAAGCGAACCTTTCCCGGCCCGGTGAACTCCGCGCCGCGGGCGGTGTCGGGCGTGTTGAACGTCGCGTTGCCGTCGTAGAAGTCCACGACCTCGCCGTTGAGGTTGACGCCGATGCCTGCGCCCTCGACGTCGGTGATGGTGCCGCGGAACTCGCGGACGCTGTCGGCATTCTCGTAGTCCTCTCGGCTCCAGACGCCGAAGACGGCCTGGGTGTAGATGTCGTCGACGACGTTGGGGTCGGGGTCGGTTCCGAGCTTGATGACGCGTCCGTCGCTGAAGGACCCGCCGAGGATGGCGGCCTGGAGGCGGACGCCGGCGCCGAGCTCGTTCTCGTTGGGCTCGACCGTGCCGGCGAAGCCCGCGCCGTCCATCAGGATCACGTCGGTATTCGCGTCGTCGAGGCCCTGCCCGCGGAGGATCAGGCCCGTCGTGTCGCCGGACAGCAGGGAGTTGGTCTCCACGGTGACCCGGGGCATGGCGGCGGTGTTGGGGGCGGTTTCGAGGCTCAGCCAGCTCGCGGCCCCGCCGTTGGCGGCGACGGTGAAGTCCGGCAGGGCGGCGAGCGTCTCGGACGAGCGGGCGACGAGGATGCCGCCGTCCTCGAGGGCGAAGTGGTTGGCGTCCTGCTGGTGGAGCTTGTCGACGGTGATCGTGCCGCCCGCCGAGAGGTACCCGCCGGAGATGCTCACGTCGTTGGCGTCGATGGCGCCGTCGACGGTCAGCACGCCGCCGCGGGCGAGCAGCTCGGCGGCGATGACCGGACCGCCGATCCACGTCGAGCCGCCGTTGGCGTCCAGCGTGCCGATCACGTCCGCCATGCCGCCGACCGAGACCGCCCCGCCGGTGACGGTGAGGTTGTCAACCCATGCGTTGCCGTCCACCCCCAGGATGCCGCCGCTGACGGCCGCGTCGGTGGTCGTCAGGTCGGCCAGGATCTGCGTATTGCCGTCGGTCACCGTCAGCGTGTTGCCCGTGGTGGTCAGGGCGCCCTCGATGGTGACCGCCCCTGCCAGGTCGGCGGAGACGACGTTCGCGTCGTCGCGGACGATCAGCGTCCCGCCGCTCTCGACGAGCAGTGCGTTGGCGTCGAGGACGGGGAAGGAATCCTCCCAGAAGACCTCCATCTCCCCGCCGCCGCGAACGGTGACGTCGCCGGTGCGGACGAAGCCGTCGACGTACAGCCGCCCGCCGGCGACCTCGATCGAGGACGTCTCGTTGTCCAGGTCGTCGTAGACGTTCAGCGTGCCGGCCTGGACGACCGTCGGGCCGGTCCAGGTGGCGGCGGGGTACTCGATCGACGCCTCGCCGCTGCCGGTCTTGGTCAGCCCGCCGGCGCCGGAGATCGCGTACGTGCCCGCCAGGTCGCCGAAGGCCAGCGAGTAGCCGTCCTCGGCGCGGAGGGCCAGCACCTCGCCGTCGGGGATGACCAGGTCGGTCTCGAGGGCGATCTCGACGGGCGTCTCGCCGCTGGCCTCGGTCCCGGCCGCGGCGATCGCGCCGCTGGAGGCGATCTCGACGGCGTTGGCGACGGTGAGGGCGCCGGAGTCGCCGCTGGTCAGCAGCAGCTCGCCGCCGTCGATTCGGAACGTCCCGTCGGGCAGGGGCAGGGCCCCGCCGGAGCCGACGGCCGCCAGGGCGCCGCCCTGGATGTCGAAGGTGTGGTTGGCGTCGTTCCAGGCCGTGTCGATCATCAGCGTGCCGCCGCCGGCCTTGGCGATCGTCAGCGTCTGCCCGCCGCCGTCGTAGGCGCCGGGGTAGGCGACGGCCCCGTCGGCGACGTCGAAGCCCGTCGAGGTCGCGCCGTTGGCGTCGACGGTCAGTCCGTCGAAGACGGCGTGGGCGTTCGCCCCCGAGACGCTCAGCACCGAGCCGTTGGCCAGCGTGAGCTGCCCGAGCCCGGCCCAGTCGGTCAGCTCCAGCCCGCCGTCGGACTCGACCGTGATATCCGTGCCGTAGTCGATCATCGCCACGGCGGCGCACTCGATCTGCATGGCGTTGATCATCAGGTGGTCGCTGTCTCCGGAGGTCTCGTCGGCGTCGGCGAGGATCTCGATCTCGCCGGCGGCGTCGGCGACGACGTCCCAGGTCAGCCAGTCGTGGTTGACGTGGCCGTCGGCGCGCGGGTCCCACATCGTCTTGACGCCGTCGACGGTGAAGGACCCGCCGTCCATGGAGCCGTGCCCGGAGACCAGCTCGATACGGTAGCTGACGCCGGGGTTCAGCCCGCCGATCGTGATCGAGGGCGCCCCGCCGTTGTTCTCCTTGCTGTAGAGGTAGTCCCACGCGGCGTACTTGTTCGTGTCCAGCCAGTCGGCGGCGATCTGGTCGTAATTCCAGGAGCTGTTCGTGCCCGAGTTCGACCAGTTCTCCGCGGTCAGCCAGACCGCCGTGGCCTCGCCGCCGGGGTAGTTGATCAGGTCCTCGGCCGTCACGTCGCCGTAGTCGTTTTGGTGGCCGACGTCCGGGCGGACGTTCTTGTTCCACCGGGCCGTCTCGGCCGGGTCCGGTTCGCCCGGCTCGGGGACGTCGCCGCTGAACCGGTCGCTTGCGAAGTCCACGCGGATGTCGAGCGGTCCGGTAGGCACGTTGCCGGTCAGGCTCAGCGTCCCGCCGTCGATGGTCGCAGCCGCGGCGTCGAGGGAGGTGGTCCCGGCGTCATCGTCGAACGTGCCGGCCACGGTGCCGCCCTCGACGCGGAGGGTGGTGTCGGCCAGGTCGCCGGCGGCGGCGACGGGGTCGAGGATGAGCTCTCCGGCGCCGGCCTTGGTCAGCGTGACGGCGCCGGCGGCGGCGTTGCGGGCCGCGCCGGCTTCCAGCCTGCCGTCGGCGACATTCAGCGTCGCGTCGCCTTCCAGCGTCGTCGAGGCCACCGTCAGGCGCCCGGTAGCAGCAGCCGGCGAGTACGTCAGGGCCGAGGCGGCCTGCATCGTCAGCGGGCCGACCGAGGCCAGGATGGACGCCTGCTCGATCGTCGAGGTGGTGCCCGCCAGGGCGGTGATCGCCGAGTCGCCCTCGAAGTCCGTCGGGCGGGGGCCCGTCAGATACATGGCATTGATGAAGGCGAGGTGGTCCTCGACCCCGTCGGTGCCCCATGCGGTCAGGTGCAGTTCGCCGTTGTCGTCGGCGGCGACGTCCGTCCAGGTGAGGTACTCGTTGTTCCTGCCCTGGGCGTGGGCGTCGAACTCCTTGACAGTGCCCTCGATGTCGTAGAAGCCGTTGTTGTACTTGTTGTGGTTGGCGATGATCTCGATGTCGTACAGCCCGCCGGGGGCCAGGCCGGAGAAGACGGCCGTGGCGTCCGGCCACGTCCCGCGGACGAACGCGTAATCCAGCGCGGCGTTCGTGTCCAGCCACGGGTTCGTGTAGCCGTGCGGGTTCGACGTGCTGTTGGAGGTGGAGTTGCTCCACCCGTCGGTCGTGAGGGTCACGCCGGTCGCGCCGGTGTTGTAGTCCACCAGGTCGATGGTCGCCGGCCCGGACGTGCCGCCCGAGCCGTTGTGGATGTCGACGTTCCACTTCGCCAGTTCGCCCACGGGGGTTTCGCCCGCGCCCCAGTCCATGCGGAAGTCGAAGTCCCCCGCCCCGCCGGCCGGGTCGATCCTCAGCGTCCCGCCGTCCAGCTCGACGCCGGCCTGATCGAGGCTGGCGCCGCTGCTGACCGCCAGCGTCCCGCCGGTGCCGACCGTCGCCGTCGTCGCGGCGTCGAGGCTGTTGGTGCCGGTCAGCCGCAGCGTGCCAGCCTGGACGTCGATCGCCCCGCCGGCGGCCTGGATGGAGGCCGAGACCTCCGTCGTCCCCGCGCCGACCTGGGAGAGCGTGCCCACCGTCCCGCCGTAGCCGACCAACTGGACCGTGCCGTTGGCGAGCGTGTAGTCGCTGGCGGCGTTCTCCAGGCGGACCTGGTGGACCACGCCGCTCTGGCTCATCAGGTCCACGCCGAGCGTCGTGCCGGTGTCGTCGAAGACGGCCACGTCGGTGTTGGCGTCGGGCACGCCGTTGGCGTCCCAGTTGGCGGGCGCCCACCAGTTGCCGTCGGCGGCCCCGCCCCAGGTGTAGGTGTAGGGCTGGGCGTGGGCGGCGAGGGTGGCCAGTGCGATGGTGACCGTCAATGTTGCCAGGGTGCGGAGGTGCATTCGGGTGCTCCTTGCGGTGGCTGTCCGTCGTGTCTGTCTGTTCGAGCGGCGCCTCCGGGCGGCGCCGGCGGGTACAGCGGGTACAGCGGGTACGGCTGCGTTGCTCTCTGCTCATCCGCGCGTCCCGGGAGAGGGGGCGTGCGGTCGCGTCAACCGTTTGCGGCGATGGAGCGGCAGGCCCTCCGGGGTGGCCCGGCGAGGGATTCGTCAGCCTCGGCGTGCGGCGCCGCGGCGACGATGTTGCTGCTCCTCCGTTCTCTCTTTGGCGGCGGGCCGGGGCAGGCCTGCCGGAACTGCCTGGATGCGGGTGCGGAGCACCCGCATGGTACGCAGGTGAAGTATACGGGGGAATCCCGTATCCGTCAAACACTTCTGGGGGGTCTGGGCGGGTCAGCGGCGGGCGAGAGCGGCCAGGACGACCCGCCGCATGACCTCGCGCGGCGCGGGCGTGGCGGTCCATCGCTCGAACTGGGCGACGGCCTGGTTGACGAACATGTCCACGCCGGAGACGCAGGTGCATCCGGCACGGCGGGCGGCGGCGAGCAGGCGGGTCTCGACGGGGTTGTAGATCGTGTCGAATACGACCTTTACGCTCGCCGGCAGGGCCGGAAGGGGCGAGGCATCTTCGCGGGGATGCATGCCGACGGAGGTGCAGTTGACGACGATCTCGGCGGTAAGGTCGGCGAGGCCGTCGAGGCCGGCCCATCGGCAGGCGAACTCGTCTGCGAGGCGTTCGGCGCGTTCGGCGGTGCGGTTGTAGACGGTGACGGCGGCGTTTTCGTGGGCGAGACCGGCGACGACGGCGCGGGCGACCCCGCCGGCACCGATGACGGCGACGTCGCGCCCGGCCAGTCGGGGCCGCTGGATGTCCATGGCATGGCAGAGCGCGTCGAGCGCGGCGGCGTAATCGGTGTTGTCGCCGGCGAGGGAGCCGTCGGGCTCGAGGGTGACGGTGTTGACGGCGGCGATCTGCCGGGCCAGCGGGTGGCAGGCGTGGGGCCCGACGTACTCCAGGGCGTTGACCTTGTGGGGGATGGTGACGCTGAAGCCCCGCCAGGGCAGGTGGGCGCGGCTTCGGCAGGCGTCGAGGAAGCACCGGAATGCCTCGGCTCCGGGCTGGACGAGCAGGGGCAGGTACACGCCGTCGACGCCGGCGGCGGCGAAGGCGGCGTTGTGGATCGCCGGGCTCATCGAGTGCCCCACCGGGCAGGCGATCACGCCGAACAGGGCCGTCCCGGGCCCGACGTCCCGCCAGCGGTAGAGGCCGAGGAAGTCCGCCAGCGTCGGCTGGCCCGGCGCGGACTCCGCCCCGGGGGCCAACGCCGCGAACGTGCCGAACGCGCCGACCGCCCCGGCGAGCACGCGGCTGAGCACCCCGGCCGGGCCCATGGCCAGGGCGAGGGTCGGCTTGCGGCAGGCGGCGACGACGTCCAGCGCCCGCAGGGCGTCCTCGGGGCCGGCGGCGGCGAAGGCGAGCTTGTTGACGGCCGCGGGGGAGGCGTCCAGGCGGGCGGCGAGTGCGTCGAGGTCGGCGGGGACGCCGGCGAAGTCGTGATGGCTGAGGATGGTCCGCTCGCGGGGCACGTCGGCGCGGTCGAGGGCGTCGAGTTCGACGTCGATCCAGTCGGCCCCGGCGGCGGCGGCGCGGGCGAGCAGTGCCAGGCGGTCGGTCTCGCCGGCGTCGCAGCGCCCGCCCTCGCGTCGGGGGCGGCAGGTGGCGACGGTCTCGACGTCGGCGGCGTCGATGAGGGCGCCGAGGGCGGCGTCGCCGGGCGGCTCGGCGAGGCAGTCGAGGCGGAGCTCGACGGCGTCGGCGCCGGCGGCCGCGGCGGCGCGGGCGTCGCGGGCCATCGCCTCGGCGTCGGTGGCGGTGAGGGCACAGATCAGGCGTGTGCGCGGGCGGGCGTCGTCCATTCCCGCCCCCCTACCGCCGCCTCTTGTGCCGGCGGGCGCGATGCTTCTCGACGTCCTTGGGCTTGGGGACCTTCAGGGCGGGCATGCGGGCGGCGGTGGCGATGCGGTTGAGGGCCTTGAGAATGCGGATGCCCGGGTAGACGACCACGGTGGCGAACTCGCTGCGGTCGGTGGCCTTCAGCGTCGCCTTGCCGTAGTGCACGTAGCCCCGCCGGCCTTCCATCTTGACCTCCAGGGCGTGCGGGCGGAGGACGTCGTAGACCTCGCGGGCACGCTCGGGGACCATCTTGCGGGCCTCGGAGGCGAAGCTGTCGAGGATGGCCAGGAAGATCGCCGAGCGCTTCTTCTCGGCCTCGACGAGCATCTCGGCGAGGCGGCGGTCCTCCTGCGGCTGCTCGGCGCGGAGCATCAGCAGAAAGGTACGCGCTTCGAGGATCCAGATCATCTCGTTGCGCTTGGCGATGATCTTCTCGCGGCGGAGCTTCTCGCGGCGGCGTTTCTCCAGCGCGGCCCGGCCGCGGGGGGTGTTGTGGGCCGGGCGCTTCAGCGACGCAAGCTGGGCCTTCGACAGCGCGGGGAACCGCTGGTAGGTGCCTCCGAGGCGGGACTGCATGGCCTTGGCCTCGGGGAGCATGGCGCGGATGGTGGGCCTGCGGGCGAAGCTGAGCTGCCGCAGCAGGCGGTTGATGACGTACAGCCCGTTGGGGTCCTTGGGCGTTCCCCGAAGGACGTTGGTCAGGTGCGCGACGTTGGAGGCATCGAACCAGAGGCCCTTGAGCGCCAGTTCGGCCGCCGGCTCGACCGGCTCGTCGTTCCACCAGCGGTCGGCGTTGACCTTCAGCGCCGCGACGACCTGGTCGATCTCGGCGGGGCTGGAGGCGGGAGACGCCCCGGCGGCCAGGACGGGCCCGGCCGCGAGGAGCACGACGAAGCCGACGGGTCCCAGCGGGGCTTTCATGGGCGGGTCACTTGCGTTTGCGCTTCTTCTCGTGGAAGGCCTTGACCTGCTGCTCGGTGGGGACCTGGACCTTGACCTGCTTGTCCATCCCGGCGGCCTTGAGGAGCTTCTTGTAGGTCGAGAGCACCTTCACGCCGGCGTAGGCCTCGTCCTTCAGGTAGCCGCTGACGTCGTCGGAGCGGAGGTTGGGCTGGCAGCGGTCGGTGTAGCCGGTCCGGTTCTTCATCTTCAGCCGCGCCAGGTGCGGGCGAAAGGCGGCCTGGTACCGGCGGGCGCGGTCGTCGGCCATGTCCTGGGCGCCCTTGTCGATCAGGTTGATGATGTGCAGAAACATGGCGTCGCCGTCGTTCTCGGCGAGGAACATCTGGCGGATGAGGTAGACGTCCTCGCGGGGGTTGTCGGCGCGGAACATGATGCGGTAGGCCTGCTTCTCCACGCGGCAGCAGGCGACGTTGTGCTTGGCGATGGGCAGGTCGCGGTCGACCTTGGCCGATCGCTGGCGCTCGAGGGCGGCCAGGCGGGACATGATCGCGTCGGTGGTCATCCGCCCGCTGTAGTCGGGCATCTTGAGGCTGGAGGCCTGGGCGCGGCTGAGGCGGGGGAACGGCCGGTAGCCGCTCTTGGCGCGGGCCTGGAGGCTTCGCACGGCCGGAACGGCGGCCCCGATGGCTTCCTTGTCGGACTCGGCCAGTCGCCCCAGGAGCTTGCCGGCGGCGTAGAGCCCGGCGGTGTCTCGCTGGAGCGAGGGCAGGACGCCCAGCAGGGCCGAGACGGACGCCTTGTCGAAGGTGACGTTCTTGAGGTCGACCTTCTGGGCCGTGGGGATGTCCTCGTCCTTGGCCCAGAGCTCCCCGTTGGCACGGAGCTTGGCGACCAGTTCGTTGAGTTTCTCGCGGGAGACCGCGGCGCCGGCGGTCGAGACGGCGGCCAGGGCCAACGTCCCGGCCAGAAGTGCGGCGGCTCTGCGAGTTCCTGTCATTGCATCGTTCTCCTGGGCGAACTCCTAGGCCCCGGCCCGCTGCGGCCCGGGCCCAAGTAGTCTAACAGATGACCGGGGGCAACGTTGGCCATTTTCCTCGCAGGCTACTCCCGGAAGTCCTTGAGCTTCTTGCCGAGTTTCTCGACGGCCGAGGCCTTCAGCACGAAGACGCCCGGGGCGGCCGAGGAGGTCGCGTAGCGGTCCTCGGTGTCGGTCTGGCCGCTGTGGGAGACCGTCAGCGTGTGCTCGGTGCCCTCGGCGTCGATCAGCTTCAGCGTCAGCCACGGCTTGTCCAGGCCGTACTCGCCCGGCTTGCCCGGGGCCTTGTGGGTGACGAACCGTTCGGCCTCGAACTCCTTGACCTCGTCGAGGTAGTCGCCGACTTTCCCGGCGTCGATCTTCACGTAGGTGTCGGCGGTGTACTTCCAGTCCTCGCCCTCGCGGACGAGTTCGATGGAGTCCTTCCCGGCCAGGATGCGGACCTTCCGGACGCTCTCGGGGTCGATCTCCCAGACGGTCCCGCCGCGGAGCCCGGCGGCGAGGTCGTCATAGAGCGTCACGGGGAACTCGCCGACCGCCAGCGGCTCCTGCCCGGCCACCCAGGCGTAGGCGTGCAGGCCGACCTTCGCGACGGTGATCTTGTGGGTGGCTTTGGTCGGTTCGGCGGCGGGTCCGGTCGCCGGGGCGGTCGAGGCCGTCGTCGGCTGCGTCGCCGGCGGCGGGGTCTCGGTGGTGGCCACGACCTGCATGATCTGCTTGGCCTTGGTGTATTGCTCGGGGGCCTGGGCGCCGACGTAGACGACCTTGTCGGCCCGGAGGCTCTCGACGCGGTCGAGGACCTTGTTGACCTGGTCGGTGTCGGCGGGGGTCTCCAGCGGCGTGGTCATGGCCCAGTCGCCGTTGGCGTCGCGGGCCAGCGTGAACGTGCCGTCCGGCCGGCGGAGCTGGAGGCGGGTGACCTTCGCCGCGGCGGGGACGGTCAGCAGCGTGCGATCCCAGTAGGAGGTCGGGTCGGCCAGCAGCTTCTCGGCGTCGGAGGTCTTGACGACGGCGACGGCCAGGCCGGATGCGGACTTGACGAACGTCATCTCCCCGGAGGGGCTCTTGCCGCCGACGAGCAGCTCGGCGGCCTCGCCCTTGCCGGCCAGGCGGAAGGTGAGGCGGCCCCGCGGCTTGTCGAAGCCGTAGACGCCGGGCGCGGCGACCTTGTCCTTGAAGGCCTGGGCCTGGAGGCCGGCGACGGCGTCGAGCAGGTCGCGAACGGCCTGGTCGTCGGCCAGGCCCTTGATCGGCGCGGTCATGCGCCACTGCCCGTCCTTGCGAACGATCTCGGCGGCGGTTCCGGGGAATTGCAGGGTCACGGCCGTGACGGTATCGGGGGCGAGGGAGATGATCTTCTTGGCCCTCAGCTCGACGATATCGGGCTGGAGGTCCTCGGTGAGCTTGTCGTCGACCTTGAAGACGCCGGGCTGGTGGGAGAGCTTGGCGTAGACATTGTCGCCGACCCGCGTGCCGAGGATCAGCGCGTAGGTCTCGCCCGGCTTCGGCGCCGGCGCCGTGGCCGGCTGCGTGGCCGCCGGGGCGTTGGGCTCGTCGGCGGCGAGCTGCATCTCGACGCGAAGCCGCGGCTTGTCCAGCCCGTATGCGGCGAGGTCCTTCGGCGCGTCGGAGACGAACTCCTCGGCGCGGATGCGGGCGGCCTTGCCCAGCAGGTCCTTGACCGCGTCGCCGTCGGCCGAGGCCGAGACCGGCTCGACCAGCCCCCACGCCCCTCGGCGCTTGACGAGCTTGAAGCTGCGCGCGCCGGCAACCTCCAGGCGCACGATGTCGTCGGTCTTCAGGTCCAGGACGGTCTCGTCGCGAAACTCGCCCAGCGGCTTGTCCAGCTTGGCGGCCAGGTCCTGGGAGACGATGTACGTCTCCTCGCTCCCGGCAGGGCGGACGTAGGTCTGCCCGCTGTGCATCGGTCGCGGCGAGCCGACCAGCAGCGTGTGGGTGGCGTTGCCGTCGGTCGCGGTGATCTTCCATCGCGGCTGGTCCAGGCCGGTGACGCCCGGCTGGACGTCCCCGGCGGGGCGGCCCTCGATGCCCTTGACCGCGTCGGCGATGTCGTTGACCCGCCAGGTCTTGGCCTTGGCGGCGATCGGGCGGGTGATCCGCCAGTCGTCGCCGTCCCTGCCGAAGGCCAACGTGCCCTCGGCGCCCTCGACGGTCACCTCGGTGACCTTCTGGAGGTCCGGCTCGAACAGCGCCGCCTTCGCCGCCGGCTCATCCTCCGGCTCGGCGGGGGTGAACAGGTCGCTGGTGACCAGCGCCGCGACCAGGCAGCCGACCAGGATCACGGCCAATAGGATCGTCGTCTTCGACTTCATGGTCTTTTCGCTCCAGTCTTTGGCGTCACGAGTTCCCGCGGCGGGCCGCTAGCGTCTGCGCTTGAACATGACCAGCAGCCCGATCCCGATCACCGCTGCCGGCAGCAGGCCGCAGTAGACGGCCGCCAAGGCGATCTTCGCCGTCGGCGGGATCGCCTTCATGGTCGCCTGCACCGGGCCGCTGGCGATGAGGGTTTCCCGCCCGGTCAGCCAGTAGACGCTGTTGATCAGCAGGTCCGCGTTGGCGCGCGGCGGCGGGCGGAGGGAGATCGTCCCGTCCGCTTCCCGGACCGCCACGTCCTGGCTCAGGTAGCCGTCCATCAGGCTCGCGCCCGCGCCCAGGACCACCAGGCGCGCGGGCTGGACGTCCGGCCCGGCCGCCGGCTGGGTGCTCTCCGGCTCGGCGGACTCGACCGACCGCGTTGCCGCCACGGCGACGTCGAACGGCGCCCGCAGGTCGCCGGCCTCGTAATCCGGCCAGATGTAGCTGCCCTCGCTGCCCTGGAACTGGCGGAGCAGGTCCTCGATGCGTCGGGTCGCCCACGTGCTCTGCCAGCTGGCGGGAATGCCCAGGATGGGGGAAATCTCGACGCCCTCGGGCGCCTCGGCGGGGCGGCCCCGCACGTCCCGCTTGCTCACCACCGGGCAGAGGTTGGTCCACAGCACGCGCTGGGCCTGGAGGGGCTTGCCGATGGGGTGGTCGGTAAAGGAGCTGAGGGGCAGGTAGCTGAAGCGCTGGCCGTCCACTTTGTAGCGCCCGGGCATCTTCTCATCGCTGACGGCGGGGATGACGAGGTAGTCGGTCAGCACGTCGATGCCCCACTCGTCGCGGAGGTAGTCGCCGTAGGCATAGGGCGTCTGCATGGGGGGCATGAACATGTTCATCCGCCGGGGCGGGGAGAAGGAGGCCAGGAAGACCGCCGGGATGCCGCGGTCGACGGCATCGACGACCTTGCGGCGATGGGCGTCGGTGAACTTCGGGGTCGGCTGGGGTTGGCGCTGCCAAGGCGACTGCGGGGCCGCCGGGGGCGGGGGCAGGACGATCAGCAGCTTGGGCCTGTCTGCGTGCTCGTTGGGGTCGGGCATGTCCTCGTTGAGGTTCCAGTCCTCCACGGCGAAGTTCGCCTGCTGGAGGCGTTCGCGGACGGTCGAGAGCTGCTCCAGCGGGATGTCCGACGGCGGGATCATCTGCCGCATCTGCGGGGGCATCTCCGGCCCGGCGCCCCAGTAGGCCAGCAGCACGAGGGCGAACGGCTCGTTGGTCATCTTGAGGATCCGCGAGCCGATCGCGGCGTCGCCGTGGAAGACGCGCTGCCGGGGCTCGTCGCCGCCGCCGAAATCTGGCCCGCCCTTGGGCTGCCAGACCTCGTCGAAGGTCACGACCTCGGCCTTGCGGGGCGCGTCCTCGCCCCCGGCCTCGATGATCACGATGTTCTCGCCGGAGATGTCCGCCGAGATCGTCGTGTCCTCAAGCTCCGGCAGGTCCTTGTGGGCGTCCAGGAGCGCCTGGAGGGTCTCGTCCAGTTCGCCGAACAGCGCCTCCTTGTCCACCAGCTCGAAGGCCGCCCGCGAGGGCTCGTCCACCTTCGCCAGCCGCCCGACGAATTCCGTCGCCGCCGACGCCGCCTGCTTCAGCGAGGCGACCGTCTGGCCCACCGCCTGGCGGGTCTGGGCGATGAACTGCTCCTGGTAGTCCGGCTTGGCGTTCTTGGCGACGGCCTCGGCCTCCTCGGCGTCCTGCGTGAGCCGCTGGGCGGTCATGCGGAGGAAGTCGCTGAGGGTCACCTGCACCGGCAGCATGCCGCGCTGAACCTCCACGGCGAAGTGCCGGTTCTGCCGCAGCAGCTCGGCGTTGTCCTTGCCGGCGAGGTTGTCCAACTGCCCGGCGGCCGCGGTGGCCAGTTGAGCCGTGCGCCGGGCGAGCTCGACGTGCTTGCCGAGCCTCTTGGCCGGGTCGCCGGAGGCGTTGGCGTCGCCTGCGCCGAGATTGGCGGTCATGTCGCCGGCGGCGTCCACGGTCCGGGTCACGGCGCCGATGACGGTCTGGCGCTTCTCTTCGTTTGTAGCGGCCTTGGCGATCACGCGGATGTCCTCGACGAACTCCGTGCTGCGGTCGAGGAGGTCCTTGAGCTCTTTGGAACTGTCCTTGATGCGGGAGGAGAGGTCCTCGTAGTCGGGCAGGCCGGGCCCGGCGAGGCCCTCGGTGACGTCCTTGCCCACCCGCTGGAGCTTCTCGGACTGCGAGGCCAGCACGTCGGAGATCTCCACGGGGATCGCCCACATGTTCAGGTACGAGTCCCGCGGGTGCGCCTGCCATCGCTGCTGCTGGGCGTTCAGCCGGGCCATCAGCGCCTCGGTTTTCTCCTGGAAGCTCCTCAGGAACGCCTCGTGCTTGCCCGCCTGCTTGCCGAGGTCCCCGCGAAGCCGCTGGAGCACCTCGGCCTTCTGGGCGTCGGTCCGCACGTCCTCCACGGTGATCTTCTCGCCGTAGAGCTTCATGTCCTCCAGCATCTCCAGCACCCGTTCGCGACGCTGGGCGGTCTTCATGTCCTTGTCGGCGGCGGTATACACGCACGTGATGTGCAGCGGGCGGTCCACGCCCTCGAGGATCTTCTTCGTCCGCTCGCCCAGACCGTAGCGCCCCAGGGTCTCCATCGAGAAATGCACGTAGTTCGCCCGCCCGGTGCGGGGGCTCTCGTACTGGCTGAGCATGTTGACGGCCATGACCAGCGCGAGGACGACCGCCACGGACACCACGGCCATGGAGGCGTACCGCTGGCGGGTGTTCTCCCTGGAGGCGGCGGTCAGCAGGACCACCACCAGCGCCGAGAGCACCAGCAGGGCCACGGCGAGCAAGGTCGCCCACGGGGTCATGCCCTCGACGCTCCCGCCGAGCGCCTCGGCCAGCCCCTCGGGGACGCGCCAGAAGATCAGCGCCAGGCTGGCGGTAACGGCCACCACCGCCACGCCCAGCCAGTAGACCAGCAGGAACTGCTGGGCGCCGCGGGAGCCGCGAAGCAACTGGATGCCGCCCAGCGCCCCGACGCCGCAGAAGATCAGCAGCATGATCAGCCAGGCGACGATCTCGAAGCGAGCCTCGGCGCCGGTGAGGTAGGCGATCAGGGCGAAGACCGTCCCCACGGCGGCGAGGGCGGCCAGGGCCGTCGCCACGCCGGCAGCCGTTCGCGTGCGGGCTGGATCGAGGGGTTCGTTGTGCGTGCGTTCATCGTTCATCGCCATCTCCGACTCTCCAGGGTCTTGACGCTCAGGAAAAGGAACAGCGCCGCAACGCTCAGGAAGTAGACGAGCCCGCGGGAATCGAACACGCCGCGGGAGAAGTCACGGAAGTACCGCATCACGTTGAGCTTGTCGGCCAGGTGCGCCCACGGCTGGACGCCCAGCCGGACCACCCAGCCCATCAGCAGGGCGAAAAACGCCAGGATGCCGATTGCCACGATCGCCGCGACGATCTGGTGCCGCGTCAGCGTCGAGGCGAACAGCCCCACCGACACGTACGCAGCCCCCAGCAGGATCATGCCGAGGTAGCCGGTGGCGGCGACGCCGACGTCCGGCCGGCCGAACGCGGCCATCAGGCCCAGGAACGTCAGCGTGGTGGCCAGCAGGACGACGTAGAAGACCATGACGCCGAGGAACTTCCCGAGGATGACCTCGGTGTCGGTGACGGGGCTGGTCATGAGGGTTTCGACGGTTCCGCTGTCGTACTCCCGGCTGAGCAGCCCCATGGTGAGAAGGGGCACGGCGAGGACCATGATGACGGCCATGCCGTCGAAGAGCGGCCGGAGGGAGGCCTCGCCGCCGATGCGGAGGTTAATGAAGAACCAGCCGGCGCTGAGCAGCAGGAAGCCCGCGCCGATGACGTAGGCGATCGGCGAGAACAGGTAGGCGGTCAGCTCGCGCCGTGCCAGCGTGGTGATTTTGTTCATCGCGGCTCTCCTTGCGGGGCCCTACTGGGCCATCCTCTGGGCGGCCTGCATGTTCTGCTCGTAGGTGACCTGGACGAAGAAGTCCTCCAGCGAGCCGACGGTGTGCCGCAACTCGCGGAGCTCCCAGCCCTTCTCGCGGATCAAGCGGTGCAGCTCGGCGCGGCGGTCGCTCTTGCCGTCGCAGGCGATCTCCAGGCGAGTCCAGTCCCCCACGCGGGTGTCGGCGACTTTCTGGACCCCGTCGAGGCCCGTGACCGCCTCGATCAGCTCCGGCGTGTCCGCCCCGCGGAGCTCGGCGATCACCTGCGACGGACCGGAGACCTTCTGGCGCAGCTCCTCCGGCGTGCCGTCGGCGACGATCTTGCCCCCCGCGATCACCATCAGGTGATTGCACGTCTGCTCGACCTCGGCCAGGATGTGGCTGGAGAGGATGATCGTATGATCCTGCCCCAGCTCCTGGATCAACTCGCGCATCGCGCGGATCTGGTTGGGGTCCAGCCCGATCGTCGGCTCGTCAAGCACCAGAACCGGCGGGTTGTGGAGGATCGCCTCGGCCAGGCCCACACGCTGCTTGTACCCGCGGGACAGCTCCCCCACGCGGCGCCGCATCATGTCCTCGGGCTTGCTCAGCCAGCACCGCTCGGCCACGCGGTCCACGGCCGCCTGGCGCTCGCCGGCGGGGATGTCCCGCAGGGCTGCCCGGAACATCAGCAGCTCGCGGACGCGCATCTCGGGGTAGAGCGGCACGGCCTCGGGCATGTAGCCGACGTTTCGCCGGACCTCCAGGGACTCGCTGAGCACGTCGTGCCCGGCGATGGTGACCTTCCCGCTGGTGGCGGGGATGTAGCAGGTGAGGATCTTCAGCGTCGTGCTCTTGCCGGCCCCGTTGGGGCCCAGGAAGCCGACGATCCGGCCCTTCTCGACCTGGAAGGAGATGTCGTCCACCGCCAGGACGGGCCCGTACCACTTGGTCAGATGTTTTGCCTCGATCATGTCGTCGCGTCCTCGCGCTCGGTTCCTCGTCCCTGCACGCTTGCCCGGGACGACCCATTGGTACGATAGTACGTTGCGCTTGTTCACACCCCGCGCGTCTCGGCGCGATGCGGGGAGTCGCTATGTGTAGGAAATCTTCACCTGCCTGTCAAGGGGGTTGCAACAGGCGACCAGCACAATTGCCTCCGATGCAATTCCCGCCGGGCGGCCCCCGCTCGGCGTCAATCCCCGTCTCTCGACCGATCCCCCCCAGCCCGGCCGCGAGTACGAATGTCCGCTGCACCCGCCGACGCCGGATCGCTTGACGGGACAGCCCCAAGCGGCGGTGGGACGGGTTTTCCCCCGCAGGCCGCACGGGTATACTGAGCGGTCCTGGCGTGCCCCGGAGGCACCGAGTCCCGATCACCGGAGAGAAGACATGCTGAACCGTCGTATCGCGTTGCTCGCAGCCGGACTGGCCCTGACGGCCTCGGCCGGGGGAGCCGTCCCCGGTCTGGCCAACCCCTCGATGACCGAGGGCGACAGGACGGTCGCCGGCTGGCGGGATGCCGAGGCCGACGAGGGCTCCGTCCGCGCCGTGCGGGACGCGAAGGACTTCGCGGCCGGGCCGGCCTCGCTGCGGCTGGAGTCCGTCGGCGGGCCCGTCAAGGGCGGCAAGGTGGCCCTGCCCCTGGAGGGCGTCAAACCGGGCGACAGCTTCGGCATTCGCGGCAGGGCCAAGGCGGCCGGGGCGGTGACGTTCGCCGCCGTCGCCGTCGTCACGCCCAGGGGGAAGGAAAACTGGCACCAGGTGGCTTCCTTCGCGACCTTCGCCGGCTGGGGAGACTTCCAGGGCAACGTGACCGTTCCCGACGGGGCCGAATCGGCCGTGCTTATCCTACTGATGCACGGCGAGGGGAAGATCTGGCTGGATGAGCTTCGCGTCGTCCCCGCCGAGCAGATCAAGCAGACGGCCGTCGTGTGCGATTTCAACCAGGCCCCGACGTTCGCGTACCTGTCGTTCGACAAGAACGTCTCGGTGGCCGACGGCGTGCTTCATGTGACCAGCAAGGACGGCAAGGGCGGGGTGGGGTTCGTGACCGAGGCGGACCTGAGCCGGTACGGCGACCGCGCCCCGGCCGCCTGGCTCAAGACCGGGCCGAAGAACCGCGCCAAGCAGATCAAGGTCCTCTTCACCGCCGGCGAGGCCAAACGGATGTTCACGTACCCGCTGGATGAAGTCGGGAGAGAGGAGTTCGTCCGCGTCCTGCCCGAGCATGGCCTGGCCCTGTCGCCGAAGATCGCCGACGAGCCGGATCAGAGCTTCGACCCGGCCAAGGTCAACACCGTGCAGGTGCAGGGCAACTGGAAAGCTGCCGCCATCGACCTGTTCGTCGATCGGATCGAGCTCGTGCCGGCCACCGGGCAGATGAAGGCCGCCCGCGCCGCCCACGCCGAGCGTCTGGCAAAGGTCGCCGAGCGCAAGCGAGCCGAGGCCGAGCGTCGGCGGCAGGAGATCGCCCGCGTCCTCGCCGGGGCCGACCACCCCGAGAACGGACCGGCCGTGGTGCACCTCTGCGCCGTGACGCCGGACATGCTGGCTGTGCAGATTCAGTCCGGCGAGATCGTCTGCCGCCCGCAGGTGCCGTATGAGCCGCAGGAGGGCGACGAGGTGGTCCCGGCCAAGGGCACGCACGACGTGCTCCAGTGGAGGGACGGCAAGATCGCAGACGCGCCCAAGGGCGTGGTCGTCAAGCGGGCGGTGAAGGGCAAGCGGAAGGAGGTCATCGGGAGCCTGGTGGTCAACGAAGATCTGCTGGCGCCGGGGCCGGCGTATCGCGGCACGCCGATGACGCACGTCACCGCCGGCGAGCGGAAGGCGTACCTCATCGCCAGCGAGGACGACCCCGCCTTCCGCGAGCCGACCCATCCCGAGGCCGTCCACCTCAAGTGCAAGCCGAACGGCCAGGCCGGCGGCTCGGCCATCAGCGTCCGCTACCACGTGTACCTCAAGCTGGCCACGCCGCTGAAGCCCGGGGCGACCTACACGGTGCATTTCCGCGGGGTCAACACGCGGGCGAAGACCGCCGCCTACACGCACGAGCCGCGCAAGGTCCGCAGCGAGGCGGTGCACGTCACGCAGGTGGGCTATCGCCCGAGCGACCCGTTCAAGCGGGCGTACCTGTCGCTGTGGACGGGCACGGGGGGCAAGGTGAGCTACGGCGGGGTCACGTCGTTCGAGCTGCTCGACGCCGGAAGCGGCGAGACGGCCCACCGCGGGAAGGTCCGGATGGGCTTTGCCGCCGACCGCACCGAGACGATCCGCGGCGGGCGCAACCAGGTACTCACCGACGTGTACTACCTCGACTTCCACGGCTTCGACCGCCCGGGCACCTACCGCGTGCTGGTGCCGGGGATCGGCACGAGCTTCCCGTTCGAGATCGCCGAGGACGTCTGGGCGCGAGCGTTCGGGCTGTCCATGCACGGCCTGCTCTGCCACCGCAGCGGGATCGCCCTGGGCAAGCCGTTCACCGAATACGAACGTCCGCGACCGATGCATCCCGCCGACGGCTTCGCGGTCTTCCGCCTGGATACGACATTCTGGAACGGCGAGTCGTCGACGGTGCACCGCACGCTTCGGCGGATGCTGGGCAAGGAGCTGGACGCCAGCAAGCTCCGGACGCACGACGGCGCCTGGGGCGGGTACATGGACGCCGGGGACTGGGACCGCCGCAGCCAGCACCTGACGGTCACCTGGTCTCTGCTGGAGCTGGCGGACCTGTTCGGCGAGCATTTCGCCGACGTCCGCCTGGCCCTGCCGCCGGGCGAGGCGACCGACGGCATCCCCGACCTGCTCAACGAGGCGATGTGGAACCTGGACCTCTACCGCCGGCTCCAGCGGCCCGACGGCGGCGTCGGCGGCGGGGTCGAGTCCACCAGCCACCCGCGCCCGGGCGAGGGGAGCTGGCAGGAGTCGCTGCTGGTGGGCACGTTCGCGCCGGACCCGGAAAGCTCGCTCCGCTACGCCGCCTGCGCCGCCCGCGCGGCCCGGCTGCTGGAGGGGATCGACAAGCAGCTCGCCGCCACCTACGCCGAGACCGCCGCGAAGGCCTGGACGTGGGCCAACGCCAACGAGGAAACGTGCATCGCCGCCGAGAGCAAGGCCCGCGGCAGCCGAGGCGGCAAGGACCCCGACCGCCTCCGCGACGCCGTGCGGAACGCCCGGGCCCTCGCGGCCGTGGCGCTCTACCGCCTGACCGGCAAGCAGACCTACCACGACGCCTTCAAGGCGGCCACGCTGGTGAGCGTCGAGGGCGCCGACGCCGGAAAGCAGGTGGAGCCCACCTTCGCCTACGCCTGCCTGGCGGAGGACAAGGCCGACGCCGAACTGAAGGCGAAGATGGTCGCGTGGATCGAGGCGGCGGCGAAGGACAGCCTGAAGTTCGCGGCGGGCAACGCCTTCAGCATCACCACGCGCGCCCCGCTGCTGCCGGTGATGGGCTACACGTCGTACTACTCCGTGCCGGAGACCTCCATCGGCCCGGTCCTTACGCGGGCACACTACCTGACGGGCAAGGCAGAGTACCTCCGCGGAGCCCTCGCGGCCGCGCAGTTCCCCGCCGGTGCGAACCCGATGAACATGACGCTGACGACAGGCCTGGGTCGGCGTTTCCCGCGTCACCCGCTTCACATCGACAGCCGCAACGCCGGCCTGGACGTCCCCGGCGGGATCACGGTGTACGGCATCAACGATCCGAAGTGGGACAACGGCGCGGTGAACTGGGCGCACACGTGGTACATGCACTCGAAGGTGATGGTCCCGTCCAGCCGGACCTGGCCGAGCACGGAGTTCTACGTGGACCTGGGCAACTGGCCGCCCACCAACGAGTACACCGTCCACCAGAGCATCGGCCCGACGGCCTACTACTGGGGCTACCTGGCCGCACGGGGGAAGTAGACGCTCCGGCGTCTACCGTGCCCCGTCGACAGCAGCCGGGGCTGCCAACACGGCACACGCCCGGCGGCGACCTGTCACGCTGCGTCGGCGGGCCGGGACGGGCTGCGGCGGACGCCGGCGACGGCGAGGGCGGCGGCGAGGGCGAGCCACGTCGCGGCGGGCCAGAGGGGACGGGGTATGGGCCTGCCGGCACGGCTGGCTGCCTGCTGCCAGAGCCACGTCAGCGGGGCCAGGTCCCAGAGCGTGTCGGTGGCGGCGCCGGCGAGGAACTCGCGGGCGACGTACCACGCGGCCGGGAGGGCGAAGACGACCAGCAGCCCGAGCAGCATGCCGGCGCGCGCCCGTGGCCGGCGTGCGAGGACGGCCCCCGCGGCGCGTCCGAGCGGCCAGGTGCAGGCGACAGCGAGAGCGGCTCGGACGGCGTCGGCTGCGGTGGCGTCGGCCAGCCAGGCGGCGGGGATGTAGAGCGGGACGGTCAGCAGCATCCAGCAGGCGGCTTCGATGAGGTCTTCGCCCCAGAGGCGGCGATGCGGGCGGCGGCGCAAGCGGCGGAAGCTCAGGACGGGCACGACGAGCAGCCCGAAGGCGCCCTGGAAAACCGCGAGGGTCTGGAGGGCGGGTACGGGGGCGGGCACGACGCCGCGACGGGGGAACACCGTAGCGGGGAACACGCCGACGGCCAGGCCCAGCAGGCAGGCGGCGAGGTAGAGCAGCCCCCCCGGCCGCCACGCCGCGGCGAGGATCCCGGCCGGCTCGGCCGGGTCGCCCCCCCGCCGGTCTGGCTCAGTTGACGCTGACATGCAGCTCGTCGAAGCGGAGGTCGAGGTAGCTGTTTCGCCCGGCGACGAGGCCGCCGTTTTCGGCGGCGTACTCGTCGAGGTAGGAGAGCTTGCGGCGCGGGGAGATAATGTAATCCCCCCCGCCGGGCGCGGGGAACCGCCCGAAGCGTATGTCCGTCGCCGGACCCCGACCGACCTGGGCGTACATCCGCAGCTCCGGCTGGTTGCGGGTGATCCGCCCGTCGTGGTTGCGGACGTCCACCAGCGTGATCTGGGGGTAGTACGGGCGGGCGCGGACGAGTTCGACCAGCCGCAGCCCGGCCTGGAGGTCGTCGGCCGACCACTTCCATCCCGGCGGCGGGGCGCTGGTCCTCACGCCGTCGATGACGACGTAGTGGATTCGCCGCGCCCCTGCCCTCCAGGCCTCGGGCACGTCGCCGCGTGCGGTGTAGCTGACCTGCCGGGCAACCTTGCCGCCGCGGTCCTGAAGCGTGACGACCCAGAGGGGCACCTGCGTCTCGGGCAGGCGGAAGCCCTCGGCGTCGACGTACAGGTACTTCTCGCCCTCGCGGACGCGGGCCAACGGGCGGCGGTAGGTCAGGTGCGTGTGGACGATCCCGCCCGGTCGGCCGGGATTCGGGCGAACCTCCACGCGGCGGATGGCCCTGACCCAAGGGTTCGCCTGCGCCCGCTCGTAGACCTTCCGCGCCAGGTCGGGGTCCGCCAGCGTCGCCTTGGGAGGCGTCAGTTCACCGGCGATCTGCCGGGCCAGGCTCTTGGGCATCCACTTGGGCACGTGCGTCAGGCCGACCCACGCGCTGCCCCGGCGGCCGCGGTAGCGGTCCCGCAGCACCTGGTCGCGAAGCTCGCGCATGCCGACCACCCCGCCGATGCCGAACAGGGCGACCAGTACGGCCCACAGCACGGCCCGGCCGACGCCGGGGGTGCTCTCGCCGTCGGGGCGTTTCTTCAGCCATGCCCTGAGCCGCGACGGCTTGCGAGGGGAGGAGGATTTGCTCTTGCCGTTCTTGCGCTCAGCCATCGGTCTCGGTCACCTGTCTGCTCATGGCCATGCGAACGATGCGGTCGCACAGCTCGTCGAACTCGATCCCGACCTTCGCCGCGGCCATGGGCAGCAGCGAGTGGCTGGTGAAGCCGGGGATGGTGTTGATCTCCAGCACCCAGGCCGTGCCGTTCTCGTCGAGGAGGAAATCGACGCGGGACATGTCGCGACAGCCGAGGGCTTCGTGGAGCGCCAGGGCCGCGGCGCGGGTGCTCTCGACCGTCGCCTCGTCCAGCCCGTGGTCGAAGGTGTACTCGGTCCCGGCGTCGTCGTCGTACTTGGCGTGGTAGTCGTAGAAGCCCCCCGCCGGGCGGACCTCCAGCACGGGCAGTGCCTCCCGGCCGAGGATGCCCACGGTAAGCTCGCGCCCGGGGACGTACCGCTCGATCATGACGCGGGCGTACTTGTCCAGCAGGTCCTCGATGGCGGCGTCGCGAGTGGCGTGGTCGCCGGCAATGGTCACATCCACGCTGGAGCCGCCGTCGACGGGCTTGAGGACGACGGGCACGTCGAGCTCCGGCAGCCAGCGGCTGCGCTGCTCGGGGGAGTGGTACTCCTCGAGGATCATCCAGTCCGGCGTGTCCAGGCCGGCGCGTTTGGCGATCTGCTTGGTGGCAGCCTTGTCCATGGCCAGCTCGCTGGCCCGCGGCCCCGAGCCGGTGTACCGCAGCCGGCGCTGCTCGCAGAGCCGCTGGACCTCGCCGGATTCGCCGAAGTCCCCGTGCAGGGCGATGAAGAAGCAGTCCGCTCCGCGGCGGTCGAGGGCGGCGAGGTCCCGCGGGAGGATGTCGGCGCGGGTGACGCGGTGTCCGCGGCGTTGGAGGGCGTCGGCGACAGCCTCCCCGCTGACCAGCGAGACCGCCCTTTCCGACGACGGGCCGCCCATCAGGACGGTGATGTCCCGGGCCTCCGTGCCCGCGCCGCCGGCGGGGGCGCCTTCCGTGGCGTTGGTTACGCATTCCATGTCTGCAACCTCGTCTGCCCTCCCGCGCGTCCGTGGCGGGCTGCGTGCGGCGGGCCCGTCGGTTTCGCCGACGGGCTCGGGGCGTCTACCAGACCTCGATCTCCAGTTCCAGGTAGACCTCCGAGCGCTTGTAGACGGTCTCGCGGATGACGTTGATGAGCTTCAGCACGTCGCTGGCTCGGGTGCCCGGGTCGGTCAGGATGAAATTCGCGTGCTTCTCCGAGACGTGCGCCCCGCCGACGCGGCGGCCCTTGAGGCCCGCACGGTCGATCAGGGCCCCCGCCGACAGGCCGCGGGGGTTCTTGAAGATGCACCCGGCGTTGCTCTTGCCCAGCGGCTGGGTGTTCTTCTTGTAAATCCAGATCTGCTTGACCTGCTTGAGGATGCGATGCGGGTCGTCCTCGGTCAGGCGGAACTCGGCGGCCAGGATGATCGGCGCGGTGATGTTCGTGGACCGGTAGGCGAAGGCCAGGTCGCCCCGCCGGCGGGTGAAGATCTCGGCGTGACCGGTGGCGACGTCGACGCTCTCGACGACGTTGCCGATGTCGCCGAACGCCCCGCCGGCGTTCATGCGGACGCACCCGCCGACGCTGCCGGGAATGCCGGTGAGGGCCTCGAGGCCGCTTCGGCCCTCGCGGACGCAGCGGAGGACGAGCTTGCCCATGTCGGCCCCGGCGCCGGCGCGCAGGCCGGCCTCGGTGATGGCGATCTCGGCGAACTGCCCCTTGGACAGGCGGATGACCGCGGCCTGGACGCCGGCGTCGTCGACGAGCAGGTTCGCCCCCTTGCCGAGGACGCGCAGGGGCACGTCGTTGTCGGCGCATCGGCGGACCACCTCCAGCAGCTCGTCGGTGTCCGTCGGCTCGACGAACCACTTCGCCGGACCTCCGATGCCCATCCAGGTCTCCGGCCCGAGGGGGCGGTCAACCTGAACCACGTTCTCCAAGCCCGCGAACCACGTCATCGGCAACTTCCCAGATGTTTCCGGCCCCCATGGTGACGACCAGGTCGCCGTCGCCCGCCTCCCGGCAGACGTGGCGGACGATCCCGTCGAAGGTCTCGGCGTACGTCGCCGACCCGCCATGCAGGCGGATCTGCGCCACGAGGTCCTCGGAAGAAATGTACTCCTTCTCGCGGTCGCTGTCGCGGACAAAGTAGATGTCCGGCACGATGACCTCATCGGCCAGCGCAAAGCTCCTGGCGAAGTCCTTCAGCAGGAACCGCGTGCGGCTGTGCTGGTGCGGCTGGAAGACGCAGAGCAGGCGCCGGGGCTCGTAGGCGTCGCGGATTGCACGCAGCGTCGCGGTGATCTCCGTGGGGTGGTGGGCGTAATCGTCCAGCACCGTCACGCCGCCCCGACGGGCCTTGAGCGTCATCCGCCGGTGCGCGCCGGAAAACTGCGGCAGGGACGCGGCGATCCGCTTCGCCGCGATCCCGGCATGATGCAGCAGCGCCGTCGCCGCCAGCGTGTTGTAGGCGTTGTGTCGGCCGGGAAGCGGCACGGCGACGCGGCAGAACGCGTCCCCGCGGCAGGCGACGTCGAGGATGCTGCGCCCCCGGGCTTCCTCGACCACGGTGCCCCGCCAGGTGCACCCGTCGGCCATGCCGAACGTCTCGACGTCGCAGCGGGGTTGGCGGTCGAGCGCGCGGGCGACGTTGCGGTCCTCGCCGTTGGCGATCAGCACGCCCTCGGCGGGGACCAGCGAGACGAACGCCTTGAAGGCCTCGATGATGGCGTCCAGGTCGGCGTAGCAGTCGAGGTGGTCCTCGTCGATGTTCAGGACGGTCGCCAGGCGCGGGCAGAGGTTCAGGAAGCTGCGGTCGAACTCGCAGGCTTCGGCAACGAAATGCCTGCCCCCGCCGGCGCCGCTGGGCCCGCCCAACTGCGGGACCGTCGCGCCGACGACATAGCTCGGGTCCGCCCCCGCCGCACTGAGGACGTACGCCACCATCGCCGTCGTCGTGCTCTTGCCGTGCGTTCCCGCCACGGCGATGCCGACCCGTTCGGCCATCAGGCGGCCGAGCATCTGGCTGTACTTGATGACCTCCAGCCCGCGCTGGCGTGCGGCGAGCAGCTCGGGGTTCTGCTCGTGGATGGCGGCGGAGTGGACGACGAGGTCGCAGGCGTCGGGCAGGTTCTCGGCGCACTGGCCGACGCGCACGTCGGCGCCCCGCTGGCGGAGTCGCTGGACGGGTCCGCCTTCGGCGGCGTCGGAGCCGCTGACGACGGCTCGGCGGGCCAGCAGCATCCCCGCCAGGGCGCGCATGCCCGAGCCGCCGATCCCGATCAGGTGGATGCGTTTGCCCAGGTACGGCGAAGGGGGAGCTTCGGCCTCGCTCGCGTTCGTCCGATCGCGCCTCTGCATGCTGTCCGGCATCCTACCGGCCTCCGACCATCCGTGTCCAAACAGTCCGGTTCCGCTCCCTCGACCCCCGGCCGAGGGCACCACACTTAGTATCGCCCCGGCGGGACGGATTCCTTTACCGCGATTCCAGCGTGACCATGGTCGCCCTGCGGTCCCGCCGCCGCCCGTAGCGGAGGATGCACCGGATCGCCTGAACCCCGTCGGAGAAGCCGATCTTCTTGCCCTCGCTCCGCGTGCGGTGGCGGTAGCTGATGGGCAGCTCGGCCACCCGAACCGGCAGCCGGGCCAGCTTGGCGGTCACCTCGGGCTCGAACCCGAAGCGGTCCTGCTCCAGATCGATCTCTCGAAGAACCTCCCGCCGGAACATCTTGTAGCACGTCTCCATGTCCGTCAGCCGCAAGCCCGTGACCGCGTTGGACAGCGCCGTCAGCAGCCGGTTGGCCAGGTAGTTCATCCAGTGGCCCTGGACCTCCCACCGGCCGAGAAACCGGCTTCCGTAGACGACATCCGCCTCGCCGCGAAGGATCGGGGCCAACAGGGCCGTGTGATCGGCGGGGTCGTACTCCAGGTCGGCGTCCTGGACGATCACGAGGTCGCCGACGGCCGCGGCGAAGCCCGTCCGCAGGGCGGCCCCCTTCCCGCCGTTGGCGTCGCGGAAGACCACCCGAACGCGGATGTCGCCGGGGCCCGGAGGGCTGTCGGCGTCCTCGCACTCGGTCGCGTAGGCCCGCAGTTGCTCCCTCGTGCCGTCGGTCGACCCGTCGTCGACGAGGATGAGCTCGCGCCCGACGTCGGGCACGGGGACGGCCCGGACGCGTTCGACGAGCTCCCGCCATGTATCGCACTCGTTGTAGACGGGGATCACGACGGACAGCAGCGCAGGGCGTCGGGCGGCCTGGGCGATGAGGGTCCTATGCATCGGCATCCTGTGCGTCATCGTGGGCCCCGCCGTCGCCGTGGGCCTCCGGGCGAATCATCCCGAGTTTGACGAACAGCCCCCAGACCACGATCAGGACGGCGATCACGACCAGCAGGATGTATCGCCCGCGGAGAAAGACCGCCATCAGCACGCCGGCCACGGCGGCGGCGAAACTGAGCACGTAGAACAGCGCCACGACCTGTTTGACGGTCATGCCCCGGTCCACGAGCTGGTCGTACAGGTGGCTTCGGTCCCCGGCGAAGATGCTCTTGCCCGACAGCAGCCGCCGGACCACCGCCAGGGCCGTGTCCAGGATCGGCAGGGCGAAGATCGTCAGGGCCGCCAGCAGCCATCGCGGCGTGCCCTCGCGGCAGAACAGTGCGAACATCGTGGCGACGAAGAACCCCAGCAACATGCTCCCCGCGTCGCCCATGAAGATGCTCGCGGGGGGGATGTTGTAGGGCAGAAAGCCGATGACCGCCCCGGCCATGGCCAGGCAGAGCCCGATGCGGAGCTCGTCGGAACCGGGGAACCGCCCCCACATGGCCAGCCAGACCGCCAGGGCGAGGAAGCCCAGCGACACGATGCCGGTCACGCCCCCGCACAGGCCGTCCAGGCCGTCCAGCAGGTTCGTGGCGTTGCACGAGGCCACCACCGCCACGGCGCAGAGGACGCCGCTGATCGGCACCATGACCCAGGCAGAGGGCTCGTAGGAAAACACCACGAAGAAGATCCGTCCCATCTGGTCGCCCACCCCGCCGACCAGCAGGATCCCGGCCGCGATGAGCTGTCCGAGGACCTTCGTCCGCGGGCGGATGTCGTACAGGTCGTCCAGCAGGCCGACGAGGGTGATGATCAGCGAGGCCAGGCCGATGGCCGCCACGTTCCACACCGGGTTGACCAACAGCCCCGGGAAGTTCAGCGAGGCGAGGTCACCTGCCAGCCTGGCCGCATGGTCGCCCAGGTCGTCCATCGCGGCAAGGTAGGCCCCCAGGCCCACCAGCAGCCCGGCGGACATGGCCAGCCCCCCGAGGTACGCCACGGGTCGGCCGTGGGGTTTGAGCAGGTCGTCCGGACGGTCCACGATCTTCTTGCGGTAGGCGATGGCCCGGCAGATCGGCGTGGCCACCAGCGCAGCGATCAGCGACAGCGGCGCCAGCCACCAGAGCCCCTCCAGCACCTCGATCATGCTGTACAGCGGCACACCCATCGCGCCCGAGACCTTTCCGAAAGCGACCCGTCACCGCGCGCGATGATAGGCGCGGGCAGAGGCGACGGCAAGCGTTTTCGCCGCCGCCCGCCCGCGCAGGACAGGCCGGTGCGAAAAATGCCGAATCCGCGCAGAATCCGCTCTCGCGGAATCCGGAAGATGCGATAGTTTCCCCGGACGCCGCAGCCTCTTGACACGCCGGCACGCAGCGTGGGAGGCTGGAAGTCCTCCGGCGCGGCCGCGCCGGCTGACCCGGAAAACGTATGAGCAAGCACATCCTCGAACGCTACGCACGCCGCGACGACGGGCGGCTCATTCTCGATGTCGCCGCGGCCGGGGTTGCGGACCTGTACAACGACTTCGACCGCGCCTCCCCCTACCGCCGAAAGGACCTCGACGGCGAGTTGGTGGACTACCTGATGGACTGCGCCCGGGAGATCGGCCCCCGGCCGTTCGCGGTGCGGATCACGCTGAGCGCCCCGCCGGACAACGCCCAGGCCGCCCGGGTGCGGACGAGCATGCACAGCTATTTCGAGTATCTCAACGAGGCCGAGAAACGCACCATGCGGCGAATGATGCGGACGTCACTGATCCTGCTGTCGCTGGGCGCGGCGATCCTGGGCGCGGCGATCTGGGTCAACCGCGTGCTGGGCGACGACCCGGCCGTGTGGGCACGCGTCTGTGCCGAAGGGCTCACCGTTGCCGCCTGGGTCTCGCTGTGGGAGGCCCTGGCGACGTTTCTCGTACAATGGCCCGGGCACCGCCGCGAAGTGCGGTTGCACAACCGCCTGGCGGCTGCACCGGTGGAATTCGCTCCCGCGCCGTCGCCCGGCAATGTCCCCTCGACCGACCAGGTATCGCCATGAACGCCGCCCTTCACTCCGCCGCCCTGATGCTCGTGCTGCTGAACCCGTTCCTCGTCAGCGTGTACCTGGTGGACGTGGTCCAGAAGCTCACCGCCGGTCGGTTCGCGATGGTTCTGCTGCGTGCGTGCCTGATCGCCGGCGTGGCGTTCTGCGGCTTCGCGGTGGTTGGCGATGCGGTCTTCTCCCGCATCGTGCACGTGGAGTTCGCCTCCTTCCAGATCTTCGGCGGCGTGGTGTTCCTGCTGATCGGCGTGCAGTTCGTCTTCCGCGGCCCGACCGCCATCGAGATCCTCCGCGGGGAGTCCGAGCACCTCGCCGGCGCCATCGCCATGCCCGTGCTCATCGGCCCGGGCACCATCTCCGCCAGCGTCGTCATCGGCGAACGCCACGCCTGGCTGGTGGCATGCATCGTGGTCGTCGCCAGCGTCCTGACGACCGCCCTGGTCATGATGGGTCTCAAGGTCCTCCACGACTTCGTCCGCCCCCGCAACGAGCGCCTGATCGAGCGCTACATCGAGATCGCCGGTCGAATCACCGCCCTCTTCGTCGGCACCGTCTCCATCGAGATGATCATGCAGGGCCTCCGCAGTTGGATCGCGAAGTTCTGAGCGGTCATCCCCCGACCCGCACGACCAGGCTGCGGGTGAACTCCGGCAGCGTGAGGCGGCCGCCGCGGACGAGCGCGTGCCTGGTCCAGCGGTCCTGCCACGGGTCGTAGAAGCGAACGGTCAGGCCCTTGGCGGGGGGGAGATGGCCCGAGAGGTCGAGCACGGCGCCGCGGATGGGCCGGGCGGGCTTGCCCTCGGCCAGCTCGGCCCGCCAGTCGCTGGCGGCGTCGCGGCACCAGGCGATCAGGCGGCGTTTGCCGGCCAGGGCGTAGACCCGCAGGCCCTCGGCCTCGGGGCGGAAGGGGCGGAAGCCCTCCCCCGCCGGGTCGATGCCTTGGATCGCCTCGGCGAAACGGGCGAACTGCCACCACAGCTCGTTCTTCTCGACGTAGCGATCCCAATGCCAGATGTGCCCCGGCCCGGCGGCGCCGGCGAAAAACGGCGCAAACAGCACGTCGTGGAGGATCGTCCCCTCGGTGTCCTTGGCGTAGAAGCGGAAGGGCCCCGTGTGCCTGGGCTGGACGGCCCCGCTCTCGGCCAGAAGGACGGGCTTGGCGGGCTTCATGGCCAGCAGTTCGGCAACGGCATCGGCGGCAAGGATGTCGACCGGTCCGTGGCAGACCTCCAGGGCCGCGCCCTCGTCGAGGTACCGGTGCACTTGGGCGGCGTCGTTGTGTTTCATGCCCACCAGGCGGGCGTACAGGCTGCGGTTCGGCTGGCGGTCGAAGCTGCCGAGGCTCTGGAGCGAGAGCGTCTTGGGGAACAGTCGGTCCAACTCGGCGAGCATGATCGGCGTCCACTCCGCCCAGTACCCTCCGGACCAGCGGCAGGCGTTGATCTCGTTCCACAACTCCCAGCCGAAAACCTCCGGGCGGTCGCCGTAGCGGTCGGCAAACCAGGCGAGCTTGCGTTTGAACTGTTCGCGGCCGCGGTCGCTGCCGAAGAACTCCTTGACGCTCTCGAACGGCCCGCCGGTGCTGACGTGGTGAATGGGCTTCTCGGCCCACTTCTGCCTGCCGCCGTGGAGGCTGCGGAAATACTCGATGCACAGCTTGAGGCGGACACCGTGCTTGCGGGCGGCGGCGAGGAGGGCGTCCAGGCGCCTGGCCTTCTCGTCGTCGTAGACGCCGCTGCGGGCGTGCTCGACGTCGTAGAACCGCTGGCCGATCCAGACGCGGGCGAAGTTGCCCCCGTTGGCCGAGAGGCTCTTGAGCCACCGCTCCATCACCGCCGCGGCGTCGTCTCGCCGGCCGAGCGTGGCGAGGTTCAGCCCGATCGGGACGTACCGCGAGCCGTCGGCCAGCTCGAAGTACCGCGGGTCACGCGTGCTGACGCGCACCTGCTCCATGGTCATCTCCCCGGCCGACGCGACTGCCGCCGCGACCGCCACCGCCAGGACCGCCGTGTAGGTTCTCATGACGATGATTGTACCGCGACGGCCGTGGCGCGGCAGCACCTCTCCGGCGGCGCCACGGCGCTATCCGCCGAGGAACGCCGGTCCGTGGGGGTTGAGGCAGACGGGGCACTCGGGTGCGTAGCCGGCCTCGGCGTAGGCGATCATCCCGCCGGCAAGGTTGCGGACGTCCCCGAACCCGGCGGCCTTGAGGATGCTCGAGGCCAGGCTGGCCCGCACGCCGGAGTTGCAGATGGTCACCACCGGACGCGACGCGTCCAGCTCCTCGTGCCGGGTCCGCAGGTCCGGCGCGGGGATGTTGACGGCGCCGGCGATGTGGTGGGCGTCGAACTCCCGCGCCGCTCGAACGTCCACCAGCGTGAACGGGCACTCGCCGGCGACCATCTCGTGCATCTCGTGAACGGAGACCTGCGGGACCGTGGCCGTCGGCTTGGCCGCCCTGGCCCAGCGGAACACGCCGCCCTCCAGGTGCCCCACCACGCGGTCGTGCCCGACGCGGCGCAGTTGCACGCCCGCCTCGCGGACCTGGCTCTCCCCGTCGGCCACCAGGAGCAGGTCGTGGTCCGGCGGCAGGACCCAGCCGGCGAACGTGGCGAAGTTGCCCCCGACGTCGAGGTGCCAGGAGCCCGGCACGTGCAGCCCGCCGAAGCCCTCCATCCCGCGGAGGTCCACTACCGTCGACTTGCTCCGTTTGGCGCGGCGGTCGAAGTCGCCGGCCGGCATCGACTTGGGCGCCGGCAGCTTCCGCACCACCGCCGGCCCGGCGGCGTTGATCGCGCTGCACCGGCTGAAGTGGTCCGGGGCGGCCGGCATGTCCGTCGTCAGCGACCGGACGAACTTCTCCCGGCTGCGAATGCGAAGAGCGCCGTTGGTCCGCTTTTCGTAGCCGATGGTGCTGGTGCGCTTGGCGCCCATGGCCCGCCCGCAGAGGGACCCTGCCCCGTGGGCGGGCAGCACCTCGCAGTAGTCCGGGAGCTTCATGAGCTTCGCGTGGAGGCTGTCGTAGAGGGCGTTGGCGAGTTCTTCGGCGCGGCCGGGGAACAGGTCGGGCCGGCCGACGTCGCCGACGAAAAGCGTATCGCCGCAGAAGAGGCTCACCGGCTGGTCGCCGCGTGCGCGGTCGCCGACGACGTAGCTGACGTGCTCCGGCGTGTGCCCGGGGGTCTCGATGACATCGATCCGCAGGTCCTCGATCTCGACGGTATCGCCCTCGGCGACGGGCGTGTGATCGAACCGGCAGTCAGCGGACTTCGGCGCGACGATGGTCGCCCCGGTGCGGTCGGCCAGGTCGCGGTGACCGGAGACGAAGTCGGCGTGCAGGTGGGTTTCCAGGACGTGCGTGATGGCCATCCCCATGGCCTCGGCGGCCCCGATGTAGCGGTCGATGTCGCGTGCGGGGTCGACGATCGCGCACTGCGCATTCCCACCGAGAAGGTAGGAGCTGTGCGCGAGGCCGGGGATGAAGAACTGCTGGACGAACATGTGGTGCTCCTTGAAGGGGACGCTCTGGCCGCGCAGCAGCGGGCGAGCCGTTGAGCAGGAGACCGCCGGCGAGCGCAGGACAGGCCCGGAAGCGTTCGCGGCGCCTCCGGTCGGTCGTGCTCTCTCCCGGTCTCCTGCTCGCGTGCTCGCCTGCTCGCCCGTTCGAAAACCCGTTGGTCACCGGGCAGCTACGACCCGTGCGGGCACTTCTTGAGCGTGAGGAACCAGTCCAGGCAGGTCGCGTCGGCAGCGGGGCTCTCGACGCGCTGGCTGGCGTCCTCGGCACAGCCCGGAGGCGGAACGATCACGTCCTCGCCAAGCTCCCAGTTCGCCGGGGTGGCGATGCCGTGCTCGTCGCTGTGCTGCATGGCCACGAGCAGCCGCTTGATCTCCGCCATGTTTCGCCCGTTGCTCAGCGGGTAGTAGAGGATCGCCCGCACGGTCGCCTCCGGGTCGATCACGAACACCGCCCGCACCGCGTGGGTGGTGCTCGCCTCCGGCTGAAGCATGCCGTACTTCTTCGCCACGTCCATCGTCAGGTCGGCGATGATCGGGAAGGGGATCTCCACGTCCTTCATGCCCTTGTACTCGATCTTGTCCTTGATCGTCCGCACCCAGGCGATGTGGCTGTAGTTGCTGTCGATCGACAGCCCCAGCAGCTCGCAGTTGAGCGCCTTGAACTCGTCGGCCATGCTCGCGAACGTCATGAACTCGGTGGTGCACACCGGCGTGAAGTCGGCCGGGTGCGAGAAGAAGATCACCCACTTGCCTTTGTAGTCGTCGGGGAACTTGACCGGGCCCATGGTGGTCTCGGCCTCGAAGGCCGGGGCCTTCTGCCCGATCAGCGGCATCTTCGTCGTCTGCTCGTCCATTTCGCGTGGTCTCCCTGTGGTTGCGCAATCGAAGCCGGAATGGCTGGGGAACTCCACCGGCGGAATCCCTACCGGAAGTATAGGCATGGCATCCCGGGAGGGACTCGCGAAAGTGCCGGCGACTACCCCTGCCCGTTCTCGTCACGGTCGAACAGGCTCGGGTCGGCGCCGCCGGCGGGCGGGGGAGCCTCGCCGAGGTGGCGGTAGGCCTGCATGGTGGCCAACCGCCCGCGGCGTGTGCGGGCAAGCAGGCCGCCCTGGAGGAGGAACGGCTCGACGACGTCGACGAGCGTGTCGGTCTCCTCGCCGAGGGTGGCGGCGACGGCCTCGATGCCGACCGGCCCGCCGTCGTAGGTGCCGATGATCGTCCGCAGGAACCGCCGGTCGAGGTCGTCGAGGCCGAGCTCGTCGATGCCCTCGAGCTTCAAGGCCTTCTCGACGCTTTCGTTGGTGAGGGTCCCGTCGCCGCGGACCTGGGCGAAGTCGCGGCAGCGGCGGAGCAGGCGGTTGGCGATCCGCGGCGTGCCTCGCGCCCGCTTGGCCAGCAGGGCCAGGGCGGGCTCGTCGTAGGCGATCTTCAGCATCTCCGCCGACATGCGGCAGCGGGCCAGCAGGTCCTCCTCGCTCCAGAAGTCCATGTGGTGGGCAATGCCGAACCGCGTCCGCAGCGGCGGGCTCAACAGCCCCGCCCGCGTCGTCGCGCCGATCAGCGTGAACGGCTTCAGCGGCAGGTTGATCGTGCGACTGTGCATGCCCGAGTCCACCACGAAGTCCACCTTGTAGTCCTCCATCGCCGGGTAGATGTATTCCTCGACGGCCGAGGACAGCCGGTGAATCTCGTCGATGAACAGCACGTCGCGGTGCTCCAGATTGGTCAGGATGCCGATCAGGTCGCTCGGCCGCGTCATCGCCGGGCCGGAGGTGACCTTGATCGTCGCGTCCATCTCGTGGGCGATGACGTAGGCGAGCGTCGTCTTGCCCAGCCCCGGCGGGCCGTGGAGCAGCACGTGCTCCATGGGCTCCTCGCGCTGCCTGGCCGCGGCGATGGAGATGCGCAGCTTCTCCATCAGCTCCCCGGCCCCGATGCACTCGTCCAGCCGCTGGGGTCGCAGCGACATGTTGAAGGACTCGTCCTCGGGCCCCGTGCTGCCGCCGGTGATGATCTTGTCTCGTGCCATACGTTGCAGTATCCAGTAGCCAGTGGCCGGTGGCCAGTGGGCAGTGGGCAGTGGGCAGCCGGAGCGGGTCCGGCAGGCGGTTGCCGGTTCATCGACGGCAAGCCGTCAACTCTTCTCGTCCTTCCTGCGTTGGAGATAGGCGAGATAGCCGTTGAGCAGCCGCAAAGCATCCAGCACGTCGGTCGCCTTCAGCTCGTTGAGGTGCTGTGGATCGGCATAGGCCTCGTCGATGCATACGTTGATGCCATCGATAAGTTCCATCAGCGGGCCGCGAGCGTGGCGGGAGAACTGGATGGCCTCCTGCAAATGGTGCCGACCATAGCCCTCCGCGACGTTGCCGGTCAAGGACGCCGCCGCTCCTGGCATCTGTTGAGACAGCGCCCGCCGCTCCTCGGCCGGCAGGAGCTTCACCAGACGGTAGATGCGTCTCCGCACTGCTCGGCAGGCTTTGTATGCATCCATCTCCTCAAACCCGAACGGGTTTTCGTTGGCAATTATTGGAAGGCCAACGCGGTGGCTGGTTGTCTGTCTTGCCCGTCGCCTTCCCATCCCGCGTGGCTCCTCACCTTCCCGAGGGCACCAGAGGCCGAGCCCACCCCCCGGCCACTGGCCACTGGCCACTGACAACCTGGCCGCTACCCCCCCCCCGCCTTGATCCGGTAGGCGTGCTGGAGGACGGCCTCGGCGGTGTCGGCGTCGGGGGCGACGGCGAGGACGCGCTCGACGAGGGCGGCGGCGTCGGCGCGGCGTTCCCCGAGCTGGACCAGGACGGCAACGGCTTCCGTGGCGGCTTCGGGGAGTTCGGCCTCGGCCTCGGCAGGGGCGGCCGAGGCGGCGAAGGCATCCAGCTTGCCGTGCAACTCGGTGACGATCCGCTCGGCCATGCGTCGGCCGATCTCCGGCAGCGCCACAAGCATCTTGACGTCCTCGTTGTGGATGGCGGCGGCGACCTCCCCCGGGGGGCGTGCGAGGGCCCGGAGGGCCTTGCGAATGCCGATCCCCTTGACGGTGGTGAACACGCGGAAGAACTCGCGGTCGGCCTCGGCGACGAACCCGACCAGCCGCGGGACCAGGCTCCCGCGCGACGGGTCGCCCTCGAGGTAGTGGATCGTGTGCAGGACGACCTCCTGCCCCACCCGGCGGGTGAGCCGCTCGACGTCGAACGCCGGCACGAGCACGTCGTACGCCACCCCCCCGCCGGCGTCGATCAGCGCCGCGGCCTCCTGCACCCGCTCCAGCGTGCCCGTGATGCGTGCAATCATGCGTTCGTTCTATGTTAGGAGCCCGCGAATGTCCAGCGAAACCCGGAACCCGTCTGGAGAAGGCGACCTCTGGACAACTCACCGTTTTCGGGTACAATATACGGTGGAGCAAGCAACCGATTCTGCGGGAAGAGCCCCCGACGCCGTCGGGCCCGCGGACCGGAGGGACATCATGACGCGAACTACGATCATCGCTTCGGTCTTCCTTGCGCTGAGCCTGTGCGCCGGCCCGGCCGCGGGGGACGCGATCTTCCTCGAGGCCGGCGGCATGGTCGTCGGCGAGAGCGAGCACTGGCATGCCCGCGGGGCCGACACCAGCGGCGACCTGTGGCAGGTCGTCCCCGACGAGAACGCCGGGGCGGGCACCTACAGCAACGCCCGCGGCGACAGCTACGTGCAGATCCTCCCCGACGAGGGCGACGGCAGGCAGTTCGGCGCCACCGAGGGCGGGGCGTGGATCGAGTACGTCCTGCGCATCGCCACGACGGGGACCTACCGGCTCTGGCCGCGGTGGGACGGCATCGGCGGCGGGAGCGACTCGCTGTTCGCCAGCATCACCGAGCTGGCCGACGGCTCCGGCGGCGCGGCCGACTGGTACGAGTTCGCCGGCAACCAGGACTACAACTTCGCCAGCAACCCGTGGGACGGCAATGCCGGCTTCGAGCTCGACAGCGCCGGCGTCGGCAGCCCCGTCGCGGCCACGTGGGACATCGCCTCCGCCGGCGATTACACGCTGCGGTTCTTCAAGCGGGAGGACGGCGCGTCGCTGGACGCGTGGGTCTTCCAGCTCGATTCCATGGCAGCCCCGACCGGCGACGGCCCCGCCGAGTCCACCTACATCCCCGAGCCGGCCGCCCTGGCCATCCTCGCGGCCGGCAGCCTGGTGGCGGTCTTGCGCCGCAGGCGCTGAGGGGGCCTTCTCCCGACGTCCCCGTCCGACGCGGCGACCGGCTGGCCGCGCCAGGGCTCCCGATGCGCCGCGACGGCGAGACAGCCTTGCTTCGCGCCGGGCCGACCGCTACAGTGGGGCCTTCGCTTTGGCGACCCGAGAGGAGACCGCATCATGGAGCAGTTGGACCAGGCCGACCCGCAAGTGGCCGAAATCCTCCGCGCCGAGCGCCGGCGCCAGGCCGAGACGCTCGAGCTGATCGCATCGGAAAACCACGCATCCCCGGCCGTGCTGACCGCCGTCGGCAGCGTCCTGACCGACAAGTATGCCGAGGGCTACCCCGAGAAACGTTACTACTGCGGCAACGAGCACGTCGACACGGCCGAGACGCTCGCCATCCAGCGGGCCAAGGAGCTTTTCGGCGCCGAGCACGCGAACGTGCAGCCGCACTGCGGGACCAGCGCGAACCTCGCCTGCTACATGGCGGCGCTGAAGCCGGGCGAGAAGATCATGGGCATGGAGCTGGCCCACGGGGGTCACCTGTCGCACGGCATGAAGATCAACGTCTCGGGCAAGTTCTACGAGGCGGTGGGCTACGGCGTGGACGCCGACAGCGAGGTGCTGGACATGGACCAGGTCCGCCGGCGCGTCCTGGAGGAGCGCCCGCAGATGCTCGTCGTCGGCGCCTCGGCCTACCCGCGCGTGCTGGACTTCGAGGCCTTCGCATCGATCGCGGGCGAGGTCGGCTGCCCGATGCTGGCCGACATCGCCCACATCGCCGGCCTGGTCGCCGGCGGGGTGCACCCCACCCCCGTGCCGTGCAGCGAGTTCGTGACATCGACGAACCACAAGACGCTCCGCGGCCCCCGCGGCGGGTTCATCCTGTGCAAGGCCGACCGCGCGAAGAAGGTGGACTCGGCCGTCTTCCCGGGCCTCCAGGGCGGCCCGCTGGAGCACGTGATCGCGGCGAAGGCGGTCGCCTTCGGCGAGGCGATGCGTCCGGAGTTCAAGGACTACGCCGCGGCGATCGTCGCCAACGCCCGCACGCTGGCCGGGGAACTCATCGAGAAGGGCTGGCGGCTGGTCTCGGGGGGCACGGACAACCACCTGATGCTGATCGACCTTCGCAGCCGGGACGAGGATCTGACCGGGCACGTGGCCAGCAACTGGCTGGCGGCGGCGGGGATCATCACGAACAAGAACGCGGTCCCGTTCGACCCGCGCAAGCCCTTCCACGCCTCGGGCATCCGCCTGGGGACGCCGGCGCTGACCACGCGCGGCATGGGCGCCGCGGAGATGAAGACGGTGGCGGGGTGGATCGACGAGGTTCTCTCGGCCGGCGGGGACGAGGCGGTAATCCAGCGCGTCGGCGGGGAGGTCCGGGAACTCTGCGCCCGGTTCCCGGTCCCGAGCCTGGCGACGGCCTGACCGGCGGCGCGGCAGACGAGGCACGCCCATGCGAGAGATCTACCGGATTCTGGACGCGAACTTCAACCGGGCCCGCGAGGCGCTCCGCGTCGCCGAGGACTGCGGGCGGTTCGCGTTGAACGACCCGGCCATCACCGCGATGGCCAAGAACCTCCGTAGCGACCTCGCGGAGGTGCTCCAGGCGATGCCGGCCGAGGAGTTCCTCGTCAGCCGCGACACGCCGGGGGACATCGGCACGGAGATCTCCAGCCCGACGGAGGGTCGCCGCACGGGCCTTGCCGACGTCGTGACCGCCGGCTGCAAGCGCCTGACCGAGGCCCTTCGGACGATCGAGGAGTACGCCAAGGTCCTCTCCCCCGAGAGCGTGCTGAAGACCGAGCGGATGCGGTACAACGGCTACACGCTGGAAAAGCGGATCCTCGAGCGCCTCGGCGTGGGGGGAAGGCTCCGCGAGGCCAAGCTGTACGCGCTGGTCAGCAGCCGCTTGTGCTCGGGGAGCATTCGCCAGACGGCGCGGGCGGCGATCGCCGGCGGCGCCGACATCGTCCAGCTTCGCGAGAAGGGCATCGGCGACGACGAGTTCCTCGCCTTGGCCGCCGAGCTCCGCGAGCTGACCGACGAGACCGGGAGGATCTTCGTCGTCAACGACCGGTCGGACATCGCCGCCATGGTGGGCGCCGACGGCGTGCATCTCGGCCAGCACGACGTGCCGGTCGCCGAGGCGCGGCGGCTGCTGAGGCCGGGGGCGATCGTCGGCCGCAGCACCCACTCGCTGGCCCAGGCCAAGGCGGCGGTAACCGAGGGCGCCGACTACATCTCCGTCGGCCCGATCTTCGCCACCGAGACCAAGGACGCCGGCGAGCCGGTCGGCACCGAGCTGATCGCCGAGGTCGCCCAGCAGGTCAGCCTGCCCATCGTCGCCATCGGCGGCGTCACCGCCGGGAACGCCCGGGAGGTCCGAAGGGCCGGGGCGTCCCTCGCGGCCGTGTGCTCGGGGATCTGCTCCGCCGACAACCCCAAGGACGCCGCGGCGGCGATCCGCGCGGAACTCGAATAGGGCTCATGCCCCTGACGGGGCGCCGGCTCAGTTCTCGGGCTTGGTCGTAATCACGATCTTGCCGCTGTCGCTGACGGCCTCGACGAACGGGCTGTACATGGCCTCGCCGGAGCTGGGCAGAACGCGGAACGTACCCGGCTGCTCGCAGACCAGCTTGTAGGTCAGGCTGTGCTCGCCCTTGCCCAGCCAGTCGGCGAAGAACACCACCCGCGTGTCCCGCAGCTCCATGTTCGCGTACGTCCCCCCGCCGTAGCTTCGGCCGCTGGTCAGACGGTACGGCTCGCAGCCGGACGGCTTGGGGTCCTCGAAGAGAAGGTACTCGAAGTTGTTGTCGGCCGTGATGTCCAGCTTCACCTCGACCAGCTCGCCGCTGGCGATCTCGGCCCCGAAGCCCAGCGGCTCGCGCTTGTGGCGCAGGTCGAGGAACTTCTCCTCGACCCACTCGCCGCCCTTCCACACCCGCCGGGTGTTCTGGAACTTCTCGGGCACGAGGCGGAAGTAGGAACGCTTGACGCCGATGCGGCTGCCGCCGCCGGCGATCCGCTCGGCCGTGGTGAAGTAGCTCAGGTGCGCCGACCAGTACAGGCTGCCCTTGCCCTTGCGGCGGACGGTGACCTCGTGCCTGCCCGGCGCCAGGTCGCCGGCGGGGACGACCACGCGGTCGTCGAAGGTGAAGAGGTTCTCCCGCGTCACGCGCACGGTGTGCGTGGCGCCGCCGACGGCGACTTCGTAGGTCTGGTCGGCGTCCAACTCGCCGGCGAGCTTCGCGTAGCGGGCCAGGGCACAGACCACCGTGGCCGTGGTCTTCGTGTTCGACCACACCACGCCGCGGCGATTCCGCACGAGGGACTTCACGGCCATGGGGACGTACTTGCTGTCCGGATCGATGGTCATCATGGCCTGGAGGACCCACGCGGTGGTCTCGTCCGAGCCGTGGTACCAGTACCACCAGCCGTTTCGCCGGCCCCACCAGGCCGAGCCGACCTTCTCGTCCACCGTGACGGTGTTCTGGAAGTTCTCCACGACGATGGTCGCCTCCTTTCTGCGCCCGACGGCGTGGAGGACCAGCGCCAGGTAGGCCCGCCCGTAGTCGGTCAGGTCGTCGCGGCCCTCGTAGAGGCGGTCGACGTGGGCGGCGAGCTTCTTCTGCTTCAGCGCGTCCGGCTTGCCGCGGCTGACGACATACAGCACGTACGCCCGGGTGTTGTCATTGTCCAGGTGGCGCCGCCACCAGGGGGCGTCCCCGGGGACCTTGGGCTGCCCGGCCCGCTCGATCAGCCACTTCATCCCGCGGTCGTACATGTCCCCGGGCAGCTTCACGTCGCAGTCGCGGGCGATCGACAGCCCGTACATCACGTAGGCGGTCATGTAGGCGTTGGCGGGGCTGTGCTTCCACCAACCCCAGCTCCCGTCGTCGTGCTGGTGCTCGGCGAGGCGCTTGAGCCCGGCGCGGATCATGCGGTCGACCTCGTCGGGATTGTAGACGGGGTTGCGACGCATCCGCCGGCGGATGAGCTTCCAGCGGGCGGCGAGCTTCTCGTCGGCGGCCGCCTGCTGCTCGATCCGCTTCCGCGCCGCGTCGAGGTCCGCGCCCATCTGCTGGACGGTCTTGCGCATCAGCACCGTCGGCAGGAAGCGGCTCATCGTCTGCTCGACGCAGCCGTAGGGATAGGCGGCCAGGAAGGGCAGGGACTCCATCGCCACCGACGCGACGGTCGGGTTCAGCACCACGGTCAGCTCCTGGCTGCCCGGCTTGATCGCCTCGGGCACGGTGACCTCGAACGTCGCGGCCTCGGTCTGCTTCTTGCCGGGGAACACGTCGCCTTCCGAGACGAGCTTCTTCGCGCCCCAGGGAACGATGGGCTTGGTCAACTGGAAGGCGTCCGACTCCTGCCGGCCCCGAACGCGGGCGGTCAGGACGACGTCGCCGGGCGTCTCGGCGGTGGTGAGGAAGTCCAGCCGCTCCTCGCCGCCGGCGCCGACGGTCAGCTCGATGGCGTCGCCGGCGGTGTAGTCCCGCCACGTGCCCCGGACGTTGACCCGCCGCAGCACCAGGCCTCCCTTCGCCGTCAAGTCCACCTCGACGGTCTGCGGCTCCTTGAAGTAGTTGTGCGCCAGGACGGTCACGTAGCTGTGATCGCCCTCGGTGAAGAACCGCCCGCTCTGGATGCGGGCGATGATCCGTTTGGTGGTGACCACGTCCACCTCGGTCTGGCCGACGCGGGTATCGGTGTCCACCGCGATCGCGTGCAGGGCGAAGGTGGTCAGTTGGTCGGGGAAGGTGACGTCGATCGAGGCCCGGCCGGCGGCGTCGGTGACGACCGACCCGGCCCAGAGCACGGTGTCGCGGAACTCCTTTCGCACGACGGCCTCGGCGAGCTCGGGTTGCTCGGGCCCGGCATCCTGCTTCTCGACGGCGCCCTTTCTCATGGCCAGGCCGTTGACGGCCTTGGCGGCGTCGGCGGCGGCCGGTGCCTCCGCGAGCGTGGGCGCCGGCGGCGCGGCGCCCTGCTCCATCATCTGCCCGGCCCCCCGGCCGAGCGCGGCCCGACGGCGGTTGTAGGGGCCTGGCCGCCCCGGGCGGCCCACGCCGGGGTTGACCGCGCCCGGGCCGGCGAAGCTGTTGGCCGTCGCGACGCGGGCCCGGCGGGTGAAGCCGTAGAACGCCTCCTCGATCTCCCGGCGGAACTCCGGCTGGATGTAGTAGACGCTCGAGTCCACCATCATCACCGCCACCTGCCCGGTCACCGGCTTGCCCGTCTGCCTGTCGGTGACCTTCAGGCGGACCTTCGTCTTCGCGCGCGGCTGGAAGGTGTTCTCGTCCCCGCCGTCATCGAGCGTGGCCTCGACCTTCAGAAACCGGTGCGTCGGCGGGACGACGATCTTCCGGCCGTCCATGTACAGCTTGCCGTCCCGCAGCAGCGTGGCCGTCAGCGTGAAGTTCGGGCACAGCCTCTTGGTCACCGGGATCTCCACCAGCTTGCTGTTGCGGGCGACGTGCACCACGCGCACGAGCAGCAGGTCGTCGGCCTCGGCGGTCAGCAGCACGCGGCTGTTCGTCTTGCTGGTGTTGACCAGCACCTTCATCGTCTCGCCGATCTCGTACTGGTCGGTGTCGGAGACCAGCTCCAGGTCGCGGTAGGCGTAGTGGGCCTCGGCGCCGGCGGGGTTGGAGACCCACAGCTCCGCCTCGCCCTCCACGGGCTTGCGCCCTTCTTTCGCGCCGACCTCCCGGACGATCACCTTGAACCGCCCGGTCATGTCGGGCACGAACCGCACGGACGCCCGGCCGGTCTCGGGGACCTCGACCTCCTTGTCGAAGACCTTCTGGGCGAGTTTCTCCTCGAAGGTGACGGTCTCGCGCCCGTCCTTCTTCTCGACCTTCCGGATGCGTTCCACCCGCCATGCCTGGACCTGGAAGGTGCCCTTGACGGGCTTCTTGTTGGGGTCCTCGGTCTTGATGTTGACCTTGACGCTATCGCCGGGCTTGTGCACTCGGTGGGCGGGCTTGGCGAAGATGAAGAACGGCGCGTGGGTGACCTTGACCGACCCGCTGGAGCGAATCACGCGGCGGGACGCATCGGTCACCTCGGCCTCGACGACGAACTTCAGGTCCAGCTCTTCGTGGTGCTTGATCGGCTCGGCCTTGACGGTGACGTAGGCGGCGCCCTCGTCGTCGGTGGTCACCTCGCCGGTGGTGACGAGCTCGTCGAACTGCGGCCGCCACCAAGGCCGATACCGCCGCCCGTACATCACGTCGCGGTAGAGCCACTCCCACGGGCGGGGCCAATGGAATCGGTGGTTGTAGCTCTGCTTGCGAACCTTGAACTTGACCTCGGCATTGGCGACGGGCTGGCCGAAGAAGTAGCGGGCCTCGATCCTGATCTTGACCTCGTCGCCGACGCGGTAGTCCTCCTGGCCGGGTTCGACGGTAACCTTGAACTCGGGCTTCTTGTACTCCTCGACGCGGAAGCGGTTGCCTTGGGCCGCCCAGCTTCGCAGCCGCCGCCCGCCCTCCATGCGGACCTCGATGTTGTACACGCCCAGCGGCGGCTGCTCGCCGAGGGTCAGCGAACCGGTCACCGCGCCGTACTTGTCGGTCACGTGGTCGCGCGCGTAGACCTTCTCCCCCTTGGGGTTGGTGATCGTCACCCGGACCTTCTTGTCGGGGTAGTTGGCGTACGTCCCCTCGTTGTGCCGGCGGATGATCTGCTTGAAGTGCACCGTCTGCTTGGGGCGATAGACCGGGCGGTCCGTGAAGCCGTACACCTTGTACGTGTTCGAGTAGCCCCACCACGACCAGTAGAAGCCCGAACGCGACAGCAGCGCCTGGTCGTCGCCCTTCTTGACCGCGGCCAGCCACGTGTGACGGCGACGACGCGCCATCTTCAGCGTGCACAGCCCGCCGTCGTCGACCTTCCCCGACGCGCGGTCCACCACCGGACGCTTGTTCTTCCAGTTGTACTGACGGATGACCTGAACCTTCGCCCCCTCGGCCGGGGCGCCGGTCTCGACGTCCGTCGCCAGCACGACCACCTGGTCGGCGTCGGCCTTGGCGACCGCGGAGATGTCGCTGAGGATCACCAGGCAGTGCGTCTCGGCCTCCTCGCCTTCGGGGTTCGTGCCCGTCGCCCGGACGAGATACGCCCCGGCCGCCTTGACGGGGAAGCGGATCGGCACGGTCGCCTGCTCGGCGTCCGGCTGAGGCGGATGGTGCGTGTGATACTGGTGCTTGCCCGCATCCGGCGTGTCGAACCCCCACTCGCCGACCTGCTCGCCCTTGACGGCCGCGGCGGCGCGGAAGAGGTCCCGCACCGGCCAGAGCCCCTCGGCCAGGACCTCCGTCAGGTCGATCTTCCAGGCCGCCAGGTGCACCTTGCGGACGTTGCGAACGCGCCAGTAGAGATCGACCTCATCGCCCGGCCTCGCGGGGGCGTTGCTGGAGACCGTCACCTGCGGAGCCTTGATCTGAGCGATCTGCCTGCGAGCGTTCTTGGCGTTACGGTGCTTGGGGTACAGGCTCAGGAACGTGCCGTACTCCTTGAGCGCCTCGACGTAACGGCTGAAGCGGTGCATCGTCTGGGCGATGCCGTACTGCGCCAGCGGGGCTGAGTCTGTCTTGCCGTAGGTCTCCACGCACGTCCGCCATTTGGCGATCGCCTCCTGCGCCGGCTTCCACTCGCCGAAGCGCATGAGGACCTGGCCGGCCTTGAGCAGGGCCTTGGCCTTGCGCCCGTCGTCGACCTTCAGCGTCAGGACGTGCTCGTAGATTTCGACGGCCTTGCCGACGGCGTGGCGATGGTGGTCATGCCACGACCAGGTCTTCTTCTCGGCGTCGGCGGGGATGGGCAGGATGTTGGGGCGGCGGATAAGCTGCTCGGCGGCGTGGAACCAGGCGTCGGCGGCCGGCTTGGGCCTGTCGGGCTCATAGAGTTCCGCGGCCTTGACGTACGTCTTGTAGGCCTCGTCGATGTTCCATCGCCGCGCGTAGTAGTCGGCGACGACCGCCAGCAGATCGGGGTCCTTGCCGAGTTGGGGGTGTTCCTCGACCGCCTTCTCGAAAGCCCCGCCGGTGTCGCGGTGGCGGAGTTTGGCCAGGGCCATCACGCGGAGCCGGCGGATGTCGTCGAGCTTGCCCTCGGCCGGGTCGGCGCCCAGGGCCTTCTCGCAGAGAGAGACGGTGTCCTTGTAGTTGTGGCGGTCGTACTGTTTGCGTGCGCTGGAGAAGAGTTCCTCGGCGGAGGGCGCGGCCAGCAGCCCGGCCGAGCCGGCCAGCAGCGCGACTGCGAGGATGAGCGAGAGCTTTCTGGAGTGGACACGAAGCGTCTGCATGGGCGGTTCCTTTCGTGCGGCACGTCGCGACGGGCTGTATGGAAGCATTGGACGCGGCGGGGCTTGGCGGGTTCCCGCCGTTGGCGCGCAAAAAATGGGCGGCCCGCACGTGGCGCGCGGGGGGGGACGCGCCGAGGTTCGTGCTGAGCCGCCCGTGTATTGCTTCGGGTAAGCCCCGCTGAATCTTCGCAGCATTCGTATTGTATCCGTTCGACGGCGGCAAACCCACAAGAAATCCTCGAAGTTCGCGGAATTCCATCGCGGCGGCTCCCCGCCGGCGGGTAGGGGCATTGACCCAACCTGGCGGTAAGTGTAAACCCTTTCAATCAGACAGGATGCGTAGGCGGATGTTGCGTTCGGGCAACGGACGTGGCAAACGGGACAACCCGAAGCCGCAGGATGAGTTGCGACGCACACGACCTCGCGGGCGTTGCCCGACCGCTACGCGGCCACCGGACAGCCGCGAAGGCCGCGCGGACCGGCACGCAGATAAGCTTATGTATTGCATGGCTTTACGGATCAACCCCATACCGGGCCATGGCTGCGGCATGGCGGTTGTACCTCTTGCCTTTCGGAGACATCAGAGGGAGGCACGGTACGGTAAGATGAGGGCTTGCTTGCGCTGGGCCGGTTTCTCACGGCCGAACGCTTGCCAATGGGGCCGGAGGGCCGAGTCGATCGATTCCAGCCGGATCGGCTCGGTTTCTTTTTGCGCACGCGGCGCGGCGGGGAGCCGGCGCATTGCGGGCCTTACGGTGACCGCCGCATCCGGCTACGATCCGTCGGAATCGATCGCCACCTTCAGCACCTGCTTGACGTTCTTGACGAACTGGAACTGCAACTGCTCCTTGGCGTCGTCGGGCACATCGGTGAGGTCCTTGCGGTTGCGGTCGGGCAGGATCACCGTTTCGATGCCCGCGCGCTTGGCTGCCAGGACCTTCTCCTTGACGCCCCCGATCGGCAGGACCAGCCCGCGCAGGGTCACCTCGCCGGTCATCGCAACGTCCCGACGCACCGACTTGCCCGTCAGCAGGCTCGCCAGCGCCGTGACCATCGCAACTCCGGCCGAGGGGCCGTCCTTCGGCACGGCCCCGGCGGGGACGTGAACGTGAATGTCCCGCTTGCCCAGCGACTCGGCGTCGATGGCGAGCTTGTCGGCCTCGGTCTTGACGAAGCTCAGCGCCGCCTGGGCGCTTTCGCGCATGACGTCGCCCATCTGCCCGGTGAGGGTCAGCGCCCCCTTGCCGGGATATGCCGCCGCCTCGACGAAGATGATCTCCCCGCCGGTGGGCGTATAGGCCAGGCCGGTCGCCACGCCGGGCGTGCTGGTCCGCAGCGCCAGCTCGCTGGTGTACCTGGCCGGGCCGAGCGTGCGGGTGACCAGCCTGGGGGTGATCTTGCGCGTCTTGGCCTCGCCGGCGGCGATCAGGGCGGCCACGCCGCGGCAGACCGTGCCGATCTGCCGCTCCAGTTCCCGCACGCCGGCCTCGCGGGTGTAGCTCTCGATGATCCGCCGCACGCCGTCCTCGGTCCACCGCGCCTGGCCGGCCTTCAGCCCGTTCTCCGAAAGCTGCCGCGGCACCAGGTAGTTCATCGCGATGTGCACCTTCTCCCGATGCGTGTAGCCGGGCAGCTCGATCACCTCCATCCGGTCCCGCAGCGCCGGGGGCACCGGGCCCATGTAGTTGGCGGTGGCGATGAACATCACGGCCGAGAGGTCGAAGGGCACGTTGAGGTAGTTGTCCTGGAAGGTGCTGTTCTGGGCGGGGTCGAGCACCTCCAGCAGGGCGCTGGTGGGGTCTCCGCGGAAGTCGGCGCCTACCTTGTCGAGTTCGTCGAGCATGAACAGCGGGTTGCGCGTGCCGACCTTGCGGATCTCCTGGATGATCCGCCCGGGCATGGCGCCGATGTAGGTCCGCCGGTGCCCTCTCAGCTCGGCCTCGTCGCGCATGCCCCCGAGGCTCATGCGAACGAACCGCCGCCCGACGGCCCGCGCGATGGACTGGCCCAGGGACGTCTTGCCCACGCCGGGAGGCCCGACGAAGCAGAGGATCGGCCCGCGGGACTCCGGCGCGAGCTTCCGGACGGCGAGGTACTCCAGGATGCGCTTCTTGACCTTCTCCAGGTCGTAGTGGTCCTCGTCGAGCACCTCGCGGGCGGCGTTGACGTCCACGTGCTGCTCGCTCAGCGAGCTCCAGGGCAGCTCCGCCATCCAGTCCAGGTAGGTGCGGATGACGTTGTATTCCGGCGAGACCACCGGCAGCTTCGCCAGGCGGTCCAACTGGCGGTGGGTCTCCTTGGAGGGCTCCTCCGGCATGCCGGCGGCCTCGATCTTCTCCTTGAGCTGGGCGATCTCCTCCCCCCGCTCGTCGGTCTCGCCGAGCTCCTTCTGGATCGCCTTGAGCTGCTCCTGGAGGTAGTACTCCCGCTGGGACTTGTCGATGTTGGCCTTGACCTTGTCCTGGATCTCGCTGGACAGCTCGAGGACCTCCAACTGCCGCTGAAGCTCAACCCCCACCGTGCGCAGGCGCTCGTTGACGTCCGACTGCTCCAGCAGCGCCTGCTTGGCGGGAACGTCCATCTGCACGTTGGAGGCCAGGAAGTCCGCCAGCGCACCGGGCTGGTCGATATTGTTCAGCACCACCCCCGCCTCCTCGGGGACGTTGGGCGACAGCTCGATGATCCGCGAGGCCGCCTTGCGGGCGTTGAGCATCAGCGCGTCGGTCTCGGTGGTGTGGGCGACCTGGTCCTCGATGACCGCCACCTTCGCGCGGTGGTACGGCTCCGTCTGAATCCAGTCCGTCACGCGGACCCGACGCACGCCGCTGACGATCACCGACTGGTTGCCCTCCTCCATCCGCAGCAGCTTGAGCACCACCGCGACCGTGCCCACCTGGTACAGGTCGTCGACGGTCGGCTCATCGGTCTCCGCATCCCGCTGGCAGAGTACGACGAGGGTCTTCTGGTGGGGCAGCACGTCCTCCAGCAGCTTCTGGGACTTCTCCCGCGCCACGGAGATCGGCATGATCGTGCCGGGGAACAGCACCATGTTGCGGACGCACAGCACGGCCGGGGCCTCGGGGATCTCCACGGACGGGCGGCTGCCCCCGGGCCCGGAGGCGGGGGCCGGGGCGGTCTGCGGCTGGATGACGACGCTCTCGTCGCCGTCGTCGATCACGGTTGCCTTCTTGGAGTTTTGCTTGCTCATGGGCGATTCACCGCGGGACCTTGGGGATGCGGACCCAGAGGTACCCGCCCCGGTAGAAGGCCTCGATGCGGGTCACGTCCACGCCCTCGGGCAGGCGGACGGCACGCTGGAACCGTCCGCAGTCGATCTCCATCAGATGCAGGCGGACCTCCGGGGGGCCGTCCGGATCGACCGGCATCTGCCGCTCGCCCGAGAAGATCAGCATCCCGTCCTCGCAGCGGAGGTCGATCTGCGGGCCCTTCATCCCGGCCAGGTCCACCACCACACAATAGTACGTCTGGTACTCGCAGAGGTTTATCGCCGGCCGCCACGCGTCTCCGTGGCTGTAGCTGGGAAAACCCGAGCCGAGCACGTGATCGATCCACTTGCCGACCTGCTGACTCATGTGCCGATGCTTGTCGCGCTCGGCGAGCTGCTGCGTGACGCTCATAACGAAAGCCCTTTCCCACAGTCGCCCTCGCCGCCGCCGGCGGCCGAGGGCCTCATCGAAGAGCAATGCGACATGTTTATTCTATGGTACCGCGCGCGGGCGCCCGCTGTCGCCCCCGCAAGGGGCGGAAAGGCAGACCGCAGACAGCAAGGGCCCCGCTCACCGGGGCCGCCGTCGCAGCGCCCACGCCGCGCCGGTCGCCAGGAGCAGCATGTATACACCGGCAGCGGGAAGCGTGACACGCCACAGCAACCTCCCCGGCCGGGCAGGCACGGTCAGGCCGACGTCCGGCAGCGTCTCGGCGGCGACCTGCGGCCCCGCGGGCCACTTCAGCCGCTCGATCGCCGCCGGCGTCGCCTTCGCCAACGCCGGCCGGCGGGCGGCAGGCAGCGCCAGGCGGTTCTCGTAGACGGCCACGGTCGGGTCGCCCGCCAGCACGGCCGGCAGCTCGGCGGCGAGGCGGTAGACCTTCTCCCCGCGCTCGGCGCCCGCTCCGGCCCACAGCACGGGCCGGTCCGGCGAACTCGTCCGCAGCGAGATGTCGCGGACCTCGATCGGCCGCTCGCTCATGGTGAACACGCGGAAACGCACCCCGTCGGCGAGATCGTCGGGGGCGGCGAAGACCCACTCGAAGTGCCGCCAGTCCTCGCCGATCTGCTCGGCGTGGACGGTCAGGCCGAGCTTGACGGCCTCCTCGTAAGGCCTCCGCCAGCCGGGGCGGTAGAGTTCGGCCCGCAGGAAGTTGGCCGCCCCGCCGTCGGGCCCGCGGGCGTCGAGGGCGATGCGGTACAGCCCCCCGGCCTCGGGCGCGACCGGCTGGGTCGCCAGCGACCACTTCCACAGCACCGGCGTCCGCAGCCGCAGCGTGCCCGCCTCGTGATCGGCCAGCGAGAGCCGCCATTCGTTGCCCAGCAGGTTGAGCCCGTCGAGGGGCTCGGCGCCGACGGGAACGCGAACGCCGTCCAGCACGGCCCGCACGTCCTCGCGAGCCGTCAGCACATACCGCACCCCGTAGCCGCTGAGCAGGTAGTTCCGCCGCAGAAGCCGCTCCCATTGGTCGTTCGTTCCGTAGATGCGGAACGCCAGCAGATGGGCGTGCGCCGGCGACTGGAACGCGCCGTAGGTGTTGATGGTCGCCATGCCCAGGGCATGGGCGGTCTTGGGCCGCAGCAGCTCGGGCGCCCTGTCGTGGTAGGACCGCCCGATCCCCCAGACCCGCCACGGCCCGCCGTCGGGGGCGTTCTCTCGGACCCACTCGGCCGCGGGAGAATGCTCGGGGCCCGGAGGGCGCTGATCCGCCGGCGGGACGTCCACGAACCGCGTCACGAGGAACAGGTCCGCCAGAAGCAGCGGCACCAGCGCCGCCGCCCGCCGCCGCGGGGAGCCAAGCCACCAGCGGACGACCACAGCCGTCGCCAGGCAGGATGCCAGCGGCACCCACAGGGCGGGGTTGGTCGGCAGGAGGGACCGCAGTGCCCGCCGGCCGGCGTCGCCGGCGGAGAAGAACGGCAGCCAGCCGCCCAGCAGCAGTACGCTGAGGCCCCCGGCGACCGCGACGAGCGCCAGCACGCCCGCCATGGCGATCGGCAGGCCGCGGGAGACCGCCCGGCGGACCCGCACCGGCAGCGCCGCATCCCCGACCGCGCACAGGTGCACCCCGACGGCGGCGACGACGGCCAGGGCGATATCCACGGCCAGCAGCATCCGCGCGGGGCAGCGAACGACGCCGAGGACGGGCAGCATGTGAATCAGCCGGTACGTCGGCAGGTAGTACCCGAGCATGAACACCAGCGCCGCGGCGCCGAGGATCACCCAGAGGCGGACGATCGGGCGGAGGCGGTCGGCCTCGGTGCCCCCGGGCGACGGGGGCCCGCCAGCCGGCTCTTCCGCCGTCCGGCGGCGACGGCGAAGCCGGAAGCGCACCAGCCGTCCCGCCGTTGCCGCCGCGACCGCCAGCGTCGCCAGGCCGACGTAGCTGAGCGTCTCGCAGAGGTGCCACGGCCCCCACCACCCCTGCGGATAGAAGCCCGGCGTCCGCGAGCCGTAGAGCATCGGAAACAGCACCAGAACCGCCGAGGCCGGGAAAAAGCTGTTCTCTCCCGCCGTCGCGTAGCCGATGCGGCTCCGCGTCGCCGCCGACATCAGTTGGCTCGTCGCCGCCAACTGCGGGGCCATGACCGCACCCGCCAGCGCCGCCGCGACGGCCGCGATGGCCAACGACCGACCCAACGGCCTGCCGCGAAGGAAAAGGTACGCCATCAGCACGAGCCCGGCGTGGATGACCGTGGGCCAGTGCCCCGCTGCAAGCATGAGCCAGCCGACCGGGACCATCGCCGCCCCCGCCGCGACGGGCCTGCGGCGAAGTAACTCGATGCACCACAGCCCCCAGGGCAGATACGCCCCGGCGTGCAGCACGGACCAGTGCACGCGATGGCCGACGTAGAACCCGCAGAACGCCACGGCCGTGGCGCCGAAGCACGCCGCCAGCGGCACAAGCCGCAGTTGCCGCAGGTAGGCGTACGCCCCGACGCCGGCGATGGCGAAGCCGGCGAACAGCGTCAGCGCGTAGGCCCGCGGGGCCGGCAGCACGGCGAACAGCCACGTCGGCGGGTACATCACGGCCGACTGGGGGTCCGCCAGCAGGGGCCCGCCGGTCGCCTCGCGGGGGTTCCCGACGGGCCACTCGCCGGCGGCCAGGCGGTCGCCGGCCAGCGCCCGCAGCGGGTAGTAGTAGATGACGTCGTCCTCGCCGGCCGAGGCGGGGTGCTGCCACAGCGGGTAGAGCATCGCCGCCGGCGCGAGCACCAGCAGCGCCACGAGGGCGGCATCGATCGCGATGGCTGGCGGGCGGCTCACCCGGTCAGCACCCCCGCCCGGCGAAGGGTCTGGAGGACGAGCTTCTCCATCGGCACGTCGGTCGATGCGGGCACGTACACGGCCCCGCGCGCGGCGGCGGTGCGGTGGAGCACATCGCGGAACTCGCGCCACCGTTCGGCGTAGCTGCGACGGACGGCGTCGGTGACGTCGACGTTCACGGCCTCGCCCGTTTCGGCGTCCTCCAGGCGCACGGGCCCGTCAAGCCCGGCGCCGGCGTCGGCCGGCGTGTGGACGTGCACGACGGCCACGTCGCAGCCGCGGGCGCCCAGGGCCGCGAGGGCGTCGTCGAGCCCGTCGCGGCAGGCCAGCAGGTCGCTGAGGATCAGCACCGTCGCCGGCTCGGAGGCCGCGCGAGCGAAGCGGTCGGCGCAGCGGGCCAGCCGCGTCGGCCCGGCCGCCCGCAGCCCGGCGAGGAAGTCCAGCAGCGCCAGAACCTGCCCGCGGTTGCGCCCGCCGCGAAACGGCGTTGCCAGCTCGCCGGCGAAGGGATGGACGCTGACGCGGTCCAGCCCCCCCATGGCCACGAACGCCAGCGCCGCGGCCAGCCGGCGTGCGGCATCGAACCGCTCGCAGTCCCCTCCGGGCGCCATCGAGGCCGATACGTCCAACAGGCAGGCGACCTCGGCCTCGCTTCGCTCGTGGAACATCCGCAGCAGGAGGCGGTCCATTCGGGCGTAGTAGGGCCAGTCGATGAACCGCACGTCGTCGCCGGGAAAGTAGCTGCGGTGGTCGGCGAACTCCAGCCCGTCGCCGATCCGCCGGCTCTGCCGCCGCCCCGGCCGACAGCGCGCGGCGGCGCCCTTGGCCAGCACGTGCAGCCTCTGGAGCCGCTCGAGGAACTCCTCGTCGAACAGCCTGTCCCGTTCGGACGCGCCCATGCTCCTATTAGACGGCGGATGACAGGGGCTTTCCATGGGCTTGTCAGACCGCGGGCGCCCCAGGCGCCGCGACCGGCCGGATACATCACGTTTCCACAACGCCGACGAACCGTTACAATACCCGGCCTATGCTTCCAAGCGGCAGACGCATTGCGGCGGGGGTTCTCGCGGCCGGGCTGTGCATGACGGCCGGCGGTTGCGAGAACGTTCGCTGGCCCAAGCCCGGCGAGCTGTTCGGCGGGTTCGGCGGCAGCCCCGCGCCCGGCCGCGAGCTGTCCGTCCGGGCCGTCAGCGACATGGTCGAGCTGACCGAGCGGTCCGGCGTCCCCGCCGACAGCGAGGTCTGGAACGCCGCCGAGCGCACGATCTCGCTGTTCGGATCGGCCAACGAAACGGTGAGCGTGCAGCTCGTCGTCGAGCCGGGGGACAAGGCCGTCCGGGGGCTGCGCATCTCCGCCGGGACGCTGAGCGGCCCGGGCGGAGCGACCATCGACGCCTCCGCCGTGCGGGCCTTCCGCATGATGCCGGTCCGCGTCAGCGAGTACCCGCCGTGGGCACTGCGGATCCTCCCCGAGCCCCCCGAGCCCAAGAACGTCTACGACCCCCTCGTGCCCGTCGACGCCAACGCCCCGCTGGCCGCCGACGCCCGGGGGCGCCTGGCGCTGTGGGTGGACCTGGCCATCCCGCGCGACGCGGCGCCCGGGGAGTACAGCGGCACGCTGGGGCTGACAAGCGACACCCACGCCGACGTCCGGGCGACCGTCGCGCTGACCGTCTACGGCGTGGTCCTGCCCGACGCACGCCCCGTGCCCGCCGTCGGAGGCTTCGACCACCACCAGTTGCTCGGTGCATTCATCCGCCGCGACGGGCGGCCGTTCCACCCGGTCTTCCTCGACCGACGCAACGCCCACGTCCGCGAGGGGCTGGTGCTCATCCGCAAGCTCATGCGGCTGGCCCACCGCCACCGGCTGGACCTCTTCGACCGGCGAATCCGCCCGCTGCTGAAACGCGATGCCGACGGCAACGTCCGCCTGATCTGGAAGGACTACGACGCCATCGTCCGCCCGTACGTGGATGGCACGGCCTTTGCTGACCGGCTGGGCGTGGCCGCCTGGCCCCTGCCGTTCGACCAGAACTGGCCCAAGCCGGAGTATTACGGCGGGCACGGCTCGGCCGCCTACGCCGAAACGGCCGCCGGCCTGCTGGCCGCCGCGAGCGAGCACCTCGCCGAACTCGCCGGGGCGCGGCGCCTGTTCGCCTGGCCCTGCCGGGACATGACCGGGCAAGGCGCCTACGCGACGCACGCGCGGCTGGCCGCCATGGTCCGCAAGGCCGACGAGGACGTGCCCGTCCTCAGCCAACTGCCCTTGGACCCGCCGGCCGCCACCGGCTGGACCGCGCCCGAGGGCTTCCCCTCGCTGGTGGACATCCTCGCCCCTCCGGGCGAGCGGTTCGATCCGGGGGCGGCACCGGCCGCCCGGGGCCCCCACCCCCTGGCCGGCGCGTGGCTGGCACCGGGCTCGCCCCCGCACGTGCCGAGCCTGGGCACCGCCGCCGCCCCGGCCGACGCCCGCGCCCTGCCGTGGTTCGCCATGAAGTACGGCTGCACGGGCCTCTTCCTGCCCGACGTGCTGGGCTGGAACGGCAAGACGCTCGCGCCCGTCGCCGACCGCGAAACGCGCCTGTTCTACCCGGGCACGATCGCCGGCCGCGACGACCCGCTGCCCTCCGTCCGCCTCAAGCGCCTCCGCCGCGGGCTCCAGGACATCGCCTACCTGTGGATCCTCCAGCGTCGCGGGCGCACGGGCGCGGCGGCGAACATCCGCGACGGCCTGGCGCGGTACGCCGGCCTGGCCGCCGCCGGGGACAACTACCTCGACGCCCGACTGGGAGGCTGGGTCCGCGACGGGCGGGCCTGGCTTCTCGCCCGCCGCGTGCTGGCCGGGGCCGCGGCCGCCGCCGTGCGCGAGGGCGGCGGGCACGGGCCCGGCACCGTGGCCCATCGCGTGGCCTGGCGGCGGTTTCGCGAGGCCGTCGGCGGCCTGACCGTCGAGCAGGTTCGCACGCTCGTCGCCGCGGCGCCCAGCGCGACGCGGACGCCGCCCGAGCGGCTGCGCCTTACGGTCCTGCTGGACGTCTACAACCCCACCGCACGCGACGTGCAGGCCGGCGCGGACTTCCGCGAGTTGCCCGAGGGCTACGCCGCCGGCGACGCCGCGCCGGTGGCCATCCCGGCCGGGACGATGCGGGTGATCCGCCGCACGGCCGACGGCCCGGCCCCGCCGCCAACCGGCGACAACGCCCGCCTGGCGATTCCCATGACGCTGACCGGCGGGCCCGGCCCGCCGCACCGGCTCACCGCCCGCGTGCCCCTGCTTCGCGCCGGGCGCGTGCGGACGCCGCCGACGATCGACGGGCTGCTGAACGACTGGCCCCCCCGCCCGGGCAACACGGCGAAGGACTTTCTCCTGATCGGCCGGCGGGGACGCAAGGGCGACGGCCTGGCCGAGAGGCAGACCATGGCGTTCGTCCTTCGGGACGCGACGCACCTGTACATCGGCTTCCGCTGCGAGGAGCCGGACCCGGCGGGCCTGGTCACGCGGGCGGACAACATGGTCCGCTACCGCCAGCTCCTGGCCATCGGGGAGGACCTGGTCGAGATCCTCCTGGACCCCGGCGGCGAGGCCGACGGACCCGAGGACCTCTACCACCTCGTGGTCAAGCCCAATGGCGTGCTGATCGCCGAGCGAGGCGTCGGCAGCGACCCGCCGCTGGGCCCCGTGCGGCCATGGCGGCCGGACGCCCGCGTGGCGATCGGTCGCCCCGACGGGGCGTGGTCGGTCGAGCTGGCCATCCCGCTGGCGGCCTTCGGCGCCGCCGGCGAGGCGGCGTACTGGCGAGTGAATTTCACGCGGACGAGCCCGCGCGGCGCCGAGTCGTCGAGCTGGTCGGGCGCGCCGCGATCCTTCTACGATCCGAGAAATCTTGGTACGATGTTCCCGGGTTCCACCAGGAACGGTTCACCGTAACGGGCGGCCGACGCCGCCGAGGGAGTTTCGCACGTGGGTAGCAAGACCGGTTGGATATTGGCGCTGGCGTTGATCATCGTCGTGGTGGGCGTGATGTACTTCGTGATCCTCGATCCCCCGCCGTCGCTGCCGCGGGAGACCAACGCGCCGGGCTTCCTGAAGCTCAAGAAGTTCCCCGTCTCCATCGAGGAGATCGTCGGCTACGTGCCGTCGGAGCCCGGCAACGCCGGCGTGGACTACCACAAGGCCGCCGAGTTGTGGATCCTCCACGGCGAGGCCATCGACAGCACGGCCGACGTGGCGACCTACGACGCGCTGACCGCCTCGGCGGACCCGTACTCGGACCCGGCGATGAAGGCCTGCCGGAAGATCGCCGACCACGTCATCGCCGGCTCGAAGAAGCAGGACATGAAGTACACCTTCACCTTCACGCCGAAGAAGTTGAAGATCGGATACCACTACGAGTACCCCGAGCACCTGTTCAAGGTGGCCGTGGCCGTCCACCAGCTTCACATGGTCCATCGCGACCGCAAGGAGTTCGCCGAGGCCGAGAAGCTCCTCCAGCACATGTTCGTGATGGGCTGGCACATCTACAACGAGCACGCCGTGCCGGACATGTGCATGACCGGGATCGAGATCCAGATGTCCGGGATCCAGCGGCTTCAGCAGCTCTACGACCGCTGGCGCGACGCCCCCCACCGCCAACGCGCGCAGGCATGCAAGCGGTACGAGAACACGCTGCGAACCGTCAGCTCGATCTACCGGCGGAAGCGGAAGATCCTCTGGGACAACATCCCGGCGATGGACCCGGTCACCCACGAGCCGCTGATGGCGCCGGGCGACGTGTTCAACATCGCCCGCAACGACGAGGACCGCGCCTGGCGCGTGCAGGCCCACATCGCGCTGGGACCGCTGAAGTTCCGCGTCAGCAGCCGTGGAGACTCCAAGATGACCCGAAAGCTCATCGCCCGGGGGAAGATGAGCGACGATCCCTTCATCTGCGCCGCCGCAAAAGCCGCCGACAAGTTCTCCAAGGACGACTTCCGGCATATGGGCCAGAGCTTCGGGGAGGGCGAAGACGACTACTGATCCGACCCGCCCGCTGGCGGTCGGCCGAGATCCCAGGCCCGCCGCCGAGGCCGACGTCCGCGTCCGGCCGCTGACCATCGACCGGCCGCTGGCCGACCTGCTGGAGCTCATCGAGCCCGCCGAATGCCCCGTCCTGCTGGACTCGGCCGCCGAGGCCGACGGCGAGGGACGCTACAGCGCACTCACCTGCCGCCCCGTCGAGGTGATCGAACTGCGCGCCGGCGTGCTTCGCGACGCCGCCGGCCGGGAACTCGCCGACGGGGCCGGCCTCTGGGCGGCCCTGGAGGCGATGTTCGCCTCGGTGCGCGCGGCCGGGGGGGGGCACCTGCCCTACCCGCCCGGCTGGTTCGGTTACGTGGGCTACGAGGTCGGGCGCTGCGTCGAGCGCCTCCCCGCCCGGGCCCAGCGGGACACGTCCCTGCCCGACCTGCGCCTGGCGTTCCACGACGCGGTGCTCGTACGCGACCGCCGCACCGGCCGCGCCTGGTTGGCCGAGGTCGCCGTCCGCGGCGGTCGCGGCGCGGCCGAACGGCTGGTCCAGTTGGCCCGCGCGGCGGCGGACCTGCCGGCCGACGGCGGCGAGGCGATAGCCGCGACGAATCCGCAGGCCGGGCCGGAGACGCCCTCGAACTTCACCCGCGCGCAGTACCTGGACGCCGTCGCGAGGGGGCGGGAGCACATCGCGGCCGGCGACATCTTCCAGGTGAACCTGTCCCAGCGGTTCGAGCCGCCGGGCAGCCCCCCGGCGCGGCGGCTGTACCGCGCCCTTCGCCGCCGCAACCCGGCCGCCTACGCCGGGTACCTGTCCTTCGGCACGCCGGAGGCGCCGCGGGCCGTGCTCAGCAGTTCGCCGGAGCTGTTCCTGCGGCTGCGGGGGCGGGAGGTGGTCACGCGGCCGATCAAGGGCACCTGCGGGCGAACGGGCGACGACCGCGCCGACGCCCGCGCGGCCGAGCGCCTTGGGGCCAGCGAGAAGGACAACGCCGAGCTGGCGATGATCGTCGATCTTCTGCGTAACGACCTCGGGCGGGTGTGCGAGTATGGCACGGTGGACGTGCCCGAGCGGCGGCGGCTGGAGGCGCACCCGACGGTCTTTCACCTCGTGGCGACGGTGGCCGGGCGGCTTCGCGAAGGCGTCGGCCCGGCCGAGCTGCTGCGGGCGACGTTCCCCGGCGGCTCGATCACGGGCGCTCCGAAGATCCGCGCGATGGAGATCATCGACGAGCTGGAGCCCGTCGCCCGCGGCGTGTACACGGGGTGCATCGGGACGGTGGGGATCGACGGGTCGGCGACGTGGAACATCGCCATCCGCACCATCGTCCGCGACGGCGAAAGGACGCTGGTGCAGGTCGGCGGCGGGATCGTGGCCGACAGCGACCCCGCGGCCGAGTATGATGAGACCCTCGACAAGGCCCGCGGCATGCTCGCCGCGGTGGCCGACGCACGGTGACCGGATGAACGTCGTCCTGATCGGCATGAAGCACTGCGGCAAGAGCACGCTGGGCGAACGCCTGGCGGCGCGGTGGGGTTGCGCGTTCCACGATGTCGACGTGCTGATCGAGCGGATGCACGCCTGCCAGGCCGGCCGGCCGCGAACGGTCCGGGAGATCTTCCGCGAGTGCGGCGAGGACGAGTTCCACCGGTTGGAGAGCCTGGTCGTCTGCGATCTGTACATGCAGCTCCAGGGCCAGGCCGAGCCGTGCGTGGTCGCCCTCGGCGGGCGGACGGTCACGAACCGCCGCGTCGTCGCGCTGCTGGACGGGCTGGGCACGATGGTCTATCTTCGTGCCGACCCGGTCCTCGTGCTGGGGCGCATCCTGGCCCACGGCGTACCCCCCTTCCTGGAGGGCGACGAGAGCGGCGAGGAGTTCCTGAGGATCTGGGGCGAGCGGATTCCCGAGTATGAGCGCCTGGCGGACATCATCGTCGCCGTCGGCGAACGCGACATCGACGCCGCCTTCGCCGAGCTCGTCGCCCGCGTCGAGGCCAAGGGCAGCCCGGAAGACACCCGGCGGGGATAGGCTGTGTCTGATAGATCGCTTCGAGGCCCGAGCGTGGGCTGGCTTGCTTCCGGCAAGGACGCCGAAGCAGGCGATTCCACTGCGAATCGACGACACAGGCGGACGCCGCCAGGGGCAAACCAGCACACGCGAAGCCCGAATTGGAAATGCCAGACACGGCCTGGGCGCGAATGAACCCGGATACGACAATCGCCGAAGGCCCCGCAGCCGAGGTCCCGAGCCCGCCGGACCGGGCGAGAGCCGCTTCCTGGCGCCCGGTGCCCGATAACCGACAACGGCTTATGCTCGACAGCAGATCCGCCGCATCCAGGCCATAGAGGAGCCACCGCCCATGGGCAGCACGTTCGGAGAGATTTTTCGCGTGACGACGTTCGGGGAGTCCCACGGCGGGGCCGTCGGGGTCGTCGTGGACGGCGCCACCCCCGGCGTCGAGCTCGGCGAGCCGGACATCCAGGCCCAGCTCGACCGCCGCAAGCCCGGCCAGAGCGACATCACCACCACCCGGGCCGAGCCGGACGTGGTGCACATCGTCTCGGGGCTCTTCGAGGGGCGGACGACGGGCACGCCGCTGTGCATGATCCTCTGGAACAAGGACGCCCGCCCCTCGGCCTACGACGCGATCAAGGGCCTCTTCCGCCCGGGGCACGCGGACTACACGTACCTCCGCAAGTACGGCCGGCGGGACTATCGCGGCAGCGGCCGGGCCAGCGGCCGCGAGACGGCCGGACGCGTCGCCGCCGGGGCGGCTGCGCGGAAGCTGCTCGCGCGGCGGGGCGTGTCGGTCGCGGCGTACACGCTGCGTGCCGGCGGCGTGGCGTGTGAGACGATCGACCTCGACGCGGTGGAACAGAACGCGATCCGCGCCGCCGACCCCGCGGCGGCCGAGCGCATGATGGAACGCATCCGCGCCGCCCGCGACGCCGGGGACAGCGTCGGCGGGGTCGTCGAGTGCCGCCTGACCGGCCTGCCGGCGGGCCTGGGCGAGCCGGTCTTCGACCGCCTCGACGCCGACCTGGCCAAGGCAATGCTGTCGATCGGCGCCACCAAGGGCGTGGAGTTCGGCGCCGGCTTCGCCGCGGCGGACATGACCGGCTCGCAGCACAACGACGAGATGGGCGGCGAGGGCTTCCTGACCAACCACGCCGGCGGCATCCTCGGGGGGATCTCCACCGGCGAGGAGGTCGTCTTCCGCGTGGCCGTCAAGCCGACATCCTCGATCGCCGCCGAGCAGCGGACGGTGGACACCGCCGGCCGCGAGGCCACCATCCAGACGGAGGGGCGGCACGACCCGTGCATCTGCCCCCGCATCGTCCCGGTCGTCGAGGCCATGGCCTGCCTCGTCGTCGAAGATCACTTCAAGCGCCACGCCGCCCTGATGGACTGAGCAGCACGTCGGCGTCGGCGGCCTTGCGGCGGATGAAGGCGGCGGCTTCGGCGTACTCCTCGGGCGTCTTGAGGTGCTCCATCATCAGCGGGGTGTCGGGGTCGAGCTTGTCCAGCTCGCGCAGGAACGTGTCGTAGTCCAGCCCGCCGAGACCCGGGCGCGTCTCGTCGAGGTGCAGCGTGAGCTGCGAGGAGATCACGATGTCCTTGGCGTGGCAGCTGCGGACCCGCGGGCCGAGCTTGGCGCAGAACTCGCGAATGACCCTCGCCGTATCGTAGTACCGCCGGGGGCAATTGACGAGGTTCACCGGGTCGAAGTGGACGGCGAACCGCTCGCGGTCGATCGCGTCGATCAGCGCGACGTAGCTGTCCGTCGAGTCCGGCGGCAGCCAGGGCATGGTCTCAAGCGCGTAGAACGTGCGGGTCGGCTTGACCTCGTCGAGGATCTCGCGGACGGACTGGACGACGGCGTCGAAGCCCTCGTCGGTCAGGTCCTCCCCGCAGGGCCCGTGCCATACCGCCCCGCGCGAGCCGGCGATGTTCACGCAGCACCGCGCGCCGATCCGCTCGGCCAGGGCGAGCTGCCGCTTGCACTTGGCCAGGGCCTCTCGGCGGGTGGACTCGTCCCGGCTGAGCGGGTTGCTCCACGCGCCGACCTCGGCGACCACCGCGCCGATCCGCTCGGCCGCCGCGGCGTAGGCGGCGACCGTCGCGTCGTCGTCGTCGGCCTGTGCCGGGCAGTACACGGCCGAGAAGCCCCACGAGGCCACCTGCTCGGCCCAGTCGTCGGGCCCTTCCCATTCTCTCAGTACGGGTCCGCCAAAACGCATACGTGCTCCCTTCGGGCAATCGGGCAATCGGGGTCAGGTCTTCAAAATTCACTTTTCGGGCCTCGTATCACGGGCCGCAGCCGGATTCAGGCGTCGGAACGCGACCAGCGAAGGTGCCGACACGCCGTCGAAAAATGAGTTTTGAAGACCTGACCCCGTTCGCTGCGTTCGCTGCGTTCGCTGTGTTCGCTGCGTTCAGCGGCGATTGCGGGTGGTCCACTGGACCCTTTCCGGCTTGCCGCCGTCGGCGGGGCGCTTGTTGATGAAGCCGCCGTGGTATGGGGCGTTGGTGTCGATCCACGTGACCAGGGCCCGCCATTCGGTCTCGCTGAGCTGGACGTTCTTGCGATGCCGCGGGTCGGTGCGGAGGACCTCGATCAGCCGGCTGCGGTGCGAGCCGAACTGCTTCGGCCGCGTCACGGCCGAGTTGTCGAACCGGTCGGCGATCGACACCAGCGGATCGACGGGCCGGGCCTTGGCAAAGGCCTCGCGACCGCCGAACATCGTCAGGAAGCTGCGGTGGAACCCCCCGGGGCCGCGGGCGGCCGAGAAGTCCAGCCCGCCCTTGGGCTCGCGGCCGTCGGCCGTGGCATGGCAGCGGGTGCAATGCTTGTCGAGGATCGGCTGGATGAGCCACTCATAGCCGAGCGCCCTGTCGGCGCCCCACGGCGGCGGGTCGGGCGCCGCCGGGGGCTTGCGCAGGGCCCTCGGCAGCGGTCCGGCGGCCGGGGCGGTGGCGGTGGTCTCGTGGCAGCCGTTGCAGCTCCGCCGTTCGCCGGGGGCGAGGGCGACCATCGTCCGCATCCGGCGGAGCTCCATGCGGTTGGCGTCGAGGGCCTGGAAGTAGACGGCCGTGTTGGCCGGCACGCGGAAGTAGGCCGAGCCGTCGGCCTCGACGGGCACGGTGCCGATGACGCGGACGGGCGACCAGCTCCAGAAGCCGAACTGCCGCTTGAACGCCCGGTCGGGCAGGTAGGGCATCTTGCCGGCGTTGGGGTCGAAGGGCCAGGGGAGGTGCTGGGCGATGCGGATGTAGCGGATGCTGCCCGGCTCGATGCCGTCGGCGCCCTCGTGGACGTCGGGGACGTAGCAGACGGCCTCGTCGGCGTCCGGCTCGGCGGTGGCGGTAACGACCGGCGGGCGCGGCCGGGGGCGAAGCGGGATGGGCGTGATGCAGGACATCACCGGATCGCGGTAGATCAACTCCTTGTTGCCATGCACGTCGATCAGGTACAGGCCGAAGCCGTTGGTGTCCGCGCCGCTGTTGGCCGTGCACTTGGGGCGGTGGTAGGCGTAAGCGGCGAGGAAGCACGTCTCCGACAGCGCCCACGGGGATGTGTAGAAGCCCAGCTTGTCCCGCACGCCGCCGGCGGCGACGGTCGGGGCGTTGACGCGCCCCTCCTGCGGCTTGACGCCGGGGGTGACGACGCGGATGGCGTCGGGGCTGTTCATCCCTTCGGCGGGGTCGAGCAGCACGAGGGCCCCGTAGATGAACGTGTGGTGCCCGGTGGCCACGGCGATCAGCCGCTCGGTTCCGGGCACGCTCCGCACGTCCCGCAGGGCCAGCGGATTGGCGAGGTGGTGCTTGAAGAGCGTGTCGGCCATCGCCCCGTCCGGGCGGACGGTCCAGACCGAGTGAATCTCCATGAAGTGCCTCTCCTGGTACTCCCACCGCGTGTAGGCGACCAGGCCGTTGTCGAGGCAGTGCGGGTGGCGGTCGTAGTCCTTGTTGTCGGTCAGGTGCCGGACCGTGCCGTCCCCCTCCAGCCTGTGGAGGTTGAAGGCCGTCATGTCGTTGCCGAACGACCCGCACTCGGGCGCCCGCCCTTGTCGGTCGGAGGCGAAGACGATCCCGCCATCGGGGCAGTACGTCGGCTCGAAATCGTTCCAATGGGGGTCGTCGGTAAGCCGGCGGATCGCCCCGGCCGAGCCGTCGGTCAGGTCGATCTCGTAGAGGCGCATCGGCGGCTGCGTGCGGCGCAGCGCCATCGTGTTGCTGGCGAGGAAGCTGTTGACCGCCGGGGGCCAGTCGGGCTGTGCGGCGAAGGCGAAGACGGCCCGGTCGGCGTCCCACCAGAGGTCGGCCCCGCGGACGTGCCCGGGCCCCAGCCGCCCGGCGATCAGCGGGCGGACGTCGCCGCCGGGGGCGAGCCCCTCCAGCACGCACAGGTCGCCGCCGGGCTTGTGCTTCCAGGGGAACGGGCGCGTGATGTTCCGCTTCGTGTGCGGGCCGTAACGCTTGACGAACAGCAGGCGGTCGAAGTCCACCGCGGGGTTTGACAGGACGATCTCCCTGGCCGCCAGGCGCGCGGCGATGTAGAGCGCCCGCAGGGCGGCGAGGTCGTCGGCATCGGCGGCCGCGGCTTGCTTGCCGATGGCGTCGAGGGCGGCGAGCCCGCGGTCGAGATCGGCCCCGCCGCGGTTGGCGGCGCGGATCTCCGCCGCGACGGCGCGGGCCCGGCGGACGGCGTCGTTCACGGCGGTGCGGAGGCTCGCGGCATCGTCGCCGACGCCGCGGTCGACGGCCTGGCGGACGTAGTCGGCCTCCAGCACACGCGACGGCGGCAGGGATGCCCAGGCGGCGTACCACGCCGGCGGATCCTTGCGCGGCCAGGCCTGCTCCTGGCCGTTGTTGTCCTGCCCGACCCGCTCGGTGATCTCCCACGCGGCCAGGCCGCGAACGAACGGATCGGGGTGATCGAGGCGCCCGGCCGCCGCTTCCATGGCGGCGTCGTCCAGGCGGGGTCGGCGCTTCGGCCCCGGTCGCGCGGGGCGGGCCTTCGTGGCCGTCAGGTCGTGCTTCCGGCGAAGCCAGGCGGCGATCTTCGCCCGCCGGTCGGCGGGGAGCTTGCGGTCGTAGACGAGCACCTCGGCCAGCTCGCCGTTGAGGGGGTATGCCAGGCCGGCGTTGTCGGCGCCGTCGCGGCGGGCGCCAAGCAGTACGTCGCCGTCGCCGCATTGCCGCCCGGCGCGGATGCCGACGATCGACCGCCCATCGTGGAAGACGTCCATCCTCTCGCCGTCGCAGACCAGCGTCGCCACGCCGGCGCGGGCGCCGGTCGGTCCCTCGGCCCGGCCGCCGCGGCTGACGGCGCCGATCCGCCCGCTGCGGGCGGCGAAGAACTGCCAGGGCCTCTGTGCGTCGGGGCCGCCGCCGCGGGCGAGAAAGGTCCCCGTCCCCCCCGCCGCCAGTCGGTAGGCGACGAGCATCGTGAACGCCCGTCCCGGGCCCAGCGCCAGGGCGTCCGGCCGACCGAGGTTCAGGTGGTCGCCGCTGTCGAACCGGACGGCCGGCGGTTCGCCGTCATCCGCCGGGCGCGGTCGGGCTTCGGAGGCCGGCTGACGGGCAACCAGCCCGCCGGGGCACTTGCTGGTCCACTCTCGGACGCCGCCGGCGTCGTCGAGCGTCAGCGTGGCGGCGTCGGCAGCGTCGAGCCAGAGGACCAGGCCGTCGGCGACCGGCAGGTCCCCGGCCGGGGCGTTCACGGCAGCCGCCAAAGCCAGGGCGGCACAGGCGGTCGGGATCGTTCGGAGGGTACGTGTCACGGCCGGCCTTTCCCGTCCGAGGCGACGGACTGGGTCTCGGGGCGTATGCGGACGCCGTCGGCGTTCCAGTGCGGGACGAACTCGAAGGGCGCCGGCAGCTCGACGCGGATGTTCCGCACGGCCCCCCCGTCGTCCGGGCGGCGGTTGAAGAACCGGTCGTGATACGGGGCGTTGACGTCCACCCAGGTCACGAGCGTCCGCCATTGCTCCTCGGAGAGCCGGACGTTCTTCCTGTGCCTGGCGTCGTCCAGCAGCACGCGGACGAGCTTGCTGCGGTGCGAGCCGAACTCCTTCGGCCTCGAGACGCTGTGCCCGCTGAAGCGGTTGGAGACGCTGACCAGCACCGGGCCGGTCCTCTTCCGCGAGCCGCGCGCGTAGCCGAACATCGTCCGGAACGACTGGCAGAAGCCGTCGGGGCCGCGCCCGGCCGAAAAGTCCAGCCCCGCCGCGGGCTTCTTGCCTTCCCCGGCGGAGCTCCCGGCGAGGCCCGCGGGCGCATGACACTTGACGCAATGCTCGTCGAGGATCGGCTGGATCAGGTCCTCGTAGCCGATGAGCCGGCGGCTGCCCCACGGCGGGGGCGCGGGCGTATCCGCCGGGCGGGTCAACGCGGCCGGGACGGGCCCGGCGGCATGCGGCGCCAGCGGCTGGGTCTCGTGGCAGCCGCGACAGCCGCGGGCCTCGCCCGGCTGGAACGTCACGTGCGACCGCATGCGGTAGAGCTCCATGCGCTTCTCGTCGAGGACCTGGAAGTAGACGGCCGTGTCCACGGGCACCTTGAAATGAGCGGACCCGTCGGGCTCGACGGGCACTTCGCCGATGACGCGGACGGGCGCCCAGGACCAGAAGCCGAACTGGCGTTCCCAGGCGTTGCCAGGGATCCAGCGCATGGCGCCGACCTTGTCGTCGAGCGGCCAGCCGACGCGCTGGGCGACGCGGATGTACTTCGCCTCGCCGCGGGGGATGCCTGTCAGCCCCTCGTAGACGTCGGTGACGTAGCAGGTGGCGAACGGCTCGTCGGGGGCGACGGTCTCCGAGAGGACCGGCGGGCGCGGGCGGGGCCGCAACGGCATGGCGAAGCAGCAGCTCAACACGCGGTCGCGGGCGATCAGCTCCTTGTGACCGAAGACGTCGATCAGGTAGACCGCGAAGCCGTTCTTCGGCTGGCTGCGGGCGCGCGGGCTGCACGTCTCATACGTGTAAGAGACCAGGAAACAGTCTTCCGACAGCGCCCACGGCGTCTGGTACAGCCCGTCGCGATCGGGCACGCCGCCCTCGCGGCTCGGCCGACCGGCCATGCCCCCCTCCTGCGGCCGCACGTGCGGCGTGACGATCTCGATAGCCGCCGGCGTGTTGATGCCCACGTGCGGGTCGATGACCACGACGGGCCCATAGGCCAGCGTGTGATGCCCGGTGGCGATCGAGACCAGCCGCTCGCTGCCGGGGATCGACCGCGTCTCCCGCAGGCCGAAGGGGTGGCGAAGGTGCTGGTTGAAGACCGCATCCGCCATCGTGCCGTCCGGGCGGACGGTCCAGATCGAGTGCACCTCGAAGAAGTGCCGCTCCTGGTAGTCCCACCGCGTGTAGGCGATCAGGCCGTTGTCGAGGCTGTGGGGGTAGCGGTCGATGTCCTTGTTGTCGCTGAGCCGCCGCAGGCCGGTCCCGTCGGGGCCGACGGCGTAGATGTTGATCACCGTGTGATCGGCGGAGAACTTGCCGCACTCGCTGCTGCGCCCCGAGCGGTCGGAGGCAAACGCGATCGACCCGTCGGCGAGGTATGTCGGCTCGAAGTCGCTCCAGTACGGGTGGTCGGTGATCTGCCGCGGGGCCGCCGCGCCCGCCCCGGGCTTCGTCGCCGAGCCTAGGGCGACCTCGTAGAGGTGCGTCGGCTCCTGGCTGCCGCGAAGCGGGAAGGAATCGTTGCCGCTTGCCGTGTTGTGCTTCGGCGGCCAGTCGTCCTGGCGGGCCCAAGCGAAAACCACCCGATCGGCGTCCCACCACAGGTCCATGCCGTGGACGTGGCCCTCGCCGAGCGCGCCGTCCAGCACGGCCCGGCGGTCGCCCTCGGGCCCGAGGCCGCGGTGGACGACGATGTCCCCCCCCGGCTTGTGCGCCCAGGGATACTGCGAGCCGGTGATGTTCTGGAGCGAGTGGCCGGGGTGACGCGTCGTGTAGACGACCGCCTCGAAGTCCACCTCCGGACGGGCCAGGACGATCCGCCGCGCCGCACGCCGCATCGCCAGCCAAAGCGAGCGGGCCTCGAGCACCGCGTCGGCCGATTCCGGCAGACCGGCCAGCTTGCCCGCAAGCCCCCTCAACTCCGCCAGCCGGCGGTCGAGGACCTTCGCCGTCGTCCGAGGCGCGTCGGCTGCGCGAATGCGGGCGGCCAGGCCCTCGGCGCGGGAGAGGACCTTCCCCGCCGATGAGCGGACGCGCCCGACGGTCCGGTGGCTGTTCCAGGCGATGAGCTGGCGGGCATAGTCGAGGGCGACGAGGTCTTCGGCCGGCACGGCGAGGTACTTCTCGAACCATGGCGGCGGATCCTCGCGCGGCCAGGCGACCTTCTCGCCGGCATTGTCCCGCTGGACCTTCAGCGCGCAGGCCCACTCGGCGAGGGCGCGGACGAAGGCGTCGTCGTGGTCGAGAAGCTCGGCGGCGACGGCGGCGACCTCGGGGTAGAACGTCCGCCGCCGCGACAGCGCGAAGACCACCTCCGCGGCGGCAGAGTCCGCCAGCGGGGCCTCCACCGCGCGGAGCGCGGCCAGGGCCTTGGCGCGGAGGCCCGCGTCACGGGCCAGGGCGGCGGCGAAAGCGTCGATCTCCGCCGCGGCGCGCTTGGACGCCACGGCCGCGACGAGCTTCTCGGCCGCGGCGTCGAGCTGGCCGGCATCGAGCAGCCCAACCGCCCGGGTCGGCGAGGGCTTCTCGGGCTTCGCCTTGGCGGCCGATGGTACGGCCGAGACCAAGCCGAACGTCAGGGCCGCCACAACGGCGGCGCGCACGGTGGACGTCATGTCAACACCTCCAACCCTATTGTCCGTGCTCGGCCGAGTTCGGTCAACCTGGCTCGGCGGCAGCGGCCGACAGCCGGCCTGCGGAATCCGGGCCGGGCAGCGCCGCCAGGTGCCGACGCGCGGGCCTCACCCGCCGGTGACGGCGTCCCAGAAGCTGGAGGGCCTTTCCGTCCTCTTGCCCGGGACGACGGTGCAGCCGGCCTGGCCGAGACCGGGGAACTTCGCGACGTACTTGCCCGCTGCGGCGCCGTCGGCGGGCACGTGCGGGCGTGTGACCGAGCCGGTCAGCACGACGTCGCCGGCCTGGAGGGCGTGTCCGCGGCGGTCCAGCTTGTGCGCCAGCCACCACAGCGCCCGCCAGGGCCCGCCCATCAGCTCGGCGGTGCGCCCGCGGGCGACCTCCTCGCCGTCGTGGGTGAGCACGCCGGTCAGCGTGTCGACGTCCACCTCGCCGGGCCGTCGGCCGGGGCCGAGAACGAACCGGTGGCTGCCCGCTCCCTCGGCGATCACGTCGACAACGTGGAGCTGCCCGGCCTCGGCGTCGTAGCGCATGTCCGGCAGCTCGAGGGCGGGGTGGACGCTCCGGACGGCGGCGAGGACCTCATCGAGGTCCCTGGGCGCGGCCAGGCGGCGGGCCATCACGAAGGCGACCTCCGGCTCGGCGTGGAAGCCGCGGTAGTCGGCCAGGGCGACCGTCCCGCCGTCGGGAACGCGCTGGCCGGCGTACAGGCGGGCGTAGACCGGCTCGGCAATGCCCCACGCCTCCCGCTCGACGTCGCTGGCGTAGGCCAGCTTGTAGCCGGCCACCTTCTGCCCGCGTCCGGCCATCGCCTTGGCGTAGGACTCCTGCGCCCGGTAGCCCCAGCCGCGGGAGAACTGCCCGTACGTCTTCGTCAGCGGCGGCTGGGGGCTGTCCGCCCGGCGGATGCGCATGACGTCGCTGACCATCGCATGCTCGCGAAGGCAGCGACCGTAGCAGCCGCCAAGGACGGTCGTCAGAAGGCACAATGCCGGCAGCGTTCGTGACTGTCTCATCGTGTTGGTTCTCCAGGGCCGGCGGTGTCCGCGGCCGCGCCTTGAACGTCGGACCCGACGGCGGGTTGCGACGAACCCCCCGGCCGCCGAGCGCGATATGGGCATTGTACCGGGATCGCGGGGTGGTTTCCCCGTGTTCGGCTCGATGCGGGCAGTTCCCTCAGAACTCCGGCCGGCCCGTGCGGCGGAAGCGGGCCATGACGGCCTGGCTCTGCTCGGCGTAGCGGCGGGCGCGGGCGGGGTCGTCGCGGCGGCTGCTCATCGAGATCACGATGTACTTCTGATGCTCGTAGAGCAGGTAGAACATCCGCCGCACGGCCGCGGGGCCGGCGTGGGTCTCGACCACGCGGCCGTAGCCTTCCCAGAACGTCGGGCGGGTGACGCCGCAGTACTCGGCGATGGCCAGGTCCCACTCGACGTCCCCCCAGCAGGCGCGGTCGAAGTCGATCACGCCGGTGACCGTGCCGTCCTGCTCGACCAGCAGGTTGGTCACCCACAGGTCGCCGTGCAGCAGCCGGGAGGTGTCGCAGTGGCCTGCGAAGGCGTCCATGTTGTCGTCCAGCAGGGCCAGGGCGTCATCGGCCGTCGGGCGGTCGTAGACGCCGCAGCCGACGATGTCCTCCAGCTCCAGGCGGACCATCTCGCGGAACGCGTCGGCCCAGGTGGGCTGCGGGTCCATGCAGCGGTGCTCGCCGAGGTAGCCGAACCGCCCGCCCGGGTCGGTCAGCGAGTGGACCTCCGCGACGTACCGCCCCCACTGGCGGAAGGCGCGGGCCTCGGCCCGGCCCGACAGCCCCGCCGAGCCGATCACCTCGCCGGGCAGGAAGGGCATCAGCAGGTAGTCGCGGTCGATCCGCTCGCGGGAGAAGTCGTGGGCGGCGATCGGCGGAACGGGCACGGACGTCTCGGTCAGAAGGCGCTCGTGGATGGCCGGCTCCTGACGCATCATCCGCCGCTCGTAGAACAACTGGAGCACCGAATCCGGCGGGGCGACGCGGAGGACGTGGCGCCCGGCGGGCCCGGTGCAGTCGAAGGTCTCGGAGAACTTTCCGGCCCCGAAGCGCCGGCACCGCCAGGGGCCCGGCCCGAGCTGCCCCGCGACCAGGTCGCCGGCCTGTTCTTCCGTGAGGTTCATGGCACCAGTCCGCCGGGGCCGCCTACATGTGCTTCCGCAGCAGCGCCAGGCCCTTGGAGCAGACGTCGGCGGGGTTCTGGGAGTGCTCCCGGCCGTAGACTTCCAGCGAGACGTGCCCTTCGTAGCCGGCCTGCTTGAAGATCTCGACGATGCGCCCGACGTCGAGGAAGGCGTGCTCGCCGTCGTCGGTGAAGTCGCCGACCTTGAGGTGGGCGTTGGCGGCCAGGGGCGCGATCTTGGCGGTCTCGGAGTAGATCGGCTCGCGTTCGGGCTCGGGCCGCTGCTGGAAGCCGCGGACGAAGTTGCTGGGGTCGGGGTTGGTCCGCATGGCGTCGCTGCCGACGGCGCGGAGGATGGCCAGCAGCCCGTCGGCGTCGCGGTTGACGCTGCTGTGGTTCTCCACGCACAGCTTCACGCCCTTCTCCTCGGCCAGCGGGGCGACCTCGCGGAAGGCGTCGACGACGCGGGCGGCCTCCATGAACGGGTCCTGGCCGTCGCCGTGGTGCCCGGTGAAGCAGTTGATCCGCTCGATCCCGGCGGCCCCGGCGGCCTCGATGCAGCGGACGAACCGGGCGACCTGCTCGGCGCGGTCGGCGGCACCGGGGCAGGCGAAGTCGTTGGCGGCGATCAGCGAGGCGACCTCCAGCCCGAGCCGGCGGCCCTTTTCGACGGCCTCGCCGAGCTGCTCGGCCGCCTTGCCGTGGTCGTAGTGCCTGGCGAAGATCTCGAACCCGTCGGCGCCGATGCGGGCCGCCTCGTCCAGGAAGCTCATCAGGTCCATCTCGCCGCTGTTGAACCGCTCGCGATAACTCCAGCTACTCACGGACGCTTTCATCGGGGTACTCCTGGTGGTCAGGGAAAGCCCGAAGTGTAGCGGGCGGGACGGCGGGCGGGAAGGCGCTATTCGGCATTCGCGGCCTGTCGGGGCAGGCGCGGCCCCCTGCCCGAAGGCCCCGCACGGGCCCTCGCGGCCCTGGCCCGGGGGTTGCCCGGGCCGGGCGCCTCGGCGGGCGATCTCAGTCCCGGGGGATCTCGATGCCGTACTTCCGGATGCGGTAGCGGATGTTGTCGCGGGTAATGCCGAGGGACTTCGCCGCCCGGGTCTGGTTCCAGTCGTGCTCCTTGAGGGCCTTGACGATCATGCCCTTTTCGGAGGCCTCCAGGGCCGACTCGCCCTCGACGGCGGGCTGGCCGTCGCCGCCGAGCTCGCGGGGCAGGTGGTCCATACCGATCGGCTCGGGCTGGGGCCAGGGGCCCTCCATGCGGCAGCAGAGCAGGCAGGCCCGCTCGAGGATGTTCTGAAGTTCCCGGATGTTGCCGGGGTAATCGTACCGCGTCAGGGCGCCCATCGCCTCGGGGCTGAAGATCGGCACGGGCATCTTCATTTCCGAGGCCACCCGCCGGATGAAATGGTCCACCAGCAGCGGGATGTCCTCCCGCCGCTCGCGAAGCGGGGGAATCTCGACGGGGAAGACGTTCAGGCGGTAGTAGAGGTCCTCCCGGAACCGGTGGGCCTGCATCTCCTCGGCCAGGTCGCGGTTGGTCGCCGCGATGATCCGCACGTCGCAGCCGATCGTCTCGGTCCCGCCGATGCGGACGATCTCCCGCTCCTGGAGCACCCGCAGCAGCTTGACCTGAATGTTCGGGGCCACCTCGGCGATCTCGTCGAGGAACAGCGTGCCCCCTTCGGCCAGCTCGAACCGCCCGCACTTGCGCTCGACGGCGCCGGTGAACGCCCCGGCCTCGTGCCCGAACAGCTCGCTCTCCAGCAGCGTCTCGGGCAGGGCGGCGCAGTTGATGGCCACGAAGGGCTTCTCGCTGCGGTCGCTCTGGGCGTGAACCATGCGCGCGGCGAGTTCCTTGCCCGTGCCGGTCTCCCCGAGCAGCAGGACCGTCGCCGCCGACCGCGCGACGCGCTGGATGAGGTTCCGCACGTTTTCCATGGCCGAGGAGATCCCCACGATCTCCTCGTTGGACTGGTAGGTCTGCTTGAGCTGGCTGTTCTCCCGCTGGAGCTGGTCGTAGAGCTGGGCGTTGGCCATGGCGATGGCGGCGAGGTTGGCGAAGACCTTGCAGAGCTCGCGGTCGTCGCCGGTGAACCGCTCGGCCTGGACGGGGTTGAGCACCTCGACGACGCCGAGTGTCCGCTGCTTGTAGATCAGCGGCGCGGCGATGAGGCTGCGGGTGTGGAAGGCGACGAGCTCGTCGATCTCGCTGTAGTGCTCGCGGTCCTTGGAGACGTCGTGGACGATCTCGGCCTCCCCGGTCTTGACGGCCCGGCCGGAGATGCCCACGTCCTTCTCGTAGGCGACGCCGACGAGCTGGTCGGCGCGGTCGCCGACGGCGGCGCGGAAGACCTGCTTGCCCCGCGTCTCGTCCAGGACGATCACGCTGGAGGCCTCGGCCCTCATCACCGACGCCGCCGCCCGGGCGACGGCCTCGAGGGTCTCGTCGAGGCCCAGCGCCGAGTTGATCGCGGCCGAGGCGTCGACGAGCGCCGACAGCGCCTCCGGCGGAAGATGCTTCGTCAGCACCATATGCGGTGTTCCCTGCGAGCGAGATGAACCGGACCGGCGCAAGTATCGCACCGCCGCGCCGCGCAGGTCAAGGGCGTTTCCGGGGATGCCGACACCGCGACACCGCCGCGGAAGGCGATTTTGCTTGTCTCACCCCTCCTATTGAACGATACTCATACTGGGTTTCTCTCTGTGATCCAGTCCCTGTCAACAGGAAGGCTGTCATGCAGACGTTTGCAAAAGCGACGCTTGCGGTCATCGCTGTGCTGGCGCCGACCGCCGCCCCGGCGGCGGGCCAGGAGCGGATCGAGGCGATCACGCGCCCGAGCGAGGACGCGATCCTGTCCTTCGTGCGGCCGGGACGCGTGGCCAAGGTGCTGGTCAAGGAAGGCGACCGGGTCAAGGCCGGCGACGAGCTCATCCGCCTCGACGACGAAGCCGAGCTCGCCCAACTGGCCCAACTGAAGGCCCAGGCCGAGGACGAGACGCGCGTGCTCGCCGCCGACGCCCAGCTCGCCCAGCGCCGGGTGGACCTGAAGAAGATCGAGTGGGCGCACAAGCAGGGCGCGGCGACGGAGCTGGAGGTCGAGCACGCGAAGTTGGACGTGACGATCTCGGAGCTGTCGCTGAAGCTGGCGGAATTCGAGCACCGCCAGGCGGAGATGAAGTACAACGAGGCGAAGATCCAGATCGACCGCATGCGGATCACCTCGCCGATCGACGGCGTCGTCGAGCGCGTGCTGCTGGAGCCGGGCGAGTCCGCCGACGCGATGGAGAAGATCATCCAGGTGGTCAAGATCGACCCGCTCTGGGTCGACGTCCCCGTGCCCCTCACGCAGGCCCGGCGGCTGGAGACCGGCTCGGACAACGCCGTCGTCGAGTTCCCCGCCGCCGATGCCGGCAAGATGCCCAAGGTCGCCGCGAGCATCATCCACATCGCCGCCGTGGCCGACTCGGCCAGCGGGACGCTGACCGTCCGCGTCGAGGCGCCCAATGCCGGCGGCCGACCCGCCGGCGAGCACGTCTACGTGAGCTTTCCGCAGGTGCGGGCGGCCCGGGGCCAGGCCCCCGCCGGCCCGGCCGCACCGGCCCGACAGCCGGGCGACTCCTGACCAACCGCCCTGCCGGGCCCGAGGCCCGGGCGGGGCATCCGAGAACGCCCATGACAGTGAATCATTCCACACCGGTGTCGGAAGAGACCAGCGAGAAGGCCCGGCCGACGATGGTCGAGATGATCGACCGCCTCAGCCGCTTCGACGGCCCGCCGGAGCAGTTCCTCGTGAACCTCCTGGCCGTCCAGTGCCACCTCGCCTCGGCCAAGAGCGGCGCGATCCTCCGGGTGAACCCGCAGCGGGGCACGGAGATTCTGGCGGTGTATCCTCAGCCGGCGCCGGGGCAGACGGCGCCGGTCTGGCTGGCCCAGTCGGCCGAGGCCGCACCGCAGATCGTCCAGGGCGGCAAGACCGTCATCCGCCCGGTGCAGTCCAGCGACGATCTGTACGGCCAGCCGGCCGGCCAGCACCTGGTCCTGCTGCCCCTTCGCGGCGGAAGCGGCGTGCTGGGCATGGCGGCCTTCCTCGTCGCCAGCGCCGACCAGCGCGTCCTCGCCGCCAGCCAGCAGCGCCTGGAGCTGACCGTCAGCCTCCTGAGCCTCTACGAGATGCGCCTGACGCTCCAGCAGCGCCAGGGCGACCTCCGCCGCCTCCGCCTGGCCATGGAAACCACCGCCGCGGTCAACGAGCACGACCGCTTCAAGGGCTCGGCCATGGCGTTCTGCAACGAGATCGCCAGCCGCTGGAACTGCGACCGCGTCTCCCTGGGCTTCCTCAAGGGCCGATACGTCCAGCTCAAGGCCATGAGCCACACCGAGAAGTTCAGCCGCAAGATGAAGCTCGTCCAGGACATCGAGGCGGCCATGGAGGAGACCCTCGACCAGGACGTCGAGGTCCTCTACCCCCCGCCGCAGGAGGCCACCTTCGTCGCCCGCGCCGCCGGCGAGCTGTCCAAGCGCCACGGCCCCACCGCCATACTGAGCCTGCCGCTTCGCCGCGAAGGGGACGTCGCGGCCGTGCTGACCCTGGAGCGGTCCTCCGACGACCCCTTCGGGCTCGACGAGATCGAATCGCTGCGCCTGGCGTGCGACCTGGCGGCCCCGCGGCTGGTGAGCCTGTATCGACAGGACCGCTGGGTCGGCGCCCGCGCCGCCGCTACCGCCCGGAACGCGCTGGCCGTCGTGCTCGGCCCCAAGCACACGTGGATCAAGCTGGCCGTCATCGGCGTGTTCGTCGCCGCCATGCTGCTGACGTTCGTCCACGGCCCCTTCCGCGCCGAAGGGCCCTTCGTCTTCCAGGCCGTCAAGCACCGCATCGTGCCCACGCCGTTCGACGGCTACCTCGAGGCCGCGTACGTCAGCCCCGGGGACGTCGTCATCGGGGCCGACGGCGAGAGGCCTCCGTGGCGCCTCGGCGACGCCGACGTCGCCAACTGGCCCGGCCTGCTGGTGGAGCTGCTGGCGGCCTCGCAGGCCGGCGAGAACACCCCGGCCGCCCACGTCTGGGGCATGTTGAGCCCGGACGCGCGCAGCGCGATCCGGCAGACGGTCAGCACCGATCCCGAGGACGCCGTCCGCGCCGCGATGGACGGCGTGCCCGAGCCGGCCCGAAAGCTCCTGCTGGGCGAACTGAACGCCGCCATGGCCGGGGAGGCCTTCTACGACGCCGACGCGTTCGCCAACCTCGACCCCACCGACCGCCAGAAGGACCTGCTGGCCGACCTGCGGGAGGGCGGGCTCGCCGGCGACCGGCTGGTCGAGCTGAACCGCTCGCTGCTGGCCTCGGCCCTGCCGGGGCTTCTCCGGCCCGGCCCGACGGTACTGGGCTCGCTGGAGACCGCGGAGCTGCGGCTGGAGCTCAGCAGCGCCCGGGCCGAGAAGATCGGCTATCTCAAGAAGGCCGCCGCCGCCATGCGCGAGGACAAGCGCGCCGAGGCGCAGATCGCCCACGCCCAGGCCGACCAGGTCTCGGCGCGAATCCGCCTGCTCGAGCACCGCATCGCCCAGGCCGTCATCGTCTCGCCCATCGACGGCTACGTCGTCTCCGGGGACCTCCAGAAGCAGATCGGCGCCCCGGCCAAGACCGGCGACGTGCTCTTCGAGATCGCCGCGCTGGCCAACCTCCGCGCCGAACTGTCCATCCCCGAGCACATGATCGCCGAGGTCCAGGACGCCCAGGCCAAGCTCGCGGAACAGGGCGAGAAGCTCTCCGGCGAGCTGGCCACCACCGCACGCCCCGACGACCACGTGAAATTCACCGTCGAGCGGATCAACCCGGTCGCCGAGGTCGCACAGCAGGAGCAGCGGAACGTCTTCAAGGTCCGCGTGAAGCTCGCACGCCGCCCCCGCTGGCTGCGCCCGGGAATGCAGGGCGTCGGCAAGATCGACATCGGCCGCAAGCCCTACGGTGTGCTCTGGACGCGAGACCTGATCAACTGGATCCGGATGAAACTGTGGCTCTGAGCCGCCCGGCCGCCGGACCGGATCGGATGGGCGCTGCCGGCAGAGCCCGGGGCCCGGGTATCAACTATTCAGACATCAGATTCCAGAACCCGGATGCCAGAGCCCGGGGCCTGCAATCTGACGACCACAATCTGACTGCGACAGTCCGACAACCGCAATACGACATCGGGAATCTGGAGTCTGAGACCTGAAATCTGCAATCTGATATCCGTGCTTTGAGCTCTGAAGCATGAGACCGGCAATCCGTACTGTTCGCCGCACCGTGAGGAACCGCCGTGCCCGTTGACCGCCCGACATTCAGCGAATCGTGGTATCGCGTGGCGGAGCTGCGACCGAAGCTCCGCTCTACGGTGCAGATTCACCGCCAGCACTACCGCGGGCGGATGTGGCACGTTCTCCAGGACCCGGCCAGCAACCAGTTCTTCCGCCTCAACGAAGCGGCCTACCGGTTCGTGGCCCTGCTGGACGGCAAGCACACGGTGGCGGAGGTCTGGCGGATCTGCCAGGAGCAGCTCGGCGACGGCGCGCCCACGCAGGGCGAGGCCATCCAACTGCTGGGCCAGCTCTACACGTCCAACCTCCTCCAGGCCGAACTGCCCCCCGACGCCGAGGGGCTGTTCAAGCGCTACCAGAAGCGCGTCCGCCGGGAGGTCCAGGGCGTGATGATGAACCTGCTGTTCATCCGCATCCCCCTGATCGACCCGGACAACTTCCTCGACCGCTGGGTCGGGGCCATAAGCTGGCTGTTCACCTGGTTCGGCATGCTGCTGTGGCTGGGTCTGACGGGAACGGGGCTGTACTTCGTCATCAACAACTGGTCGGACCTCTACAACCGCGCCGACGCCGTTTTGAACGTCGACAACCTGCCCTTCCTCTACCTGGCCTTCATCATCATCAAGGTCTGCCACGAGTTCGGGCACGCGTTCATGTGCAAGACGTTCGGCCGGCGGACCGGCACGGGCGGCGAGGTCCACACCATGGGCATCATGTTCCTGGTGTTCACCCCCATGCCCTACGTGGACGCCTCCAGCGCCTGGGCCTTCCGCTCCCGCCGCCAGCGGATCCTCGTCGGCATGGGCGGGATGCTCATCGAGTTGGGGCTGGCGGCCATCGCGGCGATCATCTGGGCCAACGTCAGCCCCGGGGGCCTGCGGACCATCTGCTACAACGCGATGTTCATCGCCAGCGTCTCGACCCTCCTCTTCAACGCCAACCCGCTGCTCCGCTACGACGGGTACTACATCCTCTCGGACATCCTGGAGATCCCCAACCTCGCCCAGCGGAGCAAGCAGTACATCTACTACATCGTCCGCAAGTACGTCTGGGGCGTCCGCCAGGCGCGCTGCCCGGCCCACACCGGCGGCGAGAAGGGCTGGTTCGTCTTCTACGGCATCGCCTCGACCGTCTACCGCGTGTTCATCTGCGTCCGCATCCTCCTGTTCATCGCCGACAAGCTCTTCCTGCTGGGGGCGGTGCTGGCCATCGCCGCCGCCGTGGCGTGGGTGCTCGTGCCCCTGGGCAAGTTCTTCCACTACCTGCTGACCAGCGGGGAGCTGATGCGCGTCCGCGCGCGAGCTATCGGGACCACCGCGCTGGCGCTGGGACTGATCATCGGCGGCGTCGGCTTCATCCCCGCCCCCGACCGCTTCCGCATCGAGGGCGTCGTCGAGCCCACGCGCGTCCAGATCGTACACGCCGCCACCGACGGCTTCGTCCGGGAGACGCTCGATTCCGGCCGGGTCGCCAAGCCCAACGGCACGCCGCTTGTCGCCGCCGTCAGCCACGACCTCACCGCCCAGCACGAGCAACTGCTGGCCGAGCGACGCCGGCTCGTCGCCCAGCGGCGACTCGCCCAGACCGAGGACCTGGCCTCGGCACAGATTCTCGCAGAGAAGATCGCCGCCCTCGACGACCGCATCAGGAGCATCGAGCGCCAGCGCGACCGGCTGGAGATACAGCCGGCCTTCGCCGGGGAGTGGGTCGCCCCGAACATCGAGCGGTCCCGCGGGGCCTACCTGCGGCGCGGCGACCGCATCGGGCTCGTCGCCAGCCCCGATGTCCTCATCCGCGCCACCGCCCAGCAGGAGGTCGTCGACCTGCTCATGCGGGGGCCCACCGAGCGGTACAAGCTGGCGATCCCCCTCGTGATCCTGCCGCCCCTGCGGCGGGCGCTGGCAGATGCCAACGAGGCCGGCGAGCCCCTCGAGGGCGTCATGATCGACATCGAGCACCCCGACAAGGCCGTGCCCTTCCTCGTCGACAGCATCGCGAAGCCCGACACTCCCGCGGCCGCGACCCAGCCGACACCGGGGCCGACGACCCAACCGTCGGCCGGGCCGGCGACGAGATCGTCGCGACCGGAGGTCGCGCTGGCCCACATTCGCGTGACCGACCCGGCCGACACCGCCCTGCTGCCGCTGACCGGCCGGGTGCTGGCGCGGATCGGCGGGGTCGAGTACGGCCAGCTTCGCATCGAGCGCGACGTCCGCTGGAGGGGTGTCGAAATCCGCATGAAGGGCCAGCCGCTTCCCCTGATGACCGGCAGGGTCCGGCGGATCATCGAGGCCGGGCACGAAAGGCTTCCCTCGGCCGCGCTGGGATACGCCGTCGGCGGGGCCGTCGCCACCGACCCCAAGGACCCCAAGGGCACCAAGGCGGCCGAGCGGTTCTTCGAGATCCGCATCGACCCCGACCCCGTGGACAATCCCAAGAGCCCGTGGCACGGCAAGATGCCGCTGCTCAGCGGGCAGCGTGTGGTGGTCCGCGTGGACATGCCCCCCCGCCCGCTGGCCCAGCAGTGGTACCGCAGCCTGCTCCAGTTGATTCAACGGCGGTTCAAGATCTGAGATGAGCAGCGTTCCAAGCACAACCTGGCGGATGCTGGCCAGCCCTCCGCGCAGCGGGGAGCTGCCCAAGGGGATCGACGCGATCTGGGACGCCGGAACGGGCATCTTCGGCAAACTTTACCCCAGACGTACACGATACTTGCGCATGGCCAAGGGGGTCCTCCGCCTCGAAGGCGAGTTCTCGGAGATCACCGACGCCAAGCTCCGCGAGCAGGCCCACCTCATGCGCGAGCGGTTCCTCCGCGGGCGGGACACCCGCGCCGACCGTTACCGCGCGTTCGCCATCGTCCGCGAAGTCGCGCGAAGGCAGCTCGGCGAGCAGCACTACCTCGTCCAGGTCGCCGGGGCCATCGCCATGGACGCCGGCTGCGTCGCCGAGATGGCCACCGGCGAGGGCAAGACCCTGACGGCCACCCTCGCGGCGACCGTCAACGGCTGGCGCGGACGGGGCTGCCACGTCATCACCGTCAACGACTACCTCGCCAAGCGCGACGCCGAGTGGATGAGCAAGATCTACGGCTTCTGCGGGCTCACCACCGCCCACATCGAGGGCGAGATGACCCCGCCCGACCGCCGCCAGGCCTACCTTGCCGACATCACCTACTGCACCAACAAGGAGGTCACCGCGGACTTCCTCCGCGACCGGCTGGCGCTCGGCCGGCTCCGCGGGCTGCCCATGGCCCTGCTGACCAAGATCGCCCAGGGCGCAGGCACGGGCACCGACAGGCTGGTCATGCGCGGGCTCCATACCGCCATCATCGACGAGGCCGACAGCGTACTCATCGACGAGGCCGTCACGCCGCTGATCATCTCCGGCGACGCGCCCAACTCCGAGCAGGTCGAGGCCTTCACCCAGGCGGCCGACATCGCCTCCCAGTTCGAGCCCGGCAAGCATTACCGCGTCAACCACCGCTACCGCGAGGTGGACCTGACCGCCGCGGGCAAGCGCAGGCTCAACGAGCTCGCCGAGCCGATGGGGGGCATCTGGGCTGGGCAGCGACGGCGGGAAGAGCTGGTAGTGCAGGCACTTACCGCACGCGAACTGTTCCTCAAGGACAAGCAGTACATCCTCGACGAGGACAAGGTCGTCATCGTCGACGAGTTCACCGGGCGGCTCATGCCCGACCGCACCTGGCGGGACGGGCTCCACCAGGCGATCGAGGCCAAGGAGTCCGTCGAGGTCAACCCGCCGAAGGACACCTACGCGCGGATCAGCTTTCAGCGCTTCTTCCGTCTATATAAGAAGTTATGCGGTATGACCGGCACCGCGGTCGAGGCCTGGCGGGAGTTCTGGCAGATCTACCACCTGCCCGTGGTCGTCATCCCCACCAACCGACCATGCATTCGTAAGTATGCACCGGACCGTGTATTTACGACACAGCAGGCCAAATGGAACGCCATCGTCGAGGAAATCCGCCGCGTGCACGACACGGGCAGGCCCATCCTCGTCGGCACGCGCAGCGTGCAGTCATCCGAACTGCTCAGCCGCATGCTGGAGCAGCAGGGGCTCGAGCACCAGGTCCTCAACGCCGTCCGCCACGCCGAGGAGGCGCAGATCGTCGCCGGCGCAGGCCAGCACGGGCGAATCACCGTCGCGACAAACATGGCCGGGCGCGGGACGGACATCAAGCTCGGGCGCGGCGTCGCAGAGCTCGGCGGGCTGCACGTCGTCGCCACCGAACGCCACGAGTCCGGACGGATCGACCGCCAGCTCTACGGGCGAGCCGCCCGCCAGGGCGACCCCGGCAGCGCCCATGCACTGGTCTGCCTCGAGGACGAGCTGCCCCAGCGGTACAGCCCGAACATGACGAGAACCGTCCGCCGCCGCTTCGGCACGGCCGACAAGGAAATCTCCAACCCCTTGACCCGCCGCCTCTTCAACACCTCCCAGGCCAAGGCCGAGAAGCTCGCCCTCCGCCAGCGCAAAGGCGTCCTCCGCACCGACGACTGGCTCGACGAGTACCTCGGCTTCGCCGGCAGCGAAAGCTGACCCGCCTCCGCCGGGCCAGTGCCCGGTCGATCCGTGAGCAGTGGCCAGTCACCCGCGCCAAGGTGCACTGCCCGCTCCCGCTGTCTTGCCACCGGGCCCCCGGGAGTTCTGAAGAAGCTTCGTCGGCATTTCCGGGCGGTTGGCACGGAGAGGGGGCGCGGTGGATGGGGTCCCGTCGCCGCCCTCCATCATCCTCGCCGGCGCTCGGACAAGGCAGTGGGGAGATGCGGGTAAGGTGTACACCTTACCCCCGCAGTGGACAGAATCCATATGCATGTATTTAGTTAAAATACAAGGACTTACAAGTACATATAGATCCCTGTGTCCACTGTCCGGTGGGGTGGACAGAACGGACACACCGGTGTCCGGGTGTCATTTCTCGGCGGCGAGGAGGTCGTCGTAGGTCTCGCGGCGGCGGGCGAGCCGCCACTGCCTGCCCTCGACCAGCACCTCCGGGGCGCGGGGGCGGGAGTTGTACTGGCTGGACATGGTGAACCCGTAGGCCCCGGCGGAGAAGACCGCCAGCAGGTCGCCCTGCTTGACCGGCGGGAGCACCCGGTCGCGGGCGAGGAAGTCGGAGGACTCGCAGACCCCGCCGACGACGTCTACCTTCACGCCGCCCTCGGCGGCGTAGCTCGCGGTGCGCCGGGGCGGGCGGCTGCCGTCGGAGAGCCGCACCGGCCAGACGAAGTGCTCGCTGCCGTACATCGCCGGGCGGAGCAGGTCGGTCATGGCGGCATCGACGATCACGAAGTTCCGGTCCCCCCCCTGCTTGACGTACTGCACCTCGGTGAGCAGGATGCCGGCGTTGCAGGCGATCTGCCGGCCGGGCTCGAGGATGACTTCCAGCCCGGTGCCGTTCAGCAGGGGCACGATGTCCCGGGCGTAGTCGGTCGCCAGCGGGGAGACGCCCTCCTCGTAGTCGGCGGCGAACCCCCCGCCGATGTCGAGCGTGCGGACCTCGTAGCCGAGGCCCTTGAGACGGTCGATGAGGTCGAGGGCCTTCTCGATGGCCTGGATGTACGGCTGGGCGGAGTAGATGGGCGAGCCGATGTGCAGGTGCATGGCGTCGAGCCTGGCGTTCGGGTCCCGCCCGTAGGTCCGGAAGAAGGTAACCGCCCGCTCGATGTCGACGCCGAACTTGGTCTCCTTCTTGCCGGTGGTGGTGTAGGTGTGTGTCTTGGGGTCGTAGACGTCGGGGTTGACGCGAAGGGCGCAGCGGACGGTCTCGCCGGCCTCGCGGGCGATGCGGGCGATGTTCTCGAACTCCTGCTCGCTCTCGACGTTGAACAGCCCGATTTTCGCGGTGACGGCCTCGGCGATCTCGCGGTCGGTCTTGCCTACGCCGGCGAAGACGACCTTGCTCATATCGGCCCCGGCGGCGCGGGCGCGTGCGAGCTCGCCGCCGGAGACGACGTCGAACCCGCTGCCGGCGCGGCTGAGCAGCCGGAGCACCGCGAGGTTCGCCAGCGACTTGATGGAGAAGCAGATCGTCGGATCGAGCTTGCCGAAGGCCTCCGCGAGCGCCTGGTAATGGTGCAGCAGCGTGCGTGCGGAGTAGACGTACGCCGGCGTGCCGGCGAACTCGGCGACCTTGTGGATGGGCACGTCCTCGCAGTGCAGCTCGCCGCGGCGGTAGTTGAAGAAGTCCATGCGTTCTCGCTCCTTACGGGCGCGGGGTCAGGCGGGGTAGGGTAGCCGAATGCCCGGGGGGACACAAGAGCCGACGCGCTCGCCGGGGAACCTATCGTCGAGCGGCTTGCAGGTAGGAACGGACCGCTTCCTCGGCGCGGGCGGCGAGGAGCTCGCGGGCGCGGGCGAGGGCGTCGGCAGGGGCGACCTCGCCGGTCACCAGCGGGCGGACTGCGGCAAAGAGGCCCGCGGCGTCCAGGCCCGCCTCGACCTGCCCGGGGATGCAGAGGACCGGCACGTCCGCGGCGGCGGCAACGCGGGCGACCCCCACCGCCGTCTTGCCCGAGAGGCTCTGGGCGTCCAGTCGGCCCTCGCCGGTCAGGCAGAGGTCGGCCCCGGCGAGGCGGTCGGCGAGGGCGACGGCGTCGGCGACGATCTCCACGCCGCGCTGGAGCTCGGCTTCGGCGAAGGCGATCAGCCCGGCCCCCAGCCCCCCGGCCGCCCCGGCGCCGGGGGTGTCGGCGACGTCGATGCCGAGGTCGCGTCGGATGACCCCGGCGAGGTGCTCCAGCCCCGCGGCGAGGCGGCGGACCATTTCGGGCGTGGCGCCCTTCTGGGGGCCGTAGACCCGGGCGGCCCCGTTCGGGCCGGTCAGCGGGTTGGTCACGTCGCAGGCGACGCGGATGACAGCCTCGGCGACGCGCGGGTCCCGCGGCGCCGGGTCGATGCGGGCGATGCTCTCCAGCCCCCCGCCGGCGAGCCCGCAGACGCACGGCTGCCCGTCGGCCCGGGCGAATCGCACGCCGAGCGCCTGGGCGCACCCGCAGCCCCCGTCGACGGTCGCCGAGCCGCCGATGCCGATGAGCACCTCGCGTGCCCCGGCGTCGAGGGCGGCGAGGATCAGCTCCCCGGTGCCGTAGGTGGTCGTCCGCGTCGGGTCGCGGCGATCGGGCGGGACGAGGTCGAGCCCGGACGCCGCGGCCATCTCGATGACGGCGGTGCGCCCGTCACCGGAGAGCCCGAACGCCGCGGGGCGGTAGTCGCCCAGCGGCCCGGCGACGTCGGCGGTGACGATCCGCCCGCCGGTCGCGGCGACCATGGCATCCACGGTGCCCTCGCCCCCGTCGGCCATGGGGCAGGCGGCGATGTCCGCGTCCGGCGCGGCGCGGCGGACCCCCTCGCCCATCGCACCGGCGACGTCGGCGGCGGAGAGGCACTCCTTGAACGAGTCCGGCGCGATGACGATCCGCATGGGCGGCTCCGTTGATCTGCTGCCGCTCAGATGCTGTCTTCGTCCGACGGGTCGGGCTTGTCACGGCCGGGGGCGGTCTGCCGCCCGGCGACGATCTTCACCCACGCCGCGACGTTCCCGCGGGCGACGCCGACCTTCAGCGCCGTCCCCGGGCGGACATCTTCCATGATCGTCCCCAGCGTGTCGAGGTCGGTCACGTAGAGGTTCTGCACCTGGAAGAGCACGTCCTTCAGCCGCAGGCCGACCCGGTTGGCCGGGCTGCCCGCGTCGATGCCGACCACCATCAGCCCGCGGTCCATCGGCAGGCGGAACTTCCGGGCCAGGGCCGGGGTGACCTCGCGCAGCGCCACGCCGAACAGCTCCCGCGCCAACCGCTCCCCGTCGGGCTTGGGCTTGCGGCGGACGTCCACCACGGCCGCGAGGGTCTCGCCCTCGCGTCGGACCTTCAGCTTCGCCTTGGCGGGCACGCCGGCTTCGAGCATGCCGCAGACGAAGTCGGGGATCCGCCGGACGGGCCGGCCGTTGAGCTCGAGGATGCGGTCGCCGGGGCGAAGGCGGCCCTCGGCGGGCGTGCCTCCGCGGACCTCGGTGACCAGCAGTTCGTCGCCGTCGTCGGTGTGGCGCTGGGTGACCTTGGCCCCGAAGACGGCCCGGTTGATCCGTTCGAAGTCCAGCAGCTCGGGGCACTGCTCCATGAGCGTGTCGGCGGGGATGGCGAAGCCGATGTTCTGCGCGTCGGCGCGGATGGCGGAGTTGATGCCGATCAGTTCCCCCCGGATGTTCAGCAGCGGCCCGCCGCTGGAGCCGGAGTTGATCGGCGCGTCGGTCTGGATGATGCCTTCGTAGGCGACCCCGCCCTCGAACTCCAGCCGACGGTCGAGGGCGGAGATGATCCCCTCGGTCACGGTGTGCGAATAGCCCAGCGGATTGCCGATCGCCACCACCGTCTCGCCGACCATCAGGTCGTCGCTGCGCCCCAGCGGCAGGTAGGCCAGCGGCTCGCCCTCGGGGGGCTCGATCTTCAGCACCGCGAGGTCGTGGGACTCATCGGCGCTGATCACGCGGGCCGGGTGGCGACTGTTGTCTGCCAGCGTGACGGTGATCTTCTGTGCCCGGCGGACGACGTGGGCGTTGGTGACCACGTACCCGGCGGGGTGGATGAGGAACCCGCTGCCGAGGCTGTGCACGGGCACGCGGCGGCGGAACGGGCTGGGGAAGATGTCGTCGAAGATGTCCCGCCCGAACATGCCGAACCGCGTGGTGACGATCTTCTCGGTCGAGATGTTCACCACCGCCGGGCGGGCCCTGCGGTAGGCCCGAACCACCGGCGTGACGCGTGAGATCTTCGCAGCGTCGGGCGTGTCGGCGCCCTCCCCTGCCGCAGCAGCCGCGGACGCCCACGACACCGCCGCCGCCACAGCCAGCGTCAACCACACGGCCGGGGCGCCCCGCTCCCGCCGGCGCACCGGTTCGTCCGTCCTGCTCGTCGATCGCCTCATGGTCACCACTCCAGCTTGCACAGCTTCTTCTCCGTGTAGGTACTTCCTACGTTCACGGCGCGGATGTGTTTGATTCTCGCCTCGGCCGCCCAGTGCGAGTGCCCGCAGTAGACGTCCGTGAGCTTCCGGCAGGCCAGCAGCGGCTCGCCCAGGCGGCCGCTGCCCATGAACGCGGCCGCGAAGGCGAACCGCGGCGGTCGGGCGGTCGGCACGAGCTCGGCGAAGGGCAGGTGGTGGAGGAATGCGAGCACGCGCTCGCTGCGGCGTTCGGCGTCGGCGAGATGCCTGGCAAGCTTGTGGGCCTGGTCTTCGACGAAGGCCTCGTCGGAGATGCCGAGCCGGACGTGGACGCCGTCCATCCAACGGGCGCCGAGGGCGAGGTGGGCGTCGGTGAGGTCGTCGCGATGGGCGGCAAGCAGGTCCTCGTGGCCGCCGAGGTACGCCGCCGCCCCGGGCGCGAGCTTGGCGCGATAGAACGCCTCGGGGATACCCAGCGAACGGTCGCGGAAGGAGTAGTCGTACCACCCCACCGTTCCGACCAGTCCTACCCCGTCCACGAAAGCCGGGGCGTGGTCCAGCATCTCGAAGCCCTCGTCGGCGGCGGCGTCGGGAAGCGTCTGGCGGTAGCGGCGGAGGGAGGCGCCCTCGTCGGTGTCGCGGGTCCAGAGGCAATGGTTGCCGGCGACCATGAACCGCCGCCCCGGGAAGTCGGCGAACAGCCGCAGACACTCGCGCAGGGGCGCCAGGTCGCTGCCGGCGGTATCGCCGACGAGGACGATGGCGTCGCCGCCGGCGGCGCAGGCCTCCCGCGCCAGCCGCCGGACGCCCGGGCGGCACCGCGCGATGTTGTAATGGAGGTCGGCGGTGATCAGCAGTTTCATGACCGGGCGATTGTACCGGACCGGACGGGGCGGATCGAAGGGCCCGCAGGAGACCCGGCGGCGTTCCGGTTTTTCCCATCTGCCGCGTTTGACAATCCCTCCGCCTCGCTTATGATGAGCGGGCGCCTGTACGGACCCCCTCCACCGCGCGTCTTGGGCTGCACATCATGGCTGACAACAAGGTCCGCGAGACATTCGGAGCCAAAGAGCTGGCCATGGCCCTCAGCCATTACGACCTGGGGGTCATCACGAGCATCGAGGAGTTCGCCCGCGGCTCGCGTCGCGCGCCGAAGATCGTCATCGACTGCCGCCGGGGCAAGTTCCTCTTCAAGCGCCGCGCCCGCGGCAAGGACGACCTGCCGAAGGTCGCCTTCACCCACCAGATTCAGCTCACCCTCGCCGGGCAGAACTTCCCCCTGCCCCACCTGCTGGGCACCCGGGACGAGAACGACTCCATGCTCGTCTGGCGGGACGGCATCTACGAGATGTTCGAGTTCATCGAGGGCACCGGCTACGACGCCTCCCTCGACGCGACCTTCCACTCCGGCAAGATCCTCGGGCTCTACCACAAGCTGCTCCAGGACTTCCGCAGCGACTACACCCCGCCGACGGGCAGCTACCACAACGCCCCCGCCATCCGCCAGGCCATCCGCAACACCGTCACCTCCCTGCCGATGGATTCCCGCCCCCCCGCCGACGAACTGACCGAAACCGTCGGCGCACTCGAAGAGGCCTACACCTCCTGCGCCAAGGGGACCGAGGAACTCGGGCTGGAAAACTGGCAGACCCAGATCGTCCACGGCGACTGGCACCCGGGGAACATGCTCTTCCGGGAGGGGCACGTCGCGGCCGTCATCGACTACGACGCCGCCCGCCTCCAGCAGCGCGTGATCGACTTCGCCAACGGGGCGCTTCAGTTCTCCATCCTCGGCGGCGGGGAAGATCCCACCACTTGGCCGGAGTACCTCGACCGCACGCGGTTCAAGCGGTTCCTGCTGGGCTACGATTCGGCGAACGTGATTTCCGTCGCGGAGATCAAGGCCGTGCCGCTGCTGATGTGCGAGGCGATGATCGCCGAGGCCGTCCTGCCCATCGCCGCGACGGGCAGCTTCGGACGGCTGGACGGGTTCGGCTTCCTCCAGATGGTTCGCAACAAGGTCCGCTGGATCCAGGAGCACATCGACGAGCTCCGCGGCGTGCTGGAAGACTGAGCGGCGCCGCCTGCGCCGCAGTGCAGCAGCCCGTGGCCGGCAGCGAGCGACCAGGCGAAAGCGGATACCCCTCGAGCGTCTCGCCCCGGCCGGCTACGCCCATGCTTGCCCCATCCGCTCCTGGCCGAACGCGCAGCAATCGAGGATGCGGCAGTCCTCGCAGCGCGGGCGACGGGCTCGGCAGGTCGCCCGGCCGTGGGCGATCTGGAGCACGTGCATCTCGTACCGGTCGGCCGGGCGGATCAGCGGGGTGAGCGCCTCGTGGGCGCCGGCGGCGGGGACGGACTCCTCCAGCACACCAAGACGCCGACAGATGCGGAAGATGTGCGTGTCCACAGGGAAGACCGGCATGCCCAGCGCGAACAGCAGTACGCACAGCGCGGTCTTGGGGCCGACACCGTCGAAGGCGAGCAGCTCGTCGTAGGCCGCGCCGGGGCCCATCCCGGCCAGGTGGTCCAGCGTGATTCGCCCCCGGCGTTCGCGGACCTGCCGCAGGATGCTCCGTATGCGCGGCGCCTTGATCCGGGAGAGCCCGCTGACGCGGATGCATCGCTCGATGGCCGAGACGCGAGCGTCGGCGACGGCGTCCCATGTGTCGAAGCGTTCGGTCAGCCGCCGGAAGCCGGCCGAGCTGTTGGCCTTGTTGGTGTTCTGCGAGAGGATCGTCGCCACGAGCGACCCCACGGGGTCCCGCGGCCCGTCCCACCGCCGCCGCCCGTACATCCCCCGCAGCCCCTTGAGCACCCGTCGCAGCAGGTCCCTCTTGGCGACATCATCCATGCGTTCATCGTGTCCGACCTGCGGGAAAAGATCAACCGCCCCCACGCGGCCGGTCGTGCGGCGCGACGCGCCAACGACGACAGGCTGGTGCACACGCCCGGCTTTTTACCTTTCGCGCGTCCCTGGCCGTTTGATATATCGTTATACTAATCGAGAGAGAGCATGGGACAGCACATCCAACAGATCGCCGACGCCGCCGGGGTTTCCGTGCCCACCGCCTACAAGGCCATCCAGGGCACCGGCAGGCTTGCCGAGACGACGCGGAAGCGCGTGCTCGCCGAAGCGGACCGACTGGGCTACCGGCCGAACCGCACGGCCGCCAACATGCGCCGCGGCCGACACGGGGCCATCGGTCTGCTGGTGGGCCAGTGGGAGCGAATGCCCCGCAACTTCTTCCGCGTGCTCATCGAGGCCGCCCGCCGGCGCGGGCAGTTCATCGTGCCCGAGCAGGTGGGCGACCACACCGACATGCCCCGACTCCTGCGCGAGGACTGCATCGACGGGCTCATCCTGTTCGAGCCCGTCGGCCGGGGGATCGCCAGCCGCGTCCGCCGGCTGGGCCTGCCCGTCATCGAGATCAACACGAACCGCCGCCGCGAGCCCGGGTGCATCACGTTCGACGAGGAAGGGGGCGTCCGTCGTGTGGCGGAACTGCTCGGCCGCGCCGGCTGCCAAAGGCCCGCCGTGCTGATGCCGGAAGCCGACTCCTCCAGCCATTACTCTTGCGCCGTCCGGGTGGGCGGCCTTCGGTCAGCCGCGGCCGAGACCGGCCTGGCCGAGCCGATCATCGGACCGGCAGAGCCCTTCTGGGCCGCTGATCTTGCCGGCAGCCGGACACTGCGCTGGCTCGGCGAGCACCCGGAGATCGACGCCGTCGTGGCCTACGACGACTACTGCGCCCCGCTGCTCTACAGCGCCGCATCGGCGGTGGGCCGACGGATCGGACGGGACCTGGCCGTCGTCGGCTACAACGATTCCGGCTATGCCCAGGCAGTGCACCCCCGGCTGACCTCGCTGAAAGCGGACCAGCACGCCGTGGCCGAGACGGCCATGGAGATGTTCGAGCAGCACGCCGGCGCCGGGACGATGCCCGACCCCGTAACCATCCCCATGACGGTGATCCCCCGCGAGTCCTGCCCCCCGGGCATGGCGGACGCCGCACGCGAGCGCGAAACGCCATGAGCAAGACGCCCTTCATGGCCGCCATCGCCGGGCTGGCCGTCCTTCTCGCCGCGGCCGGAGCCGCCGGGGCCAAAGGCGACAAACGCCTGGTCGAGACCGAGGGCCTGTTGGCTGCGGCGCTGGAGGGGCCGCTTGCCGACGTCCGCACCGTGCTCTTCGCCGTCCGCCCGCTGGCGGGGGACCTGCATTACTACGAAAACTACGGCCGGCGCTACGGCGAATCGTGCATTCGCGGGGAAGGCGGCACGCGGCTGTGCGTGCTGGACCTTCGGACGCGCAAGGTCCGCGACATTCTGACCGACGGGGACGGCGCCGTCCGCGATCCGCAGCTCAGCTACGATGGGCGGCGGGCGCTGATCTCCTACCGCCCCGGCGGCACGGACCGGTTCCATCTCTACGAGGTCGACCTGGGCGACGGCAGGCTGCGGCGGATCACCGGCGGTCCCTTCGACGACGTCGAGCCGACGTACCTGCCCGATGGCGGGATCGCCTTCATCTCTTCCCGCTGCAAGCGCCGCGTGCCTTGCTGGTCCAGCCAGGTCGGGCTGCTGTACCGTTGCGAGGCCGACGGCAGCGGCATCCGGCGAATCTCCGCGGGCGTGGAACACGAGAACACCCCCTGGCCGCTGCCGGACGGCCGCCTGCTGTACACCCGCTGGGAGTACGTCGATCGCGACGAAGTCGCCTTCCATCACCTCTGGACGGCCAATCCCGACGGCACGCGTCACATGACGTTCTATGGCAACATGCACAAGCACGGCAACGCCGTGGCGATGCTGGACGCCAAGCCGATTCCCGGCCGGCGATCGGTCGTGTGCACCTACGCCTTCCACAACACGCCGGAACACGCCGGCGACGTGGTCGTCATCGACCCCGCAGCCGGGCCGGACCACGAGCCGGCCGCGCGGGTGCTGACTGACAGCTACCCCGAGCCCATCCGCAAGAAGAGCAAGTACGGCGTGCACAAATGGCGGGACCCGTACCCGGTCGGAGGCGGGATATACCTGGTGGCCGCCCAGAAGACGCTCTACGTGATGGACGACGCCGGGCGAGCCGAGGCCCTCCACACGCTGGCGGACGACAACCCTCGCATGTGGCTGCACGAGCCCCGCCCGATGCACCCTCGCCCGCGGGAACCGGTCCTGACCGACACGACCGACCGCACCCGCACAACCGGCACGCTGGTGTGTTACGACGTGACCAGCGGACGCAACATGCCCGGCGTCGGCCGCGGCGAGATCGCCCGTCTGCTGGTCATGGAGGAGTTGCCCAAGCCCGTCAGCTTCCGCGTGGACCCGGACCTGGTATCGCTGGAGAGCACGTTCATCCTCCATCGGATCCTCGGCACCGTGCCGGTGGCAGCCGACGGGTCGGCGCATTTCCGCGTCCCGGCCGACAGACCCCTGTTCCTCGTCGCCCTCGACGCCAACGACCAGGCGGTCAAGCGCATGATGAGTTTCGTGACCGTCGCGCCGGGCGAGACGACCGGCTGCGTGGGCTGCCACGAACCACGCACACGCACCCCGCCGCAATCGCCCCGGCCCCACCCGGCCGCGCTGAAGCGCCCGCCCAGCCGCATCCGTCCCGTGCCCGGGGTACCCGATGTCATCGACTACCCGCGGGATATCCAACCGATCTGGGACCGACACTGCGTCCGCTGCCACAACTACGAAAAGTACGCCGGGCACCTGTCGCTGACCGGCGAATTGGCCCCGGAGTTCACGCACAGCTACCTCAACCTCTTCTGGGCCGGGCTGATCAGCCACGGTCAGCAGGGGATGGGCAACCGGGGACCGCGGTCCATCGGGGCCGTGGCCAGCCCGCTGTGCCGCAAGCTCCGCGCCGGGCACAAGAACGTCAAGCTGTCCGACGAAGAGCTGCGAACGGTGGAAATGTGGGTGGAGTCGTCGGCCGCGTTCGCCGGCACCTACGGGGCCCTGCGACGCGCCGTGCCCTCTGTCCGCGGGGTGGAGGACATCCGCAGACGCCGGTGCGGCGGCTGTCACAAGCCCGGGGAACTGCCCCACCGCTGGCGGACCGGACGGGGGCGGCTGACGGGGCGATGGTACAACCTGTCGCGCCCGGAGAGATCCCTCGCGCTGCTGGCGCCCCTGGCCGAAGATGCCGGCGGGCTGGGGCTTTGCGCGCAGCGCGAGGCCGGCGCAGCCGACCGGTACAAGGGCGACGACCCGCCGGCGAACGTCTTTGCCTCCAGGAACGACCCGGACTACCGGGCACTGAAAGCGGCCATCGACTCCGCCGCCGAGCGAGCCGCCGCCATGAAGCCCTACCCGATGAAGGGCTGGCGGCCGACGGGGCAATACCTCGACGAGATGCGCCGCTTCGGCATCCTGCCGGACGACTTCGAGCGACCGGTGAACCCCTATCGACTGGACCGGGCGTACTGGCGGAGCTTCTACCCCGCCGAGGACGCCAGCACGACCGACGGAGGAGACGCCGAATGAGTGCCGCACGCCCCCTGCCCGTCCTGCTGTTGGCCCTGTCGAGCCTCGCCGCCGGGGGTGACAGGCCGGCAAGTCAGTGGTCCTCCAGGCTTGACCGCAACGCCGCCTCGCCGGCCCGCAACTTGCCCGAGAAGCTGACGGACGAGAATCTGCTGTGGGAGCTCTCGCTGAAGGGCCGGGCACAGTTCACGATCCCCACGGTGGCACGTGGCGAGATGGTCCTGGTGGGAACCCGACAGCGGTCGCTGGCGGACGAACGGCTGCGCGAGCTGAACCCCAGGCAGGGCGCCGGCGCCCTGCTGTGCCTGGACGTCCGCACGGGCGAGCGGAAGTGGGAGATGCTCCTGCGCGGGCTGGGCAGCTTTCACAGCTATGGCGGCTACGGCATATGCAATACACCGGTGGTGGACGCCAACCGCGTGTACGTGGTGGACCCGGCCGGGAACGTCGTCTGCCTGGACCTCGACGGCCTGGCCAACGGCAATGACGGTCCGTTCACTGACGAGGCCGCCTACATGGCCAACATCGGCACCGAGCTCATCGGCGCCGACGCCTATACCGGCCCGGCCCCGAACTCCCTGGCCCGCGGCTGGGGGGATATTCTCTGGACCTATGAGATGATGGAGCGTCACAAGGTGGCGTGGAAGCACGCGCACAGCGGCACGGCCGTGGTGGATGGCGACTGGCTCTACGTGCCCACCTCCAACAGCCACCACTGCGTGATCAAGGTGGACGGCCGGGGGGTGCTGACCGGCTACTCGGGCAAGAAAGCCCCCCCCGGTCACCCCGTCGGGCGAGGGATGCCCAGCATCGTCGTGCTGAACAAGCACACGGGCAAGCTGGTCGCCACGGACAACCTGGACGTTCCCCGGGTCTACCACGGCCAGTGGAGCTCGCCGAGCATGGGCGTGGTAAACGGGAAGAAGCTGCTGTTTTTCGCCGACGGCTACGGGGTGCTCCACGCGCTGGCCGCCCTGCCCGCGGGCGCCGGCGAGGACGGGAAGGTTCGCACCCTCGAGGAGGTGTGGCGCTTCGACTGCGTCCCACCGGAAATCCGCCGGGCGAGCTACGGCAAGCTCAAGTACGTCAGTCGCGGCGGCGGGGGGTCGGCCAAGGAGCTCACCGAGAAGCTTCGGGCGAACATCATCGCCGCGCCCGTCTTCCATGACGGTCGGATCTACGTGGGGCTCGGGCGCGACCACAACTACGGCGTCGCCCCCGGCATTCTCTGGTGCATCGACGCCGGCGGGACCGGCGACGTCTCCCAAACCGCCTGCGTGTGGAAGCGCGAGGATGTGGCCACCACCATGGCCGCCGTCGCCGTCGCCGACGGGCTGGTCTACTTCGTGGACTCCGCCGGGCTGCTGCGCTGCCTCGATGCCGACACCGGCGAGACCTGCTGGGTGCAGGATATGGAGCACGGCTCCTACTACTGCGAGCCCCTGGTCGCCGACGGAAAGGTGTACATCTCCACCGAACGCGAGCACTGGATCCTGCGCACGGGCCGGGAACGGACAGTGCTCTTCCGCGACGGCTTCCGCGGGGCCGAGGCCAGAACCTGCTCGGCCATCGACGGCCTGCTGCTCGTGCCTCACAACCGCAAGCTCACCGCCTACACGGCCGACGGAAGCGCCGCCCGGCGGTGAGGAAGCATACACACGCCAGACCCGACAGGGCGCTGGGCTCGCGTCGCGACGGCGGAGGGCCGAAAGCGGCGTCCACGGCGGTTACCGGGCGGTGCGGCGCTCGATCAGCTCGGTCATGCCGCGGCCCATTGCCTCGCCGATGCGGTAGAGGATGCGGGCGCTGCCGAGGTAGTGATAGCCCCGCTCGGACCCGATATTGTAGAATCGCACCCAGTCCGGGCCCTTCCACACGCCCTTCTTGACCATCTCCTCGACGGCCGGCTCCCAGAACTGCGCCGTCGGCACGACGCGTACCGTGCTCGCGAGATCGGGCAGCTTCCCCACCGCCGCCTGTGCGGCCTGGAAGGCCCCCCGCTGCCCGCCGACGCCCAGCTCGCCGATCACCACCGGCAGTTTCGGGGCCTTGAGGTCCTTGCGGACGTCCCGGATCAGTTGGCCCAGCCGCTTGGTGTAGGAAGCGTACCCCTCCGCCCGCTGCTCACCGTCGACCATGTCGTTCCAGCCCTGGAAGAACACGAACCCCGCCAGCTCGTGGCCGCGCTGCGGGTCGTACTCGGGGACGTTGGCGTCGAGTCCGCCGAGCACGTCGCGGACGTGGCCGATCATCTCGCGGTACGCCCGGCCGTAGCTCTCACGGACGTCATCGAGCGTGGTGTTCGGGCGTTTCTTGCGGGCGCTCTCGAGGTCCCGGGCGAGTTGCTCGTCGCTCGGACGCTCGGCGCCGGGAGGGAGGAAGCCCCGCCGGACGCTCCGGCCGCCCCAGCAGGTCTTGATCAGCAGGACCTGCTCGTCGAAGTGCTCGCCGACGACCCATCCGAAGCCCAGCTCCGGGCCGATCTTCAGCTCGTTCTCACCGAAGCCGGGCGTCAGGCTGCCCGCCCGTCGGCCGTCGGTGGTCCAGACCCACACGTCGTTCCGCCGCCGCCATCGGCCCCAGCGGTCCTTCCAGTGCTGGTAGTCTTTCGCCGTGTCGGGATGGTAGGCGAGGTACTCCAGCGTACGCAGCGCCGCGTGGCCCTGCATGTTCGACTGCCCGGCCAGGATGAACACCTTCACCGGCCCGTCCTTGACCACCGGCCAGGGGTCCTTCTCGAAGGCCGACTCCGGCCCTTTGCCGGCCCCGGCCCAAGCCACGCCCGCCGGGACACCGCCCAGCGCCGCCGCAACCACGATCCATCGGCGTACTCTCATGCTGCCGCTCCTTCCCGGGCCCTGGCCCGAGCGATTGTCCGTCCATCGTCGGCACTGACGGCGGGCCGGTCAAGCATCCGGGATCGCGCCGCGGCCCCGGCCGGTCAGACGGCCGCCGGGACGAACGGGGGGATCGGCTCGCCGGCGCGGGAGAGTTCGGCGCGCAGGAGGGCATGCAGGTGGCGGCGCAGATCGGCCGCGGCCGGGTCGGCGTGGAGGTCGTCCATCTGGAGCGGGTCGGCGTGGTTGTCGAACAGCATGGGACCGCGGGCCTCGTGGACGGCGTAGGTGTACCGCTCGGTCCGGATGCCCCGCCACTGCGGGCCCGGCTCGCCCCGGGGGTGATAGCGCGGGTTGCCGAACCACTGCATCAGCGCGGCCTCGCGGGCGGCGGGCGGGCCGGTCGCGTCCGCTCGCGCCGCGGGCGACAGGTCCAGCCCCTGCACCGCGGCCGGGACGGGCACGCCGCAGATCGCGGCGCACGTCGGGAAGATGTCCACCAGGCTTGCGGGCGCGGTGATGCGTCGGCCCTCGGCCAGCACGGCGGGCAGGCGGGCAAGCAGCGGCACACGGGCGGATTCGTCGTAGGGCGCGCACTTCTGGAACCGCCCATGGCTGCCGCCCAGCTCGCCATGATCGGAAAAGAAGCACACCAGCGTGTTCTCGGCGAGCCCCGCCTCGTCCAGCGAGGCGAGAACGCGGCCGACGTTGTCGTCGAGGTTGGCGACCTGGGCGCAGTACTGGGCCTGCTGCGACCGGGCGACATCGTGGTGGCTCTCCGGCACGTTGCCGCGCAGGCGGATGCTCTCCGGGCGGAATCGCGCTTCGTATTCCGCCGGCGCCGGGTGCCGCGTGTGCTTGCGCTCGCCGACGCGGACGCTCGCGACGCCCTGGTCGTCCCGCCCGTGGTGCGGGGCCTCGACGCTGAGCACGTGGAACCAGGGACGGTCCGGCTCGCGGGACCGATCCGCGAGGTACGCCAGCGACAGGTCGGTCAGCCCGTCGGTCTGGTAGCCCGCCAGCAGCTTCGGCGGCCACATGCTCTCGCCCGTGCAGTACCGCGTCTGCCAGAAGTGGTTGGACAGCTCGAAGCCGAACCAGTCCTCGAAGCCGCCGCGGAGCAGCGGGTGAACCCAGTACTCGGCTCCCTCGTTGTGGCCGAACGGGTTCTGCGCGCTGGCGAGGTGCCACTTGCCCACGTAGCTCGTCCGGTAGCCCGCCGCGGCGAAGGCCCGGGCGGCGGTCGGGTGCGAGGGCAGCAGCAGGTCGCCGAGATACGGCACGCGGCAGGTGTGGGGGTACTGCCCGGTGACGATCCCAGCCCGCGCCGGCGTGCAGACAGGGCACGGCGTCATGGTGGTGTCGAAGCTCACCCCCTCCCCCGCCAGCCTGTCGAGGTTCGGCGTGGCGACGTTGACCTCCCCGTTGCCCGACAGCGCGTGCCAACGGAGCTGGTCGCAAAGGATCCACAACACGTTCGGCCGGCGGGTCACGGGCAGGTTTCTTCCAGCGTATCGCGATCGCAGTCCATGCTGTTCTGCCTCAGCGGTCGCCGGGCGATCCCGCGAATCCCTGGAGCAGCTTGGTCAGCGGCGTGAGAACGTCCTCGTTCGGGAGGGGGCCTTGACGGGATTGTTCCTTGCCTTTTTCCGGCTCGCCTTCGCCTTGCCCGCGCCCTTCGGGGCCGTCCGCGCTGCCGCCCTCGGCCCTGTCCTTCCGTCCTCGACGGCCGAAAGTATACCGCCGCCCTGCTCGCCGGTGTCAAGGGCCGTCTCTGCGGAAGCGCGGCGCTATTCGCCGCCGTCGGCGCGGAGGCGGAGGATGTCGCGCAGGCCGATGAGGCCGACGAGTGCGTCGCCTTCGACGACGGCGAGGTGTCGGATGTGGCCGGCGGTGAGGCGGCGGGCGCACTCTTCGATATCGTCGGCGAGGCGGCAGTGCTGGACGGGGGCGGACATCACCTCGGTGACGGCGAGGGCGTCGGGGTCCTTGCCGGGGGCGACCACCCGCCGAACCAGGTCCCGCTCGGTGAAGATGCCGCGGATCTCGTGGTCCTCGCGGACGATGACCGAGCCGACGTTGGCCTCGGCCATCAGCTTGACGACCTCCCGCACGCTGCTTGCCGGCGGGGCGACGATGACGTCCGGGCCCTTGATCGCGAGAACCTGCTCGACTGTGGTCATGACTGCTTCTCCCGCGCCGCCGCCGGCGGGTTTCAGCCGGTCGCCCCGGCCGGGGTCGGCGCTGTCTCTGTCAGGAAAGATACGATTCGTCCGGGCATGGCCTGCAACGAGGCCACGCGTTCGGCGGCGCCAAGGCGGATGGCCTCCTTGGGCATGCCGAAGACGACGCAGCTGTCCTCGTCCTGGGCGAGGGTCCTGGCGCCGGCCTGTTTCATGGCCAGCAGTCCGGCGGCCCCGTCGGCGCCCATGCCGGTGAGGATCACGCCGACGGCGTTGGCCCCGGCCTGGCGGGCGACGGAATGGAACAGCACGTCCACGCTGGGCCGCTGGTAGTGGACCGGCGGGCCATTCTTGAGTCCGACGAGATACTTCGCGCCGCTTCGCCGCAGAATCATATGCGTATTGCCCGGCGCCAGCAGTGCCACGCCCGGAACGACCGGCTCGCCGTCGCACGCCTCGCGGATCTCCATCGGGCACAGCTCGTTCAGCCTCGCCGCGAAGCTCTTGGTGAAGTGCTCGGGCATGTGCTGGACAATCACCGTACCGGGCGTATCGGAGGGCAGGCGGCGGAGCACCTGCTCGATGGCGCGCGTCCCGCCGGTCGAGGCGCCTATCGCCAGAATCTTATGCGTTGTGCGCATCGGCTGCCCGGAGGCGGGGCCGGCATCGGAGGGCTCGGCCACCGGCCCGACGCGCGCGGTGGACGCCGCCCGGATCCGCCGGACCAGCGACCGGGCGATCTCTGCGACCGAATAGGCCGAACCAGGCTTGCCCACCACGTCGACCGCCCCGAGCCGCAGGGCCTCCAATGCGGTGTCGCTGCCGGTCGGCGTCAGGGAACTGACCACGATCACGGGCATGGGACGGTAGCGCATGAGCTTCCGCAGAAACGTCAGGCCGTCCATGCGAGGCATCTCGAGGTCGAGCGTCGCCACGTCCGGAGACAGCGCCAGGATCTTGTCGCGGGCGATGTAGGGATCCATGGCCGTGCCGACCACGTCAATGTCCCCGGCGCGAGACAGTTCCGCCGAGAGCACCTGCCGGACGACTGCCGAGTCGTCGATGATCAGAACCTTGATCATGAACCGTGCATTCCTTTGCGCATGAGGTGGGGCTAGGGGGCCGGGGCAGCGGCCAGGCCCGCGGGCGCGAACAGGGCCAGGTCGGCCCATCCGCCCTCGAGATGCAGCCTCGCCGAGGCCAGGAGGGGACGTCCCTTCCCGGCCCCGCGCGCGTCCGCGACCGCCCCGGCCGTGCCGACGTCGAAGACGGCCCGCTCCCCGGCGATCTCGGGCAGCAGGTTGCCGCAGATCACGTTGAGCAATTCGGCGAGGGCGTCCCGCTGAATCGCGGGATCCGGTGGCTCGCAGGCGTCCAGCCCGAGCATGTTGCACGTCATGGCCGGGAGCAGGACGTTGGATATCTCCACAGCCAGGACGCCGTCGCAGGCGCCGCCGAAGGCGATGGCCGCGGCCGTTCTGTCCGCCAGCTCGGCCGGCGTCGGTCTGCGCTCCTCGAACGCCGGCAGCATGAAGGCCAGCGACTCCAGCACGTCCTCGGCCACCGCGGCCAGCGTGCTATCCAGTTTTCTGTTCATGGGGGATCCCCGTCAGGTTGGTCACGACGTCGCGAACGGTTTCGGGCGAGAAAGGCTTGTGGACGAACTCGGCCTTCAGGGCCCGTATGGTCGCGATGCGTGCGCTGCTGCCCTCGGTCGAGATGACCACCACCGGCAGGTCCGCCCATGTAGGGTGCATGCGGAGCTTCTCGAGCATCTCCACGCCGCCCATCACGGGCATGTTGATGTCCACGAAGACCACGTCCACCCATTCGGTATCGAGGACCTCCAGGCCCTGCTGGCCGTCGGCGGCCTCGAAGGCCTCGCCGATGGGCAGCCCGGCCGCCCGAAGCGTCTTGCCGACCATGCTCCGCATGACCGCGCTGTCATCCACAATCAGAACGTTCAAAGGCATCTCACCGACTCCCGCCCGGCTGAGGCTCTACAGTTCCTTCTCGACGCCGCCGGCGCACAGCCAGGTGCGACCCGATCCGACTTCGAGATACAGCGTCCGCGCCGTCGTGCCTCCCGTATCTTCAGCATCGATCAGCACGCTGTTCTTCCACAGTAATTTCTTGAGAATGATGTAGTTCCGTTTTCCGATCCGGAACCGGTCGTTGCCGATGTTGTTGACGTTCGCCCCGCCGGCGACCTTGACGGCCAAACGCTTCTTGAGTCCGCCGGCGCGATACAGTTCCCGGAAGAAGGCCGGCACGCCGCTGTCGACGAACATGTACGGATTGGCCTGAGCCTTGGCGGGGTTCATGCGCCCCTCGGGCATCATCACGTGCAGCAGACCGCCGACGCTCGCGACGGGGTCGTGCGCTACGATCCCCAGGCAACTGCCCAGCGCGTGCGTCACGATCACGTCTCCCGTCTGATCGGATATCTTCATGTCGGCGACGCCCACAATGTGCTTCACGGGTTGGAATCCTCCACGCCGCAAGGCCGTCTGTAGACCGTCGGCTGAACGTATCGCAAACCGTGGTCAATGCCGGTGAGGCTCTCGGAGTGGCCCACGAAGAAGGTCCCCCCGGGCGCCAGCAGGTCCGAGAAGCGCCGGACAAGCCGCTCCCTCGTGGGCCGGTCGAAGTAGATCATCACGTTGCGGCAGAAGATCACGTCGAACGGCCCGGACATCGGCCAGGGCCCCATGAGGTTCAGCCGGGCGAAGGTGACCATCCCCCGGAGGTCCTCCCGAACGCGGTACATACGACGCGACCGAGAGCCAGTGCACCCGAACCAGCGGCTGCGCCAGATCGGCGGCACGGATGAGAGGCGGTCGGCCCCATATTCTCCGCGCCGCGCCGTCGCGAGCACGCGGGTGGAGATGTCGGTAGCCAGGATGCGAATGTCCCATGAGCTCGCGTCCTCGAGGGCTTCGCGGAGGGTGATGGCGATGGAGTAGGGTTCCTCTCCCGAGGAGCAGCCGGCCGACCAGACCCGCATCCGCCGGGAGCTCCCGGCGGCAAGCCGGGGCAGGACGGCGTCGCGAAGCATGTCGAAATGCGGGGCTTCACGGAAGAAGGACGTCTGGTTCGTGGAGATCGCGTCGAGCATGGCGACGAGTTCGCCGCCGGTGCCGTCTCGACCGAGGTGCTCGATGTACTGCCGGAAGCTCTCCAGGTGCAGCTCGCGAAGGCGTTTGGCGAGACGGCCCTTGACGAGCTGCTTCTTGCCGTCGTGAAGGTGAATCCCGCACTGCTGCCTGACCATGTCCCGGATCTGGTCGAACTGGGTGTCGGTCAGTTCGATCGGTCCCGCAAGGGCGATGGGCATTGTCGTACGTCCTCTCAACACATAGGGCCCATGCCGGCCCGCAGACCAAAATGGGTGGGCGAGGGAGGCGACCGCAACCGGCCGCCTCCCCCACCACACGGATCGGGTACGATCAGAAGGTCGCCAGGGAGGCGTCGTCGTCGGCCGTCTCGTCCTCATCCAGCGGGATGGGGCTCTGCGACGTGCTTGCTCCCCGGCCGGCGGCGCTCGTCCGCCGCGGGTTGGCCACGCCGCCGGGCATACGCTGCTCCGGCGTGGAGGCCGAGCCCGTGCTCGCGCCAGGCCCCGCCGATGCGCCCTGGCGAGCCAGACCGCCGGAGCCGACCTGACTGAGCCTGAACTGCCCCGTCATCTGCCGCAGTTCGTCGGCCTGGGCGTTGAGCTGCTCGGCCGCACTGGCGGACTCCTCGGCGTTCGCGGCCGAGGACTGCGTCACCTGGTCCATCTGCCCGAGGGCGGTGTTGACCTGCTCGATGCCCTGGGTCTGCTCCTTGCTGGCGGCGGCGATCTCGGCGATGAGGTCGTTGAGCTTGCGGTTGCCCTCGACGATCTCGGTAAGGATGTCGTCGACCTCCTTGCCGATGGTCACGCCGTTGTCGGCGTTCTTGACCGCCCCCTCGATCATGGTCGAGGTGTTCTTGGCGGCCTCGGCCGACCGTTGGGCGAGGTTGCGGACCTCCTCGGCGACGACGGCGAAACCCTTGCCCGCCTCGCCGGCCCGGGCGGCCTCGACGGCGGCATTCAGCGCCAACATGTTCGTCTGGAAGGCGATCTCGTCGATCGTCTTGACGATCTTGGCCGTCTCGTCCGAGGACTTCTTGATCTCGTCCAGCGCGCCGGACATCCGCTCCATGGCGGCGTTGCCCTTCTCGGCGCTGCCGCGGGCCGCGTTGGCCAACGTGTTCCCTTCCTCGGCGTTCGCGGCGTTCTGCTTGGTCTGCGAGGCCATCTCCTCCATGCTCGAGGTCACCTCTTCCAGGCTCGAGGCCTGCTCCGAGGCGCCCTGGGCCAGCGTCTGGCTGCCCGAGGAGATCTGCCCGCTCGCGCTGGCGACCTGGTCCGCCCCGGCGGCGACCTGGCTGAGGGCCTTGTCCAGCGTCTCCAGCACGGCGTTGATGTTCCGTTTCATCAGGCCGAACTTGCCCTGATACTCCCGCTCAACGCGGCTGGTCATGTCCTTGTCCGCGGCGGCCTGGAGGGCCTGCCCGCCGTCCTCGACGATCAGCCCGTTCAGCGCGTCGATGCACTGGTTCAGGTTGTTCTTGATCTCGTTGAAGTCGCCCTTGTACTCGTCGGTGATCTTCTCGGGGATGTCCCCGCTTGAGATGCGGTCCACGTACTCTGCCGTCACGTTCAGCGGCGCGACGAAGGCTTCGGTCAAGGCGTTGACACGCCCGACGAGCTTGGACCAGTCGCCCTGGTACTTCTCGGCGTCTCCCCGGCTGTCCAGCTTCCCGTCGGAGATGTCCTGGATCAGGCCACCCACGTCACCCAGGACGGCATTGACGTTGCGGATCAGCAGGTTGAGGTTGTTCTTGACCTCGTTGAAATCACCGTTGTACTCGTCGGTGATCTCGTCGGGAATGTCCCCGCTGGAGATTCGATCGATGTACTCGGCCGCGACGTTCAGCGGGCCGATTACGGCGTCCAGCGTGTTGTTGACGCCCTCGACGATCTTGCGGTAGTCGCCTTGGTGCTGCGACGCGTCCGCCCGCGTATCGAGTTGACCGGCCACCGCGGCCTCGGCCAGCGTGTTCGCGTCGGCGATCAGCGCGCTGACGGCGTCGATGCACCGGTTCAGGTTGTTCTTGATCTCGTTGAAGTCCCCGTTGTACTCGTCGGTGATCTTCTCGGGGATGTCCCCGTTCGAGATTCGCTCGATGTACTCGGCCGCGACGTTCAGCGGGCCGATTACGGCGTCCAGCGTGTTGTTGACGCCCTCGACGATCTTGCGGTAGTCGCCTTGGTGCTGCGACGCGTCCGCCCGCGTATCGAGTTGACCGGCCACCGCGGCCTCGGCCAGCGTGTTCGCGTCGGCGATCAGCGCGCTGACGGCGTCGATGCACCGGTTCAGGTTGTTCTTGATCTCGTTGAAGTCCCCGTTGTACTCGTCGGTGATCTTCTCGGGGACGTCGCCCTTGGAGATGCGGTCGACGTACTCGGCCGCGACGTTCAGCGGGCCGATCACGGCATCCAGCAGTTCGTTGACGCCCTCGAAGAGCTTCCTGAAGTCCCCCTCCGCCTCGTCGGGGTCGACCCGCTCATCGAGCTTGCCGGCCTTGGCGGCTTCGATGAGATCGGCCACGCCCTTCAGGGCGGTCTTCTGCCCCGTCTGATCGAAGATCACCTCCATGCCCCCGATCGGCGTGCCGTCGTCATCGAAGACGGCGCTGCAGCAGGCGGCGATGGGGACCTCGCGCCCGTCGCGGGTCGTCGCGACGGTTTCCCCGATGATCTGCTCCCCGGTCCGCATGCAGTTTCGTATGGTGCAGTTGCCCGTCCCGCACAGCGGCGTCTTGCACATCTCGCCGCAGGTCATCTTGCCCACGACCTCGTCGCGGGAATACCCCAGGACCTTCAGCGTTTCGTCGCTGACGTGCGTCACCTTGAGGTCGTCGTCCACCACAAACATTGTGGTCGCGACGGCCCCCATCACGTTCTCCAGGTTCATCTTGCTCGAGTTCCCCTGTTGTTCGGAGCGGGGACTCCTTGTGGCTGCGTTCTGTGCCATGGTCCGTTCTCCTCTAGAATGGTGCTCTACGCAGTTCCTATGCCGCGGCTCGCAACGACGAACAGCGTGCGGCCGTGCGGAAGAGCTGTCCGTCCCCAGTTACACGTTCAAAGAGTTCTTCGCATTCGGGAGGCATGGGCTGGGTCCGCTCGACGAGCAGGAAGCCGTCCTCCCGAAGCGCGTCCCGGAACATCCGGAACGCCGCCAGCCGGTCCTCGGCCGACAGGTGCAGCAGTACGTTCTTGCAGACGATCAGCGACAGTCCCCCGCGGATGGGCGTACGGCTTCGAAGGTCGTGGCGGGCGAAGGCGATCCGCGACCGCACCTCGTCGACAACTTCGAGGAAGCCCTCCCGGCCGCAGGGGCGGAAGTACCGCGCCTTCAGGTCCGCCGGAACCCGGCGAAGCTCGGCCTCGGGGAATCGCCCCCCGCGGATGCTCGGGGCGAACAGCCCGCAGGTGTCCAGGTCGGTGCAGTAGATGCGCACGTTGCGGAACAGGAAGCGGGTCATGTGTTCCCGGAGCATGATGGCCAGCGAGTACGGTTCCGGACCGTGGGCGCATCCGGCATCCCAGACCGGGATGTACCGCTGCCCCCGCAGCGCCGGGACGACGTGCTCGGCCACGAGCTCCAGCGCCCGGCGGTCTCGGAAGAAGTACGTGAACGCCATCGGTAGTCTCCCTCCGGCCCTCAGGCCTCGGCGGCGGCGAGTTCGGGCTCCGGCTCGTCCGCGGCGTCCGCCCGGGTGTCGGCCGGCGGCGCCGGCGGCGCGTCCGCCTGCCGGGGGGTGTCGTCGGCGGGCATGCCGGCGACGCCCTGACCGGCGACACCAGCCAGCTCGCCGCTCTTGAGCAGCTTGCCGATGTCCAGCAGGATCGTGACCTTCTCATCCGCCTTGCCCATGCCCAGGATGAAATCGGTGCTCACCGACTCGCCAAAGGACGGCGCGTCTTCGATGTCCTCGCCGGCGATGTCCAGCACCTCGGAGACCTGGTCGACGATGATCCCCGTCTCCACCTCCCCGATGTCCACCACGATGATGCACGTCTGGTCGGTTCGTTCGGCCTCGGGCATGCCCATCTTCAGCCGCAGGTCCACCACGGGGATGACCTTCCCCCGCAGGTTGATCACGCCCTTGACGCACGCGGGCGTGCGCGGCACGGCGGTGATCTCCATCATCTGGATGATCTCCCGCACCTTGAGGATCTCCAGCCCGTACTCCTCGTCGGCGAGGCCGAACGTGAGATACTTCCCCGCCTTCTGGCTTTGGGCTTCCGTCGTTTCTGTGGATTCCTGTTTCGCCATCTGTGGTTCCCTTTCGTTCTGTCGTTCCGTGCAATCGGTCCGCACGCGATGTCCGTTGTCCCCCGGCTCAGGCCGCCGCCCGTCCGGGCAGCGGGTCCTGCCCGCGAGCGCCCAGTTCGACCACCCCGGCGGCGTCGAGGATCAGCCCGACGCGCCCGTCGCCGAGAATCGCGCCGCCCGAAACGCCGGGGATCTGCCCCAGAGACCGCCCCAGCGACTTGACCACGACCTGCTGCTGGCCAAGAAGCTCGTCCACCATGAGGGCACACCGTTTGCCCTCGCCCTCGACGATGATCAGCAGCGCCTCCCCGGCACGCGTGGCCGCGCCGGGCACCCCGAACAGCTTGTACAGCCGGAAGACCGGAAGCAGGCTCCCCCGGACATTCACCATCTCACCGCGCCCCGCCAACGTCGAAAGCTGCCCCGACTCCGGACGGAAGCTCCGTTCGATGGACACCACCGGCAGGAGGTACCGCTCGGCGCCGACTCGGACCAGCATCGCGTCGGTGATCGCCATCGTAAGGGGAAGCCGGATGGTGAACGTCGAGCCCAAGCCGACATTCGAAGAGACGTCCACCCGCCCGCGGAGTGACTCGATGCCCGTCTTCACCACGTCCATGCCGACCCCGCGGCCGGAAATGTCCGTGATCTGCGCAGCCGTGGAGAACCCCGCCTGGAAGATCAGGGCGAAGGCCTCCCCGTCAGAGAGGTTCTCCCCCGAGGAGATCAGCCCTCGCTCGATCGCCTTGGCGACGATCCGCTCGCGGTCCAGCCCCTTGCCGTCGTCCACGAGCTCGATGACCACGTTGCCCGCAGAATGGTACGCGCGGAGGCGGACCGTGCCTTCCGGGGCCTTGCCCGCCTCGATACGCTGCTGCGGCGTCTCGATGCCGTGATCCACCGCGTTGCGAATCATGTGCACCAGCGGGTCCCCGAGCACCTCGACCATGTTGCGGTCGATCTCCGTCTCCTCGCCCTCGGTGGTGAACCGGACCTTCTTGCCGGCCTTGCGGGCGAGGTCGCGCGTCAGCCGGGCCATCTTGCTGAATGTGGCCTTCAGCGGCACCATACGGAGGGACATGCTGACGTCCTGGAGCTCGCGAACGATCTTGCCCGCATGGGAGACGTTGCGGCTGAGCTGGGGGTTCCGCCCGTCGGTGACCGCCCCGTTCTGGGCGACCATCGACTGGGCGATCACCAGCTCGCCGACGGCGTCGATCAGGCTGTCCAGCCTCTCCGTGCTCACCCGCACGGAGGCATCTCCGCTGCGGCCCTGCTGGGCCTTCTGTGTACGAAGGGCCTCGGCCACGTCCGACGTGCTGGCGGCGCCTTCCCGAACCAGAGCCGCGCCGATCCGCTCCCCGCCCTGGCTGGCGGCCGCCTGCTCGACCACATCGCGGCCGACACGGCCCTTGCCCACCAGGATGTCCCCCACGCGCATCGGCTCGGCGTCGGCTTCTTCTCCGACCCCCGCGGCCTCGGGATCCGTCAGGCGCTCGACCAGTTCCGCGTAGGTGTCGGGCAGCGGCAACGGACCGCCGGGGTCCACACCCTCGACCCCGGCGATCATCGTCCGAAGCCCGTCGCACGCCCCCAACGCAAGGTCCGCATATCCCCCCACAATTCGAATCTCGCCCTCACGGGCACGGTCCAGCAGGTTCTCCGCCAGATGAGCCAGCCGTTGTATGCAGTCCAACCCCAGAAAGCCCGACGTGCCTTTGACCGTGTGGAACGCACGGAAGACGATGTTCACCTGGTCGGGGTCTTCCGGGTTGCTCTCCATCTCCAAAAGCGCCGCCTCGGCCGCAGAAATGTGGTCACAGCACTCGGCCGCGAACTCTCCCAGAAGCTCGACGTCCGCGTCGGCGGGAAGGACCGCGGAGACGGCGGCCTCGGCGGACGTCGAGCTCTCGTTGGAGCGGGCACGCGGCGGGTGCTGCTCGTCGCAGGGCGCGGGCTCGCACTCCATGGGGTCTCCGTCACCCCCGTCATCCCCAACGAGCTCTCGCAGCCCCGCAACCGTAGCCGCCAGCGTAGCCGGCGGGCATCGGTCGGGCTCGCGAAGGCCCGCGGCCACCAAGGCCAGCACCCCGGCCACCGCGTCGGTCAACGGCGTATCCCCTTCGCTCACGCGTCCCCCGTATGCGGCTTGAAGAGCCTCGAGCACAGCTTCCACCGCCTTGCCGAGGGCGTACGGGAGGGTGTCAGGGTCGATGGACTCCTCCACGGCCGCCCCCAGCTCGACGATGGTGTCAGGGCTGTCGATGTCGGCCGCAACGGCCTTGGCCGCCAGCCCGTCCAGTATGTCAGCCAATGCAGATGCGTCACTCATGGTCGTGTATCCTCGGACCGTGCCCTTTCAGGCCACGAACCCGCCTTCCTTGGATGAGATCACCCCGGTCCACAGCTTTCCCAGCGAGCAGGTGAAGCACGTCTTTACAGCCGACGTGCCGCTCTGCACGAGCACACGGAGGCTCTCGGCTCGAACAACACTCGGCAGCGAAATCACCGCGTTCAGCGACCTGGCCTCCAGACGCCGCTTGACATCCCCGGCGAGGATATTGCTCAACTCCCCCACGGCGTCGCCCATGTCCTCGCTGTCGAACGACACCTCGAAGCCACAGAACGCCTTCACCATGGCCATGGCCGTCTCGCGGGGGAGCCCCAGGAAGACCGCCCAGTCCACGTCTCCGAGAATGCAGATCACCCCGATCACCACTCCGCCCGAGCCAAGTTCCTGGATATCCTCGCACGGGCACAGCTCCAGGCCGCACGCCGCCCCGAGAATCTCACGAGCAGCCTCCGCCACGCAGTCGCATCCGGTCACTTCAGGCGTATCCACAGAATTGAGGTCGGTCATGCCCATTGCGGGGTCTCCTTGCGACTAGTCCAGGGCGGCGGCGAGCTTCCCGAAGAATCCCTTGGACTTCTTCGCGCTGTCCGCCAACTGATCGAACAGCGGGGCCAGACGCTTTTGAAGGCCTTCGGGCGTGAAAGGCTTGGCGATGTACTTATCCACATTCACCTCCGCCATGGCTTCGTCCATCTTGCCCATGGTGCTCTCGGTGGTGATCATGACGATGGGTGTATGGCTCTTCTCCGTCGAGCGGATCTTCCGGATCAGGTCGATGCCGTTCATATTCGGCATGTTCCAGTCCACGAAGAGCATATCGATGGTCGCGGGATCGAACTTCTCGAGCGCCTCCACGCCGTCGCCGGCCTCGGTAAAGCTGAACTTCGCGAGTTCGGCCTGCATCAGGGATCGCATCACCATCTTCCGCATGATTCCCGAGTCGTCCACCACCATTGCGTGAATGTCCATCTGCAGCCTCTCCACTCTTGCGCCCAAGGGTGCCGGCGCACCCCTGCTTGTGTTCTCCGGTGCCCGGACGCGACATACAGTCGCGCCAGTCCAAAAAAATAAGGCACAATCGAAAGCGCTCCCGGCGGAGCGGATTCGACCGTGCCTTCAACTTACGGGACCCGTGTTCCCGTCCGACAAGGCTCTTCGCTTTTTGTTCTACAGAAGGCTCTTTGCCACCGTAGCAGGCTATCGCCCGATAGCAGGGCCTGCTTTAGTGAGTCGCTGCGGTTTTCATAAAAATGTGGTCGTCTCGTGACGGGCGGGCTCTTCGGCCGAGCGAAGGACATCCTCCAGTCTGCGCCGCAGCGACCCGAGTTCCTTCGACTTGAACGCGTTCTTGGTCTTTTCCAGGGATTCCACCGCTTCGCGGATGGCCCCCATCATGGCCGCCTCGCGCGGGCACTGCAGGAGCCGGCACGTCGGCTTCTCGCCTCGATCAAGCACGGCTTCGGCGAGGTTCTTCACGCCGGTCAGCGTCACGAACAGATTGTGCAGCGTCACTTTCAGGAAGCGGTCGACGGACACCTGCGCCGTGTCGGCCCCGCCGTTGCGAACCAGGCGGGCCATGCGCTCGACATCTTCACACCAACTGTCGAGCCGATCCCGGGTGGCGTCGATCTCCCTGGCGGTACGGGCAAGCGAGAGGCCTTCCCGGACAGCGGAGATCATGTCGTCCCCCTCCACGGGCTTGACCATATAGCATACGACACCCATCCTGACCGAGTCCATGGCCGCCTTTATCGACGGTTCGCGGTCGGTCACGATCGCCGCCGTCGTCGCAGAAACGTCCGGCAGGGCTCGAATGACCTCCAGTTCGGCGTTGCCCGGGGTGTGACCGTCAGCGATCAACAGATCGAACGTCCTCTCCCGCAGGCTAAGCGTGGCCGTCGCACCGTCCCCCACACGACTGCATTCGCAGCCTTGCCCCCCCAGCAGTTCTACGGCCCATTCCGAGAAGCTTCGATCATCATCGGCGATCAGAACCTGTGGCGATGCACTCATGGCCTGCCTTTTCAATTGGGGCTGCGGAGAACGATGTGACTCATACCGTTACCCGTCTCCTACGACTCTACACTGTTGTGGCTCATTCTACTGTCACCCCTCGAGTCCGGCGATCTGTGACGGCAGCGGGCAGGCCGCCCGCATGTGTCGTTGCGGTGGCCGCGAAGGAGGAGATACGCCCGGGATGCCTGCCCCCTTGATGGTAGCACCGAGGACAGGCTTCAACCCCGCTACGGCACGTCCATACGTCACACCTCTGGCCCGGCAGCGGGCGCGGCTCCACGTGCCGAGCACGACACGCGGTCGGCGTCGCTGGCGTCACGGCCCCGCGCCCTTCCCAGTGGGCACCGAGCCCCAGTTACGGCACACGGCTGGCCGCAGGTACCGGCATCGCCGCCGCGGGGTCTGCCACCTGCCCCGGGCTCCGGCTGCTGACCGGCGGCTCCGTGCAAAAAAAAGAGGCACAGACGAGCCTACCTTGGTCTACAAGGTCGGCTCGACTGTGCCTTCGACTTACGGGTCTCGTGCAATCCCGTCCGACAAGGCTGGCCGCGACGCGGCCTTGCGGCCCGGCGCGGCATGCTCTAGCGTTGGTATCGTTCGGGGAGCGGCCGACCTTGAGTTACCCCGCGAGGTTTTTGTGCGTCCGTGCCCTGCCTCTCGGCATCCAGCAGGCCCACGTGCGGTCACGCGGAGCGCCCCCCCCGCCGGCCCGGCTCGCCCGCCCTGCGGCGGGTTCCCGGATCGGGAGATGCGCTGGAGGACGTGCGCTGCCGTGAGGCTTCGGCAAGCACCTCCTCCATCCTTCTGCGTAGTTGACCCAGCTCTTTTGATTTGAAGGAGTTGCGCGTCTTTTCCAGCACCGCCACCGCCTCGCGAAGGGCGTCGATCAGGGCCGCCTCGCGCGGGCAGTCCAGCAGGTTGCACGCCGGCGGGGCCTGCCGGGCCAGGACCGACTCGGTGAGGTCGTGCAAACCCGTCAGCGATCGGGCGACATTGCCGAGCGTGAGCTTATGGAACCTGTCCACCGACAGCATGCCGGCATTCAGGGGGCCGGCGCGGAGGGTATCGGCCATCTCCTGGACGTCGTGCAGCCAGTCCTCCAACTGCTGGCCTGCCTCACCGGCGGCACGCAAGGCCCGCCCGTGCGTGATGCCCTCGCGAACCCACTCCAGCAGCTCATGGAAGTCCACGGGCTTGACCATGTAGGCCACGACGCGGAGCTCCACCGACGCGATGGCCGTGCTCAATGACGGATATCCCGTCACCAGGATCACCGGTGTGGCTGGGGCCAGCTCGGGCAGGCTGCCGACGAACTCGAGGTCCGCGTTGCCGGGCATCTTGATGTCGGCGATGACCAGGTCGTACGAACCGTCCTGCAGCAGGCCGGTGGCGGTCCGCCCGTCCAGGGCGCGGGCGCACGTGAAGCCTTCCCGCTCCAGCAGGTCGGCGGTGGACAGCAGGAACGTCTCGTCGTCGTCAGCGATCAGGATGTTCGTCGTCTGGCTCATGGTCAGCTTCCTTGGAAGGCACTCCGGCCGGGAGAACAACATAGAACTCGGTCCCGCCTCCCGGCCTGGGGTCGAAACCGAGCGATCCCCCCATTTCTTCCACGAGCGTCTTGGTGATTGACAGTCCGAGCCCGAGGCCGCTCTGCCCGGAGGCAGGCTTGGTCGTGAACAGCGGGTCGAAGATACGCGAGGCGATCTCCTCCGGCACGCCGCCCCCCCGGTCCGCCACGGAGATCCGCAGCGCCCCGTCGGCGACGGCCGACCGCACCTCGACCACGCCGTCCGGCGGCGAGGCGTGGATGGCGTTCTTGAGGAGATTGAACAGCACTTGAACGACCTTCCCGCGGGGCAGTTGGACGGGCGTAGCCGGTTGAGTTCCGACGGCCTCCAGCTCGACCTGCCGCTGTCGGCAGTCGGTTTCCAGCAGCGCGATCACGTCGCGGATGACGTCGGCGGGAGCGAATCCGGTATCGGGCTCGCGCTCGGGTCGGCCGATGTGTAGCATCTGGCGGACGATGCTCGCGATGCGGTCGATCTCGCCGTCGAGGCGGTCGACGTAAGCCAGGCGGGGGTGGTCTGCCGGGATGGCGTCTCGGATCAGCAGCAGGGCGTTCTTCATGCCCGCCAGGGGGTTGTTGATCTCGTGGGCGACGTACGCGGCGAGATGCCCGACGGCGACCATCTCCTGGGCGGACTGCAGCCGGTTCTGCGTCCGGCGCAGGGCCTGTTCGGCACGTTTGCGCTCGCTGATCTCGCGGGCGAAGACTGCGATGCTCTCCGTGCAGCCCCTGGCATCGAGGACGGGGTACAGGTTGACCTCGAAGGACATCCCGGCCCGCTCGTCGGAGAACTGCACGGGCCGGCCGCTTCGGGCGGCTTGGAAGACCATCCACCGACGCCGGTCGGCCACCTCGGGGGGGATCCAGTCGAACAGGCACGTTCCAACCAGCTCGCCCACGGTGGTCTGAAGCCGCCGGGCCCCGATGTCGTTGCAGGCCAGCACCGTCCCGTCCGGCGCCAGGAGCATGGCGGTCTCCTGCGTGGCGTTCAGCAGGGCCTTGGCGGTGGCCTCACTTCGCCGCAGGGCGTCCTCGGCGCGACGCTGTTCGGTGATGTCCTGCCCGATCGCCGTCAAGCCGACCACCCGCCCGCTCTCGTCCCGCAGCAGCGTGTTGCTCCAGGACACCAGCCGCTCCGTGCCGTCCCGCGCCAGGATCGGGTTCTCCCGCTGGGCGGGAATCGCCGAGCCGTCGCCGACGGCGTCCAGGAAGTCCCTCTGTAGTGCTCCCCGCCATTTGCGGGGAATGAACGTCTCCAACCACTTGCGCCCGAGCATCTTCTCGCGCGACCAGCCGGTCAGCCTGGCGAGGTACCGGTTGCAGAAAGTCACGCGGCCCTGGAGGTCCGACTGGACGGCGATGAGGTCGATGGTCTCGAGGATCTGACGGAACCGCCGCTCGCTCTGCCGCAGGGCCTCCCGGGCCTTGCGGCGGCCGGTGATGTCGCGTGCGACGGCCCAGAGATACTCACACGAGCCGTCCGCGGCAAACACGGCGTAAGCCTGGAGCTCGACCGGAAAGACCGCGCCATCCCTGCGGATGTATTCCTTCTCGTAGACCCCGCTGTACCCGCGGCGCAGCAGGCGGTTGCGCCAGATCTCCTCGGCCTCCCACGCGTGCCAGGACTCCGGGGTGATGTTGTAGAAGCTCGCCAGCCCCCGTAGCTGCTCCAGGGAGTACCCCAGCATCTCGCAATAGGCGCGGTTGGCATCGACGATGTGCGCCGCGGTGTCGACCATCACGATCCCGTCACGGCTGCCCTGAAAAACCTCCCGGTACCGCCGCTGCGTATCGCGCAGGGCCGCGAGATCGCTTACGGGCTTGTCGCCTCGAATGCATCCGGTTTGGCTGGGCTCGGCGCCTGGCATCGCTCGATTCCTCATTCTCGGAATTCTAGGCAAAGATAGCCTATAATATCAAGAACGGTTTGCCCGTTTTCGGCGGGAACCCACCTCCCGAAGTCATGCCCTGGTGGAAGGGCCGATCCTGTCGGGGTTTGATCCAGCCCTACGCCGCGATACCGACGTTGAACTACACTGTCGAGCGAACCACTGTCGAGCGAACCACAACTTCAGCCGCCACCGGAGAGGGGCTCATGGTCCACACGCGCCTGCTTGCTCACACGTTGCTTGTCGCCGCACTTGCCTGGCTGGCTGTCCGCCCCGCCGGGGCCGCCGACCGCGGGCCGGCTGCCTCGGGCCTCAAAGCCCGGCCGCACCTGCTGCTGATCGCCGACACGCCGGGGTCCGAAGCGCTGGCCGAGTACTACCGCCACGTGCTGCCGGCAAGGGTGACCTTCGCCGCCCTGGAGTACGGGCACCTGGAGTTCCACCACCTCTGCGACAAGCCGCTGGAAGAGCCCAAGGACGAAGTCGCCTCCGTCAAGGCCAAGGCGCGTGCGTTCGTCGAGCGGCAGCTCGAACGGCTCGACACATTCGACGCGGTCATCGCTCACTTCCAGCCCGCCGGGCGCCGGGAGATCTGCCGGCGCCTGGCTGGGTTCGTCCGCGGCGGGGGGCGCCTGGTCTTCATCAACTCCCGCTGGGAGACGCGTTTCGCCGACACGCCGCTGGGCGACGTCATGCCCGCGCTGGAGGCCAGGCGCAAGTCCTGGGTCTCCTCTCCGGGCCCGGCGGGGGACCACCCCATCACCCGCGGCCTGGCGACCGAGCGACTGGGCACGAAGTGGTACGGCCCGGCGTACGCCGCCGCCGACGCCAACGCCGTCCCGCTGACGCTGGCCGGGTCCGACCGCCGCGGGCCGAAACACGCCCAGTACTGGTACCGCCGTCTGCCCGCCGGCGGGCAGATCGTCCACCTCTACGCCCTCGCCGCCGGGCGGCATGACTGGAACCAGGCGACCGACTACGCCCACTACGCCGCCGACCGCCCCGACGACCAAGCCGTGTGGAACCACCTCAACCGCCGCCTGTTCGCCTATCTCCTCGGCGGGCCGGGGGCGATGGGCGTCAGCCTCGCCGTCAGCCACGCCGACCCGAACGCCCCGGCCGTGTTCCGCAACGGTCAGCCCGTCGAGCTCCTCGTGGACGTCGAGAACCACACCGCCCGCCGGCGGACGGTAACCCTCCGCGTCCGCCTGGGCCACCGCCGGACCGACGCCGCCGCGACCGTCCGCCGGGAGGTGACTCTCGGCCCCGGCGAGCGCAGGAGGCAGCCGGTCACGCTGACCGCCACGCTGCCGTGCACGAACCGCTTCGTCCGCGTCTCGGCCGAGGCGATCGACGGCGACGACCGCGTGCTGCGGCGGAGCTTCTTCTGGGCGGACCTCCACCACGACGTGCCCGTCGCCGTCGAACTCTCCGCCGACCGCGCCCTGCCGGGAGACACCCTGTCGGCGACCGCGGTCCTCGACGCCAACGCCCGGCCCGGGGCGTACCGCGTGCAGGTCGGCGCCGTCGACCACGCCGGGCGGGCAGTCACCTGGCGCGAGGCAGACGCCGCCGTCGCCGCCGGGCGCGGCGGGCGGTGCGAGTTCCGCCTGCCCGTCCCCGGCCGCGGGCCCAAGCAGGTCGGCAGCTACTGGGTCACGGCCGTGGTGCGGTCGGCCGGCGGGGCCGGCGGCGAGGGCGCGTCGAGGATCCTCGGCGTCGCACGCAGGCAGCTCCACGTCGACGAGCCGTGGCACATGCGGCGGCGGTTCGAGTGGTCGGTGTGGTCCAACGGCGCGACGCCCCGGATGATGGCGCTCTACCGCCACGCCGGGTTCAATGCCCTGGGCATGCAGGGCCACAACGCCCAGGCGGACCGCTACGGCCTGCGCCAGTATGTCGAGAGCACCGGCGTCAACACCTTCGCGGTGAAGATCGACAAGGACAACTGGCCGGCCGTGCGGAAGTCGATGACCGCGCGGATCGACAAGCTCAACGCCGGCGGCAGGGACGCCCGCACGAAGTCGCTGGTCTCCCTCGGGGAGGAGAGCGGCTTCGGCGGCGGCTGGGGGCAGCGGTTCTACTGGAAGGACCGCGAGACCGCCCCGCCGGTGCCGCAGCGCGTCTTCGACGCCTGGCTCCGCGAGCGGTACGGCGGCGACCTCGACGAGCTCAACCGCCAATGGGGCACGGACTACGCGTCCTTCGACGACATCCCCCTCGCCGCCGATCGCGTCCGCTCGCCCGGGCGCGTGTTCGTCGACGCCCAGGCGTGGGAAGCCGCCCGCAAAAAGGGCGGCAAGCGCAACGCCGACCGCCTGCCCGTGGCCCCCGCCGACGCCAATGCCGCCGGCGGATTCCTCGCCCACGCGGCACCGTACCTGGAGACCCACGGCTTCTTCGATGCCTACTACCAGCGGTACTGCGACCTGGCCACGGAGATCTACCGCGCCCGCCGCAACCCCGTGCCGCGGACGATCATCAGCGCCCCCGGGGGGTTCTATCCCAAGGTGGACGTGCCCAACTACGGCGCCGTCGGGCCCTTCTACCCCAAGGAGCGGGCCCTGGTCGAGAACGCCGTCGCACGACGCGACTACGGCGACACCCCCGGTTTCAGCGCCGCCATGTGGGCGTACTTCGACCTCCGCAGCCTCTGGCGGGCGGCCGTGCTGAGCAAGGTGCTCGCGGGCAACACGCACATCGACTACTGGGTGGACGTGCCCCTGACCTTCAACGCCGACGTCACCCACACGCGGGCGAGCTTCTGGACCCGCATCCTCCGCAAGCGGCTTCGCCCGGTCGAGCCCGTCCTGCTGCACAAGCGGATCCGCCCCACGCCCGGGCTGGCGATGTTCACCGGCCGACAGCCCCTGCCCCGCGGACTCTTCAACGCCCACTTCCGCGGGGGCATTCACTGCAACACGAACGTGTACTCGGCGCTGATGCAGTCCGGCTGGCTGCCGCGGGCGGCCCGCGCGGAAGACCTCGCCGACTGCCGCGTACTCGTGGCGTGTTACCCGCAGGTCGTCACCGCCGAGCAGGCCCGGCGGCTGGCGGCGTTCGTCCGCGGCGGGGGCACGCTGATCTGCACGCCGTGGGCGGGTATGTGCTCGCCGCACGGGAATCCGTATCGCGTCTATCCGTCGCCGGACTCGCCGCTGGGCGAACTGCTTGGCGTCGAGTTGCTGAACGCCTCCCAGGCTGTGACGAAGCGGACCGTTCGCGTCGAGCTGCCCGACGCGTTCGGCCTCGACGGGCCGCTGGAGCTGCTGAGCATGGGCCGCGACGAGGTCCGACGGCGCGCTGGAGACGTCGAGACCCTCGCCGCCTACGACGACGGCCAGCCGCTGCTGACCCGCCGGGCGGTCGGCGAGGGGCGCGTGCTCTACTTGAACCTCGTCCCCGGCTGGCAGCAGTGGTGGAACACGTTCCACGAACCGACTCGCGAGAGCTACCGCCTGCTGATCGACGCCCTCGTCGGCAGCGACGGACGGCTGCGGCGGGACCACGCGGTGACGTTCGTCAACGCCGAAGCCGTCGACGACAACAAGGGGTGGTGGGGCATGAAGATGACCTCCACGCCCCCGCCCGGCGGCTCCGTGCCGTGGTGGGCCTCGCAGGTCTTCGCCGACCCCTCCGGGACCGTCCGATACCTGGCGATCTTCACCGACCACCGCAGCCCGAAGATCACCGCCGACGTGCGCCTCTTCCCACGCGAGGACGGCTTCGCCGGCGAGCTGCGCGCCTTCGACCTGCTGGCCGGCAGGGAGCTCGAGGTCCGGGGCGGTCGCGTACGCCTGACGTTGCGCCCGGGCGAAGGGGCCTTCTGGGCCATCACGCCGCACGCGCCGTCGGGGCTGACGCTCGACGCCCCGGCGAGGGCCGCGCCCGGCGAGCCGGTCCGGCTTCGCGCCCGCCTGGGCGGCATCGGCGGCGGGCAAGGACACTTCGGGCTGGTCGTCGACGCCTTCGGGCCCGACGGGCGCTTCCGCCGGTCGCTCAGCCCGGCCAACATCACGGCCGACGGCGGGCGGGCGGAGATCGTCCTGCCCCGCGCGGCCAACGAGCGCGCGGGCAGGTGGCGGTTTGTCGTCACCGAGAGCGTCACGCGAGCCGCCGCCGAGGCCGAGATCGAGCTGCCTGCGGGCAGGTCCGTGCCCTCGCCGCTGGAGATCACCCCCTTCCCGCCCCGGCCGGGCGAGCACCTGCCGCTTGCCTGTCTGGGCCACGCCGAGTTCCTTCGCCTGCTGGAACGGCTTGGAGCGATCTACGCGGGCGCCTACGAAGGCCTGGAGGCCAAGTACGCGCTGAGCTACTACCTCCACGTGCCCTTCCGCCCGGACAGCCGCCACGGCGTGGTCCGCCGGCTCCAACGGGTGCCGTGGCGGCCTCACGTCGAGGCCGTCGCCGACGCCCTCCGCGACGGGAGCAGGCTGCTGCTGGTCGGCGAGGACGTCAACCGGGATCCGGCCACCGGCGAGGCGATCGATCCGCTGGCCGCCTGCGACGCCGACGCCTTCCTCGCCGCGCTGGCCGGGGTCAAAGGCGCCCGCCGGCAGGCGGTCACGGCCGGGGGGATCGCGTTCGACGTGATCGCCGTCGGGCCCGGGCGCCTCGCCGTCGCCGACGCCAGCGTCGACCGCACCGCCTACCACTCCTCGGACGTGATCGCCTGGCACGAGCGGCTCAAGCGTGCCGTCGCCGAGCTGGACCGGCGGCTCGAATCCGCCGCCGGCCGATAGCCGGCCAAGGAACCGGCGGCCGGTGGATGCGTCCGGTCGCCTTGGCCGGTAGAATGCCCGCCGAGGTGACCGCATGAACGATGGGGACAGCGTACGGGCCGTGCTGAAGCTCTGGCTGGCCGACGGCGTCGGGGCGCTGACGTTCCGCCGACTGATCAAGGCCTTCGGCAGCGCCCGCCGCGCCGCCGAGGCCGGGCCGGCCGGCTGGCGACGCGTCCAGGGCATCGGCGAGAAGACCGCCCGCGCCATCGCCGACGTGACCGACGACCGGGTCGACGACGAGATCGCCGAGGCCGAGGCCCGCGGCGTGCGGATCGTCCCGGCCGACAGCGACGACTTCCCCGCCGCCCTTCGCCCGCTGCCGGACTGCCCGCCGCTGCTGTACGTCCGCGGCGAGCTGGCCGGGACCGACGCCGTCGCCCTCGGCATCGTGGGCTCGCGGCGATGCACGCAGTACGGGCTGGAGCAGGGCGAGCGGTTCGGGCAACTGCTCGCCCGCGCGGGCTTTACCGTCGTCTCCGGCGGGGCCCGGGGCATCGACACCGCCGCCCATCGCGGGGCACTCGCCGCCGGGGGACGCACCCTCGCCGTCATGGGCCGCGGCCTGGGGGGAATCTACCCGCCGGAAAACGCCAGGCTGTTCGACCGGATCGTCGACGAGGGCCGCGGGGCCCTCCTGGCCGAGCTGCCGATGCGCATCGGCGTTCATGCCCGGAACTTCCCGCTGCGCAACCGGATCATCTCCGGGCTGTCGCTGGGCGTGCTGCTCGTCGAGGCCGCACGACGGTCCGGGGCGATGCTCACCGCCCGGGCGGCCCTGGAGCAGAACCGGGAGGTGTTCGCGATTCCCGGCCGCGTGGACTCGCCGATGTCCGGCGGAACGAACGAGCTGATCGCCTCCGGCAGCGCCGCGCTGGTGCAGAACCTCGACGACATCCTGGACCAACTCGGGGAGGTCGGAGCGGCGATGACCCCGCCGGAGGAATCGCCCGCGGACCTGCTGGCCGCCGCGGACCTCGGCGACGACGAACGCGCCGTCGCCGCCGTCCTGGCCGAGAGCGAACTGGGAGTGGACGACATCGCCCGCCGCTGCGAACTGCCCGCCGCCCGCGCGACAGCAGCGCTGACCATGCTGGTGGTCCGGGGCCTCGTCGCCCAGCACCCCGGGCAGGTGTACTCGCTGAAGCGGCGTCAGAACTGACGCAGGAACCGCACGTCGCTCTCGAACAGCAGGCGGATGTCGGGGATGTGGTGCTTTCGCATGGTCATCCGCTCGATGCCGAGGCCGAAGGCGTAGCCTGTGTACTTCTCGCTGTCGTACCCGACGGCCTCGAGGACGTTGGGGTCCACCATCCCGCAGCCGCCGAGCTCGACCCAGTACGGCGTGCCGTCGGGCCGGTGGAACTCGATGTCCACCTCGGCGGACGGCTCGGTGAAGGGGAAGAAGCTGGGGCGGAAACAGGTGCGGACCTCGCTGCCGAAGTAGGTCTTGCAGAACTGGTCCAAGCAGGTCTTCAGGTCCGCCATGGTCACGCCCTCGTCGACGTACAGGCCCTCGACCTGGTGGAACATGAACGAGTGCGTGGCGTCGACGGTGTCGGGGCGGTAGACCCGCCCGGTGGAGATGATCCGCACCGGCGGGGTGGTGTTCTCCATGACGCGGATCTGCACGGTGGAGGTCTGGCTCCGCAGCATGGTCTCGTCGTCGATGTAGAAGTTGTCCAGCGGGTCGCGTGCGGGGTGCGAGAGCGGGATGTTCAGCGCGTCGAAGTTGTGGCGCTCGTCCTCGACCTCCGGGCCCGTCGTCACCGTGAAGCCCATCCGGGCGAAGATGTCGCAGATCTCGTGGACGGTCTGCGTGAGCACGTGGGCGTGGCCGATCTTCGGGCGGGCGCCGGGCAGCGTGACGTCCACGGCCGGGCCGGCCTGGCGCTTCCGGGCCCCGTCGCCGACGTTGGCCTTGCGGGCCTCGAAGGCGTCGGCGAGTGCGTTCTTGAGCTCGTTGGCGGCCTTGCCGGCGGCGGGCTTGTCCTCGCGGGGGACCTCCTTGAGCCGCTGCATCATCCCCTTGACGCTGCCCTTGCTGCCGAGGTGGCGGATGCGCCAGGCCTCGAGCCCGTCGGCATCACCGGTGGCCTCCAGCTCGCCGAGCGCCTCGGTGCGGAGCTTCTCGATGTCATCCAGGAGGGACATGGCAGGGCCTTCCGGCTGCGGGTGCGGCGGAAACTCGCGGGCCTGCGGTCGGCCTGGGAATCAGGCGTTCGCTTCGGCCTCGGCGTCGACGTCCACCTCCGGCGCGTTCTCGGCGGCGGCGATGGCCATCTCGACGATCTTGTCGAACGCGGCCGGGTCCTCGATGGCGATCTGGCTGAGCATCTTGCGGTTGAGTTTGATGTCCGCCCAGAACAGCCCGTGCATGAACTGGCTGTACCGCAGGCCGCGCTGCTTGCAGGCGGCGCTGATCCGCGTGATCCACAGCCGGCGAAACTCGCGCTTGCGGCGCTTGCGGTCCTTGGTGGCGTTGACGCCGGCGCGGTAGACGCTCTGCTTGGCGATGCGGTACCGCCGGGACGCCGCCCCGTAGTAGCCCTTGGCGGCGCGGAGGATCTTCTTGTGCTTGCGGTGCTTGTGGGAACCGGATCGAACGCGTGGCATGGTGAGCTCCTGTACTCTCGGCCGGCGGACCCCCGGGTTCGGGGTGTTACCAACGGCCCGCGCGGCGACGGATCGCACGCGGGGACCGGCGCCCGCAATGGGCTCCCGCCGGGCCGGCGGCTGCGGTCTGATTACTCGCCAAGCAGCCGGCGGGCGTGCCTGGAGAATCCCTTCGACAGTGTCGTCGCCTGCCGCATACGGCGGAGGCGCTTGGGCGACTTGCGGCTCTTGAGGTGGCTGGCACCGGCCTTGTGACGAAGCATCTTGCCTCGCGCCGTCACCTTGATCCGCTTGGCCACCGACTTGTTCGTCTTCATCTTCGGCATGGTGTCACCTGTCTGAACGCGGCCCCGCGCCGGGGCCAAAGGTCCGCCATTGTACCACGCGCCCGGGCCATGTAAAGCACCCGTCCATCGCTTTTTCCACGGGCAAGGGGACAGCTTCCCCCATCCGATCATCGCACCAGTGCCCCCGGGCCTCCGCGACGGCGGTGTGTCGGCTCTGTCCACCCTTGAGACAATGGACACACAACGCATTGGACTGCTATAAGTTCTTTTATAATATAACCTTACGCACTCATCGCCTCTGTCCACCCCGCTGTCCGTCCGGACAGTGTGTCCGGGGGGTGGACACGGATGGACCCCGCCGCCCCGGTTCGCCGGCACCCCGGTTCCGAAGCCGGCAAGTAAGTGGAAAGCCCTATCCGCGACCCTCGGCGGCCATTCATGCCGGCTGCATATCCCAAAAAGTATCACGCCCTGTAAGGCTCCGTATCCCGCAGGACCCGCTCGGCCGTCGCCGGGTCGGCGGCGCGGCAGACCACGAACATGCCCTCCGGACCCACCGCATCGAGCAGCGGGACCACCTGCTCCGGTCGCACGCCGATCGCCTGGACGCCCTTGCCCCCTGCCTTGATCCGCCGGTAAAGATCGTACCACTTTTCCGAGCCGCCCGTCTCGCCCGGGTCGCCGGTGCAGAGAAACTGCGGCGTCCACTCGATCGCGTCGAGCCCGGGAATCTCGCACAGCGCGTCCACGTGCGGGATCGCCCCCTCCCCGTCGAGGTGGAACATCGAGTAGTCCAGCCAGTCGCACTGCTCGGCCAGCGGGGGGACGACGAACCGCCGGAACATCGCCGGCGAGAGCATGCACGCCAGGTCGCACTGGACCTTCACCGTCCGGCCGGGGCCCCAGATGCTGAAGATGAAGCAGTTGCCCCCGTCGTCCACCGCCCGCACGCGCTCATACAACACGTCGAACGCCGCGAAGAACGCCCGGTTGATCTCCCCCAGCTTCTCCTCCACCCACGCGGGACGCTCGATCAGGTCCATCATCAATCGTTCGGTGTCCCGCATGGCCGCGAGGGTGTCCATGTTCTCGATCAGGTCCGGAAGCCCGACGAAGTACCGCCCGTCCGCCCGCCGAAGGGCCTCGTCGACGAACGCCAGGTGCACGTCCAGCCAGCGGTTGCCCTCCGGCTCGAAGCGGATGGGGCCGTACGCCTCGGGGTCGGCGATGCAGGGCTCGTACCAGACGGTCGTCTCGGCGAAGTGCGGCTCGGAGCCCAGGAACGTCCCGAGGCTGCCCGGCCCGATCTGCGTGCAGAGGTACGGGAACGCGTCGGCGAGGTACTCCGTCCGCGCCATGCCGTACTCCGCCGCGTCGCACCGGTACACCGGGTCCGTCCACCGCTCAGCGATCTCCCCCGGCGGCTCGGGCCTCGCCGGCGTCCCCTCCCGCGGCCGATCCCGCGGCGCCGTCAACCACAGCACCATCCCCTCCCGGCCCCACCACCGCAGATGATTGCCCTTCACCACCGACCAGTCGGGTTTCCACTGCATGAAGCTGCCGCCTTTCTGCAAGACCCGGAACGCTGTCCCAGGCCCTGTCTACCCGCCGCGCGCGGATCACGCAAGCGAACGCAAGCGAACGGGGTCAGGTCTTCAAAATTCAATTTTCGCGCCTGGTGTCGCGGCCGGCAACGTGGCTCAAGACTCGAAACGAGGCGAACGAGAGCGCCGAGGCGCCGGCCAGAATTGAATCTTGAAGACCTGACCCCGCTTGGGCTCGGGGCGTCGGGGCTGGGGGGAGCAGGTAAGAGGTCGTACGAAACGGCGGGGATGGTCGGGTGTTGCACTCGTACGCGACCACGCCGACGGCCGCGCCGGGCCGGCGGGCCGACTTGACTCGATCAGAAAGGACTATCCCATGGCCATGGACCGACGAGTGTTGCGCATCCGTCTCGTCGCGGGGCTCGCGTTGTGGCTGCTGGCCGGCTCGACGGCACAGGCCGTGCCGCGACAGTTGATCCAGCGCGGTCTGCAGCGCGGATGCCTGTTCGCGTACTATCCGAATCGCAACGCCCTGTGGATTCGGCTGAACTTCGAGCGCCGGAACGTGCGTCTGCGGAAGGTGGCCGAACTGGGCGCGAGGTTCGCCTCGGCCGAGGTGACGGTCCGCCGGCAGGCGCCGGACGCCGAACCGATCGCATCGGTCACGGTGAAACTCGACGACGGCAAGAGCGATGATGTGAAGCTCGACGTGCCGGACCTGGAGGGCGTGTACGAACTGCGATTCGCCTTCCGCGACGGCGAGCAGACGTATGAGGTCAGCCGCTTCTTCGAGCGAAAACGCTACAAGTGGGAGAACAACGTCCTGGGCAAGACCGACGAGGTCTACGCCCCCTTCACGCCCGTCCGGCAGGACGGGCAGACCGTCGAGGTCGTCGGCCGAACGTACAGGATCGGCGCTGCCGGCCTGTTGGACGAGGCCGTCACGCTGGGTCGGAATATCCTGGCCGGGCCGATGCGGATCCGCTTCACCACCGCCAACGGCGTGCAGGGCGAGTGGACCGCGAGCGTCCGTGCGAAGGGCGCCACCGAGCAGGTGGCGCGCTACGAGGCCGAGGCCGCCTCCGGGCCGGTGTTGATCCGGACCCGCACGGCCGTGGAATTCGACGGCTGCGTCCGCGTGGACATGACCCTCGCGCCCGGAGCGGACCCGGCGGAGGTCTCGAAGCTCTGGCTGGAGATTCCGCTGAAGGCCGACGAGGCCCCGCTGTTCCACCAGATGGTGGACGGTCCGCGGATCAACTTCGCCGGCGCCATGCCGGACGGCAAAGGCGTGGTGTGGGACTCGACCAAGGCCCGCCGGTACGGCAAGTGGCAGAACAGCTTCTGCCCGTACATCTGGCTGGGCGCCGAGCGGCGCGGTCTGGCATGGTTCGCCGAAAACGATGCCAACTGGGTCACCCCCAAAGGCGACATGGACACGCCGCTGCAGACGGTCAGCCGCGAGGGCGGCAAGGTCGTGCTCCGGGCGTACCTTATCGCCCAGCCGCATACGCTGACCGAGCCGCGGCACATCGTCTTCGGTGTGCAGGTCTCGCCCACCAAGCCCATGCCGGACAACTGGCGCGTGAAGCTGCACACGCGCCCGGGCATGTCCGGACCGGTGAATCCGTGGGGCGGGCTGCACTGCGCGTACAAGTTCCCTTACCGCGACGACTGGTCGATCGTGGACAAGATCCTCGAGGTCCGCGCCGGCGAGACCACGCCGGAGGCCGCCAAGGAGTGGATCAAGGCCTATGACGAAAAGCACGATCCGCCGAACGTCTACGGCACCAAGCCTTGGCACTGGCAGACGAGCCTGTTCGTCCGCAAGGTCGAGCGGGCGAAGGAACACCCCGTGCTCGTCTACCACGAGGAGATGGCCGCCTCGGTCATCCGGCCGGAGTGGCACACCTTCCAGGACGAATGGGGCCACCAGTTCTACACGCAGCGCGACTGGCCGACCCAGGACCTGCTCCGCAAGGGCTTCAACGCCAATCCGGGCTCGAAGGTAACCTTCCCGCCGAGCTACCGCGACTACGGCTGCTACTACGCCAACGAGTGGCTCCAGCGCGGCGTGGGGCTGTACTGGGACAACACCTACCCCAACGCGTCCGTCGATACGCGCATGACGGCCGCCTATGAGACCGAACACGGCGTTCAGCCCGCCCTGATCCTCTGGAATCAGCGGGCGTATCAGCAGCGGGTGTGGAACCTGCTGCAGCAGTGGCGCAAGAAGCAGCGCTGGCCGCTCGAGTGGTCCAACCACATCACGAACACGCTGGTGCTGCCGATCCACACCTTTGCCACCACCACGCTGGACCTGGAGTGGGCTCGGCCCGAGCCCTTCCCGCCGGACTTCATTCGCGCCGAAAGCATCAGCCGCCAGGTGGGCAACTACCCGCACTGCCTGAACTCACTGCTCAGCCGCGCCCCCGAGGCGGCGGACCTGCGGCGGCACGAGAGCGAGCACATCGAGTGGGGCATGCGGATGGTGCACGAGATCGGCCGCGGCGGGCCCAACCACCACCGCCCGGGCATCTTCCCGCTGGAGCGGGCGGTGTTCTCCTGCGGCTACGGTCAGCCGGGGACGGACGTGCACGAGTACTGGTCGGAGACCCCCGCGGCCGTCTGCGGCGAGGAAGCCATCAAGTGGCTGGTCCTCGCCCGCCCCGAGCGAAAGGACGTACTGCTGGTCCTGGCGAGTTGGTCCCCCGAGGCCGTCGAGGCAACCGTCACGCTGAACCCGAAGGTGATCGGCTTCGCCCCGCCGCCGGTGGCGACGGAGCTGTTCACGATGGAGCGCCTCGCGATGCAGGGCAACCGGGTGACCGTGCCGATTCCCGCGCCGTTCGGCTGCCGGGTGGTGCGCTTCACCGCCAGGCCGCTCCAGCCGGCGGGTGCGCTGATGTTCGACGACTTCGAGGACGGCATGGACCTGCGGTGGGATTCGCTACGCCACGACACGCACCTTGTCGCGGCCGAGGGCGATAACACCGTGCTCCGCCTCGCCGCCAACAAGGCCAGTTGGCAGGGCCCGCTGCGCCTTCAGGCCTGGCCGGACCGGAACGCCGCGTGGCGCGATTACGTACTGACCTTCCGCTTCCGCTTGGGCAAGCTCCCGCCCTCCGACGCCGAATCGCAGCGCCTTTTCCGGATGCTGTGGTACGGCCGGACGCCGCAGTTCAGCAAGCACGGCCTCACCCACACGGCCATCGACGACAGCTACGCCGCGGACCTGACCGTCGGCGGGGGCCGGTTCGGCCTGATCGCCCGGCTGGACACGAGACGCAAGAACCCGGATCGCGACAAGCGGCACATCGCCACTGACTGGTCCATGCCGCTGGACACCGAGTGGCGCCGGCTGACGGTGCGGGTGGTGGACGGCAGGTCCACCGTGCTGGTTGACGGGCGGGTGGCCTGGACCGGGACCGACGACCGCCTCGCCGGCGGGGGCTTCGGCCTGGAGATGCTGGCGGACCTGCCGGCACTGGTCGGGCACCTTGACATCGACGACGTCCGCGTGCTGCCGGTCGGAAAGGACCGGTGAGGCCATGACCGCGCCGGATCGCATTGCCCCCGTCACCGTGCTGCTGGCGGCTCTGGCGTGCTGCGCGGCGAGCGTCGGCGCCGCGGACCCGGCCGATCCAGCCACGCGTCCCGCCGACGCGAACGTCCTTCTGGCCGACGACTTCGAGGACGGCATCGCCAAGGGCTGGCTGGCGGCGTCCAAGGGGCTCAAGACCGTCCTGGAAGACCCCGACGACCCCAATGGCAATCACGTGCTGCGAATGACAGAGTACCGCCAGCGCCTGATCAGCCCGCCAGCCGCGGACGCGGACGCCGCCAAACAGCGCGAAACCGCCTACGAGGTCTGGGACGACTACGAGTTTTCCTTCCGCGTCCGCGTGCACCCGACGAAGACCAACCCCCGCGCCGCCGGCCGCGTGTGCACGTTCCTGCTGTTCGCCTGGCGCGTGCACCCGCACGAGGACAACCCCTCCGAACGCCAGCTCGTCTTCGTACAGGCCTGGAGGCACCGGTCCCGGTGGCGCCTGTCCGGTCCGAAGGTGAGCTGGTATCGCGCCCACCGCGGCTACGAGACCAAGAACATCCGCGCCCTGCACGAGAACGTGCTCGGCAAGCTCGACAGCGACTGGCACCGCGTGCTCGTCCGCTGCCGGGCCGACCGCGTCCAACTGTACTGGGATGGCAAACTCTACTTCGACGGCGCCGACGACCGCGTGCTGTCCGGCGGGGTGAGCATCTCCTACTGGTGGACCCCCGGGCCGATGACGCCGGCGCCCATCGACATCGACGACGTCCTCGTCCGCCGCATTCCCGCGAATGCAGGCGAGCCGAATGAGCCCAACCAGGAGGCCCCCGAATGACCTCGCGCATCGCAACCGCCGCGTTGGCCGCAACCTGCCTGCTGGCCCCCCCCGCCCTTGCCGCCGACCAGCCCAGCAAAGCGCCCGCCGAGCCATTGCGTCTGCGGGCGATACGCCTGGACGAGCCGCCGAAGATCGACGGCCTGCTGAACGATCCGCAGTGGCTCGCAGTCGCCCGCGACAAAGGTGCGGTGCTGGCCGGCTGGCTGGGGCTGGGCGCCAAGGGCCTGCCCACACAGCAGCGCGTGGGCTACGTCGCCTGGGACGCCAACTGCCTGTACGTGGCCATGCAGGCGTTCGCCCCGGACATCTTCAAGCTCAAGGCCGGCCGGCTGGGCACGCCCTTCGTGGGCGACTGCCTGGAGATCCACATCGTTCGTGACGACGGCACCTGGTTCCAGTTCGGCATCGACTGCGAGGGCAACCTCGGAACCGGCAAAGTGCCCGAGGGCGTCAACGCCTCGAAGATCGTCGCCGCCAGCGAATTCGGCATGAACTTCTGGGCAACCGAACTGGCCATCCCGTGGTCGCTGCTGGGCATCCAGGGCCGGCCCGGTTCGACAGTCGCCTTCAACCTCGCGGCCAACATGGCCATGCAGGACGAGAACCACTGGCAGGCCATGAGCTGGGCGCCGGGCTTCAAGCCCTCGCCGAAGACCGGACCCATTCTCACGCTCGGCGGCGCGGCGGGCACCGCGGCGGCGGCCAGGCCCGACCCCCGGGAGAGGCGAGCCCGGACCCGCGAGGCGGTCGCCGTGATCGTCGAGAAGGCCCCGGAACTCGACGGCGCACTGGACGATGCCGCCTGGAAGCAGGCCGCCAAGGCCCCCGGCGCGGTCCTGCGCAACTGGGTCACCGTCGGGCCGCGCAACAATCCGCTCCGACCCCCCCGCACGGCCTGGCTGGCCTGCGACGACAAGCACCTGTACGTCGCCCTCCGCGCGGCCGTCAAGGACGTCGAACTGCTGACCGCCTACGAGAACCCCGCCCGCCCGGGCGACACGCTGCGCGTGGACTTCGCCGGCGCCGCCGTCGGGGCCGACATCGACGGCCGAAACATCCAGATCGTCCTGCCCTACATCCTCCCCATCCGCCAGGCCGCCCGCATCGGCGACGGCGAGTGGACGTGCGAGTTGGCCATCCCGTGGAGCGATGCGGGAGGCCGGCCCGCGCCCGGCAAGACCGTCCCGATCAATCTCGCCGGCACGGACAGTTCGTTCGGCAAGGTCTCGTGGGCGCCGGTGAAGGACTTCCGCGACACCAAGGCGTTTGGCACGCTCACGGTCGCCCGACCGGCCAAGACCGCCGGCAGCGAGTAGCTCCTCCCTGCGCCGAGGTCTCGATGAAGCCGGACGGTCTTGCGGCGAATCGCGAGGGATGGGGTCCGCCTCGGCCACGGGCATGGCGTGCCTGAAATGCGCCCAGTCTCTCGCCGTACTCTGCGTTCAGTACCTCATCGCGCTGCTTGCCTGTGGGACAAGAAAACGGGTTCAGGGGTTCAGAATTCAGTTTTCGCGTGTGGTATCGCGGCCGGCAACGGGGCGCAAGGCTCGAGTCCAGGCGAACGAGAGCGTCCAGGCGCCGGGCAGAATTGAGTTTCGCAGTCGCAAGGCCGTCCGCCGGTCAGTCTTCTTTGAGGATGACGGTGTTTTCGTTCTTCCAGACCCACTCGCCGGCGGGGGGGCGGTGCCAGGGGTCGGGGAACTCGACGTGGACGCGGCGGGCCAGGCCGGTCTCCTTGACGGTGTCCTTGTCGGTGAACGTGTCCAGGTACGGGGCGTTCAGGTCCACCCACGTGACCAGGGCGATCCATTCCGGGCGGGACATGTCCACGGCCTTGCGGTGGCGGGGGCTGTCCAGCAGCGTCCGGGTGAGCTTGCTGACGGCCGAGCCGAACTGCCGCGGGCGGGTGACCTCGGCCCCGCTGAAGCGGTCGGCGATGGCGATGAGCTGGCCGGGCTGCTCGTTGGCGTAGATCCGCTTGAAGAACTCCTTGTCGAAGTGCTTCCGCGGCTCCTTGGACCACCACCGCCAGGCGTCCATGCTGGAGACGGGCGTGGGCTCGCCGGGCTTGACGCCGAACATCGTCCGGTAGCTCTGCGGATAGCCGTCCACCATCCGCGAGGTGAAGTCCAGCCCGCCCTTGGGCTTCCCGGATTCGCCCGCGCCGGCGTCCGCCGAGCCGTGGCAGCGGACGCAGTGCTTGTCGAGGATCGGCTGGATGTGACGGTCGAAGCCGGGAACGACGCGGTCGCCCCAGCTCGGCGGCTCCGGCCGGGAGGGGGGCCTGGTCAGCGCGAGAGCCTGGCGGCGGGCGAGGGTCGGCGGCGCGACGGCGCGGGTCTCGTGGCAGCCGATGCATCCGCGGTACTCGCCGTCCTGGAACGTCACGTTGCTGCGCATTCGGCGGACTTCCAGGAAGTTGGCGTCGAGGGCCTGGAAGTACACCGGCTGATCGACGGGCACCTTGAAGCAGGCCGAGCCGTCCTCCTCGACCGGCACGATGCCGATCACCCTCGCCGGGGACCAGGCGTTGACGCCGAAGACCTTCGTCCACGCCCCGCTGGGCACGTAGTGCAGGTCGTTGAACTTGCAGGCCTTCTCCTCGGCCCGCACGCAGGGCCAGGGGGTGTGCTGGGAGATGCGGATGTACTTCACCGTGCCCGGCTCGATGCCGTCGAGGCCCTTGTTCACGTCCGTGACGAACGCCGTGGCGTAGGCCTTGCCGGGCTTCTCGACCTCGGGCAGGACCGGCGGCCGGCGGCGGGCGGAAAGCGGGTGCAGGTAGGTCACCGAAAGCCGCCGGTCGCGGTGGATCAGCTCCTTGTTGCCCCAGACGTCCACGTAGTAGAGGGCGAAGTTCGCCCCGGACTGATGGGCCGGCAGCTTGAACGAGTACGCCGCCAGGAAGCTCTTCTCCGACAGCGGGTAGGGGTACTGGTAGTGCCCGCTTCGCTCGCGCACGCCGCCCTCGGCGACGGGCTCGGCCCGGCCGTAGCCGCCCTCGGTGCCCGAGCAGCCGACGGTCAGCAGCCTCATGCCCTCGGGCGTGTTGACCCCCACCTGCGGGTCGGCCAGCATGATCGCCCCCTGCTCCCAGTTGTGGTGCCCGCAGGCGATGGCCACCAGCCTGTCCGTGCCTGGCACCTGCCGGGCCTCGCGCAGGCTCATCGGTCCGGAGGTGATGTGCTGCTTGTAGATCGCGTCGGTCATGGCCCCGTCCGGCCGACAGGTCCACAGCGTGTGCGTCTGCCAGAGGTGCCTCTCCTGGTACTCCCAGTGGAGGAACAGGATCGTGCCGTCGTCCATCACGTGGGGATGTCGGTCGAAGTCCTTGTTGTTGCTCAGCGGGCGGATGTCCCCGCCGTCGGGCCCGCATCGCCAGAGGTTGAGGATCATCTTGTCCTGCATCAGGGCTCCGGCGCACTGGCTGCCGTAGTTCGAGCGGTCCGAGACGAAGCAGATGTTCCCGTCGGGCAGGTAGATCGGCTCCATGTCGGAGTTGTGGGGCGCGTCGGTGAGCTGGCGCAGGCCCGAGCCGTCTGCGTTCATCTCGTAGAGGCCGGCCCAGTCGTCGGTCCGCCGCCCGTCGGGCTGCTTGATGTAGGAGAACACGATCCTCCCGGCGTCGAAGGACAGGTCCATGCCCCGCAGGTGCCCGGGGCCGAGGCGCCCGGCGATCAGCGGCCTGGCCGGCGCCGAGGGCGCCAGGCCCGTCTTGAGGTGGATGTCGCCGGCGGGCCCGTAGGTGTGGCGGATGTGCCCGTTGGTGATGTTTCCCCCGCCGGCGGCGGTTCGCGTGGCGAAGAGGATGCCCTCGAAGCCCCGTTCCGGCCCGGCGAGCGTGACGTCCCGGGCGGCCAGGCGGGCGTCGAGATAGAGCTTGCGCAGGACGGTGAGGTCGCCGGATGCCTTCGCGGCGGCGGCGAGGGCCTCGATGGCGGCGTCGAGCTTCGCCAGGCGCTCGTCCAGTTCGGGGGCCTTGCCGGCGGGGGCGATGCGGCGGGCGTAGTCGGCGGCGGCGCGGGCGCGGTCGGCGGCCTCGGCCGCCGCGGCGGCCAGGGCCTGCCCCGTGCGGTGCCAGCCTGCCTGGGCGGCGTGGCGGCAGTAGTCCGCCGGGAGCATCTGCTCGGGCGTCATGGCGGCCCAGGTCCGGAACCAGTCGGCGTCCTCCGGCCAGGGGTTGTCGCGCATCTCGCACTCGACGCCGAGGCGGATGGCCAGGGCCCACTCGGCGAGGGCGCGGACGAACGGGTCGTCGTGGCCCATCAGGGCCGCGCCGCGTCGGCCGAGCTCGCCCAGCGGCATGGGGTCGGGGGCGTTCTTTCGCCCGCGGCGCTTCCAGCCGGGGGTCTCGTCGCCGCGGGCGGCGCGGACGAGCAGTTCGGCACGGAGCGTGTCGGCCGCGATCCCGCCGCGCCGGGCGAGGGCGTCGAGGACCGCCGCGGCGCGTCGGCCGTGCGGCCCGACGGCCCGGCCGAGGGCGTCGATCTCGCGGGGAGCCTTCGGGCCGGACCGCGCGGCGAGGACGGCCTCGGCGGCTTCGTCGGCCTTGCCGGCGTCCAGCAGGGCGGCGTAGCGGCCCTCGGCGCTGGCGGGCCGCTTGGGTCGGCGGGCCCCGGCGGGCCTGGCGGCGGCGAAGGTCGCGGGCTTCTTCGACAGCGTCACGGCGGCGACGATCGGCACGCCGTCGGCGTTCTCGCTGCGCAGCTCGATGCACCGGATCGGCTTGCCCGGGGAGGGGTTGTCCCAGCCGAACATCAGCAGGCCGACGTCGCGGCACTCGGCGTTGGCGACGTGCAGGACCGCGCGGTAGCGCCGCCCGTCCCTGGGCGTCCACCAGTTCTCGATCTCCTTGTTGGCGCGGATGGGGATGGCCGTCCTCGTCCCGTCGGCGTAGTGGACGACGTACGTCGCCATGTGCCCCTTGTTCCAGGCGGCGGCGTGGAGGAAGTAGACCGCCCTGGCCTTGGCGCCGACGGGCAGCTTGCAGGCCTTGGCGCCGGAGGGGAAGTTCCTGGACTTCAGCACCAGCACGGCCTTGCCGCCGTTGCCCGCCGGGTCGATCAGCTCGAAGGGCACGCCGCCGAGAACCTTCCGCCCGGGCTCGACCGCACGCATGTCGTTGCTGCCCTGGTCGGTCCAGCCCCCCTTGCCGTCCCCGGCGACCCCGTCCCGCCAGCCCATGTTCACCACGCCGGTCATGTCCAGCGGCGTGAAGTCCTTCCCGGCGGCCGGGGACGCCGGCGGCGCCAGGGCGACCGCCGCGGCCGCGGCGAGCAGTGCGATGCGTTGTGTGGTGGCGTTCATCAGCGTGTTCTCCGGGGCCCGGGCGATGGGTCGGGGCGGCGGTTGTGGTGGCGGCTACAGCGCGGCCGGCTGGGCGGGCGTCCGCCCGGCCTTGCCGTTATGGTGCTCGACGTAGGCCTCCAGGCTGGACTTGCAGGCGGCGATATGCTCGCCGACGGCCCGCCGGGCGGCCTCGGGGTCTCCGGCGGCGATGGCGTCGAGGATGGGCCGGTGCCGTTCGACGGCCCCGGCCTTGTCTCCGTGGGCCTTGGCGTAGTGGGCGAGGAAGGAGCGGATGTGCTCGGCGAGGGCCTCCTGCATGACCTCGAGGAATGCGTTTCCGGCGATGCGTGCGATTTGGCGGTGGAAGGCGTAGTCCAGTTCGGCGAGGGCCCGGTCGTCGTCGAGGGCCTCTCCGGGCTCGTCGAGCAGCTCGGCCAGCCGGCGAAGGTCGCCGCGCGTCCGCCGCAGGGCCGCCCCGGCGGCCAGCTCGCCCTCGATGAGGATTCGCGCGTTGACGAGGTCCTGGAGGGCCCGGGCGTCGCGCTCGGGGAACAGGGGCACGAGGGCCTGCTGGATCGCCCCGCTGTCGATGCCCTCGCGGACCACCGCCCCCTTGCCGTGCTCGACGCGGATGACCCCCAGCGCGCTGAGCCGCGCCAGCCCCTCCCGCAGGCTCAGCCGCCCGACGCCGAGCTCGCCCATGAGCTTCCGCTCGCTGGGCAGCCGGTCGCCCGGCCCGAACTCCCCGCCGCGAATGCGCTCGAGGAGGTGTTCGACAATCGCCTCGGCCGTCGATGTCCGCCGGATCCGTGTCGCCATGCTCGCCTCTCCGTGATGGATGGGCGACTTATACCACTCATCATACCAGCAAGGCAAGGACGTTTTCCGTTGCGGGGAGATTCGATGGGAGGGCCCCTTCGCGTTTCGGAAGTTAAACCCATATTCGCTATCAGGTAACATTCCTTGGGCGGCGCTGCGGCGGGCACGGGCGGGATCCGCCGCGAGATCGATGGGGCAGGTGCCTGGGCGGCGCGGGCGGGACGCCACCATCACGAGAAGAACCGGGCCGGGCGGCTCCGACGGGCGCGGGTGCCGGCGGGGCGGTCCCCTGCCCCTCGGTCGTGTTTGCCGGGCGCTTCGGACAGGAACGCGAGAAGGGCCGGAAGATGTCGCCGGGGGCTCTCCGTATCCGCAGGAGGCGTGAGCTCCTCCGGGATACCTGCCGCCCGCTGCCCGCTACCGCTTGACCGCCGTCTCTTGCCCCGTGCGGATCGACTCGTAGATCGCGAGGATCACGTCGACGGCCTTGCGGGCCTCCGTGGCGGGGACCATGGGGGGGCGGCCGTCGAGGATCGCCGAGGCCATGTCGGCGATCTGGATGGCGTGCCCGCGGATCGAGAGGTTCTTCGGGTCCGACGAGGCCGACAGCTCCTCCGGCTCGTCGGCGGCGTACTCGGCCGGGTCGATCCGCTCGGCCTTGCCGGCGGGCTCGCCGGCGACGTACATCGCCTCGATGCCGTCTCCGGTGAGCACGAGGCTGCCGCTCTCGCCGTGGATCTCGTGGCGGCAGCCGAAGCCCGGCGTCACCGAGGTGGTTCCCGTCAGCGTGCCCATCGCGCCGTTGGCGAACTTCAGCACGGCGGCGCAGGTGTCCTCGACCTCGATCTCCCTCACGAGCGGCCCGCCGTAGGCGAAGACGCTCTCGACGTCGCCGACGAGGAACTGCGTCAGGTCGATGCCGTGGACCGCCTGGTTCATCAAGGCCCCCCCGCCGTCGAGCTCCCACGTGCCCCGCCAGCCGGCCGAGCGGTAGTACGCCGGCGAGCGGTAGTACTTCTGGTAGCTGTCGACCAGCACGAGCCTGCCCAGCCGGCCTTCGGCGAGAATCTCCCGCACCTGCCGCGACGCCGCCTGCGTGCGGCGCTGGAAGATGCAGCCGAGCTTGACCCCGGCGGCGTCGCAGGCGGAGATCATCGCGTCCATGTGCTCGGCGGTGATGTCCAGCGGCTTCTCGCTGAGGACGTGCCTGCCCCGCTCGGCCGCCGCGCGGGCGATCTCGTGGTGCAGCCCGCTGGGCACGCAGGCGCAGACGGCGTCGACGTCCGGCTCGTTGTCGAGCAGCTCGCGGCAGTCGGCGTAGGCCGTCACGCCCTCGCCGTGCTGTGCGGCCAGTTCGTCGGCCTTGGGCTTCTCGACGTCGCAGACGGCAATCAGCTCGGCGTTCTCGCACAGTTCCACCGCGCGGGTGTGCCACGGCCCGATCACCCCGCAGCCCACCACCGCAAACCCGACCTTGCCCTCTCGCATGGAGACCTCCTCTATCCCTTCACCGCGCCGAGTTGGATGCCCCGGACGAGGTACTTCTGGAGCAGGACGAACAGAACGATCATCGGCGCGACCATCATGGTCGCGGCCGCCATCATCAGGTGGGTGGACTGCCCGCGTGTGGAGTCGAAGTAGAGCAGTCCGATGGGCAGGGTGTACTTGTGAACGCTCTTGAGCATGACCAGCGGCCAGAAGAAGCTGCGGTAGTTGCCCAGGAAGGTGAAGATGGTCAGCGTGATCAGCCCGGGCCTGGCCAGTGGGAGGATGACGTTCCAGTAGACCTGCCACTTGCTGGCGCCGTCGATTTCGGCGGCCTCGTCGAGCTCGGTGGGGATGGTGAGCATGAACTGGCGGAGCAGGAAGGTCCCGAACGCGCTGAAGGAGGCCGGGAGGATCAGCCCGGCGTAGGTGTCCACCAGCCCGAGGGAGATCATGATCTGGTAGTTGGGGATCATCATGACCAGGCCGGGGAGCATCATGGTGGCCAGGTAGAGCAGGAAGACCTTGTTGCGCCCGGGCCACTGGATGCGGCTGAAGGCGAAGGCGGCGAGGGAGCTGGTGAACACCTGGAGGAAGGTGACCCAGGCGGCGACGAAGATGCTGTTCCAGTAGAACCGCCCGAAGGGGATGACGTCGAAGACCTCGCGGTAGTTCTGCCACTTCCAGGAGGAGAGTTGCTCGGGGTTCTCGGGCAGCCACTGGGGCAGGCCGACCTCGGCCAGCGGCTTGAGGCTGGTGAGCACCATCCAGACGAACGGCAGGATCATGGTGCAGCCCAGCAGCACGAGGATGACGTGCAGGAAGCCGGCGCGGGCGAAGCGGCTGAAGAAGACGGCCAGGCGGTTCTCCCGGCGGACGGCCGGCGCCGGCGGCGGGGTCGGGTCAGTCGTTGACATAGCGGTTGCCGAACCTCCAGTTGATCACGGTAGCCACGAAGATCATCAGGAACAGCGTCCACGCCACCGCCGAGGAGTAGCCCAGCCGCCCGGTCTCGAAGCCCTCGGTGTAGATGAAGTAGCTCAGCGTGGTGGTCGCCCCGGCCGGGCCGCCCCGGGTCATGGTGCGGGCCATCTCGAAGCCTCCCTGGAGCCCGCCGATGACGCTCATGATGACGATGAAGAACGTCGTCGGCGCAAGCTGGGGCCAGGTGACGGCCCAGAACTTCTGGAAGCGGCTGGCGCCGTCGATGTCGGCGGCCTCGTAGAGCTCGCCGGGGATGTTGCTGATCCCGGCGAGGTAGAGCAGCATGTTGTTGGAGCCCACGCCGACCCACAGGGCCATGACCATGATGGCGGGCTTGGCCCAGTGGACGTCGGCCAGCCATTCCGGCGGCGTGAGCCCCTCGGCCCCGGTGGCGGCGACCATGCCGGGCAGGCCGTGGAAGACGATGGCAAAGCCGATCAGCACGAACTCCAGGACCATCAGGAACAGCGCCAGGATCACCGCCATGCCGAACCCGTCGCCGGGGCGGCAGGGGAAGTCCTGCCCGCCCCGGGCGCGGGCGATCTGCCAGACGCCCCCCAGGACCAGCACCGCCGTCAGCGCCGCGGCCGCGGGGCTGGCCAGCAGCGGCGAGGCCGTCGCCACCGAAGCGGGCACCCACGCCGGCCAGGCGCCGGGCAGCCAGCCGAACGCCTCGCCGAGGCCGACGGGCAGGGCGATCAGCCCGACGGGGATGACGGCGGCGGCCGCCCCGAGGTCGCCGTCGGTCCACATCCGCCGCAGCTTGGCCAGGCCCCAGACGGCCACGCCGGCCGCCAGGGCCAGGCAGATCCAGGCCCCGAGGCGTATGGTCCAGGCGGGCACGGCGGCGACGCCGTCGCTGAGCGCCGACAGCGGGACCGAGAGGGCGGTGTTCACCGGGCCGGTGTTGGGGTTGTAGAGCTTTTTCCAGAGGATGTAGACGGCCACGCCGGCGGTGAAGTGGGGCAGGTAGAACAGCGTGCGGTAGACCGTCGAGCCGCCGGCGACGCCGAGGACGAGCGTCATGCACGCCAGGCCGACGATGAGGATGACCATGGCGGTGGCGCCCATGTGGATGACGGTGAGCATGGCGGCGGCGCCGACGAGCAGCGCCCCGGCCAGCAGCACGGCGGCGACGGGCCGGCTGCCGCCCCGCATGTCTCGGCTGAGCAGCAGCGCGAGGATGAGGCTCCCGGCGATGCCGAACGGGATCCCCATCATGAAGAACAGCGTATTGCCCAGGAAGCGGAAGAAGTCCGGCTCGGTCCAGAGCCGCAGGAAGTTGCTCAGGCCGACCATGCGGATGGGCTCATCCTTGAACATGTTGTGGAGGCGCAGGTCCCAGTTGCTGAACGCCAGCACGAGGCTGATCACCAGCGGCACGAGCGTGAAGGCCAGGAAGCCCAGAATGTTGGGCGTCAGGAACGCCAGGCCGAGCAGCAGGTTGCGGCGGTTTCGCGATCCGTTGGCCATGCGTTACTCCACGTAGCCCTTGGCGGCGTAGTACCGGGCGAGAAAGACATTGGCGATCCAGTCGGCGGGGATCTTCTTCGCCCGACGCGCCAGCTCCGGCGGAACGTCCTTGCCGGCCTCGCGGAGCGCCTCGGCCTGCCGCAGGGCGTCGAGGCGCTCGTCGATCTTCTCCTGGAGCGCGCAGGCCTTCTCGTACCGGGGCACCAGGGAGGGGTTTTCGGCGAGCTTGCGGGCGATCTCCCGCTGGACGCGCCGGGCGACGTCTTCGGCGACGGCCTCGGCGCTGGCGACGTCGCTGAGGACCTTCTCCTCGCCCTGCGAGAGGATCCGCCCGACGCTCCGCGTGGCGGTGAAGGGGCTGAAGACCGACGGGATGGCGATGTTCCGCGCGGCCGCGGAGAATGCCTCGTGGACGCCGTGCTCGTTGGGATAGGCCCGGGGCTTCTTGAACTGCGGCGTCTCGGCGTACTTGGGGCACGGCGGAAGCGCGTCGGCGTCGGCGACGATCTGCATGTTGTAGGCCTCGCTGGCCAGGTAGGCCAGGAACAGCACGGCGAGGTCCTTGTGCTCCCCGCCGCTGTAGACCGCCGCCGACCGCGTGCCCGTGAAGGAGTTGGGGAAGCCCCCGTGCGGCGGCTCGCAGATGAAGTACTCGATCGGCCCGGAGGTCTCGTAGAACTCCCGCAGTTGGATCAGCGCGTACCGCCCCATCCAGAACATGGCGTAGTTGCCGCTGTTGAACAACTGCAGCGTGCTGCCCCCGTAGCCGCTCTCGGTGGCGAAGCTCTCCAGGTCCGCCCGGCTGGGGAGGATCCGGTCCTCGTAGGTCCACTTGACCTTCAGCTCCAGCACGCGGACGAACCGCGGGTCGTCCAGCGTGCAGCGGGTGAGCGTCTCGTTGAACCGCGACAGGCCCAGCCCCCGGTGCATCACCTCCAGCGGCATCTGGTTGGCGAAGAACGTGTCCCGGTGCCGCTTGCCCTCGTTCGCCGCGGCCACGAACGCCTTGCCCCGCCGCTCGAACTCCTCCCACGTCCAACGCCGCGGGGGGATATCCTGGCCGTGCTTGCGAAGCGTCCCCGCGTTGCCCCAGAACTCGTGGGCGCAGACGTTGCACGGGAACATGTACTGGTGGCGGTTGCCGTCCTCCTCGACCTGCGAGATCTCGTACGCCGTGGCCGGCCAGGTCTTCGAGATGTCGAAGCCCAGGCGCCCGGCCGGTTCGGTGACGTCGTGGAGCAGGCCGATCTCCTGGAAGTAGGGCATGTCGCCGCTGCCGGACCAGAGGTCCATGATGTCGCCGGCGACCCCGCTGACGCCCTGGATGATCTGCTTGGTCGGGTCCCGGTTGGCGGTGTCCAGGCGGAGCTCGACCTTGGGGATGACCAGCCGCGACCCGTCGTCGCCCCCGACGGCCCAGACGTTCCGCCCGGGGTGGACGTCCGGCGGCTCGACGCCCGCCGCGTAGCCGCGCTCGATCATCCAGTCCAGCACGCGGACGGGGGCCCGGGAGTTGGCGTCCGCCCTCCCGCCGTGCCAGCGGAAGAACTCCCCGGCCGCCCTCGCGCCGAAGAGCTCCTCCAGCCGCCCGCGGTCGGTCGGCGCAGCGTAGCCGTTGGCGATAAGCCAGTCGTGAAACGTATTGATCTGCTCGATTCGCGCGGGGTTCGGGTCGGTCACCCAGTAGATGACCGGCACCTCGCTGCGGGCGTCGGGCATCATCAGGGCCGTCAGCACGCCGGCGGCCACGAGCAGGATCAGCAGGACGGCGAACAGGCACTTCATCGCGAGCCGCTCCAACAAAGGTCCAACGTACCCGCCGTTGTACCCGAAAGCCCCCTGCCCTGGCCAGAGGCCTGTCTTGCAGCGGCCGGCCTTGCGGTGGGCAGTCTGTCAGTGGCCGGGAGAAAGGCCGCCGGGCTTGGGGGACGCCGCCGCGACGGGAAGCGGCGAGAGCCTCCGACCGTCCGCCGGCCACCGGCTGCCGGCTGCCGGCCACTGCTGGCGGGGGCCGCGTTTGTGGAGATTCCCGCTTGCATCCTCGCCGACCGTGCCGATAGTATGTGTAGAGAGGTTCACACATGATTCGTCGCGCGGACAGCCTGGCCCTGGCTCTACTTGCCCGGCTCCTGCTGCGCTGACGGATCGCGGACCTCCACGACCTTCGCCCAAACGGCCCCGCGATTCCGATCGGAGCGCGGGGTTTTTTTCATGGCCCGCCCGGGCGGACCGCCGGGCCGGGCGAGCCAATGACCGTGCGATTCATCGAGGCCTTCGACGTGAAGGAGACAGCCGTGTCCACCGCCAGCGTACCGAAGTACGTTCACCCCGAGCCGATCGCCCTGCCCGACAGGCAGTGGCCGGACCGCCGGATCGAGACCGCCCCCGTCTGGTGCTCCGTGGACCTGCGGGACGGCAACCAGGCGCTGCCCAATCCGCTCTCGCCGGACCAGAAGCTCGAGTACTTCGCGCTGCTGTGCGAGGTCGGCTTCAAGCACATCGAGGTGGCGTTCCCCTCGGCCGGGCGGGACGACTTCGATTTCACCCGCCGGCTCATCGACGATGGGCGCGTGCCCGACGACGTGTACATCATGGGCCTGACCCAGTGCCGCGAGCACCTGATCGACCGCACGTTCGAGGCGATGGCCGGCGCGCCGCGCGGGATCGTCCACGCCTACTGCGCCACCAGCGAGCTGCACATGGAGCAGGTCTTCGGGCTCACCCGGGCCGACACGATCGCCATGGTCGTCCGCGCCATCGAGCAGATCCGCGACCGCACCGACGCGGCGCCCGACAGCGACCTGCGCCTGGAGTTCTCCCCCGAGGAGTTCACCGACACCGACCTCGATTTCGCCCTGGAGATCTGCCAGGCCGCCTACGAGGCCTGGGGCAAGGCCACGCCCGAGAAGCCGATGATCCTCAACCTCCCGGCCACCGTGGAGCGGCGCCCGCCGAACCACTACGCCGACATGATCGAGCTGTTCTGCCGCCGGTTCCCCCACCGCGAGAACGTGCTGATCAGCCTGCACGCCCACAACGACCAGGGCATGGCGGTGGCGGCGACGGAGCTCGCCCTCCAGGCCGGCGGGGACCGCGTCGAGGGCACGCTGTTCGGGCACGGGGAACGGACGGGCAACGTCGACCTCGTCACGCTGGCCAACAACCTCCGCAGCCGCGGGATCGACTGCGGGTTGGACTTCTCCGGCCTCGACCGCGTGGCCGGGACCGTCGAGCGCCTGACGGGCATGCCCATCTACTACCGCCAGCCGTACAGCGGGCAGTACGTGTTCACGGCCTTCAGCGGCTCGCACCAGGACGCGATCCGCAAGGGCGTCCACAAGCTCCCCGAGGCCCCCGAGAAGTTCGGCTCCGGCTGGAAGGTGCCCTACCTCCACGTCGACCCCGCCGACCTCGGGCGCAAGTTCGAGCGGCTGATCCGCATCAACTCCCAGTCCGGCAAGGGCGGCGTCGCCTGGGTGCTGGAGCATGACTACGACCTGGAGCTGCCCCGGGCGATGCAACCCGAGCTCGGCCGGGCCGTGCAGGCCTACTCCGACGAGGTCGGCCGCGAGGTCACCAGCGAGGAGGTCCACCAGGTCTTCCTGGACGAGTTCGTCCAGCCGGAGGGCCCGTATGAGCTGCTGGGCTACTGGCCCCGCCCGGACGACACGGACCCGACGCAGATTCACGGCGAGATCCGCATGCGGGTCGGCGGCGAGGAGCGCACGGTGACCGCCGACGGCAACGGGCCGATCTCGGCGTTCGTGCACGGGCTGTACGCGCTCGGCGCGACGGGCTTCGAGGTGGACAACTACCACGAGCAGGCCGTCGGCAAGGGCGCGGACGCCCGCGCGGTCGCCTACGTCCCGCTGAAGCTCGCCGACAACGGCGTGCTCTTCGGCGTCGGGAGCGACACCAACATCGACCAGGCCGCCATCCGCGCGATCGTCGCGGGGATCAACCGCATGGTCCGCAACCGAGCCGCCGCGGGGACCGATCCGAAGGGGGCTTCATAGGCCTCCCGCTGACTCGGCCTGCAAATGAAATGACGGGCGTTCCGAGACCCAGTCGGGGCTCGGGTCCGCCACGCGCACGCGAGTCAGGCGTGCTGCGGACGGACGACGTTCTCGGCCTTCATGCCCTTGGGGCCTTCGATCAGGTCGAACTCGACAACCTCTCCCTCGGTCAGAGAGCGGAAGCCTTCGGCCTGGACGGCCGAGTAGTGGACGAAAATGTCCTCTTCCCGGTCGTCCATTCGGAGGAACCCGTAGCCCTTCGCGTCATTGAACCACTTGACGGTACCCTGGGGCATTTCCCAACCTCCCACTGCTGGAACTACAGAGATACAGCGCAAGCGAGATGTGCGCAACGTCGGTGACGATCACCGCCGAGATATGACATGCATACAGCAACGTCCGACCCTCTGCCCGCCCCACCCGACGAGCAGCAATGCAAAGCGCAAGATGGCTGACATGATGTACAGCGCTCGATATGACTACCCATTACCGTACCGCGCACAAAGGGGGTTCGCAAGCGCTATTCGTTCGCGCGATCTTCACATGTGTCCGACACAAAATCGTGGCGGCAGTCAGGCGGCACGCTGGAGTTTCCAGT